>JAEUOZ010000009.1 GCA_016790225.1 Rubrivivax sp.
TTGACGGGCGCACCTGTGGCGTCGGTCCCGCTCAAGCTGACGCTCACGCCGGCAATGCCGCTCTCGCCGCCCTGACGCACGCCGTCGTTGTTGGCATCCAGGTAGACCGCGCCGGAGAGCGCGCCCAGGCGCTCGCCGAAGTAGTTGCTGCCCGATCCGCTGACCGGCAGGCCGGTGATGGTGATCGCATTGGCCGCACCTGAGCTGCCGTTGGTGCCGGGGTTGACCGTGCCATCGCCATAACCCACCGGCTGCGTCTGGCACACCGTGTAGGTCTGGCCTGCCACCAGGCCCGTGAAGCTGAAGTCGCCCGTGGGCCCGGTAAGCTGGCTGGACAGCGGTGCGCCCGCACAGGTCGTGCCTGTGTACAGCGTGATGGTGACGCCCGGCAGCCTGCCGTCGGCAGGAGCTGGATCCGGCGTGTTGTTGCCGTTGAGGTCCACATACACGGTGCCGCTGATGGCAGTGACCTGGATCTCGCCGAAGTTGAACTGCGTGCCATCCTGACCCGCCGAGAGATCGATGGCCGCGATGCGGTCCGTCCCCGCAGAAGGCGTGTTGGCCTGGGCCGTGCAGCCGGCCGCGCAGGCGGCGCCGCCCACCAGCCCGGGGTTGACCGGTCCGTTGGCCAGGCTGCCCGCCGTCACCGGCAGGGGCTCTTCCAGGGTATAGCTGATCAGCGGGTCCAGCCCCGTGAAGCTGTAGGCGCCGCTGGCGTCGGTGAGGGTGGTCTGAACCAGCGCCAGGCTGCCGGCATCCAGCAGCCGGACCGTCGCGCCGACGATCGGCGTGTCGGTTCCCGGGTCTCGGACATTGCTGGTATTGACGTCGACATAGACGAAGCCGGACAGGCTGACCAGCCGGACCTCGGGGAAGTTGTAGTTCACCGCATCCACGCCGCTGCCCAGCACGATGCCGCTGTACACGGTGTTGCCGCTGGCACCGCCACGGGCATAGCTGCCCCCGGCGCTGGGTTGGGCCCCGCCGGCCACGGGCGGATCCGTCGGCCCATTGACGAAGCCGACCGGCTGCGTTTGAGTCAGCGCATAGCCTGCACCGTTGGAGGGCGGCAGGTCGGCGAAGGCGAAGTTGCCATCGACATCGGTCACGGCCGTGCGGTCCACCGCATTGCCGAGGTTGTCGGTGCCCGTCAGGCGCAGGCTCACGCCGGCGATGCGCGGTTCACCGGCAGCCGCCTGTGGCGTGCCGCCGTTCGCGCCGGAGCGATTGCGGTCCTCGAACACCGTTCCGGACAGCGACGAGCGCGTCACGGTCACCGTGGAGGTGCCGGTGTTGTTGCCGCCCGGGAAGTCATCGGCGCCCGTCTTGGCAGGGTCCACATCCACCGTGGCCGAGTTCTGGGCAGTGCCGCCCGTCGGGAAGCTGGTCATGCGCACGGGAATGGTCACGGTCGCGACGCCCGCCGCATTCAGGCGCCCCAGCGCACAGCTCACCGTCAACGCCGTCACCGAGCAGGTGCCGCTGCCCGCAGGCAGCGTACGCGTCCAGCTGATCGCGCCGTTGAGCGCGGTGCCCGCCGGCAAGGTGTCGGTCAGGTCGGTCTGCAGGGAATCGCCCGGGCCGTTGTTGACCACCGTGACGACCCAGTTGAAGGGCTGGGACACGGCGACGGTCGGCACGCTCGGCGCCTTGCTGACGCGGATGTCGATGCGGTTTCGCGTCGTCGTCTGCTCCACCGAGCTGTTGTTGGCCAGGAAGGTCTCGTTCTGATCCGAGCTGACCGTGGCCGCGCTGTTGAACACATCGCCGCTGACGGGCGGCTGATCCAGCACCTCGTAGCGCAGGAAGATGTCCTTGGACTGGCCGGTGGCCAGTTCACCCACGTTGGCGCCGGTCGTCACCGTGCCCGCGGGCACTGAACAGGTGAAGGGGCCGACGGCTGCCCCCGGCGTGGCCGAGGTGATGTTGGTCGCCGAGCACAGGCTCACCGGGTTGCAGGTGGTGCCGCTGAAGGTGGTGGTGTCGCACACGAAGCGCACGCGCTTGCCCGCGGGCGGCGTCATGGTCTCGGTGATGCGGACGTTGGTGCCGAAGGACGGGCCGTTGCTCGTCACGCGGGTCTGGTAGTTGATGAAGGTCGAGCCCGCGACGAAGGGCACCGGGTCCACCAGATCGGTCTTGTTGATCAGCAGATCGATGGCGTTGGACAACACGGTCAGCGTCGAGGTCTGCGAGTTGTTGCCGTTGTTGCCACCGCTCGGGCTTTCCACCGAGGTCGTCGTGACCGCGCCGGTATTGCGGATCACGCGCGTGGGATTGGCCGCTTGCGACGCGGGCCGCACGACCAGCGTCACCGTATGCGCTTCGCCCTCCGGCATGTAGCCGATGGTGCAGGTGACCACGTTCGCCGCAGGCGTGATGAACGAGCCCACCGCAACCGAGCAGCCGGATCCCGGCCTTGAGGAATTCACGGCCAGCACTTCCAGGCCCGGATCCGAAGGATTGGGCGTCACGCCATCGGCGAGGAAGAAGCTGAAGGTGTC
Organism: Rubrivivax sp.; assembly: GCA_016790225.1. The sequence continues at coordinate 2,505 of JAEUOZ010000009.1, forward strand.
GCTGAGGGCGACATCGAAGGCGGCATCGGGACCGTTGTTGCGGTAGGACAGAACGTAGGTGGCGTTCTCGCCGGCCAGCACTGTGGTCGGCGTGGTGGTCTTGCCGGTCATCTGGATGTCCGCGATCGGATCCACCGAGACCTCGTCCTGGCCCGTGTTGTTGCTGCTGTCGAGATCGAACTCGACCGTGTTGCTCACGGAGACCGGGAAGAACGCCGGCGCACCCCAGGTGCGGCCCATCGGCCGCGAGGCGGTGACGACGACGGTGACGAAGTCGCCCGTGCGCAAGGCACCGCCTGTCTGGGAACAACGCCCCAGCGCTTCGGTGCGGGTGCAGCTGAACGTGGCCGTGCTGCCATTGGGGGCGCCATTGACGTCGCCCACCACGGCCGTGACGGCACCGACCAGCGTGCCGCCCACGATGAAGTTGGGCACGACGTAGTCGATGCGCGCACCGGTGGCATCGGCCGGACCGTTGTTCGTGACCTTGATGGTGAACGTCGCGCTGGACTCCGTGCCGGAGATCAGCTTGTCGCCGCCGATCGGAGTGGTGGTCAGGACGCTGAAGACGCGCAGGTCGGCATTGCCGGCCCCGGCCACCGCCAAGGAATTCGCGGTGGCGCAATCATTGGTGGTGTTGGGATCGCCGCCCGGGTTGGTCGGCGGCAAGGGGGTCACGCCAGCGCCGACACCGGAGGGCAGCGAGCTGCCCGTGCAGGCCGTGTTGATGGCGCCGCCCGCAGCGATGACCGTGGTGTTGATGGTCAGCGTCGGCAGACTCGCGCCGACGGCCAGGCCGCCCGCGTTCGCGTGGTTGCAGACCACCACCGTGGCGCTGGCGGCGGCGCAGCTCCAGCCGGTGCCCGAGCCGCTGACGAAGGATTCGTTCGTCAACACCTCGACCACGCGCAAGGGGCCCGTGGCCACCCGAGGACCGTTGTTGGTGACCGTCAAGGACGAGGTCAGCGCGCCGCCCACCGTGGCGGCAAACGGCGTCTTGCTCTTGGACAGGCTGAGGTCGGCACCGTCACGGAAGACGGTGGCCGTCACCGAGGCGCTGTTGTTGCCGGGAATCGGGTCGCTGTTGGCGGCCGCGATGGTGCCGGTGTTGATGAAGCTGGTGCCGCCTTCGGCCACCAGCGCGGGCGCCGTCGCGATGATCGTGAGGTCATTGACCACGCCGACGGCCAGGCTCGGCCGCGAGCAGGTCACCGTCTGGCCGACGGCAGCGCAGCTCCAGCCCGTTCCGCCAGCCGAGAGGAAGGTCCAGCCGGCGGGCAGCACGTCGGTGACCGAGACCGTGCTGGCCACATCCGGGCCGGCATTGCGCGGCGTGAGGACAAACGTGACATTGGTGCCGGCCGTGATGGGCGTGGCGGAGACGATGTTCTTGGAAAGGATCAGGACATCAGCGCCACTCAGGATGGTAGTGTTGGCCGTCGCTGTGTTGTCCGCGGTATCGGGGTCAGGAATGCCGCCGACGCCGCTGGAGACGGTGGCTGAATTCGTGATCGTGCCGCTGGCGGCGTTGGCGGTCGTCACGATCGTCACCGGCGGAACGGCGACGCCGGCCGCATGCGGCCCGGCACGGGTGCAGGTGACCACGCCGGCTGCATGCCCGCAGCTCCAGCCACTGCCCGTGGCCGAGACAAAGCTGCTCGACGGCGGCAGGTTGTTGGTGATCAGCAGGTCACCGACCGTGTTGGGGCCGGGGTTCGCCGCTGTCAGCACGTAGGTGACGTTGGCGCCGGGCGCCACCGGATCCGGTGCATCGGTCATGGCCAACGACAGGTTCGCGCCCTGCAGCACCGTGGTGACCTGATCCTGCGCATTGTTGGCCGGGTTGATGTCGTTGTCGGCCGTCACCGTGGCATTGGCATTGATCGTCGCCGGACCGGCGACGGTGGCGCGCCAGTTCATGGTGATGGTCCGGGTATCCAGACCATTGCCCGCCAGGTTGCCCAGGACGCACTGCACCTGGGTAGGCGAAACGGCGGCGCAGTTCTGCGATGAAGGCGAGGCCGAGACAAACGCGGCGCCGCTGGGAACCGTCACCGTCAGCCGGGTATTGACCGCCGCATCGACGGCGTTGTTGTCGACACGGATCTCATACGCGTAGACAGCCCCGGCAACTGCCGGATCCGGGGTATCGGTAAATGCGGCAATCTGCGGATCGGCGGCAAACGCCAGGCCAGGCGCAACCAGCAGACCGAGCAGGAATCGTCGTACTTGTCCCAAATGGATACGAATCATCGGAGGAATCCCGTCGGCGCAGTCTGGCTCGGCATTGGTGCTGTCGGTATGGCGGACGGCGGGCCGGACGGGGCAGTCGATTCGAGCCCTGGGCAATCGAATGGACTGGTGCGTTTCACCCCATCGTTTCCGTGACCTCAGCCACCTTTGGAGAAAGTTTAAGCGGGGAACTCGCGGCGACCTCCGCATGCACGGTGCGTCGCTACCCAGTACTAGGGGATTGTTTACCCCAATTAGGGGGTAATCGCAGCCCGCAGTTTGGCTCAACTCGTGAACTGTTTCACGCTCTTTTGCCCACCCGGCCGGCCGCAGTTGCTTACACATTTTTTGCGTGTTGCGCGACAGGTACAGGTCATCCGGTCTCGACGGGTGGTCCCCTTTGGCAGTTGGTCCGCCGGCCAGGTCGGATCGGCGGCGATCTGGCTAAGATGGTCGCGACCAGGCCGTCGTTCCGGACGGCCCGTTTCCCGCACGGCCGCAGCGCATGAATCTCGACGAGACCGATCGGCAGCTGATCTCGCTGTTGCGCCAGGATGCACGGCTGCCGGTGGCCACGCTGGCGGCCAAGCTGGGACTGGCGCGCGGAACGGTGACCAACCGCCTGCGGCGGCTGGAGGACAACGGCGTGATCGTGGGCTACGCGGTGAAGCTGCGCCCTGACGCGCAGCCCGATGAGATACGGGCCTGGATGGGCGTGCTGGTCGAAGGCAACCAGACCCGCAGCGTGATCGCCAGCCTGCTGGGCGAACCCGGCGTGGCGGCCCTGCACGACACCAACGGCCGCTGGGACCTGCTGGCCGAGCTGCGTGCGCAGAATGTGGCCGAGCTGTCCGGCGTGCTCGAACGCGTGCGGCTGATCAAGGGCATCCGCAATACCGAGACCAGCCTGCTGCTGGCGACCTATCGCTGAGCCTGCAGGCTGAACTGCGGGCTGAACACGGCCGCACTCAATCCAGCGTCATCAGGCTCGCATTGCCGCCTGCAGCCGCCGTATTGAGGCTCACGGCCCGCTCCAGCACCAGTCGTTCGCTGCGGATCGGGCGCTCGCCCGGCGCGTGTCCGCTCAGTGACAGCAAGGGGCCCGGACGTGCGGCCAGAACCTGCGCGGTCTCCAGCCGTGCCGCCGGCGAGCCGTGCTGCACAACGGCGTCGAACGGCGTGCGCGGCGAGCTCCAGTCCTGCGTGAGCCGGATGCGCTCGCGCACCGGCCCTGGCAGCCTTTCGCGCAGCGCATGGGCTTGTGCCGGCCAGACCGCATGGCTGCCGACCGCCAGCACCGTGGCGAGCTGAGCCAGCTGGTCGGCCTCATCCTGCGCCAGGCACAGCACGGCGTCGCGCGCCAGCACCGCATAGAGATTGGATTCGCCGGTGGGACCGGGCAAGCTCAGCCAGTCCGTCACCGGTGAATCGGCCGCAGCCTGGTCGCAGTGGGCCGCAAGCACGCCATGGCCCTGCTCCAGTGCCCACGCCCGCAAGGCGCGCAGCGCCTCGGCTGACTCGCTGGCCTGCGTGGCCGAGAGCACGGGCTCCAGGGCGCGCAGCTCAGGGCCGGGTCTTGCTGCCTGGCGTGCCACGCTCAGCCGCGCCGCCTGCAGCGGCCGCTGCGCGAGCAGGCGCATCAGGTAGAGCGGCCCTCCGGCCTTGGGCCCGGTGCCGGAGAGCCCCTCGCCTCCGAACGGCTGCACGCCCACGACGGCACCGACGATGTTGCGGTTGACGTAGATGTTGCCGGCACAGGAGGCCTGCAGCACCTGGGCCACGGTCTCGTCGATGCGCGAGTGCACGCCTTGCGTCAGCCCGTAGCCGGTCGCGTTGATGGCCTGCAGGGTATCGGCCAGATCGTCGCGCGCGTAGCGCAGCACATGCAGCACGGGGCCGAAGACTTCCCGCTGCAGCTGATCCACACGGTCGATCTCGATCAGCGTGGGCGCCACGTAGCTGCCCTGGCTCGCCAGCGTCTGGTCAAGCGGGATTCGGCGCACGCGGCAACCACGGGCGGCCATGGACGCGATGTGGCGCTCGATCGCGTCGCGCGCTTCGGCGTCGATCACCGGGCCGCAATCGGTGGACAGCTCCCGGGGATCGCCGATGCGCAGTTCGCGCATCGCACCATCCAGCATCTCGATGACGCGCTCGGCGGCATCCTCCTGCACGCACAGCAGCCGCAGCGCCGAACAGCGCTGCCCCGCGCTGTCGAAGGCGGAGCTGAGGATATCGCCCACGGCCTGCTCGACCAGCGCCGACGAATCCACCACCAGGGCATTCTGGCCCCCGGTCTCGGCAATCAGCGGGACGGTCTGGCCGTCGCTCGTGAGCCGCTGCGCCAGTGAACGCTGCAGCAGGCGTGCCACCTCGGTGGATCCGGTGAACAGCACGCCTTGGACCCGCGCATCGGCCACGAGCGCCGCGCCGACGGTCTCGCCCCGGCCCGGCAGCAGCTGCAGCGCCCCGCGCGGGATGCCGGCCTCGTGCAGCACGCGCACCGCCTGCGCGGCCACCAGCGGGGTCTGCTCGGCCGGCTTGGCCAGCACCACGTTGCCGGCGGCCAGCGCCGCACTCACCTGACCCACGAAGATGGCCAACGGAAAGTTCCAGGGGCTGATGCAGACCACCGGCCCCAAGGGCCGGTGGCTCGTGTTGTCGAAGCCCTCGCGCACCGCAGCGGCGTAGTAGCGCAGGAAATCAGCGGCCTCGCGCACTTCGGCGATGCCGTTGCTGCAGGTCTTGCCGGCTTCACGCGCGAGCCAGGGCAGCCAGGCTTCGATCTGCGACTCCAGCGCGGCCGCGGCCCGGTCCAGGCAGGCCGCGCGCTCGACCGGCGGCACCTGCGCCCACTGCGGCGCTGCGCGCACCGCGGCGGCCAGGGCCTGCTCCCACTCGGCCGGCTGGGTTTCACGGACGGTTCCGACCCGATCCTCATGCGCCGCCGGGTTTCGCAGCCGTTGCTGCGCCGGGCCGGCCGCGGCGTGATCGCCTGCGATGGTTGCCGGCGCTCGGTCCGCCGACGCGTCGGCCGTCATTGCGCCGTCGATCAGCGGCGCAGCGTGCCACTGCCCGCCTAGCGCAAAGCGCGCCTGCAGCGCCCGCAGCGGCGCCTCGGCGCTGAGGTCAAGCCCGGGGGAGTTGCGACGCCGCTCGCCATAGAGCCCAGCCGGCAAGGGGATCGCCGGGTGCGGGGCGCCGAGCAAGCCGTCCGCTGCCGCCTGAGCCTCCACGGTCTCGACCGGGTCCTGCACCAGCGCTTCCAGCGGCAGGTTTTCATCCGCGATGCGGTTGACGAAGGAGCTGTTGGCGCCGTTTTCCAGCAGCCGCCGCACCAGGTAGGCCAGCAGCGTGTCGTGCGTGCCCACCGGCGCGTAGATGCGGCAGGGCCTCGCCAGGCCGCCCTGCTCCAGCGGCTTGACGACCTGTTCGTACAGCGGCTCGCCCATGCCATGCAGGCACTGGAATTCGTACTGGCTCTCGTGATAGGCCTCACCCGCCATCGTGTGGATGGCCGCCAGCGTGTGCGCGTTGTGCGTGGCGAACTGCGGGTAGATCGCATCGGGTGCGGCCAGCAGCTGGCGCGCGCAGGCGAGGTAAGCCACGTCGGTGTGCGGCTTGCGCGAATAGACGGGGTAGCCGGACTGCCCTTCCTGCTGCGCGCGCTTGATTTCGCTGTCCCAGTAGGCCCCCTTGACCAGGCGGACCATCAGCCGGTGCCCGCTGCGACGCGCCAGGTCCACGAGCACCTCCACCACCGCGGGACAGCGCTTCTGGTAGGCCTGGATGACGAAGCCGATGCCGTTCCAGCCCGCCAGCGCGGGTTCGAAGCACAGGCGCTCCAGCAGATCGAGCGAAAGCTCCAGCCGCTCGGACTCTTCGGCGTCGATGTTCAGGCCGATGTCGTAGCTGTGGGCCAGGCGGGCGAGCTGCAGCAGGCGCGGATAGAGCTCGCTCATCACCCGGCCGATCTGCGCCCGCGCATAGCGTGGATGCAGTGCCGACAGCTTGATGGAAATGCCGGGGCCGCCGACGATGCCGCGCCCCTGCGAGGCCAGACCGATCGCGTGGATGGCCTGCTCATAGGCGCGCAGATAACGCTGCGCATCCGCCGACGTGAGCGCGCCCTCGCCCAGCATGTCGTAGCTGAAGCGGAAGCCTTGCGCTTCGCGCGGGGCCGCATGCTGCAGCGCCTGCTCGATGGTCTCGCCGGTGACGAACTGCTCGCCCATCATGCGCATGGCCATGTCCACGCCCTTGCGGATCAGCGGCTCGCCGCCGCGCGCAACCGCGCGCCGCAGCGTGGCGCTGAGCCCCGCATCGCTGTGCGTGGAGACCAGCCGGCCCGTCAGCAGCAGGCCCCAGGCCGCGGCGTTGACGAAGACCGAGGGGCTCTGGCCAAGGTGGTTCTGCCAGTTGCCGCGCGAGATCTTGTCGCGGATCAGCGCGTCGCGCGTGGGCAGGTCCGGGATGCGCAGCAAGGCCTCGGCCAGGCACATGAGTGCCACGCCTTCCTGCGAGCTGAGCGCGAACTCCTGCAGCAGGCCCTGCACCAGGCCGGCCCGCCCGGCGGAGCGGCCGCGCTCGCGCACGCCGCGCGCCAGGCGTAGGGCCAGAGCCTGGGCCTGTTGCGCCTGGGCCGCTGGCAGCCGGGCGCGCGCCACCAGAGGCGGCAGCACGTCTGGCTCGGGCGGTCGCGTGAGCGCGCTGACCGCCTGCCGCAAGGGCGTGTCCAGCAGGAAGCGGGTCAATGCGGGCGCACTCGGCGCCGGGGCACCGGGGGATGCCGCCTCGGGCGCGGCAGCAGGTCTTGCAGTCATGCCGCTGACGTTACAACGCCAGCGCCGGCTCGGGCAGTGTGGACAACGCGCGCGGGGTCGGGCGCAGCAGGCCGAACAGGTCCTTCGGGTCAGGCGTGCGCGCCGTCAGCTCGATCAGCCGGCCCAGGCCTTCCTCACAAGCCCAGGCGTACAGCACGCACAGCGCCGAGAAGTCTTCCAGCGCGAAGCCCACGGAGTCGAAGACCGTCACCTCGCCCGCGGTCTGGCGCCCGGGCGCGCTGCCGGCCAGCACCTGCCAGAACTCGGTCACCGCAAAGTCGGCGGGCATCTGCTGCAGATCTCCCTCGATGCGCGTCTGCGGCTCGTATTCGCAGAACACCCGCGCGCGCCGCAGCACCTCGGGATGCAGCTCGGTCTTGCCCGGGCAATCGCCGCCCACGGCATTGAGGTGCATGCCACGCTCGATCATCTCGGGCGTGATGATCGTGGCGCGTGTCTTGTCGGCGGTGACGGTGGTCACGATGTCGGCGCCGCGTACCGCCTCGGCCACGCTGGCGCAGACGCGCAGGGTGAGCCCGCTGTCGGCCAGATTGGCCAGCAGCTTGGCCGTGGCGGCCGGATCGGTGTCGAACAGCCGCAACTCGCGGATGCCCAGGCGATCGCGGAAGGCCAGCGCCTGAAACTCGGCCTGTGCCCCATTGCCGATCAAGGCCATGCTGCGGCTGCCCGGCCGCGCCAGGCGGCTGGCCGCCAGCGCCGACATGGCCGCGGTGCGCACCGCCGTCAGCAGCGACAGCTCTGCCAGCAGGCGCGGCGCGCCGGTGGCCACATCGGCCAGCAGCCCGAAGGCCATCACCGTCGGCAGGCCCAGCCGCGTGTTGCCGGGGTGGCCGTTCACATACTTGAACGCAAAGCGCTGCGCGTCGGCCACCGGCATCAGCTCGACCACGCCCAGCGCGCTGTGGCAGGCCACGCGGGCGGACTTGTCGAACGCCGGCCAGCGCAGGAAATCCTGCTCGATGCGATCGGCCACTGCCTGCAGCAGCTTGTCCAGGCCGCGGCGGCGGATCAGGCTGACGACATCGCGCGCGTCGAGAAACAAGGTGCCGGCGGCATCACGCAGGGGGGACCGGCTGGCGGCCTGAAGAAACTGGCTCATGAACGGGACCCCTCGCTTCCGGGTAGATGTGCCCCGGCGCGGCGCGCAGGCACGGTGGCTGATGGGTTGCCAGTGTTTCGAAAGTCGGCGTCAACAGGAAGACAGCAGAGCGATCACTTGGCCGCCTTCAGCGAACACTTCGTCAGTGTTGACTGTCACTGTGTTCAATCGAGCTCAGAGCTCGCGCCGGTGGGCCAAGGCCGGAAGCTGCATGCGCACCTGCTGCAGGCGTTGCGCATCGATCTCGGCCAGCACCACGCCGGCACCTTCTTCCCGCAGGGCCAGCACCTCGCCCCAGGGATCGACGATCAGGCTGTGGCCCCAGGTCCGCCGGCCGTTCGGGTGCAGGCCGCCCTGGGCCGGCGCGAGGACATAACACTGGTTCTCCACGGCCCGCGCGCGCAGCAGCAGTTCCCAGTGCGCCTGGCCGGTGGTGTAGGTGAAGGCCGCCGGCACGCACAGCAGATCGCAGGGCGAAGCCTGCGGACCCTGCCGGGCCAGGCGCCGGTACAGCTCCGGGAAACGCAGGTCGTAGCAGACGCTCAGGCCCACGCGATGCCCGCCGGCCTGAAAGCTCACCGGCTCGCTGCCGGCTTCGAGCACGGCCGATTCGTCGTAACGCTCCCGGCCGTTGTCGTAGGCAAAGAGATGGATCTTGTCGTAGCGCGCCGCCAGCGAGCCATCGGGCCCGAACACCAGGCAGCTGTTGCGTACACGGTCGGGCTTGCCGGGCACCTGCAGCGGCAGCGTGCCGCCCACCAGCCAGACCGCGTGGCGCCGGGCCGCCTCCGCCAGCGCCTGCTGGATCGGGCCCTGGCCCGCGGGTTCAGCCACGGCGAGCTTGTCCGTGTCCCGCCGGCCCATCAGGCAGAAATACTCCGGCAGCGCCACCAGCTGCGCGCCGCCCTGGGCCGCCTCGGCGATCAAGCGCAACGCCATCTCCAGGTTCTGGGAGACCTCGGGCGTGGAGACCATCTGGACGGCGGCGATCTTCATGGACGGGGCTCCGGCGGGGGCGAGGCTGCCGGCGTTGCGCCACCGGCACGCGGGGACGAGGCGGCGGGAAGCGGCGGTCCTGCCGAGGGGATCGTGGCGACGCTGGCCAAGGGTGGCCCGCCGGTGCCGGCCGTGACGGTCGGCCCCGCGCCGGCCCCGGTTGCCGGGCCCGGCAAGGGCGCGTTGATCGGCCGATCCACCCGCTCCACCTTGGGATCGGCCATCAGGCCGGTCACGGAAAACTCGCGCGTGCCGGCCGCGCGCAGCGGATCGCGCAGCAGCAGCTGCGCAAAGAAGGTGCCCAGGCCGATCGCCGGATTGATCGCCAGGTAGGCCAGCGAGGCCGCGCCGGCATTCACTTCCGGCACGATCATCACGCGCAGATCCTGCTGTTCGCGCACCAGATCGGCACTGCCCTCGATGACCACCGTGGCCTGGACACCGCGCATGTGAAAGCGCTGAAAACTCGCCTGGCCGCGGCTGAGCACGATGTCGCCGCTGACCTGATCGAAGGCAAAGCCCTGCTGGAAGACATCGCGGAAGTCCAGCAGCAGCCGCCGCGGCAGCGATTGCAGGCTGACGATGCCCAGCAGCCGCCCCAGGCCGGGCTCGGCACGCAGGAACTGGCCCGATGCCAGCTGCAGCTGGAGCGCCCCGTCCAGCGTGGGCAGATCGGGCGCCAGCGGAGAGCCGGCCCAGGCCAGCTGGCCCTTGAGCGCGCCCCGGCCTCCGCGGATCGCCTCGGGCCAGCCGAAGCGTCCCGCCAGGCGCCCGGCATCGTTCAGCGTGACGCCCAGGTCCATCTGCATGCGGCCCGCCGAAGCGCCCCGCGGCGGGGGCGTCCACAGCCCTTCGGCAGACAGCCGCGCCTCGCCCATGTCGAGCTCGAGCTTGTCCAGTCGCCAGGCACCGGAAGCCGATCCGGCGCGGCTGGCGGCCTGAAGATTCAGCCGCCCCAGCTTGAGGCCGCGCAGTTCGAAGTCTTCGACCAGGATGTCCAGCGCCGGCAGCCGGCTGGGCGCTTCGTCCAGCAGTTGCTCCACCTGCAAGGGCTCGGCCGGCGGCAGCGACATCCGGTCCAGCCGCGCCACCAGGCGGCCGCCATCGGTGAGGCCGCGGGGCGGGCGCCAGCTGAGTCGCCCGGCCAGCTGGTCAGCCGTGAGCTGGGCCTGCCAGAGCCCTTCGCTGCTGACGGCATCCTGCTGGAGCTCCAGCTTGACCTGGTTGACACGCCGCGACAGCGCCACCAGCTCCTGGGCCTGCAGGCTGATCGCCAGGCGCGGCAATGCCGGCAACGGTTCCCCTACGCTGGCGGGCACACGCTCCAGCGTCCGCGACCAGGCATCCGCATCGAGCTTGGCCAGCCGCGCGCGGACCAGAAGCTGCCCTGCGGCCGCAGCCGGGGCGGGCTCTGCCAGGCCGATGGCGCCGGACAGGATGCGCAGCTGATCGCCGCTCCACTCGCGCTGCAGGCGCAGCTGCAGCAGGTTGCCCAGATCCAGCCGCAGCTGATCGCGCAGCGCATCGCCCGGACGGGCCGCGGTGGCCAGGGTGGTCTGCCAGCGCATCGGCAGGGGCGTGCCGGCCGCCTTGTCGAACGGTGCCGGCCAGTCGCTCTGCAGGCCCACCAGATCGCTGCTCACGCTGATCTCCGGCCGCCCCTGCACGATGCCGATCTGCGCGCGCCAGCTGGTCTGGCCCTTCAGGGACTGCGCCACCCAGGGCAGCGGCGCAAACTCCTGGGCACGCTTGAGCCCCTCGGCCGTGGCCGTGCCGCGCACCTGGAAACGCAAGGCGCCATCGGGCTGCGTGCCGCCGTCCAGGCTGAACTCTCCGCCCAGGGCCCGTGCGCTGGCATCGACGATCTGGAAGCCGCGCTGCGTGAAGTCCACCCGGCCGCGTGCCCCCACGAGCAAGGGCAGGCCGGGCTGAATCTGCACATCGTTGCCGCCCAGCACGATGCTGCCGTTGACCGTGGTGCGATCGGACTGCAGCAGCGGGATGGCCAGGCCCAGGCGCAAGTCTCCTGCACCCACAGCGCTGATCGTGCTCAGCCCGCCACCTATCCAGCCACCCACCGGTGAGACTTCCACGAAGCGCAGCAGATCTGTCAGCGGCCCTCGGCCCTCGCCATCCACGCGAAGAACCGGCTGCTGCGTCATGTCGTCGATGCGGGCCTGGATGTTGCGCAGCTGCACGCCCCACAGGCGGGCCTGCAGGCGCTGCAGGGTCATCGAGGAACGGTCGAACAGGAGCTCACCGCTGACCTGGGTGAACCCCGGCCAGGGCGATACCCAGGCGGGCTCGGACTGCCCCGGCGGCACGCTGGGCAGGTAGTCGAACTGGGCGTCGCTCAGGCGTCCGGCGATGCGGAAGATGCCGTCCTGGCTGTCGGTGAAGGGGATGGACCACACGTCGCCCTTGACCGTGATCGTGCCGTTGTCCAGGCGACCGCCCTTGACCGCCCGGCCGACGTAGTGGCGCACATTCGACGGAATGCCCAGCGGCAGGTAGGCCGCCACGCGATCGGCCTTGGCAGTGACGATGCGCCCTTCCAGCTCGATGACGCCTGGCAGGTAACCGCCGCGCCCGAAGTCCGTGCCTTTGCCGGTGCGCCAGGTGGCCTGCAGCTCGGCGCGTGCGTCGTCGTTGGCCAGGCGCACATCGCTCACGCGCAGCTCGATGGCCGGGGGCGCCGAGGCTCGCCGCTGGACACGCCAGTCCAGCTGCGCCTTGAGCTGCGTCACGGGCAATGACGGATCCTCGAAGACGCCCGGGAAGTACAGCGTGCCTTGCTGCATCGACAGCTGCGCCTTGCCACCGGTCTCGGAGAGCTGGAAGTCGAAGTCCGCGCCGGCCAGGCCGGGGCGTCCGACGGCCTTCGCATCCGGCGCCGCCAGCGGCGCCAGAGCCAGGCGCGAGACCTGACCCTGCACCTGGTAGCGCTGCGGTTCGTCCGGCGTGCCGGTCCAGCGCAGTTCCAGGCCACGCAGCATGCCCGCGGGCGCCAGGCTGGCCAGCGTCGATTCCAGGGCTCTGCCCAGGGGCAGCCGGGTCGCCAGCTGGCCCAGCACGCCCAGATCGAGTTGCTCGGCCTTCAGGCGACCGCCCAGCACCGGCCCCTGAGGCAGGTTGCCGGCCAGCGCCTGGGCCTGCTGCCACTCCAGCACGATGTCGCCCGCAGGCCACGCCTCGCCCTCGGCCGTGGTCACGCTCAAGCCGCGCGCGCGGACGGCCACGCTGCCGGCATCGCGCGCGGCGCTCAATCGGCCCCGCAAGGCGGCGATGGACAGCGGCTGCAGGTGGGACGCCAGGCGCGCCTGGACGTCTGCCAGCGCCAGGTCCACGGTCAGCTCGCGCCACAGTCCGCGATCCAGATCGAGCCAGGCCCGCGCGGCACCGCGGCCTTGATTCAGATCGAAGGGCAGCTCCACATGCTGTCGCAGCTGGCTGACGTCGGCCGCCGGCAATTGCGCGTAGAGCGTGCCGCTCCAGCCACGCCACTGTCCCCGGCGGGCCAGCAGGCTGTGGCGAAACTGCCCGATCAGGCTGAAGCGCTGGCCCCAGTCCGGGGGCGGTGTGGCGTCCAGCCGAAGCTGATGGCTGCGCAAGCCGTTGCGCATGACCAGATCGACGTCGGCGAGCTCGAGCGCTGGCGCCGCGCGCAGCTCGTCGGTCCAGCGGATCTGGCCGCGCCGCACGACGATCTCATCCTGCGAGAACAGCCAGTCCGCGGCCCGCCCGTCATCGGTGCCGGCGTCACCGCCCTCGGCTTCGAGGCCAGCGACGCGGATGCGGCCCTGGCTGTCGCGGCGGACATCCAGCTGCACGCCGTCCAGGTGCAGCTGCCGGAAACGCAGCTCCAGCCCCAGCAGCGCCGCGGGCGCCAAGGCCGCCTGAACGCGGCCCAGATGGAGCACCGTGCGCTGCTGCGCGTCGAGCAGGCGAACGTCCTGCAGCTCGAAGGCCGGTACCCAGCCGTGGCTGCTGACCCGGATGGCGCCGATGCGCACCGGCTGCCCGAGCGCTGCCGACGCGCGCTGCTCGATCTGCGGCCGCCACTGCTCCAGGCGAGGCAAAAGGCCCCAGTGCAGCGTCAGCCAAGCCGCCACGGTTAGGCTTGCCAGCACCAGAACGGCCAGCAACAGCAGCTTGAGCGCGCGACGACTCAAGGATCGGCTCGGGAGCGCGGCAACGCAAGCAGCGGGAGACGGAGTGACATTCATTCGACAACCAGCCGCAGCCCGGCGCGACTTGCCGCCGTTGATTCGGGCCGGACGCGCGACTGGCCGCACGGAGCTGCCCGGCGGCCCCGGTGTCGGGTCAATCTAGCACAGCCCCCCGAGTCGAACGTGCCTGACTCCATCGAATCCCGCCCCGCCACGACGGACTTGTCCGCGCCGATGCACAGCCTCGGGCGGGTGACGGCGCAGGCAGACCACAGCCGATTGGTGCAGCGCGTGCGCCGCAGGTTCCCTGCAGAGCGGGCGCTGCTGGCCGAAGGCGTGCCTGACGAGGCCTCGATGCGCCAGGCCGTCGCTGCGCTGGGCCGCCAGGGTCACGAGCTGGCGGCCGCGCTGCGCATCACGCGGCAGCTGGTCCTGGAGCGGCTGGCGGTGCTGGATATCGAGCAGCAGGTGCCGATGCCGGTGATCACGCACGCCATGACCGCCCTGGCGGAGCTGAGCCTGGATCTGGCGTTCGAGCAGGCCAGCGCCGAGTGCGACGCGCGTCACGGTGTGCCGCGTGACGCCAAGGGCGAGCGCGTGGCCTTCTGGATCGTCGGCATGGGCAAGCTGGGCGCGCGCGAGCTGAATGTCTCGTCCGACATCGACCTGATCTATGTCTACGAGGACGACGGTCAGACCGACGGTGCGCAGCCCATCAGTGCGCACGAGTATTTCAGCGCCATCGCCAAGCGACTCTTTGCCTTGATCGGTGACGTGACGCCCGAAGGATTTGTCTTCCGCGTGGATCTGGCGCTGCGCCCGAACGGCAACAGCGGCCCGCCGGTGCTCAGCGCCGCGATGCTGGAAGAGTACTTCCTGGTGCAAGGCCGCGAGTGGGAGCGCTTCGCCTGGCTCAAGAGCCGCATCGTGGCGCCGCGCGCCGCCATCGCCAGCCCGCGCGCACTGGCGCTGCGATCCTTGGTCACGCCCTTTGTCTACCGCAAGTACCTGGACTACGGCGTCTTCGAGGGCCTGCGCCAGCTGCACCAGAAGATCCGCCATGAAGCGCAGCGGCGTGCGGCCGGACGACCGGAGCGTGCCAACGACGTCAAGCTCTCGCGCGGCGGCATTCGCGAGGTCGAGTTCATCGTGCAGCTGATGCAGGTGGTGCGCGGCGGCCAGTTTCCGGAAATCCGCACCCGCTCCACGCTGAAGGCGCTGGACAAGCTGGCCGCCCACGGCCTGATCAAGCCCGCGACGGCGCAGCGGCTGGCCGAGGGCTACGTCTTTCTGCGGCGCGTCGAGCACCGCATCCAGTTTCTCGATGACCAGCAGACCCACCTGCTGCCGGCCGCCGACGCCGATCTGGGCTGGATCGCCGCCAGCCTGGGCCTGGTGTGCCGCGGCGACAGCTGCGAGCTGCTGGACCGCCTGTGCGAGGTGCGAGAACTCGTCGCCACCGAGTTTGATGCATTGCTTCACGACGGGCGCGCGCCACCGCTGCCCGGCCCGGGCGGGCGCTGCAAGAGCTGCGGCAGCGGGCCGCTGCCCATCGACAGCGATGCCCTGCACGAGCAGCTGCCGCAGGCGCTGGCCGAGCGCGTGCGCGGCTGGTGCACGCAGCCCCGTGTGACGGCGCTGCGGGATCCCGCCAAGCTGCGGCTGGGACGGCTGATGCAGCGCGCCGAGGCCAGCGTGGCCGAGGGCCTGTGCAACCTGGACGCGGCCCTGCGCTTCGTCGACTGGCTGGAGCCGCTGCTGCGGCGCGAGAGCTACCTCGCGCTGCTGGTGGAGCGCCCCGAGGTGCAGAAGCGCCTGCTGCGTCTGCTGGGCCTGGCGCGCTGGCCCATGCAGTACCTGATGCGCCATCCGGGCGTGATCGACGAACTGGCCGACGCGCGCTTGCTGCATGAGCGCTTCGACCGCAACGCCTTCGAGCAGGAATTGCAGGAACGCCAGGCCGCCTGGCAGCGCGCGGGCGAGGCCAACGAGGAATCCTTGCTGGACAGCCTGCGCCACGCGCACCATGCCGAGGTCTTTCGCATCCTCGTGCGCGATGTCGAGGGCGCCTTGACGGTGGAACAGGTCGCCGACGATCTCTCCGCGCTCGCCGATGCCGTCTTGACGCTGGCCCTTCGCTGGGCCTGGCAGCTCTTCCGCCAGCGGCACGTCGAGCAGCCGGCGCTGGCCGTCATCGCCTATGGCAAGCTGGGTGGCAAGGAGCTGGGTTACGGCAGCGACCTGGACGTGGTCTTCCTCTACGACGACTCGCGGGAAACGGATCGCGACCGCGCGCAGGAGATCTACAGCGGCTTCGTGCGCAAGCTGATCACCTGGCTGACCTTGCGTACGGGCGCCGGTGAGCTGTTCGACATCGACACGGCACTGCGCCCCAATGGCAACTCCGGCCTGCTGGTGACCTCGATCGAGTCGTTCGAGCGCTACCAGGCCGGCCGCGGCAGCAACACCGCCTGGACCTGGGAACACCAGGCGCTGACGCGGGCGCGCTTCTGTGCGGGCGATGCGGCCATCGGCCAACGCTTCGACGCCGCGCGCCTGGCCGTGCTGAGCGCGGGGCGCGACAGCACGGGCCTGCGCGACGAGATCCGCACGATGCGCGAGCGGGTACGCGCCGCCCACCGCGTGCCGCCCGGGCGCTTCGACGTCAAGCACAGTGCGGGCGGCATGATGGACGCGGAGTTTGCGGTCCAGTACCTGGTGCTGGCCTGCGCGCGGGCCCATCCTGATCTGCTGGGCAACGTGGGCAATATCGCGCTGCTGCAGCGCGCCGAGGCCGCAGGCCTGCTGCGGCCCGGCAGCGGCCAGGCGGCGGCCGACGCCTACCGCGAGATGCGCCGTGCCCAGCACCGCGCCCGGCTGGACGAACAGCCCACGCACTTCGCACCCGAGCAGCACGCCGCCGGCCGGGATGCGATCCTCGCGGTGTGGAACCAGGTCTTCGGCTGACACCCGCACCGCGCCGCGCCCTGGGCGCGCGGGCGGCCTGGTGCGGCGTCGCGGCCCTGCTGGCGCTGGGCGCGCTGCTGGGCACTCTGGGACCGGCGCAGCGGCTGGACTGGCAGCCCGCGCTGGCCGCAGCCGAGCCCTGGCGCGCCTGGACGGCCGCCTTCGTGCACCTGGACCGCTGGCATCTGCTGGCCAACCTGGCGGGCGCGGCCGTGCTGGCCCTGCTGGGCGTCACGGCCCGCAGCACGGGCGCCGACGTCTGGGCCTGGCTCGCCGCGTGGCCGCTGACCCACGCGCTGCTCGGGTTCTGGCCCGCCGTGCAGCACTATGCCGGGCTGTCCGGCGCCCTGCATGCGGGCGTCGCCGTGGCGGCACTGGGCCTGGTGCTGCGCGAACGAGGCCGCGTCCGTGCCGTGGGCGCGCTGATCCTGGCCGGCCTGCTGTTGAAGCTGCTCGATGAAGCGGCCTGGGACGCGCCGGTGCGCCGTCTGCCGGGCTGGGACTTTCCCGTCGCCGTGCTGGCCCATGCCACGGGCGTCGCGGCCGGCCTGGCCTGTGCCGGGGTCGCCTGGGCGACAAGCCGTCGGAAAGCGCTGGCGACAATGCGCCGATGAGCCTGAGCCCCGCGCGTCGCGAGCATCTGGATGGACTGGCCATCCTGCTGCTCATGGGCTGCAGCCTGATCTGGGGGCTCAACCAGGTGGCCGCCAAGCTGGCCTTGCCGGAAGTGCCACCGCTCACGCAGGCGGCCCTGCGCTCGGCCGGCGCCGCCGTGCTGGTGATCGGCTGGGCCCTGTGGCGGGGCGTGCCGCTCTTCCAGCGCGACGGCACGCTGCGCGCCGGCCTGCTGGCCGGCAGCCTGTTTGCGCTGGAGTTTGCGCTCATCTTCGGCGGCCTGCAGTTCACCAGCGCCTCGCGCATGGCCGTCTTCATCTACCTCTCGCCCTTCGTCGTGGCGCTGGGCATGCCCTTGATCGCGCGCAACGAGAGGCTCGCGCCGCTGCAGTGGTGCGGGCTGGCCATCGCCTTTGGCGGCGTGGCGCTGGCGCTGGCCGAAGGCTTCGCCGGGCCGACGATCGGCCCGCGCCAGTGGTGGGGTGATCTGATGGGCGTGGGCGCAGCCGTGCTGTGGGGCGCCACGACCCTGGTGATCCGGGCCAGCGCGCTCAGCCAGGCCGCCGCCGAGAAGACGCTGGTGTATCAGCTCCTGGTCTCGGCCCTGCTGCTGGGGCTGGCGGCTTTGTGGATCGGCAACCCGCTGCCCGTGCGGTGGTCCGCCATCGGCTGGGGCTCGATGCTGTTCCAGACGGTGGTGGTCTGCTTTGCCAGCTACCTGACCTGGTTCTGGCTGATGCGGCACTATCCGGCCACGCGCATCTCCACCTTCGTGCTGCTCACCCCGGTGGCCGGGCTGCTGTTCGGCGTGGTGCTGCTGCGCGAGCCGCTGACCTGGCAGCTGCTGCTGGCCCTGGCCGCCGTGGTGGCGGGCATCAGCCTCGTCAACCGCAAGCCGGCTGCCGCGCCCGCAACGCCTTCGGCATCGAAATCCTGACACCCCCGACAAGGAGACATCCCATGATCACGCTGTGCGGCTTCACGCTCTCGAACTATCACAACAAGGTCAAGATGGTGCTGCTGGAAAAGGGCATTCCGTTCGAGGAAGAGCTGGTGCCGATGGGCCGCAAGAGCGACGCCGTCTACGCCGACTCGCCCCTGGGCAAGGTGCCGTTCTTGCGGACGCCCCAGGGGCCCTTGTGCGAAAGCCAGGTCATCTGCGATTGGCTGGAAGCGGCCTACCCGCAGCCCGCGCTGATGCCGGCGGACGCGTTTGCCGCCGCCAAGGTGCGCGAGCTCATCACCTTCATCGATCTGCACCTGGAACTCGTGGTGCGCGACATCTACGCCGAGGCCTTCTTCGGCGGCCAGGTCAGCGATGAAGTCAAGACCGCCACGCGCAAGCGCCTGGAGCGCAGCATCCCTGCCTTCAAGCGCCTGGCGCGCTTTGCGCCGTATGTGGCGGGTGAGCAGTTCACGCTGGCGGATGCTGCGGCCTGGGTCTCGCTGCCGCTGGTGAGCCTGGCCACCAAGACGGTCTACGGTGAAGACCTGCTCGCGGCACACGGCATCGATGCGCGCAGCTACCAGAAGTTCATCGCCGAGCGACCCAGCGCGCAGCGCATCTCGGCCGATCGCAAGCGGGATCAGGAAGCCGCCAAAGCGGCCGCCGCCGCGGCTGCGCCCAAGAGCAGCTGAAAGAGCCGCCGAAAGAGCAGCTGAAGCGCAGGCCCGATCAGGCGGCGCTGCTGCCGGGCTTCATCGCGGCGGCCTGCTGGGCGATCGAAGCCGCCATCTCCTTGCGGAAACGGTTCAGCTCCTGGACGCTGGCGAAGCTGCGCTCCATCAGCAGGCTCATGTTGTGCAGGATGCGCTCGACGACCTTGGTCTCCCAGACGGCGTCGAACTGGATCTGCTTGTCCAGCCACTGCTCGAGCCAGACGGGATCGGGCAGCCGGCTCTGCACCGTGTCGCGCGGGAAGAGCTTCTGGTTCACGTGCAGGTTGGTGGGGTGCAGGGCCTGCGCCGTGCGCCGCGCACTGGCCATCAGCACGCCGACCTTGGCGAAGGCGGCGCGGGCTTCGTCGCCGAACCGGGTGAGTGCCCGCTTCATGTAGCGAAGGTAGGCGCCACCGTGGCGCGCCTCGTCCTTGGCCAGGGTCTCGTAGATGGCCTTGATCACCGGCTCGGTGTGCCATTCCGCCGCGCGCCGGTACCAGTGGTTCAGCCGGATCTCACCGCAGAAGTGCAGCATGAGCGTCTCCAGCGCCGGCGCCGGATCGAACTCGAAGCGCACTTCGTGCAGCTCGGCCTCGGTGGGCACCAGATCCGGGCGGAAACGGCGCAGGTACTCCATCAGCACCAGCGAATGCTTCTGCTCTTCGAAGAACCACACGCTCATGAAGGCGGAGAAGTCACTGTCGTCGCGGTTGTCGCGCAGGAACATCTCGGTGGCCGGCAAGGCCGCCCACTCGGTGATGGCGTTCATCTTGATGGTGCGCGCCTGCTCGTCGCTGAGCAGGCCGGCATCGAAGCGATCCCAGGGAATGTCGGTGTCCATGTTCCAACGCACCGATTCCAGCTGCTTGAACAGTTCGGGGTACAACATGCCAGCGAGCCCTTGTATGAAGGGCGACATTCTAGGAAGCCGGCCCGTCCCGCGTGGAATGACAGTCTTTTGGTGGGGGTACCGGCACAGATGGCCGGGCCCACCGCCCCCGACGCTGCAAAGAATTGTTGCGGCGCGGAACTCTCCTGAAGGCGCGCACTCAGAGCCTTCAAGAGTTTTTTCTGTCGCGCGGACGGCAGCCGTCACGGCCGCCTTCAATCCCCGGGTGGTTCTCCTCCTCCTCCCTCCCTCCCTCATTGACCCGGGGGCGCTGCGCGACAGGCTTTGCACCTGAAGGCCCCGCTGATGCGGGGCCTTTTCCTTGGTCGGCTCGATCTTCCGAGCGGGCCATCAGCGCCTGAGGCTGAAGGTTCAGCGCTGCCCTTCGGTCAGCGTATCCACCTGGAAGCGACCGCTCTTGTCCACCAGCCAGATCTCGCGGTAGACCGCGGTCTTGCCGATCGCAGCCGGCGGCGGGAAGGGGCTGGCCTTGCGGATCAGATCCACGACCCAGGGCGTCACTTCCGTGGCCGCAGCCGGCGGGCGCACCACGTCCACGGACTGGACCTGGCCACTCGAATCGATCGTGGTGTCGGTGATCATCACCGCGTACATCATCGGCGGCAGCTTGCCCTTGTGGATGCGTTGCGGGTAGGCGGCGTAGATGTGGCGTGCCGCGTCGCGCCGGTAGGCGGTCTCGTCAGGCGCGCTGGATGCCGCCGGCGTGGAGCCCGCGGCCGATGGTGCGGGCAGGATCGCAAACTGCGCTGCAGCCGGGGCGGCCAGCGCCACCAGCACGGTGCCGGCAGAGATCCAACGAATGAAGCGCGCGCTGGCGCAGCGATGACGGCGGGCTGGGACCATGGCGGCACCCCGGTGTGGCTGAGGAGCCCTGACTGTGCGGCCGATGGCCGGGCACCGCGCGTGAAAAACCCGCGCCGGCCCGCTGCGGCCCAGCCCTCTTGGCAAGCGCAGGTCAGCGCCTGCAACCAGGCGCAACCGGCACGGCGCGCCTCAGCGCAGCCAGCCCTTGCGGCGGAAGTAGACGAAGGGCGTCACCACCGACAGCACCATCAGGCCCAGCGCAAACGGGTAGCCCCAGGATTGCTCCAGCTCCGGCATCTGGCGGAAATTCATGCCGTAGATGCTGGCGATCAGCGTGGGCGGCAGCAGCGCCACACTGGCCACCGAAAAGATCTTGATGATCTTGTTCTGGTTCAGGTTCACGAAGCCGACCGTCGCATCCATCAGGAAGTTGATCTTGTCGAACAGGAAGGCGGTATGGCTGTCCAGCGAATCGATGTCGCGCAGGATCTGGCGCGCTTCCTCGAACTGCTCGGCATTGAGCATGCGGCTGCGCATCATGAAGCTCAGCGCGCGGCGCGTATCCATCACGTTGCGGCGGATGCGGCCGTTCAGGTCTTCCTCGCGCGCGATGGCCGCCAGGGCCTCGCCGGCGATGGTGTCGTTGACGTCTTCCTTCAGCACCCGCGCGCTGACCTGCTCCAGGTTGTCGTAGATGCCTTCCAGCGCATCGGCCGAATACTCGGCATCGGCGTCATAGAGCTTCAGCAGCACGTCCTTGGCATCCTCGATCAGGGCCGGGATGCGCCGCGCCCGCAGCCGCAGCAGCCGGAACACCGGCAGATCCTCGGCATGCACCGAGAACAGGATGCCGCCCTTCAGGATGAAGGCCACCCGCACGTTGCGCGCGGGCTTGCCTTCGGGGTTTTCGTCGCCTTCGATGAGAAAGTCCGAGCGGATGTGCAGCTCGCCGTTGTCCTCTTCGTAGAAGCGCGCCGATTCCTCCAGGTCTTCGTCGACCACGTCATCGGGAATGCTCAGGCCGAAGCGCGTGGCGATCCAGCCCTTTTCCTCGGGCGTCGGCGCCTCCAGATCGACCCACACGGGCTGCACATGTGCCAGCGCGTCGGCGTCTTCGATCTCTTCCTGGAACAGCCGGCCGCTGGCCAGCGTGAAGACATTCAGCATCGGGCTCTCCGGGCCGCAAGGCCGCTGCCGCTCAACCGGAGTGGACGGTCACCGAGGGTGACTCGGGTCCAACAAGGGTCGCCATCGATGGGATCGCCGATTATGCCGCGCACCCCTGCGGGCGCTGCGGCCCCAGCCCGGCGGGTCGATCAGCCCAGCCGCCAGGCCTGACGCGGGCCTTCCTGCCCGTGCGCATCGACCGCGCTGGCCACCAGCCAGTCCGTGTGCACCGTGAGGGGCAGGTCGCGCTGCGCCGCCGGCTGCACCGCAAAGCGCCAACGCCCACGTTCACGCAACCACAGCGCATGCACGAAGGCGCGCCCCGGGCCGGGCGCCGCGGCCAGCTCGAATGCGCCCCACCAGCGGCGCTCCAGCAGCGGCGCCGAAGGGGCCGGGCTGAGCGGCGCGCCGCGGCGCAGCGGCGCCAGCGCGCCTTGTGCATAGGGCCCGCTGCGCAAGGCCTGCCCGAGGCCGCCGCGGTCCTGCACCAGCGCAGAGAGGCTGAAATGCGCGTGGCCATCGACGCCGGGCCGCGTGCGAAGCAGCGCGATCTGCTCGACGATCTCCTGCGCGACCCAGCCGCGCTCGGCCGCGCCGACCCGGCTGCTGTAGAGCCCCGGGCGGATGGGGATGGCGCGCGGATTCTGCGCACGCCAGTAGTCCAGCAGCGGGCCGAAGGGCTGGCCGCTGCTGCCGATGGCCCAGTACAGCTGCGGTGCGAGGTAGTCCATCCAGCCTTCGGACAGCCAGCGCTCGACATCCGCATACAGCTTGTCGTACTGGCTGAAACCGGTGACACCCGGCGGCCGGCGATCGGGGCGGCCCAGGCCGAAGGGGCTGACGCCGAAGGCCATGCCCGGCCGCGCCTCGCGCACCACCCGGTGCATCTCCTGCACCAGCCTGTCCACCTGCTCGCGTCGCCAGTCTTCGCGCGACAGGGCGCCGCCCTGGCTGGCGGCCAGCGCCAGATAGCGGTGCCAGGCCGGCCGATCCGGGAACGGCAGCTCGACATCCCCCTGGCGCAGCGGATAGGGGTAGAAGTAGTCGTCGATGTGCAAGCCGGCCAGCGGATAGCGCCGCGCGATGTCGGTCACCACGGCCAGCGTGCGCTGCATCGCGGCCGGTTCGGCCGGATCCATCCATTGCAGATCGCCGTAGGTCTTGACGGCCGGCGGGTGCACCACGCCCAGGTGCGGCGAGACCAGCGGCGAGCGCGCCGTCGGGTGACGGGCCCGATAGGGGTTGAGCCAGGCGTGCAGCTCGATGCCGCGCCGCGAGGCTTCTTCCAGCCAGAAGGCCAGCGGATCCCAGGCCGGCTGTGGCGGCCGCCCCTGCGCCCCTGTGAGGTACTCGCTCCAGGGCTCCAGGGCCGAGACATAGAGCGCGTCGCCAGCGGGCCTGACCTGCAGGATCAGCGCATTGAGACCGATCGCCCGGGCCTGATCCAGCAGTTCACGCGCGGCGCCCTGCTGCTCGGCCACGCTGAGGCCGGCGCGGGACGGCCAATCGATGTGCGCGACCGAAGCCACCCAGGCGGCGCGCCACTCGCGCGGCGCGCTGGGGGGTTGATCGGCTGTGGGCAGCAGCTGCGGCAGCGGCACGCTGGCGCAGCCGGCCAGCGTGGCCGCGGAGGTGGCGGTGGCGAGCAAAGCCGCGCGCCGCGCAAGGCTCAGCGGGGCGGCATCGGGGGAGGCATTCATCAGCGTGGCAGGGGAGGAGGTGGGGTCAGCGGTGCGGTCCCGAGTGCCGGCGGGGCGCCTGGCGCGGGCGCCGGTGGAGCGGCGGGCGGTGCAGCACCGGGCCGCGGGGCCGGCGCCAGCGCCTGCAGCAGCGCCGCGGTCTGGGCATCGGGCTGGCCGTCGTAGCGCTCGGGCCGGTACTTCATCTGGAAGGTGGCCACCACGCGGCGCGTGGGTTCGTCCAGCGTGCCGTGGCGTGGCACCTCGTAGCCCTGTGCCGCCAGGGACTGCTGGAACCAGGCCACATCCGGCAGTGACTGCTCGAAACGGGCGCGATGCTGCGCCACCAGGGCCTCCTGCGGCCACAGGATCAGGCCCTCGTCGGCCAGGCGCTTCCAGGGAAAGAGCGGGCCGGGATCGACCTTGCGCTGCGGAGCGATGTCGTTATGGCCCACCACCCGATCCGGGCGGATGCGGTGGCGCTGCACGATGTCCTTCACCAGGGGAATCAGCGCATCGATCTGGTCCTGCCGGTAGGGCACGAAGCGTTCGCCTTCCGGCCCGGGCAGCACGCCCGGATGCACGATCTCGATGCCGATGGACATGGCGTTCAGCGGCCCCTGCCCCTGCCAGCTGCTGAAGCCGGCGTGAAAGGCGCGCCGGTTTTCGTCGACCAGGCGGTAGATGCGCGGCGGTGTCTCGTCGCTCAGCAGGTAGTGCACCGAGAGCCCCCCGCGCGCCAGGATCTTCATCGACAGCTCGAAATTGGCCTGCGTGTAGTGGATCACCAGGAATTGCGCGCGGCTGTCCTGGCTGACCGAGGTGTGGGTGGTATCGATCTGCAGGCCAGGCGGCGAGACGCTGGCGCAGCCGGCGAGCGCCAGGATCAGCAGCGATCCGGTCGTCCTGCAGGCCACACGCCACAAGGAGGAGACGAGCTTGAGCATGCCCCGCATTCTGCGTGCTCCGACGCGGGCCACAATCAGGGCATGCGCGTCATCCGCCCCTGGTTTGCAGCCCTCGCCCTGACGATGCTGGCTGCCCAGGCGCCGGCCCTGGCCCGCAACGATGCACTGCCCCCGGCCGTGCGCGAGGCGCTGACGGCCGCCGCCGTGCCGCCGGAAGCCCTGACGGCCATCATCATGCCGCTGCAGGGCCTGTCGCGGCGCTGGGAGCGCGACGCCGATCGGCCCATGCAGCCGGGCTCCACGATGAAGCTGGTGACCAGCATCGTCGCGCTCGAACGCCTGGGGCCCAACCTGCGCGGCCGCACCGAGCTGCTCAGCAGCGCGCGGGTCGAGAACGAGGTGCTGCAGGGCGATCTGGTGCTGCGCGGCGGCGCAGACCCCGAGCTCGGCTGGCCGCAGCTGCTGGCGCTGTTCAACGAGCTGCGCGATCAGGGCGTGCGCGAGATCGCCGGCGACATCCTGCTGGATCGCAGCCTGTTTCGCCCGGCGCGCCTGGATGTGGGCCTGGCGCCCTTCGACGATGCGCCCGAGTTCTACTACAACGTCATTCCGGACGCGCTGGGGCTGACGGGCCACCTGATGGGCCTGGAACTGAAGTCCGACGCCGAGACGGTGAGCCTGCGCACCCTGCCCCGCCTCGACGGCATCGAGCTGCGCAGCGCGTTCACCTTGGTCGATCGGCGCTGCGGAGAATGGGCCAGCGGCTGGCAACCCGCCGGCGTGCAGGACGATGGCAGCCGCATCGTGATCGAGCTGCGCGGCAGCTTTCCCCGCCACTGCACGCAGCGCCCGGAGCTGCAGCTGATCGACCGCGACCGCCTGGCCGCCTTCACGCTGCGCAGCCTGTGGCAGCGACTGGGCGGCAGCTGGCAGGGCCAGTTGCGTGAAGGCCAGGCGGCCCCCGATGCCCGGCTGCTGGCGCGGCGGCTCGCGCGGCCCTGGGGCGAAGTGCTGCGGCCGCTGAACAAGCAGTCGGACAACGCCTTGACGCGGCTGCTGTATCTGCAGCTGGGCGCGCAGGCACTGCAGCCGCCGAGCGCCGCAGCCGGCACCGCGGCGCCGCAGCCGCTGGCCGACGCGGCATCGATGACCACCCTGCAAGCCGCTGAGGCCGAGGTGCGGCGCTGGCTGGCCGAACGCCGCATCGACAGCAGCGGGTTTGTCATCGACAACGGTTCGGGGCTGAGCCGGACGGAACGTCTGAGCGCGCGCCAGCTGGCGCTGATGCTCAAGCATGCACTGGAAGGCCCGAATGCGGCCGATCTGCTGATGAGCCTGCCCACCGTCGGCGTGGACGGCACCATGCGCCTGCGCCTGAAGACGAGCCCCGCGGCGGGCTGGGCGCGGCTCAAGACCGGCACGCTGCGCAACGTCGTGGCGCTGGCCGGCGTGGTGCACGACGAGCGGCGCCGGCCTTCGATCTTCGTGGCCATCATCAACCACGAGAACGCCTCGCGCGCCCGTCCTGCGCTGGATGCGCTGGTCGACTGGGTGGCGCGCGGACGGCCAGCCCCAGCGGTGGGCCGCATGGGCGAGCCCTGAACGCCTGAGGCCCGGCCTCGGTCTTGCGCCTTGGGTCCGAAGGCACCGCGGCCTATCATCGAGCCATGGTTTCGACGCTCGCCCGCACGCAGTCGGTCGGCCGCGCAGCCGCACGTTGGGGACAGACCTGGTGGCGCATCCTGCACCTGGGCTCCCTGCTCGGGGCGCTGGCGCTGTCGCCCTCCAGCTGGCGCCAGCCGTGGCGCGCGGCGATCGCGGCGCGTGTCTGGCGCAGCAGCGCCCCGCTGCTGCCGGGGTTTTCGCTGCTGATCACGCTGGTCAGCCTGGTGATCATGCGCATCGTGCTGGTCACGGCGCTGAGCTACGGGCTTTCGCAATATGCGCTGCAGATGGTCGTGCGCGTGCTGGTGCTGGAGCTGATTCCGCTGACGGCGGCGCTGTTCGTGGCACTGCGCGTCAGCCTGCCGTCTTCGGTGGAGCTGGCCGAGCTGCGTTCGCGCGACAGCCTCAGCGCCTTGCGGCAGGCCGGCCGGGATGTGCTGCGCATGGAGATCCTGCCGCGTGCGGTGGGCAGCTTCTTTGCCGTGCTGCTGCTGGCGGCGCTGAGCGGTGTGATCTGCCTCGTGCTGGCCTACCTGGTGGTGCACGGCTTCTCCCCCTGGGGCCTGGAGCGCTACACGCGCACCGTGGGCCAGGTCTTCAGCCCCAGCGTGAGCCTGATCTTCGTGCTCAAGGCACTGGCCATGGCACTGGCCGTCTCCATCATTCCCATCGGCTCGGCGCTGCATGACCGCGCTGCACCACCGCGCGGCGATGCACCCGCCCTGAGCTCCGGCATCGAACTGCAGGGCCTGGTGCGCATGTTTGCCGCGCTGCTGCTGATCGAGATGCTGTCGCTGATGGGCAACTACATCTGAACGGGTCCGCGCGATGCCAGCCTCCCCCAACGATCCCGATCCGCGTGCGCCAGGCCGCATGGCGCAGGGCAACGAGCCGCGCGGCGAGAGCCTGGAGCGCCGGGCCGGCGCGCTGCTGCTGCTGCTGCTGGCGCTGGTCATCGGCTCCACGGTCTTCCTGCTGTACGCCCGCGGGGCCTTCGAGAAGACGCAGCGGCTGGTGCTGATCGCCGACGATTCCGAAGGCGTGGTGGTGGGCATGGACCTCACCTTTTCCGGCTTCCCGATCGGCCGCGTGAGCCGCATCGAGCTGGCACCCGATGCGAGCGTGCGCATCCTGATCGACGTGCCGAAGGAGGACGCCCGCTGGCTGCGCCAATCCAGCGTCTTCACGATGACGCGGGGGCTGGTGGGCAACGTGGGCTTGCGCGCCTACACCGGCCTGCTCAGCGATGCCCCGCTGCCCGATGGCGCCGAACGCCGCGTGCTGGCCGGCGACGCCACCTCCGACATTCCCAAGGTGGTGGCCGCCGTGCGCGAGCTGCTGGCGAATCTCAATGCACTGACCTCCGCCGACGGCGCGCTGGCGGCGACGCTGACCAACGCACGCGACCTGAGCGGCCGCGCGGGCGGACCGGGCGGCGCGCTGGGCGTGCTGATGGGCAACCCGAAGGATGCGCAACGGGTGATCGAGGCCCTGAATCGCACCAACCAGCTGCTGTCCAGCGTGGACGGGCTGGTCAAGCGCACCGATGGCGTGGTGGGCCGCGCCGACGCGCAGATCTTCGGCCCGCAAGGCCTGACGGCCGACGCCAAGGCCACGGTGCAGCAGCTGCAGGCCCTGCTGAACGATGCGCGCGGCAACCTGCAGCGCGTGGACGCCGTGCTGCAGGAGGCCCAGAGCACCGCACGCAACGTGCGCGTGGCCACCGAAGAACTGGACGTGCTGCGCGGCGAAGTGGAATCCAGCCTGCGCAAGGTGGATGGACTGGTCAACGAGATCAACCGCAAATGGCCCTTCAAGCGCGATGCCGAGGTGAAGCTGCCATGAGCCCGTCGGGCCGCCCAAAGCGCGAATGCCGGCGTGCGCAGCACGAAGGTACGCCAGCAAGCGCACAGCGCAGACCCACGCGCCGCGCCATGGCCGCCTGCGGGCTGCTGCTGACCCTCGTGATGGCCGGCTGTTCCTCGGGGCCGCCGGTGCCCGACTGGCAGCTGGAAGCCCATGGTTCGATGCAGCGCTTCACCTCCGCCTACCTGGCCGGGGACAGCCGGGTCGCGGGGGCGGAGTTCGAGCGCGCGCGGCGCGAGCTGGCCCGCACGGGTCGCGCCGATCTGGTGGCCCGCGCAGAGCTCACGCGCTGCGCGCTGCGCCTGGCCAGCCTGGAGACTGTGGCAGCGCCTGCCGCGCAGGTCTGCCCTGGCTTCGCGCCGCTGCGCGAGGATGCGTCAGCCGCCGAGCGCGCCTACGCCGATTTCCTGAGCGGTGCGCTGCTGCCCGCCCAGCTGCCGCTGCTGCCCGTGGCCCAGCAGGCCGCCGCAGCCGCCGGCCCGGACGCGACCCGGCGCGAAGCGGCCGTGCGTGCGGTGGCCGATCCCGTCGCCCGGCTGGTGGCCAGCGCCGCGGCGCTGCGCGCCGGTGTGGCGCCCCCGGGCCTGATGGCCCAGGCCGTCGACACGGCGTCGCAGGCCGGCTGGCGTCGCCCGCTGCTGGCCTGGCTGGGCCTGCAGCGTCGGCAGGCGCTGGCAGCCGGGGACGAGTTGGCGGCGCGGGCCCTGCAGCGGCGCATCGAGCTGGCCGGCGGCGCGAGCCCATCCGGGGACGCTTCCGCGGCGCCTGCCGCGGTGCCTGCTGCTGCGCCTTCAGTGGGCCGTTAGTCGCCGCTTCAAGGCGCGCATCAGGCCGCCCAGCAGCGGCAGCTTCTCGTACAGCTCGCCGGCGGCATCCCAGTAGTCGCGGTGCACGTCGACGCGCCCCTGGGCATCGAAGTGCAGCTGCGAGCAGCCCTGGATGCGCATCGCGTTGCCGCCGCTGCCGAAGTGGAAGTCCCAGGTGACGAAGGCCTCGTGGCCCTGCTGCACGCTGCCCGTGATGACAAAACGCGGCCCGCGCGTGCGCTCGAACATGTCCACGAAGATGCGCGCGATGGCCGGCACGCCCTGCACCTCGTTGAAGGGGTCGCGAAAGCGCGCGTCCGGCGCATAGATGCTGCCGATCTGGGCCACGCTGTCCGGGCTGAGCGTCTCGAAGAACACGATCAGCGCCCGCAGGCCCGCGGCCGCCGGTGCCGGGATCTCGGCAGCCGCGGGAGGGGCCGCAGGCGGCATGCGGCTCACAGCCCGGTGGCGCGGCGCACCGCGGCGAAGTACAGGCTGTGCCAGGCCGTCTGCAGCGTCTTCAGGCCCAGCGTGAAGCGCAGCGGGAAGTGGATCTCGAAGCGGCCTGACTCCCAGCCGCGCACGATCTCCAGCGCGGCTTCCTCGGAGGTCATCAGCGCCGGCATGTGAAAGCGGTTCTGCGCCGTGAGCGGCGTCTCCACGAAGCCGGGGTTGACGATGGACACGCCCAGTCCCTTTTCGCTGAGGTCCATGTACATCACTTCGGCCAGGTTGTTCAGCGCCGCCTTGGTAGGCCCGTAGGCCAGCGCCTGCGGCAGGCCGCGATAACCGGCCACGCTGCCCATCAGGCTGATGTGGCCTGCACCGGCGCTGAGCATTGGCGGCAGCACGGCATCCAGCAGGTACAGAGGCCCGAGGTAGTTCACCGCCTGATGCTTGACCATCTCGGCCAGATCGAACTGCGTGGCGCGCTGGGCCATGTAGTGGCCGGCGCAGGCGAAGGCCAGATCCACGCTGCCGGCCTGGGCGCGCAGCTGACGTGCGGCGTTGGCCACGCTGGCGGGATCGGTCACGTCCAGCGGCAAGGCCAGCGCGCCGGGATGCTCCTGGACAAACCGATCAAGCGCCGCCGCGTTGCGGGCCGAAACGGCCACCACCGCACCCCGCGCATGCAGGGCCGAAGCGGTCGCGCGTCCGATGCCGGACGAAGCGCCGACGATCCACGCCACACGGCCGTGCCAGTTGTCGATGCGGGGGTTCAGGGACATGAAAGGCTGCTCACTTGGTGAAGACGAGTTGCACCTCGCCGAGGCGGATGCCAAATTTGCTCATCGTGGCGCGGTTGAGCATCACGCGGTCATCGATCAGGAACATCCAGTCGTCGAAATCGACTTCCCAGACGCGGCCATCCACGGGCAGGCGCAAGGTGTAGCGCCACTGGAAGGCATTGCCTGCGACGGCGCCGCTGGCTTCGCCGACCACGTCGTCGGCGCGCCCGGTGTAGCGCCCGCCGCCCAGGTGCTTCAGGCGCCAGATGCGGCGTTCCCGGGTGCCGTCGGCGTAGGTGAACTGTTCGTCCAGCACGCCTTCTTCGCCGGTCCAGCGGCAATCCATCTCCACGACGAAGCGCCGCAGAACGCGCCCCGAACGGTCGCTGAACATGCCGTGCGCCCGCAGGCGGCCGTTGAAATAGGTCTTCAGGTCCAGCGCCGGCTTGTCGGCCGCGTAATCGGCGACCGTGGGGGCCGAAGAGCAGCCGGTCAGCAGACCGGCACCGGCCAGCCCCGCCGCGCCGGCCAGGCCCAGGCGCAGGAGTCGTCGGCGGGGCATCGTCATGCGGTCTTCCCTTGAGCTGAAGCGGCCATCGTCAGGCCATCGTTCCAGTCGTGCCGGCGCATCCACAGCAGCGCCAGCGCCAGTGCCTTGATCGCGCAGGGGACGACCGCGTAGACCACGGCCAGCGCCATCAGCGCCTGCTCATCGCGCCCACCGGGCTGGTAGCCCAGCCACTGCACCAGGGGCAAGGCGATGCCGGCAGCCAGCGCCAGCGTGAGCTTGGTGGCCATGCTCCACCAGCCGAACCACCGGCCCTCGGCGCGGCCTTCGACTCCGCTGCGCTGGATGACGCCGGCCAGCAGCGCGGCCGGCGCCACCAGATCGGTGCCCAGCGCCAGCCCGCTGGCGATGCAGATGGCCAGGAAGAGCCCGGTCTGGCCGGCGCCCACGGTGACCGCGCCGACAAAGGCCACGATGGCCAGCAGCATGCCCAGGGCCCAGGTGCGGGCCAGGCCGATGCGCGCGACGCAGCGGATCCACAGCGGCACGGCCAGGGCCGCAGCGCCGAAATACGCGGCCAGGAAGACGGCTTCGAACACGGCCGGCGCCTGGATGCGGTCCCGCACGAAGAACAGCACCAGGCTGGCCGGGATCGAGGCGGCCAGGCCGTTGAGCGTGTAGACCGCCAGCAGGGAACGGAAGGCCGGCACGCGCCAGGGCGAGAGCGCATCCGCTGGGGCCGCAGCGTCTGGCTGCAAGGGCGCCGACACCCGCGCAGCGGGGGCGCCGCCCGGCCCCGGGCCGGCCCTCACGGCGCGCAGCGAAGCCAGCCCCAGCAACAGCAGCACGGCCAGGACCGCCGAAGTCACCGTCCATCCGGCCAGCGTGGGCAGCACGCTGGCCGAGAGCACACCCAGGAGCGCAAAGGCTTCACGTGCGCCGACCCAGCGCGAGCGCGCCACCTCGTCGCCGCCCAGGCGCGCGGCCCAGGCCGAGTGCACCACCTGGGCGACGCTGAAACCGGTGTAGGTCACGACCAGGGCCACGCCCAGCCAGATCAGCAGCGCCGTCTGCTGGGTGGGCGTTCCAGCGACGCTCGCCGGCACGAAGAAGAGCGCCACGAAGCCGGCCATCAGCGCCAGCGCGGCCAGGGCCGTGGCCTGCCAGGGCCGCCCGCGGCCCTGCGCGAACCATCGGTCGGCCCAGCGGCCGATCCAGGGGTCGATGAAGGCATCGCCCAGGCGAACGGCCAGCAGCAGCGCCCCCAGCACGGCCAAGGGCACGCCCCATTGCGCTGCTGCATAGGCCGGCCACTGCACGACCATCGGCAGCGCCACGAAGGCCAGCGGCAGGCCCAGCAGGCCATAACGCAGCACTTCGGCCAAGCCAGGCAGCTGCACCGGGCCCGACGCTGGACCGGGCGACGCGGCCGCGGACGCCGCACTGGCGTCCGGCGTGATCGGCGCGCCCGCCGGCAGCGGCATCGATGTCATCCGTTCAGCCCCAGCAGCTTCTGGCGCATCGCCGGCTGCGAGCTGTGCGAAGCCAGCCAGATGCCGAAAAAGCGCGGGCCGAAGGCCGGGTCACGCAGCGTGCGTGCGTCACCGCCGTTGAAGTGAAAGCCGGTGGTGCTGCTGGCGGGATCCCAGGTGCCGGTGAGGCGGTCACCTTCGGCGACGTTGGGAAAGACCTCGTTCATGAAGCTCAGCCAGCGTCGGGCCTCGGCCTCGCCGAAGGCCTCGCCGCGGCGCATTTCCTCGATCGAGCGCTCGGCGATCAGCGGCCCCTTGAGCGAACGTGCGTAGATCAGCTCCAGCGCCATGGGCCGCGCGTCGAAGCGCTGCGGCTCGAAGCCCTCCGGCACCCACAGCCGGGCTTCGTAGATCGACAGGCCCCACATGCGCAGCCGCGCCGCGCCGCGCAGGCGCGCGGCAGCGCCGAGCAGCAGCCTCACTTCGGCCGGCGCCACCGGCCCGGCTGCCTGCGCCCAGGCCAGGGCGGGTGCCGTGGCCAGGGCGGCGATCAGGGCGCGACGGTTCAGCGTCATGGCAGTCCTGGCGGCCGAGGTTCAGCGCGCGTGCTGCAGCGTGAACTGCATGACGTCGGTGCTGTTCGTGTCGAAGGCGGCTTCGCAGTAGGCCAGGTAGAACTCCCACAGACGGACAAAGCGGGTATCGAAGCCCTGCGCGCGAACCTGCGGCAGCTGCTCCAGGAAACGATGACGCCAGATCCGCAGCGTCTGCGCGTAATCGGGGCCGAAGGCCAGTTCCTGCGTGATGCGAAGGCCCGCCTTCTGCGCTTCGGCCCGGAAGGCCGAGGGCGAGGGCAGCAGACCGCCCGGAAAGACATACTGCTGGATGAAATCGGTGGACTTCACGTAGCGCGCAAACAGGTCGTCGCGCACGGTGATGGTCTGGATGCAGGCCTTGCCCTGCGGCGCCAGGCAGCGCTTGATGGTCTCGAAATAGCCGGCCCAGTATTCGCGGCCGACAGCTTCGAACATCTCGATGGAGACGATGGCGTCAAAGCGTCCGTCGCCGGCCGTCGGCAGATCGCGGTAGTCCTGCAGGCGCAGATCCGCGCGGGACTCCAGACCGGCCCGCTGCAGGCGTTCGTGCGCATAGGCCAGCTGCTCGGTGGACAGGGTGACGCCGGTCAGGTGAGCGCCGGTTCGGGCCGCCTCTTCGGCCACCGCACCCCAGCCGCAACCGATCTCCAGCACGCGGCTGCCGGGGCCGACGCCGGCTTCGGACAGCGCACGCGCCATCTTGGCCTGCTGCGCCTGCTGCAGCGGCTGATCGGGCCGGCCGTCGAACCAGGCACTCGAATAGTTCATCGAGGGGTCCAGCCACAGCCCGTAGAAGCGGTTGCCCAGGTCGTAGTGCGCGTGGATGTTGCGGCGGCTGCCGGCGCGCGTATTGCGGCGCAGCAGATGCTGCAGGCGGTACAGCAGCGCACCCAGCGGGCTGCCGTAGATCGCGCGTTCAAGGCTTTCGCGGTTGAGCAGACCCAGCTTCAGCAGCGCCGGCAGATCGGGCGTGCTCCAGCCGCCTTCGAAATAGGTCTCCGCCAGGCCGATATCGCCATGCTTGAGCAGGCGCGAGAAGACCTGGTCGTCGTGCACCACGATGGCGGCACGAACCGCCTGCGGATCGGCACGGCCCACATAGTGATGCATCTGGCCGCTCGGGCCCTGCAGGTCCAGCGTGCCATGCGTCAGGCGCTGCAGCATGGTCACCAGGCTGCGTTCAGCCTGGCCCGGCCGGGAACCCAGGCCCAGGCGGGCGGCATTGTCGGCTGAAGTGGAATGTGCGTTCATCGGGTCACCAGGGCCGTCGGAGCGGCGGGCTTGCGGAAGAAGGGCACGCGCTTGCGCCACAGCGCAAGGGCCTGCCAGTGGATGCGGGCCATGACGCCATACGTCAGCAGCGGCATGGATCGCAGGGCGCTGCGCACGGCAGCCGGGGTCAAGGGCTCCAGGCGCCCGCTGACGCTGGTCACGATCAGCGGGCCCTGCTCGTCGACATGCTCCACGCGCGCGACCAGGCGATCGCCGGCACGGCCGAAGCGGAAGCGGTAGCCGCCGGCCACGCTGCAGAACGGCGACACATGCAGCCGCTTGTCGGTCTGCAGGGTCGCGCCCCAGGCCACATCGGCGCCGTCCAGCAGGTAGCAGTGGCGTTCGCCGAAGGTGTTGTTGACCTCGGCCACCACGGCGCGCAGGCGGCCGTCAGCCGCATGGCAGTACCAGAAGCTCACCGGCTTGAAGGCGTAGCCGAACATGCGCGGGTAGGTCTGCAGCCAGATCTCGCCGTCCGCGCCCTGGACGCCTTCGCGCTGCAGCAGGCCTTCCAGCCAGGCCAGCGCGTCAGGCCCGCCCTCGCCATGATCGGCATCGCGAAAGCCGAAGAGGCTGCGCCGGTTGCGTGACAGCGCTTCGCAGGGCTGATCGCGCAGACTGCGCATGGGCAGCATCACGAACAGCGTCGGGTAGTGAAAGGCATGTGTGGCGGGGCGCAGGCGCGCATGGCGCACCTCGCCGTGCGCCAGCAGGGCCTGAGCCCCGCGCGCGCCAGGCCCGCCGGCGGGGGCCGGGGGCTCAGGGGGCGCGGACAGCGGTGCCATGGCTCAGGCCGCCTGTTGCTGAAGGGCCTGGCCCGCCGCCGCCTCGGCGTGCAGCTGCTGGAGCACGCCTTCGGCGGCCGCGAGGCCGGCGCGCAGGCCGTCCTCATGGAAGCCGTATCCGCACCAGGCGCCGGCATACCAGGTCGACGAGCGGCCTTGCAGCTGCGGCAAGCGGCGCTGCGATTCGATCGCGGCGGCGTCGAAGACCGGGTGCTCCCAGTCGAAGCGGCCGTGCGTGAGTTCAGCCCTGGGCTCGCGCAGCGGGTTCAGCGAGACGATCACCGGCTGCGCAAAGGGCAAGGGCTGCAGGCGGTTGATCCAGTAATGCAGGCACACGCTCTGTGCCCCGTCCGCTCGGGCCGCGTCGCCGGCCGCCCGTTCGAAGTTCCAGGCCGCCCAGGCCTTGCGGGCCACGGGCATCTGGCGCTCATCGGTGTGCAGCACGGCCACGTTCTTCTGGGTGCGCAGCGCGCCCAGCACGCTGCGCTCATCGGGCCGCGCGTCATCGCCCAGCAGTTTCAGCGCCTGGGGTGCGTGACAAGCCAGCACCACGGCATCGAAACGCTCGCTGCCCGCCGCCGTGTGCACCGTCACGCCTTGCGCATCGCGCCGCAGGCCCAGCACCGGGCAGCCGGCACGGGCGTCGGAAAGACCCTGGACGATCGCCCGCACATAGTGGCGCGATCCACCCGCGACGGTGTGCCAGGCCGGACGGCCTTCAACCTGCAGCAGGCCGTGGTTGTGGCAGAAGCGGATCAGCGTGGCCACCGGAAACTGCAGCATCTGCTCCAGCGGGCAGGACCAGATGCAGCCGATCATCGGCAGCAGATAGCCTTCGCGGAACGCATGGCCGAAACGATGGCGCTGCAGAAAATCGCCCAGCGGTTCGGCCAGCGCATCGGCCTGGTTGCTGGTGGCCAGATCGGTGGCCAGGCGGTTGAAGCGCAGGATCTCGCGCAGCATGCCGTAGAAGGCGGGTGAGACCAGGTTGCGCCGCTGCGCAAACACCGTGTCCAGCGTGCTGCCGTTCCATTCCAGCCGGCGCGAGCGGCCATCGAGCCCATCCGGCGCCTGCACCGAGAACGACATGTCCGAGCGCGCCGTGCGCACGCCGAGCGTCTGGAACAGCGCGATCAGCTGCGGGTAGGTGCGTTCGTTGTAGACCAGGAAGCCGGTATCCACGCCATGCGTGAGCTTGCGACCCAGCGCGTCGGGCAAGCTGAGATCGACCGTGTGCGCATGGCCGCCGAAGGTGGGCGCCTTCTCGAACAGCGTGACCTGCAGGCCCGCCTCGCGCTGCAGGCGCCAGGCCGCACCGAGCCCGGAGATGCCAGCGCCGATGACGGCCACGCGGCAGCCAGTGCCCGGTGCAAAGGACGCGTGGGGACGGGCTGTCGAGGGGGCCGTCGGGGGAGCGATGGAGCTTGTAACGACTTGCATGAGCCGGAAATATACCGGTCAGTTCAAGTCATGTCCATTTCAGTTCACATTATTGTCTTCAGGGTTTACTCGGGCATCCGGCTTTGACCATGCCCGGCGACCGGGCGCGCGGGCACGCGTTGCTCACTGGCGTGGCGGACATGCCAACAGCCCGCGGTGCGCACCTGCCGGTGGCCCGCGCGGCAAGGACCGTGCGCAGGGATCAGGCCGGCCGCGTGGCCAGGCCCGCAAAGCAGGTGCTGAGCATCCACTCGAAGATCTGCTCGCGGCTGTACTGGCCGGAAGCCTTCAGCAGCGGCAGCACCGGATCGCAGGCGCGGGCATAGAGCGTGAACAGCACCACCTCCGGGGGCAGGCTGCGATCGATCTCGCCCGCCTGCTGCGCCTGCTCGATCCAGCCGCCCAGGGTCTCGGAGACCTCCATCAGCAGGCCGGTGTAGCCCTTGTCGGCCATCAGCACGTTGCGCAGCGTGGAGTTCTCGGCCGGCAGCGAGGGCATCGCGCCTTCGTACTGCATCTGCATGATCCAGAGCACCACGGCGCGCAGGCGTTCGGCCGGCTGCATGGTGGCCCGCATCGCCAGTTCGGCCAGCACCGCCTGGGCCCGCTGCAGGGTGCGCACCATCGCCGCGGCTGCCAGCGCTTCCTTCGAAGGGAAGTGCTTGTACAGGCTGGCCTTGGCGATGCCGACCTCGGCGGCGACCTCGTCCACGGTCATCTGCTCATAGCCGCGATCGGCCAGCAGGCGGTTGACGACATCGACGATCGCCTCTTCGCGAACCCGGAGCATGCGTTCGCGGACACTGGGGGCATTCATGGTCACCTGATTCTAGGCATCAGCCCTGCGTTGCGCCGGCCGTCTCGGATCCGGCCCTCGCTGCACCAGGGATTGGGCTCATGGCTGGCCCATGCCTGGCCACCTGGCCACCTGACCACGCCGAGCCTGGCCGCGCCAGGAACCAGCGGCCGCTGGCGCCGCGTGGCGCCCGCTTTTGAGCCGGCCTTGGCTGCCTGATCCGCGCCTGAAAGCCGCCCGCAGGGCGCTAGATTCCAGGATGCCGGATTCCGCCCGCGTCACGCGGGCTACCGCCCAGTCACCGTGCTTTCAACTGCTCATCCCGCTGCTTACCGGACCGAGGCCCATGCGCTGGCAGAGGCCGCCCCGTCGCTGCGCGACACGCTGTGCAGGCTCTGGGCTGGGCACGCAGGCATCGGCGGCCGCGCGCAGCAGAAGCTGCGGCACGCCTACTTGAACAACCCCGCGGGAGCCGGGCGCTGCCTGTTGCTGCGCACCGCCCATGACGCCGATGCCGTGGGCGTGATCGGCCTGCACCAGCGCCAGTGGTGGCGCGGCGCCGAAGCCCGCCAGGTGCTGGCCCTGACGGACTTCGTCGTCGATCGCTCGCACCGGACACTGGGTCCGGCTCTGCAGCTGATGCGCGCCGCGGTCGCCGACGGCCTTCAGGCCCAGGACCTTGTCTACGGCCTGCCCAATGCGGCGTCCCAGGCCGTGGCCCAGCGCGCCGGCCTGCGGCGCCTGGGGACCCTGCCCCGCCTGGGCAAGCTGCTGCGCAGCGCCTTCCTGCTGCGTCGCCAGGGCCTGGAGCAGCCGCCTCGCGCACTGACGGTGCCGATGGACGCCGCGCTGGCGGGCTTCGATGCAGCGATGACACAGGCCGCAGGCGTCGCCTGGCGCTGGCGGGAAGGCCGCTTCGACGATGCTCTGCTGGCGCGCCTGTGGGCCGCGCGCGACCCGACCCTCTGGCTGGCCGATCGCTCGCCTGAAGTTCTGGCCTGGCGCTTTTCCCCGGAGGCCGAGGCGGGCTGGCAGCTGAGCCTCGCGGAGTCCGCGCGCTCGGAT
Organism: Rubrivivax sp.; assembly: GCA_016790225.1. The sequence goes on from JAEUOZ010000009.1 coordinate 40,054, forward strand.
CAGACAGCGCTGGGCTACGTGGTGTGGCGACGCGCCGGTGAACTGGTGGACATCGCCGATGTCCTGTGCAATGCGCCGCAGGAGCAGCTGGCCTCGCTGCTGCGCAGCTTTGCGCGGCGGATGCGCCGTCACACGGAGGCGACGGCCTTGACGCTGGAGTTTTCGGGCAGCCCGGCACTGATGCGCCAGCTGGCGCGGGCCGGCTTCGTCGCCAAGGAGACGGGCGCGGCCGTCTTCGGCCTGGCGCCTGGCGATGAACGACTCTGGGCTGCCGGGCCGCCGTACTTCACCCGCTTTGATCGAGATCCCGATGTCTGACGAGGCGCCGACGTCCCGCGCGGGAGCCCAGGCCTGATCGACGATGTGCGGCATCGCGGGCCTCTTCCATCACCGCAGCGGCCGTGCGCCGGCGCGCGATGAACTGAAGCGCCTGCTGGGCGGCGTGGCGCACCGCGGCCCTGATGGCCAGGGGCTGTGGCAGGCCGCTGCCGTGGGCCTGGTGCACGCGCGGCTGTCGCTGGTGGATCTGGCTGGCGGCGCGCAGCCGCTGGCCAACGAGGATGGCAGCCTGCAGCTGGTGTGCAACGGCGAGATCTACAACCACCACGAGCTGCGGCGCGATCTGCGCGCGCGCGGTCATGTCTTCCGCACGGCCAGCGACAGCGAGGTGCTGGTCCACCTGTATGAAGAGTGTGGCGACGCGCTCGTCGATGCGCTGGACGGGCCGTTTGCACTGGCGCTGTGGGACGCACGACGACAGCGCCTGCTGCTGGCACGCGACCGCGTCGGCATGCGCCCGCTCGTCTGGACCGAGACCGCAGACGGGCTGGCCTTCGCGTCCGAGGCCAAGGCCCTGCTCGCCCTGCCTGGCCAGCTGCGGCGGCTGGACGCGCTGGCCCTGGCCCAGTGCTGGGCCGGCTGGGCTCCGCTGGAGCCGCGCACGGTCTTCGAGGGCATCCACAGCCTGCCCCCCGGCCACACGCTGAGCATCGAGGCCGACGGCCGGCGGCGGCTGCACCGCTACTGGGATTGGACGTTTGATGTCGAACCGGCGCTCGCGGCGCAGCCCACAGCCACGCTGGCCGAAGAACTGCGTGAGCGGCTGCAGGCCAGCGTCAGGCTGCAGTTGCAGGCCGATGTGCCGGTCGGCGTCTACCTCAGCGGCGGCCTGGACTCTTCGGCGCTGGCCGCGCTGATGCCCCCCGATGCTCATGGCGCGGACGAGCCGCCGCGCCAGGCCTTTTCCCTCCGCTTCGAGGACGCTGCCTTCGATGAAGGCGCGGCACAGCAGCAGGCGGCACGCAGTCTGGGCGCCAAACACCACAGCCTGCTGTGCACGCGTGCCGACATCGCAGCGGCATTCCGCCGGGCGGTGTGGCACGCGGAGCTGCCGTTGCTGCGCAGCGCGCCTGCGCCGCTGATGCTGCTGGCGCAGCGTGTGCGCGAGTGCGGCATCAAGGCCGTGCTCAGCGGCGAAGGTGCCGACGAGCTCTTTGCCGGGTATGACCTGTTCAAGGAAGCGCAGGTCCGGCGCTTCATCGCGCGCCAGCCGCACAGCCTGCAGCGGCGCCGCCTGCTGCAGCGGCTGCACCCGCATCTGCAGCACTCACCGGTGGCGCGCGGCGCGCTGGGTGGTGCCGCGCTGCTGGCCGGCCCGCATGCGCCGGGCGAGGCACTCTTCGCCCACGGGCCACGGCTGCGCGCCGGGCTGCGCGCGCTGTCGCTGTGGCGGCCCGAGCACCTGGCAGGTATCGATCCGCCCGCGCTGGAGGCCGACTTTGGCGCGCAACTGCCGCCCGGCAGCGAGCGCTGGCCCGCGCTGTCGCGCGATCAGTATCTGGAGGCGCACACCCTGCTCTCAGGCTATCTGCTGGGCGCGCAGGGGGACCGCATGGCCATGGCCCATGGCGTCGAGCTGCGCCACCCCTTCCTCGATCACAGGCTCATCGAGTGGGCCGGCCGGCTGCCGCCGCGCCTGAAGCTGAACGGCCTTCGCGAGAAGTTCCTGTTGCGCGAAGCGATGCGGGGCCGCCTGCCGGAAGCGGTGCGCGGTCGCGTGAAACAGCCCTACCGCGCGCCCGACGCCGCCAGCTTCTTCAACGCCCGGGGCGAGCCGGCTGACATCGTGCGCGAGTGCCTGAGCGCGGAAGCGCTGACCGAAGCCGGCTGGTTCGAGCCCGCGCGCGTCGCCCGGCTGGTGGACAAGTGCGCGGCCGGCCGCGCCATCGGCTTTGCCGACAACATGGCGCTGCTGGGCGTGCTCTCCGTGCAATGCCTGCACCGCGACCTGATCGCTGCTCCGCCCGTCTTCGATTCGCGCGGCGGCGCTTCTCACCTGGGATCATGAGCGCCAGCGCACCACCCGTCGGCGTGCTGCAGGCCCTCTCTGCACAGGCGCAGCGGCGCCCGCAGGCGACGGCGCTGGTGTGGGGTGATCAGCGCTTCAGCTATTCCGCGCTGATGCAGCACAGCTGCGCGCTCGCCGCCGCACTGCAGGCGCAGGGCCTGCGGGCCGGCGACCGGGTGCTGATCAGCCTGAACGACGGCGCGCAGGCGGTATTCGGCCTGCTGGGCACGCTGATGATCGGCGCGGTCGCCTCGCCGCTCTCGCCGCACGCCCCGGCTGCCCGGCTGCGGGACAGCCTGGACGATCTGCAAGCCCGCGCGCTGCTCATCGCGCAAGACGATGCGCGGCTCAGCACGCTGGACATGGACCACACGGACGGGCTGCGGGTGATGAGGCTCATGCCGGGCGCGGCCTGCCAGGCGGGGGACACCCTGGCGTCAACGGCCAACGCTTCAGATCAGCCTGTGCCGGCCGCGCGGTCCGAGAGCGCCTGGGTGCCTCCCTCAGCCGAGGCCCTGGCGCTGATCATCCCCACCTCCGGCTCTCGCGCGCGGCCCAAGGGGGTGATGCTGAGCCACGCCAACCTCGCCGCCACGGTGGCCATGATCCAGCCCTTTCTGGCGCTGGACGAGCGCGACACCGTGCTGAGTGCACTGCCGCTCAGCCACACCTACGGGCTCTACCAGATCTTTCTGGCGCTGGGACAAGGTGCCACGCTGATGCTGGAGCCCGGCGTGAGCCTGGCGGTGCCGCTGCTGCAGCGGCTGCAGGCCACCGGCGCGACCGTGCTGCCGGCCACGCCCACGCTGCTGGCGCTGCTGCTGTCGGTGCGCGATCCCGGCGCCTTTGCCCTGCCTGCGCTGCGCCTGGTCACCTCCGCCGCCGATGCGCTGCCGCCGGCGCGCGTCGCCCAGTGGCAGGCCACCTGGCCACAGGCCCGGCTGCTGTCCATGTACGGGCAGACGGAATGCGGCCGCGCCAGCATCCTGCCGGCCGATGCGCTGGCGCAGCGTCCTCACAGCGTGGGGCGCGGCCTGCCCGGCAGCGAGCTCTGGCTGGTCGACGATCAAGGCCGGCGCTTGCCGCCCGGTGAAGCCGAAGGCGAGCTGGTGGTCAGCGGCCCACATGTGATGCAGGGCTACTGGAGACGCCCGGAAGAGACGGCGCTGGCGCTGCGCCCGCATCCGGACCAACCGGGCCAGCGCGTGCTGCATACCGGTGACCTGTTCCGTCGTGATGCCGAAGGCTGGCTCAGCTTCGTGGCGCGGCGTGACGATCTGATCAAGAGCGGCGGCGAGCGCATCAGCCCGCAGGCCCTTCAGGCCATCCTGCTGCAGGCACCGGGTGTGGCAGATGCCGCCGTGCTGGGCCAGCCGGATGCCCGGCTCGGGCAGGCGGTGCATGCCTGGCTGGTGGCCCGTCCCGGCGCCAGCGCAGACGCCAGGGCGGTGATGGCGCACTGCCGGCAGCAGCTGGAGCCGGCCCAATGCCCCCGAGCGCTGCACTGGTGTGCCGAGCTCCCGCGCAACGAAACGGGCAAACTGGATCTGCCGCGGCTGCGGGCGATGGCCGCGGCGCAGAGCCCGCCCAACCCACCAAACCGGCCGAGCGCGCCGGGATGAGCGCCCGCCCCGCCGCCGCCCTGCCGCATGGACACTTCCCGCCCCTGGGCCGCAGCCATCACCCCCTTCTGAACGCATGAGCACCCTGCAGCAAGAGATCCGCCGCTTCATCGCCGACAACTTCCTGCTCGGCGCGCAGGCGCTGCAGTTCGGCGACGCCGATTCCCTGGTCGAGCGGCAGATCGTCGATTCAACGGGCTTTCTGGAGCTGATCACCTTTCTCGAAGAGCGCCACGGTATCCGCATCGAGGACGCAGAAATGACCCCGGAAAACCTGGAGACGCTGGACCGCATGGCCGACTTTCTGCAGCGCAAGGGTGTCCGTGACTGAGCCGCAAGGCCCGCCGCTGGCCGCCGCGGTATTTGCGCTGGACGTGCCCCTGCAGGCCGATCGCATCGGCCGCTGGATGCGCGATGCGGTCGGGCAGCAGATGCGCCGGCGCGGTTGCGTGGTCGCGCTGTCCGGGGGGGTGGACAGCTCGCTGTGTGCGGCGCTGGCCGCGCGCGCGCTCGGGCCCGACAAGGTCTTCGGGCTGCTGCTGCCGGAGCGCGAATCCAGCCCCGACAGCGCCCGCCGCGCCCGGCTGCTGGTGCAGGCGCTGGGCATCGCGCACGCCGAAGTGGACATCACCGAGGCCTTGCAGGCCCTGGGCTGCTACGCGCAGCGCGACGCCGCCGTGCAGCGCGTCTTTCCCGGCTACGAGGCCGGCTGGGGCTGCCGCATCGGCATCGGCGGCGGGCATACCGGGGGCATCAATTTCTTTCGGCTGGATGTGCAGTCGCCCGACGGCCAGCGCTTCAGCCAGCGGCTGCCGCACCGGGAATACCTGCAGATCGTCGCGGCCACCAACTTCAAGCAGCGCGTGCGCAAGACGCTGGAGTACTTCCACGCCGATCGCCTGAACTACGCCGTCGTGGGCACGCCCAACCGCCTGGAGATCGACCAGGGCTTTTTTGTCAAGCAAGGCGACGGCACGGCCGACCTGAAGCCCATCGCGCACCTGTACAAGACCCAGGTCTTCCAGATGGCGCGCGAACTGGGCGTGCCAGCCGAGATCTGCGAGGCGCAGCCCACCACCGACACCTATACCTTGCCGCAGGGGCAGGACGAGTTCTACTTCGCGCTCTCTCACGTGCAGATGGATCTGGCGCTGTGGGCGCTGGAGCACCAACGGCCGGCCGCCGAACTGGCCGCCGCGCTTGACATCCCGCACGAACAGGCACGGCGGGTCTATGCCGACATCCGCGCCAAGCGCGCCGCCGCGGCTCATCTGCTGGCCAACGGTCTGACGGTGCCGGACACGTTCTGAGCCGCCAGCCCGGCAGGCTTTACAGCGGCCATCAACCGGGCCAGACCGGGGCGCTGATCTGTGACTTAGTTCACAACGGGGCGTGCAGCCCATGCCACAGCACCGGGTTTGCCCCTTTTCCTTTCGACATTTACAGGTCTTTACACTCGCGATGAGGCTGTACGCCGTGCAGCGCTGGGATCGGGGTGCGCCTTGACGGCCGGCCCGAACAGGAGGAAGGAACATCATGTCGGGACTGGCCTGTGTCCTTTGGTGGATCGTTCTGGGCGCCTTGCTCGGCCTGCTGGCCAGCTGGCTGCTGGGCCGGATATTCCGCCGCCCGATGCCCGCCCCCGTCGAACGCATCGTCGAGAAGGTGATCGAGCGACCGGTTGACCGCGTGGTCGAGAAACTGGTCGAAAAGCCGGTGGATCGGATCGTCGAGCGTGTCGTCGAAAAGCCGGTCGAGACGGTGGTCGAACGGGTGGTGGAGCGCCTGGTCGAGACCCCGGCCGACAACACGGCACTGCTGCAGCAGATCGCCACGCTGAGCGCCACGGCCGCCCTGGTGCCCACGCTGCGAAGCCGGCTGGCGCAAGCGCTGGCAGCGCCGCCGGCCACCGAAGCGGCGCCGCCCGCGGAACCGCCGATCAAACCGGCCACAGAGCCGGCCATCGATCTGGCCGCCGCGAAGGCCGCTGGCTTCTCGCTCAAGGGGGCGGACGACCTGGAGCTGGTCGAAGGCATCGGGCCGAAGATCGCGGGGCTGCTGCGGGCCAAGGGCATCCTCAGCTTTGCCCAGCTGGCCGAGACCCCGGTCTCGCGCATCCGCGCCATCCTCGACGAAGCCGGGCCCAACTACCGCATCGCGGACCCCGGCACCTGGCCGGAACAGGCCGATCTGGCCGCCCGCAACCGCTGGAGCGCCTTGCGTGCGCTGCAGGACGTGCTGGATGCCGGCGTGCGTGTGGATGGCCGGGGCATGCGCGCCGAGATCGAGGATCTCAAGCGTCGCCTGTCCGACAGCCAGGCCGCTGCCCAGGCCGCCCAGGCCGCCATGACCGCCCGCCGCGCCAGGCCGATCGATCTCGCGCTGGCCGCTGCGGCCGGCTTCTCGCTGAAGGGGCCGGACGACCTGGAGGTGATCGAAGGCATCGGGCCCAAGATCGCCGAGTTGCTGCGCAAGGCCGGCATCGACAGCTTTGCCCAGCTGGCTGAGGCCACGCCGGAGCAGATCCAGCCGATCCTGGATGCCGCGGGACCGAACTTCAAGCTGGCCGATCCGCACACCTGGCCCGAGCAGGCGGCCCTGTGTGCGATGAACCAATGGGCCGCGCTCAAGGCGCTGCAGGGCGTGCTGACCGCCGGACGGCGCTGAAACCGCGGAAGGAACCCACCATGAGCCAGGACTCCCTCGCACTCACCCCTGAAGGTCTTCAGGCCCTCAACCGCTGGCACCTGATCATCGGCTTGATCCTGCTGCTGTTGCTGTTCCTGCTGCCGCTGCTGTTCGGCATCGGCCCCAGCACCTGGAAGCAATGCGCCGCCGCGTCCGCGGTCAGCCAGACCCCGGCTCCGATGGCCGCGCCGGTCGCGCCGCCGGCGGCCGAAGCGGCCAAGCCCGCGCCCTCCGCGCCGCCCAAGGCGGTGGTCTTTTTCGACACCGGCAAGGCCGGCATCGGCGACAAGGGTCTGGCTGACCTGAAGGCCCTGGCCGCCATGGCCGGCCCTTCATCGCGCCTGGCCGTGAGCGGCTATCACGATGCGCGCGGCGACCCCGCCCGCAACGCCGAGCTGGCCAAGGAGCGCGCGCTCGCGGTGCGCGAGGCCCTCAAGGCTGCGGGCGTGGCCGAAGCCCGCATCGAGTTGCGCAAGCCGGAAGCCACCAGCGCCGCCAGCAGCGGCGTCGAAAGCGAAGCCGCGGCCCGGCGCGTGGAGGTCAGCGTCCTCCCCTGACCCGGCCGTGGGGCCGGACGCGGCGGTTATTGCGGCTCGATCCTGGCGTCGCGGATCGCCTTCTCCCACTTCAGCGTCTCGGCAGCGTTGCGCCGCGCCAGGGCTTCGGGCGTGCCCGGGTCGATGCTGAAGCCGATCGCCTCGAACCTGTCCTGCAGGTCCTTGGCATTGGCCGCCGCGTTGATCGCGGCATTCAGCCGGTTCACCACCTCGGGCGGCGTGCCGGCCGGCGCAAAGACGGCAAAGTAGGCGATCAGCTCATAGTCCTTCAGGCCCAGCGCCTCGTTGACGGTGGGCAGATCGGGCACCGCGGCGGCGCGCCGGGTGGAGGTGACGGCCAGCCCACGGATCTTGCCGGCCTTGTGCTGCGGCACGGTCACGCCGAAGTCCGCCGTGAATACGTTGACCTGGCCACCGATCAGATCGGTCATCGCCGCCGGGCCGGCCTTGTAGGGAATCGGATTCATCCTGATGCCGGCCATGCTGGCCAGCATCTCGGAGGACACCTGCTGCGAGGTGCTGGCGTAGGCAAAGCTCACCTCGCCCGGCTTGCTCTTCGCAAGCGCCACCAGCTCACGCAGGTTCTTCACCGGCACGTCGTTGTTCACGGCCACCATCAGCGGCACCGACCCCAGGAAGCCGACCGGCACGAAGGCCTTGTCCTGGTCATAGGGCAGCTGCTTCATCAGGAACTTCAGCGCCGCATTCGTGCTGTTGGTGCCCACGAGGATGGTGTAGCCATCGGCAGGCGCCTTGGCCACGATGTCCGCGCCCAGCATGCCGCTGGCGCCTGGGCGGTTCTCGATGACGATGGGCTGGCCCAGCGTGGCGGCCATCTTCTCGGCGAAGGCCCGGCCGATCTGATCGGTGGCGCTGCCGGCCGCAAAGGGCACGATGGCGCGGATGGGCTTGGCCGGCCAGGCCTGGGCCCAGGCCGTGTGGCTGAGCAGGCTGGCGGCCAGCGCCACGGCGCCCAGGGCAAGGCGGCGGTTGAGGGGGTTCATGGGCTTGTCTCCGTCGTGGGTTGGGATGTCATCGCGTCCGGCTCGCGCCAGCGCGTGCGATCAGTCTAGGCCCGGGCGCTTGTCCCCGGGTGCTGCGCAGGCTCGATCTCCAGGGCCAGGATCAGCGAGCTGAGCGTCTTGCCGTGCGCGTCCAGGGCCAGCGAGCGGGTGACACCACCGCAAAGCGCGCCGTGCAGCACGAAGTGCAGGGCTGCCAGCTGCGGCAAGGCGTAGCGGTCGATGCGCCCCTGCGCGATGCCGGCGTAGACGCCGCGCACCCGATCGATGCTCAGCAGGCGCTCGATCAGCGGGTAGTCGGCACGGTCCAGCGCGATGATGCTCAGGGTGGCACGGTCGCCCTTGTCGCCGGAGCGAGCGAGCGCCAGCTGCTGCAGGCGACGCGTCGGCCCTCGGGGCATCGCGGGCAGTCGACCGGGCGCACTCATGCGCGCGCCTCACAGCTCCAGGAAGTCACAGCGCGGCCGCACCCCATCCCGCGGAATCAGCACGGATTCCACGGCCAGCACTTCGCGCACGGACAGGGCGACGCCACCGCCGGCTGCCGGCCCGTTCAGATAGAGCGCCTCCACTTCCTGCGCCGCACGCTCGGCGTCGGCGCGGGACGCAGCCCGCACGGCCAGGCGCACGCGCACCTCGGCGGGCTCGGCCCCGTCGCCCGGGCGCCCGTGGCCGGCGCCGGAGCCCCGTGCCGGGCCATGCAGCGCATTCACGCCGATCAGCTCGGCGCGCAGCTCGCGCAGCCGCGGCGCCAGCGGCTGCAGGCGCGACTGAAGCACCTGCAGCGCCAGCTGGCCCCGCGACAGCGCGCCGGGGCCGCCGTAGCTGATCTGACCTTCGCCGACAAAGCCTTCCCGCAGGCCCAGCGACACCTTCAGCGCCAGCGGCCGCGCCGTGCCGCTGGCGCCCTGCACCCTCACCCGGTTGTGACCCAGCTCCTCGATCTGAACGTTGGAGAAATCCGCGGTCACGTCGGGCTGCAGGTAGTGAGACGGATCCTCGATCTCGTAGAGCAGCTGCGCCGTGCAGCTGAGCCGATCCACACGCCCGCCGGCCCCCGGCAAGAGGCCGATCACGGCGCTGCCGTCCGCGCTGACCTCGGCCAGCGGAAAACCCAGGTTCGCCAGATCGGGCACATCGACAAAACCAGGGTCCGCCAGATAGCCGCCGCTCACCTGGGCCGCGCACTCCAGCAGATGGCCAACCAGGATGCCGCGGCCCAGCATCGGCGCGTCCTCGGCGCGCCAGCCGAAGTGGTGCATCAGTGGCGCCAGAAACAGCGCGGGATCGGCCACACGGCCGCTGATCACCACATCGGCATCGCCTTGCAGCGCCGGCAGCAGCGCATCGGCGCCCAGATAGGCGTTGGCCGATACCAGCTGCTCCAGCACATCGCCCACGCAGCGCGGGCTGTCCAGCAAGGGCAGCTCCGGACGCGCACGCACGAGCTCCAGCACTTCATCGCCGCTGACCACCGCGACGCGCAGCCGCTTCAGGCCCAGCTCTCGCGCCAGCTCCAGCACCGCCTGGCCGGCGGCGGGCGGGTTGGCGGCGCCCATGTTGCTGATGATGCGCGTGCCTTCACGCACACAGGCCGGCAGGACCGCGCCCAGCCGCTCGCGCAGCAGCGGGTCGTAGCCCTGCTGCGGATCGGCGGCGCGGCGCGCCTGAGCCAGCGCGATCGTGCGCTCGGCCAGGCACTCGAAGACCAGCGCCTGCAGCTGCCCGCGCTCGGCCAGATCACGCGCTGGCCCGATGCGATCCCCGCTGTAGCCGGCGCCGCAGCCGATGCGAAACGGCGCGGCCGTCTGGGGGCTTTCGCGAAGCAGGCGGCTCATCGCGGCAGCATGGCAGCCCGTGGGGCTGGACACCAGCGGGGCGTTCCCGGGGCTGGCGCGGCTGTCCCGCCCGGCGATCTACCGCTGATCACGCACCGAGGGTCCGCGCGCTGCACCAGCCAGCGGGCGATGCGCTCCAATAGCGGCATGCTGCAACTGCGTTCTTCCGCCCTGCGCCGACGGTGTCTGCTGGCCGCACTCGCCCTGGCACCGCTGCTGGTCCACCCGCAGTCCAGGGCCCAGACCCAGACCCCCGGCACCCCCAAGGTACTGCGCCTGGCCAGCGAGAGCGAAACCGGCTTCGATCCCGCACGCGCCAGCGACGCGCGCTCGGCACGCATCCACTCGCACATCTTCGAGACCCTGCTGGAATACGACCCGATCGCGCGGCCGGTGAAGCTGCGGCCCAAGACGGCGCAGGCCATGCCGGAATCGACGCCGGACTTCCGCACCTGGACCGTGCGCGTGCAGCCGGGCATCTTCTTCACGCCCGATCCCGCCTTCCGCGGCCAGCCGCGCGAGCTGGTGGCGGCCGATTACGCCTACAGCATCCGGCGCCTGGCCGATCCGGCCAACAAGAGCACCGGCTGGAGCTCGATGGAGCAGGCCGGCATCACCGGGCTGCTGGCGCTGCGCCGGGAATCGCTGGACCAGAAGAAGCCTTTCGACTACGACAAGCCCATTGCCGGCCTGCAGGTGCTGGATCGCTACACCTTGCGCTTCCAGCTGGACGCCGGCCGGCCGCGCTTTGCCCAGTGGCTGGTGGAGACCGGCACCGCCGCCGTGGCGCGCGAGGTGATCGAGGCCTACGGTGACCAGACCATGGGCCGGCCGGTGGGCACCGGGCCCTTCGTGCTGAAGGAGTGGAAACGCTCCTCGCGCATCGTGCTGGAGCGCAACCCGGGCTTTCGCGAGCGGCGCTACCACGCCGAGCCGGCCGCCGACGATGCCTGGGGCCAGGCCGTGCTGAAGCAGCTGCAGGGCCAGCGCCTGCCCATGGTGGACCGCGTCGAGGTCTCCATCATCGAGGAGAAGCAGCCCACCTGGCTGGCCTTCCTGAACGGCGAGGCCGACTGGGTCGAGCTGCCCGACACCTTCCTCAGCGTCGCGATGCCCAACGGCCGGCTTGCACCGCACCTGCTGAAGAAAGGGATGCAGGCCGACCGCGAGGTGATGCCCGCCACCTACTACACGATGTTCAACATGGAGCACCCGCTGGTGGGCGGTTATGAGCCGCAGCAGGTGGCGCTGAGGCGTGCCATCGCCCTGGCCATCGATGTGAACCGCGAGATCACGCTGCTGCGCCACGGTGCGGCCATCCCCGCGCAATCGCCCGTGGCGGTTCACCTCAGTGGCTACCTGCCGCAGTGGCGCAGCGAGATGAGCGAATACAGCCCGGCCCGCGCCCGCGCGCTGCTGGATCTGTACGGCTTCCGCGATCGCGATGGCGATGGCTGGCGCGAGACACCCGCCGGCGAGCCCATCGTGCTGCAGATGACCACGCAATCGGCCCAGGGCGACCGCCGCTTCGACGAGCTGATGCGCCGCGACATGAACGCCATCGGCCTGCGCGTGGAGTTCCAGACCGGCCAGTGGCCGGAGAACTACAAGGCCGCCCGCGCCGGCAAGCTGATGATGTGGAGCGTCAGCGGCCGCGCCACCGCACCCGACGGCCTGCACGGCCTGCTGCGCTACGACGGCGCGGCTTCCGGGGGCATCAATCTCGCGCGTTTCCGGCTGCCGGCCATGGATCAGGCCATCGGCCAGCTGCTGGCCCTGCCCGACGGGCCTGAGCGGGAGGCCGTGTTCGAGCAGGCCAAGCGGCTGACCGTGGCCTGGATGCCCTACAAGCTGCGCACGCACATGGTCTCCACCGCGCTGTCGCAGCCCTGGCTGATCGGCTTTCGCCGCCCGCTCTTCTCCTTCAGCTGGTTCGACCAGGTCGACATCCAGCCCAACCCCCGCAGCGCCCCTTGACGATGCCCGCCACGCCTTCCCTGATCCGCCCGCGCCGCCTGCGCGAGGGTGACACCATCGGCCTCATCAATCCCTCCGGCGCGATCTACGAACGCACGCCTTTCGAGATCACGCACGAAGCGCTGCAGGCGCTGGGCTTTTGCGTGCGCGAGGCGCCCAACCTGCGCGCCCGCTACGGCCACATGGCCGGCACGCCGCAGCAGCGCGCCGCCGACATCCACACCCTGTTTGCCGACGACAGCGTGGCCGGCATCCTGGCCGTCACTGGCGGCTCGGGCGCCAACCGCGTGCTGCCGCACCTGGATTTCGACCTCATCGGACGCCACCCCAAGATGCTGGGCGGCTTCTCCGACCTCACCGCCCTGATCACCGCGGTGCAGGTCAAGAGCGGTCTGGTGACCTTCCATTCGCCGCTGGGCCGCAGCGAGTGGAACGCCTTCAGCGTGGAGCACTTCAAGGCCGTGCTGATGGACGGCGCTGCGCATACCCTGGCCAACCGCGCCGACAAGGGCGATGACCTGGCGCTGCGCGAGGGACGCATCGGCACACTGCGCGGCGGCCGGGCGCGCGGCCCGCTGGTGGGCGGCAACCTGGCGGTGCTCACCTCGCTGGCCGGCACGCCCTACTGGCCTTCGTTCGACGGCGCCATCCTCTTCCTGGAGGACGTCAACGAGTACATCTACCGCATCGACCGCATGCTCTCCACGCTGATGCTCAGCGGCGATCTGGCACGCGTGGCCGGCGTGGTGCTGGGCGGCTTCACCGATTGCCCGGTGAGCGAGGGCAGCTTCGGCACGCTGACGCTGGACGAGGTCTTCGACGACTATTTCAAGCCCCTGGACGTGCCGGTCTTCCGCGGCGCGCAGTTCGGCCATGTGAAGCGCAAGTGGACCATCCCGCTGGGCGTGCACGCCGAGATGGATGCCGATGCCGGCACGCTGCGGCTGCTGGAGCCGGCCGTGGTGGATGGCTGAGGACCTCGTCGTCCAGCGGCCCGAAGGGCTGTACTGCCCGCCGGGCGACTTCTACATCGACCCCTGGCGCCCGGTGCCGCGCGCCGTCATCACCCACGCCCACGCCGATCACGCGCGCCGCGGCCACGGCCGCTACCTGGCGCACTGCGATGCCCTGGGCGTGCTGCGCGCGCGGCTGGGCGACATCGCCATCGATGGCGTCGGCTATGGCGAAACACGAGATCACCACGGCGTGCGCATCAGCCTGCATCCGGCCGGGCATGTGCTGGGCTCGGCCCAGGTGCGGCTGGAACATCGCGGCCGCGTGTGGGTGGTCTCCGGCGACTATTTCGTCAGCGGCGTCGAAGGCGACGTCAACCTCACCTGCACGCCCTTCGAGCCGGTGCGCTGCGACTGCTTCATCACCGAATCCACCTTCGGCCTGCCGATCTACCGCTGGGCCGCGCAGCAGACGGTGCACGAGGAGATCCTGGCCTGGTGGCGGGCCTGCGCCGCCGAAGGGCGGCCGGCCCTGCTGCTGGGCTACAGCTTCGGCAAGGCACAGCGCCTGCTGGCCGGGCTGGGGCCGCCGGACGGCCACCCGGGGCCGATCTTCGTGCACCCCGCGGTGCGGGCGATCTGCGAGGCCTATGCCGCCGCGGGCGTGTCGCTGCCGCCCTACCGCGAACGGCCCGCCGCGCCCGCCGCCCGCGGCCCCCGCGCGCGCCGCACGGCGGCCGCGGCCGATCCACCGGCCACCGAAGGCGATCTCGCGCGTGCCATCGTCATCGCCCCGCCCGGCGTGGCCGACAGCGCCTGGGCGGCCGGCCTGGGCGAGGCCAGCACCGCCTTTGCCAGCGGCTGGATGCGCCTGCGCGGCACGCGCCGCCGCCAGGGCCTGGACCGCGGCTTCGTGCTCAGCGATCACGCCGACTGGCCCGGCCTGATGCGCGCCATCGCCGCCACGGGCGCGCAGCGCGTGATCGTCACGCACGGCTACGAGGACGTGATGCTGCGCTGGCTGGAAGAACAGGGCCTGCAGGCGGGCCGCTTCCACACGGCCTTCGGCGATGACCGGCTGGAGGATCCCGCCGCAGGCGCCGAGCTGCCGGCATCGGCTGAATCAGGCCCGACAGCGCAGGTGCAGACCTCAGCCCCAGCGGACAGGCTCGCCGCCGGGGCGACGGCCGAGCAGGCGCCACCCAGCCCGGCCGCATCGCCAGCGCCCGGCGGCGAGCCCCCATGAAGGCCTTTGCGGCGCTGTACCAGGCGCTGGATGCGAGCACCGCCACGCAGCACAAGGTGGCTGAGATGGTGCGTTATCTGCGCAGCGCGCCGGCCGAGGACGCCGCCTGGGCGGTGTACTTCCTGGCGGGCGGCAAGCCGCGCCAGGCGGTGCCCACCGCCCTGCTGCGTGCCGCGGCGATCGAGGCTTCGCGCATTCCGCCCTGGCTCTTCGAGGAGTGTTATGCGGTCGTCGGCGATCTGGCCGAGACCATCGCCTACCTGACGCCGGACCCGCCGGCCACAAGCGTGCCGACGGGCTCGGCCTCCACCACCTGGCCGGCCGGCGAACCCGCCCTGTCGAGCCTGGCGCAGTGGCTCACGCAGCGCATCGCGCCGCTGCGCGGCCTGCCACCCGAAGAGCAGACACAGCGTCTCTTGGCCGACTGGCAAGGCCTGCAGACGCCGGAGCGCTTCCTCTACATCAAGCTCATCGGCGGCGGCTTTCGGGTCGGGGTCTCCCGGCTGCTGGTGCAGCGCGCGCTGGCCGAGGCCTTCGGCCTGCCCGCTGCCCGCGTGGCGCAGCGCATGATGGGCTATACCGATGCGAAGCAGATGCCCAGCGCGGCGCGCTTCGCCTCCCTGGTCAGCGCCAGTGAGGAGGCGGGCCGCGACGGGCTGCAGCCCTACCCCTTCTTTCTGGCGCATGCGCTGCAGGACGATCCGGCGACGCTGGGCGACATCGGCGGCTGGCTGGCGGAATGGAAGTACGACGGCATTCGCGCGCAGCTCATCCGTCGCGATGGCCAGGCGGCTCTCTGGAGCCGCGGCGAAGAGCTGCTGAGCGAGCGCTTCCCGGAGCTGATGGCGCTTGCGCAGCGCCTGCCCGAAGGCACGGTGCTGGATGGCGAGATCCTGGTGTGGCACCCCGGCGCGGCACAGCCCGCCCCGTTTGCGCAGCTGCAGACCCGCATCGCACGCAAGCGCCTGAGTGCTGCGGTGCTGAAGCAGGCGCCGGCGCGCTTCCTGGCCTACGACCTGCTGGAAAGGGCCGGCGAAGACCTGCGCAACCGCCCGCTGGCCGAGCGGCGCGCGCAGCTGGAGCAGCTGGCCGCAGCGCTGGAGCTGCCCGTCTCGCCCCGCGTGCCGGCCGCCGACTGGCCGGCCCTGGCGGCGCAGCGCGCCCGGGCGCGCGAGCGCGGCGTCGAAGGCTTGATGCTCAAACCGTTGGATTCAGCCTACGGCAGCGGCCGCAGCAAGGCCGGCGGCGGCTGGTGGAAGTGGAAGGTCGATCCGCTGCGGGTGGACGCGGTGCTGATCTACGCCCAGGCCGGCCATGGCCGCCGCGCCAACGTCTACACCGACTACACCTTTGCCGTCTGGAACCGCGAACCCGAGGGTGCAGGCGAGGTCGCGCGCGTGCTCGAGGACATCCGCGCCCGCCGCCCCGCCACGCCCGGCGCCCTGCAGCTGGTGGCCTTCGCCAAGGCCTACTCCGGCCTCAGCGATGAAGAGTTTCGGCAGGTCGACCGCGTGATCCGCCAGACCACGGTGGACAAGTTCGGCCCTGTGCGCAGCGTCGTGCCCTCGCTGATCTTCGAGCTCGGCTTCGAAGGCCTCACGCGCAGCCCGCGACACAAGAGCGGCGTGGCCACCCGGTTCCCGCGCATGCTGCGCATCCGCGAGGACAAGCCGCTGCACGAGGCCGAGACACTGCCCGGCCTGTGGGAGATGCTGCGAGGGCTGGAGGCGGGGGCGGTGGACGGGACGGACGCGGGGGAAGGGCCGGCCCCGGACGATTCGGCTCCAGGAAGCGGCGGCGGGTCGCAAGCTGATCGGCAGCAACGATGAGGTCGGCGCCAACGGTGGCAAGCTGGGTTCAGCCGACCAACCTCAGGCCCCACCCCGCCCCACCTCAGCCCAGCGCCACCCGCGGCCACAGTGCGCGCGCCGATCGCCCTTCCACCTGCGGCTCCTGCCCGGTGCGCGCCGCATCGAGCCAGGCGGCTGCCAGCGCACCCACCGCCGGGGCGGTCTGGATGCCATAACCGCCCAGTGCAGCCGCCCAGAAGAAGCCCGGCGCGCCGGGCTGCGGGCCGATCACGGGCTCGCCATCGGGCACGAAGCTGCGCAGGCCGGCCCAGGTGCGCCGCGGGCGGTGGATGCGCAGGCGGCTCACGCGCTGGAGGTGATCGATGCCGATGGCCACGTCCAGCTCCTCGGGCATCACGTCATGTGGCGGGACGGGGTCGGCATTGGCGGGCGAGCCCAGCAGCAGGCCGGCCTCGGGCTTGAAGTACCACTGTTCGTCGATGTCGATCACCGCCGGCCAGTGCTTGATCGCCAGGCCGGGCGGGGGTTCGAAGACAAAGGCCGTGCGGCGCCGGGGCTGCAGGCCGATGCGCGGCACGCCGGCCAGCGCGGCGATCTCGTCGGCCCAGGCACCGGCAGCATTCACGATCTGCCTGGCGCGCCAGCATCGGCCGTCTGCTGCGGTCAGGGTCCAGCCATCCGCCTGCCGCTGCACAGCGGCCAGCCGCGCGGCGCAGCACAGCTGTACCCCGGCGGCCCGCGCACCGCGCAGGAAGCCCTGCAGCAGCGCATCCACATCGATATCCAGCGACTGCTCGTCCAGCACGCCGAAGGCCGCTTCGGCCGGCTCCAGTACCGGCACCAGGGCCTGCAGCTCGGCGGCCTCCAGCCAGCGCGGGCGGCCACCTTCGGCCTGCAGCGTCTGCATCAGCTCGGCCAGGGCGGCGCGCCGCGCTGCAGAGCCGACGAACAAGGCGCCGCGCGGGCTGAGCAGCGGCTGCGCGGCGAAGCCTTCGGGCGGCTGCCGATAGAAGGCTCGGCTGGCCCACGTGAGGGCGCGCACCATCGGCGGCCCGTAGCCCGGCGCGTAGAGCGCCGCGGATCGCCCGGTGCTGTGCATGCCCGGGGCGGCTTCGGCCTCCAGCAGCAGAATGCGCCGCGTCGGGCTGCCCGAGTCCTGCGCGCGACTGGCCCACCAGGCCGTGGCCGCGCCGACGATGCCCGCACCGATGATGACCAGGTCGAAATCCGAGGCTTCCGAACTCGGGGCGGCCTGCGGGTTCACTGGACTACCCTCCGCCCTGCGGGCTCCGGGATGAGCGCTTGGGAACTGAGCCCGGACACGGACAGTCCCTGCGGACTGTCCGTCGCCTGGCGAAGGCCAGCGACCTCCGGGCGCTGGCGGCCCGGCGCGCTCATGCCTCGGCCCCCAGCGCCTTCTCGATACGTCTGCGCGCCACGCGGGTCCTGGGCATGGGCTGGTCCCACCAGATGCGCACGTCCTCGTCCAGCGCCAGGCCGTGCATGTAGTTGTAGATGGCCTTCTTCAGACCCGGCCCGAGGGCATCGTGGTCCACGCCCGTGGGGTCGTCGAAGCCGATGTCGTTGCGCGCAAAGGCCCCGGACGGCAGCGGGTGCAGCGTGATGCCGTAGTCCTGCGGACGCTGCGCCACGGGTGCGTGCACGCTGGCGGTGAAGCGGTGCCAGAAGCCGCTGTGGATGCAGCCGGCGGCAAAGAGCTGGCGCACCAGCTCCAGCGCATCCACGGTGTCCTGCACCGTCTGCGTCGGGAAGCCGTACATCAGGTAGGCGTGCACCATGACGCCGGCATCGGCGAAGCCCTTGGTCACTCGCGCCACCTGGTCCACCGAGACGCCCTTCTTCATCAGCGCCAGCAGCCGGTCGCTGGCCACTTCCAGGCCGCCGCTGATCGCAATGCAGCCGCTGGCGGCCAGCTGCTCGCACAGCGCGGGCGTGAAGGTCTTCTCGAAGCGCACGTTGCCCCACCAGCTGATGCGCAGATCGCGTCTCATCAACTCGTCGGCCAGGGCCTTCAGGCTCTTGGGCGGTGCCGCTTCGTCGACGAAGTGAAAGCCGGTCTGGCCCGTTTCGCTGACGATGGCCTGGATGCGGTCGGCCAGCGTCTGGGCGCTGGCCACGTCGTAGCGGCCGATGTAGTCCAGGCCCACGTCGCAGAAGCTGCACGTCTTCCAGTAGCAGCCATGCGCCACGGTCAGCTTGTTCCAGCGCCCGTCGCTCCACAGCCGGTGCATGGGGTTGAGCATGTCCAGCAGCGAGAGGTACTGCGCCAGCGGCAGGCCGTCCCAGGTGGGCGTGCCCACGTCCTCGAAGGCGACCTCGGGTTCGATGAAGTTGGTGTAGCGGACCACGCCATCCACCCGCGTGAAGCAGCGCGCCAGCCGCTGCGCCGAACGCCGGCCCTGCAGGTGCTCCAGCAGCGCCAGCAGCGGGTGCTCGCCGGCATCCAGCGTCACATGGTCGAAGAAGTCGAAGACGCGGGGCTCGGCCAGCTCGCGCAGCTCGGTGTTGACGTAGCCGCCGCCCAGCACGGTGACGATGCCCGCATCCTGCGCCTTGATGCTCTGGGCGATGCGGAAGGCCCCGTAGACCGCACCGGGAAAAGGCACGCTGAGCAGCACAACCTGAGGCCGGTGGCGCTGCAGGGCCTCGCAGCTCAGTGCGTGCAGCTCTCGGTCCAGCAGTGTGGGCGCGGCGGCCAGGGCCTGGGCCAGCGGGTCGAAGCTGGCCTGGCTGGCGGCCAGGCTCTCGCCGTAGCGCACAAATTCGAAGCGCGGGTCGATCGCGTCCTTGAAGACATCGGCCAGGTCGTTCAGGTACAGCGTGGCCAGGTGGCGCGCACGGTCGCTGGTGCCCAGGGCGCCAAAGGCCCAGGCCAGCGGGTCCTCGCCCTCCTCGGCGCCGACATAGGCTTCCAGCGCCGCGAAGCGCGGGCCTTCCGGCAGGTAGCGGCGCGCGGCGATGCGGTGCGCCAGCGTCGCGTCGCGCCCCTGCAGGAAGGCGATGGTGGGCTCGATGGTCGTCTCGTAATCGGCGAAGTGCTCCAGAAAAGCCTGCACACGCGCGCTGCGCGGATTGCCGCCGGCAGCGTCGATCTCGGCGCGGGCGGCGCGCAGGCCCGACGCGCTGAGCAGCCGCAGGATCAGCGCCAGCGCCAGATCGGCCTGCACGGCATCCACCCCGCGCGAGCGCAGGAAGCCGGTGAGGTAGGCCGTGCTGGGATAGGGCGTGTTCAGCTGCGTCATCGGCGGGATGAGGCTCAGCACGCGCAGCGACGTCGGCTTGACCATGATCGGGCGCCCCGTTCAGCCCAGGCTCGGTGCCGAGGCTGCCACGGCGTGGCGCAGCGCGGGCACCAGGCCCTCGGGCACGCGGGCCTCGTCGATCCAGCGTGTCACCTGCGGCGCGAGCGCTTCGCAGGCCAGGCCCTGGCTGGCACGCCAGCCGGCGTCGAATGCGGTGGAAAGGTAGCGCTCGCCGTCATCGCACAGCAGGGTGACGATGGAGCCGCTCTGGCCGGCCTCGCGCATCTGCTGCGCGCAGTGCAGCGCGGCGATCAGGTTGGTGCCGGTGCTGCCGCCGACACGACGGCCCAGGCGCTCGCTCAGCGCCAGCATGGCGGCCAGGCTCCAGGCATCGGGCACCTTGACCATCGCGTCCAGCGTATCCGGCAGGAAGGAAGGTTCCACGCGCGGGCGGCCGATGCCTTCGATGCGCGAGCCCTGATCCAGGGTCAGCTGCGGATCGCGGCTGCAGAAGTGATCGAAGAGCACGCTGCGCTCGGCGTCCGCCCCGCACACCTGCGTGGCGTGCCGCGCGTAGCGCACAAAGCGCCCCACGGTGGCCAGCGTGCCGCCGGTGCCGGCGCTGGCCACGATCCAGCGCGGGCAGGGGTTCGGCTCCAGACGCATCTGCTGGAAGATGCTCTCGGCGATGTTGTTGTTGGCGCGCCAGTCGGTGGCCCGCTCGGCATGGGTGAACTGATCGATGAAGCAGCCGCCGCATTCG
Source organism: Rubrivivax sp. (assembly GCA_016790225.1). The sequence continues at coordinate 60,141 of JAEUOZ010000009.1, forward strand.
CGCGCCAGGCGTTCGCTTTCCGCATAGACCGCGCGCGGATCGCTGACCAGGTGGCAGCGCCCGCCCTGGAAGCTGATGGCGGCGATCTTGGCCGCGCTGGTGCTGGCCGGCATCACGGCCACGAAGGGCAGGCCGATCAGCCGCGCAAAATAGGCTTCGCTGATCGCCGTGCTGCCGCTGGAGGCTTCCACCACGGTGCTGCCGGCGTGCAGGCGGCCATTGCACAAGGCATACAGAAACAGGCTGCGCGCCAGCCGGTGCTTGAGGCTGCCGGTGGGATGGCTGGATTCGTCCTTCAGGTACAGCTGGATGCCCTCGAAGCCGGGCAGCAGCAGGGCCAGCAGGTGCGTATCGGCCGAGCGCTGGAAGTCGGCTTCGATGCGTCGGACGGATTCGCGGATCCAATCGGCGTGCTTGGGCATGGGTGCGATTCTGCGCCGCCAGGCCGCGCGCCGCGCTGTCACGAAGGCTTCAAGGGCGCTGTCTAGAGTGCGCAGCCTGTGTCTGCTTGTCTCCTGTCTGCGCGCCCGGGTCGCGCCCGTTCCTGGCTGCGCCTGGTGGCGCTGCTGGCTCTGACGCTCGTCATCAGCGGCTGCGCTGCGCCGCGGCAATGGGCTTTGCACAGCCTGGCCGACAGCCTCGCCGCAGCGGGCCAGTCGGACGAAGAGGATCTGCAGCTGGCGCGTGATGCCGCGCCGGTGGTGCTCAAGGCCTCGGAGGCCCTGCTGCAGCGGGTCCCGGATCACCTGGGCCTGGCCGAAGCCGTGGCGGGCGGCTTCACGCAATATGCCTATGCCTTTGTCGCCTTCGAGGCCGAACGTCTGCAGACGCAGGACGCCCGCGCGGCCCAGGCCCTGCAGGAGCGCGCCGCCCGCTTGTACGCGCGGGCCCATGGGCATGCGATGGCCGCCCTGATCCATCACCAGCCGCAGCTGCGCGCGGCGCTGGCAGGCGGGCCGCAAGCCGACACGCGGCGCGTGACCCTGCGCCCGGCCGAGATCGGCACGGCCTACTGGGCTGCCGCGTCGTGGGCCGCGTGGATCTCGCTGTCCAAGCACCGGCCCGATGTGGTCGCCGATCTGCCGCAGGCCATCACGCTGGCCCGTTGGGCGCATGCGCAGGCGCCGGATCACGGCCAGGGCGCGCTGGCTTCGCTGCTGGGCACGCTGGAGGCAGCACGCCCGGGGGGCTCGGCGAAGGCCGCCGAGGCCTGGTTCGAACAGGCACTGAAGGCCGCCGGCGGTGACGCGCCGGGTGTGCTGGTGGCGATGGCCGAATCGCTGGCCCAGCCCGCCGGCGACCGTGCCCGCTTCGAAGCCCTGCTGCAGCGCGCCCTGCGCGCGGAAGGTCGTCCGCGCGACCTGCAGACGCAGGTGATGCAGGAACGCGCGCGCTGGCTGCTGCAATCGATCGACGATCTGTTCTGACGCTTCACCTCATGATGCCTCCTCGCCGTCTCGCATGCCTCTCGCTCGGGCTCAGCGCCCTGTCGCCCTCCCTCCTGCCCGGCTGGGCGCGGGCACAGGCTGCCGTGCAGCTGCGCATCGGCACCGTCGTGCCCAAGAACTCGCTGTACCACCAGCAGCTGCTGGAAATCGGCGAGGCCTGGCGGCCCGCGCAGGGCGGCAACGCGCGCTTCGTCGTCTTCACCGACGGCAGCCAGGGCGGCGAAGCCGAGATCGCGCGGCGCATGCGCATCGGCCAGCTGCAGGGCGGCCTGATGTCGGTGGTCGGGCTGCGCGAGATCGAACCCACGGTCGCGGCCTTGCAGACGCTGCCGCTGCTCTTTCGCAGCTGGGACGAAGTCGACCACGTGCGCGAGAAGATGCGCCCGGGCATGGAAAAGCGCTTCGCCGAGCGCGGCTTCGTGATCATCGGCTGGGGCGATGCGGGCTGGGTGCGCTTCTTCTCGCGCGAGCCCGCGCGCAGGCCGGATGACTACAAGCGCATGAAGTTCTTCGCCTGGGGCTCGGAGCCCGAGCAGCAGGCCATCATGAAGAGCCTGGGCTACACGCCCGTGCCGCTGGAGACGGGCGACATCCTGCCCGCTGCCCAGACCGGCATGATCGATGTCGTGCCCTCCACGCCCTATTTCGCGCTGGCCTCGCAGGTCTACGAGTCGGTGCGGCACATGCTGGAGATCAACTGGGCGCCGATGGTCGGTGCGCTGGTGATCACGCAGCGCGCCTGGGACAGCATGAGCCCCACCGCCCAGCAGGCCTTGCGCACGGCCGGTGAACGTGCCGGCGTGCAGATGCGCACTCGCGCCCGACAGGAGGTGGACGAGGCCGTGCAGGCGATGCAGAAGCGCGGCCTCGTGGTCCACCGGCCCACGCCCGAGCAGATGCAGGAGTGGAACCAGCTCGCCGAACGGCTTTATCCGCGCATCCGCGGCACCATGGTGCCGGCGGACACCTTCGATGAAGTGTTTGCCCACCTGAAGGCCTACCGTGCCAGCCGGCCGGCGCGCTGAGCGGCGCCGGGGCATGGACGGCACGAACAGCGCAAGGGCCACCCGGTGAGCCCGCCACCCGGCGCCGGCCCGATGTTCCGGCTGCGCGAGCTCGATCTCTGGCTGGCGGGCGCCGCGCTGACGGCCATGATCGGCGTGGCCCTGGCAGAGATGCTCCTGCGGCCGACGCTCGGGCGGGGCGTGGACAATGCGCCGGTGCTGGTGCAGCACCTGGGACTGGTGATGACGATGTTCGGCGCCCTGGCGGCCGAACGTCACGGCCACCTCACCAGCCTGGGACCGCTCTTCAGCGGCGTGGGGCCGGCGGCCTGGCGCCTGACGCTGGGCGTGGCCGCGCGGGGCCTGGCTTCCCTCGTGTGCGGCATGCTGGCTGCGGCCAGCACCCGCTTTCTGCTCACGGAGATCGAGGCTGGCCAGATCCTGGCCTACGGCATGCCTGTGTGGTGGTGGCAGGTCCCGATGCCGCTGGGCTTTGCGCTGCTGTCGCTGCGCCTGGCCTGGCAACCGGCGCTGCCGGGCGCCCTGCGCTGGCCGCTGCTGCTGGCCCTGCCGCTGGCCGGTGTGGCCCTGGCCTGGATGCTGGATGGGCGCCCCGCTCCGCTGGCGCTGGCTGCGTTGATCGTGCTGGGGCTGCTGGCCGGTACGCCCATCTTCGCCGCGCTCGGGGCCGCTGCACTGCTGCTGTTTGCCAGCGACGCCCTGCCGCTGGCCAGCGTGCCCTTGTCCCACTACCAGATCACGGTCAATCCTTCGCTGCCCGCGCTGCCGCTGTTCACGCTGGCCGGGCTGGTGTTTGCGAGCACGGGGGCCGCAGCACGCCTGGGCCATCTGTTCCAGGTGCTGTTCGGCGGCGGCATCCGCGGCACCGTGGTGGCGGCAGCGGTGCTGTGCTCGCTGTTCACGGCGCTCACCGGTGGCAGCGGGGTCACGATCCTGGCGCTGGGCGGCCTGCTGCTGCCGCTGCTGATGAAGGCCGGCTATCCGGAGCAGCGCGGCATCGGGCTCGTCACCAGCGCCAGCGCGCTGGGCGTGCTGCTGGCGCCCTCGGTGCCCTTGATCATGGTCGCGGTGATTGCGCGCGTGCCCATCGCGGAGATGTTCCTGGCCGGCGTGCTGCCCGCCATGCTGATGGTGCTGTGCCTGCTGACGCTGGGCGGCTTCCTGCGGCCGGTGGCCGCCCGCGGCGCGCTGCCGCCGAGTGCGGTGCCGCCGCCACCGCCAGCCGCCCCCGGGCGGCTGCGCGCGGCACTGGCGGACGCCAAATGGGAGCTGGCAGCGCCCCTGGTCGCCGTGGGCTCGCTGCTGTCCGGTCTGGCCACGCCGATGGAAGGGGCCGCACTGACGGCCGCCTATGCGCTGTTCACGCAGGCCATCGTGCACCGCGAGCTCACGCTGCGCGGCTTCGGCCGCTGCGTGGCCGATGTGACGATGATCATCGGCGGCGTGATGCTGATCCTGGGCATGGCGCTGGCGCTGACCAATTACCTGGTCGATGCCGGCATCCCCGATGCGTTGACCGAGTGGGTGCAGGGCTTCGTGAGCAACCGCTGGCTGTTCCTGCTGCTGCTGTGCCTGTTTCTCTTTGCGGCGGCGGCGCTGATGGAGATCTATGCCGCGATTGTGGTGCTGGTGCCCCTGCTGCTGCCGCTGGCGCGCGCCTACGGCATCGACCCCCTGCACTTCGGCATCATCTTCCTCGCGGCGATGGAGGTGGGCTTTCTGCTGCCCCCGGCGGGGATGAACCTGTACTTCGCCGCGTCGATGTTCGGCAAGCCCATCGGCACCGTGGCGCGCGCCGTGGGGCCGGCCGTGCTGGCGATCTTCGTGGGCACCTTCATCATCGCCCTGGTGCCGCCACTGGCCACCGCCCTGCCGCAGCTGCTGCGCGCGTTCTGAGCGCGTTTTTCCCCAAGCCACCGGCTGTCACGGCGCCGTCACCGCGGCGCCCAAGCATGCGGCCTTCTGCTGTCCACCGGAAAGACCGAAGCCATGAACGCGACCTCACCCGACCCCGACGATCTGATCCGGCGCATCCGGGCCGATCTGCTGGATGGCTACGACGAGGAACTCGAGATGGAGATCGAGGACCGCTCGGTCGACGAAGCCCTGGGCCTGATCGACAGCGATGCCCCGGCCCGCAGCGAGCGGCTGGCTTACTTCAGGCACCTCTTCGCGCTGCAGCGCGAGCTGGTCAAGCTGCAGGACTGGGTCGTGCACACGCGGCAGAAGGTGGTCATCCTCTTCGAAGGCCGGGATGCGGCCGGCAAGGGCGGGGTCATCAAGCGCATCACGCAGCGCCTGAACCCGCGCGTGTGCCGCGTGGTGGCGCTGCCCGCCCCGAACGACCGGGAACGCACGCAGTGGTACTTTCAACGTTATGCGCCGCAACTGCCGGCGGCCGGCGAGATCGTGCTCTTCGACCGCAGCTGGTACAACCGCGCCGGCGTGGAGCGGGTCATGGGCTTCTGCAGCGACGACGACGTCGAGGAGTTCTTCCGCTCGGTGCCGGAGTTCGAGCGCATGCTCGTGCGATCCGGCATCCGCCTGATCAAGTACTGGTTCTCGATCACCGACGACGAGCAGCACCTGCGCTTCCTGGGGCGCATCCACGATCCGCTGAAGCAGTGGAAGCTCTCGCCGATGGATCTGGAATCGCGCCGCCGCTGGGAGGACTACACCAAGGCCAAGGAGGCGATGCTGGAGCGCACCCACATCCCGGAAGCGCCCTGGTGGGTGGTGCAGGCCGTGGACAAGAAGCGCGCACGCCTGAACTGCATCCAGCACCTGCTCGACCAGTTCGTGGCACACGAGGTGGAGCGCCCCGTGATCGTGCTGCCCGAGCGCGAGCGCCACGCGGATTACACGCGCCAGCCCGTGCCGGCCTCGATGTTCGTGCCGGAGCGGTACTGAGGGCCTAGCCCGCCGGCCAAAGGCCCGCCGCGCGCGCTGGGCGGGCTGCGAAGCCCACAATGCCCTCATGTCGACCGTGCCACCCTTGCAGACGCCCGCGCCACCCTTGTCGGAAGAGGCCCTCCAGCAGCAGCGCTGGGACCGCAACAAGCCCTCGATCTATGCAGACCTGGGGTTGGGTCTGCTGTTCTTCGTGGTGGCCAAGCTCAGCGATCTGACCACGGCGGCCCTGGTGGCAGCCGGCGCGGGGCTGGCGCTGGTGGTCGCGCAGCGCTTCGTGAAGGTCGATCTGCTGGGCGGCATGGCGCTGTTCGGCGTCTTCATGCTGCTGGTGTCGGCCGGCTTCTCCTGGTACTTCCAGGATGAGAACCTGATCAAGTACAAGGGCACGATCCTCGGGCTGTTCGTCGCCACCCTGATGCTGTCGGACGCTGCCTTCAACCGCGGGCGATGGTTCGGCCGGCGCCTGGAGCGCTACATCCAGCACCCGGTGGACATCCGCCGGCTCACGCTGGGCCTGGGGCTGGTCGGCCTGACCATGGCCGCGCTGAATGCCGGTGTCGCGCGCTTTGCATCCACCGACCTGTGGCTGAACTACACCACCTTCGGGGACATCATCATCAGCATCACGCTGTTCTTCGGCGTGCTGCGCTTTGCGCGCCTGCCCGCGCCAGCGGCCTGAGCGCTTGTGAAGATGCCAGCCATGGCCCGGATCGGCAGCCGCAGGCGCACGCGTTGATGAGCTTGGCCCCCTTCCAGTCGCTGGGTGCGCCGCGTGTGCTGACGCTCGTTCGGCTGCGGCCGCTGGGCGTGCCGGTGAGGCTGGACGCCGCGCAGCAGCGCGCGCTGTTCGAAGCCACCGCGCCGGCCTATCTGCAGGTGCCGGGTTTGCTGCGCAAGCTGTTCCTGGCCGGCGATCAGGGCGCGGGCGGCTGGTACGAATGGGAGACGCGCGCAGCGGGTGAGGCCTGGTTCAGCCCCGCCTGGGCAGAACGCCTGCGCAGCCGCTACGCGGTGGAGCCGCTGCTGGAGTGGTTCGAGGCACCCTGCCTCGTCGATGCGGTGGCGCAGCAGGTGTGGATCGCCGAGGGACCGGGCCATTGAGCACCGGTGACTGAGGGCCGCGCGATTCGCGCCCGGCGCCGCAGCTCACCACATCCAGGGCCGGCGCAGCCTATCCTGCGCCTCGAAGGCCTCGATGGCGTCGCGCTGTTGCCAGGTGCGGTCGATCGCATCCATCCCGGTGATCAGCATCTCGCGGTCTTCGGCGTCCAGCGCAAAGGCGTGCTCCTGGCCATCGGGCGTGCGCAGACGCTGGCGTGGCACATCCGCGTGCAGCGCGCAGGCGCCCTGCTCGGCCTGGCCGGCGATGGCCCTCACCACCTCATCGGGCAGTTCCAGCGGCAGCAGGCCGTTGCGGATGCAGTTGTTGCGGAAGATGGCGCCGAAGCTGGGCGCCACGACACAACGGATGCCGAACTGCACCAGCGCCCAGACCGCCATCTCGCGCGAGGAGCCGCAACCGAAGTTGCGCCCCGCCACCAGAAACACCGCGTGGCGCCAGGGCTCGCGATTGAGGATGAAGGCCGGGTCTTCGGCGCCGCCGGGCTGCAGGTAGCGCCAGGGCGCAAAGAGCTTGGCGCCGAAGCCCTCGCGGCTGGGGCTGGTGATCTCGCGCGAAGGGATGATGACGTCGGTGTCGATGTTGTCGCGCAGCAGCGGCGCGGCGAGACCCTCGATATGGATCACGGGATTCATGCGCGCCCGCCGGATGCCATGCGATGAAACCTCAAGCCCCGGACTGCACAGGCTCGAGCGCGCGCGCATCGGCGATGCAGCCGGCCACGGCGCTGGCCGCCACTGTTGCCGGGCTGGCCAGGTGCGTGCGCACACCCGGGCCCTGCCGGCCTTCGAAGTTGCGGTTGGTGCTGCTGATCACGCGCCGCGCGGCGCCGAAGTGGTCACCGCCGGCAAAGAAGCACAGCGAGCAGCCGCTGGCACGCCACTCGAAGCCCGCCGCCTCGAAGATGTGGTGCAGGCCTTCGGCCTCGGCCGCGGCGCGCACGGGCATCGAGCCCGGCACCACGAGCGCCTTCACGCCGGGCGCCACACGGCGGCCGCGCAGCACGGCGGCGGCGGCCCGCAGATCGGGCAGGCGGCTGTTGGTGCAGGAGCCGATGAAGGCGGCCTCGATGGGCATGCCCCGCAGCGGCTGGCCCGGCTGCAGATCCATGTAGGCCAGCGCACGCTGCCACGCGGCGCGCTGGGCGCTGTCGGCCGCGGCGGCCGGATCCGGCACCGCGCCGCTGATGGCCACGCCATGCTCTGGCGTGGTGCCCCAGGTGACTTGCGGCTCCAGGTGGCGGATGTCCAATCTCAGCCGCTCATCCCAGGCGGCGCCTTCGTCGCTGCGCAGCGTGCGCCAGTGGGCCGCCGCCGCATCGAAGGCCGCGCCCTGCGGCGCGAAGGGCCGGCCGGCCACCCACTGGATCGTGGTCTCGTCCGGCGCCACCAGGCCCGTCCAGGCGCCGAACTCCACGGCCATGTTGCACAAGGTCATGCGCCCTTCGATGTCCAGGCTGCGCACGGCCTCGCCGGCAAACTCGATCGCGCAGCCGGCGCCGCCCTGCGCGCCGAAGCGCGCGATCAGCGCGAGGATCAGGTCCTTGGCAAAGACACCCGGCGGCAGGGTGCCGTCCAGCCGCACCTGCATGCGCCGTGGACGCGGGCGCAGCAGGGTCTGCGTGGCCACCGCCTGTTCGCCCTCGGTGGAACCGATGCCCCAGGCCAGCGCGCCGATGCCGCCCACGGTGCCGGTGTGGCTGTCCGGGCAGACCAGGGTGCAGCCCGGCAGCGCGATGCCCTGCTCGGGCGACACCACGTGCACGATGCCCTGATGCGGATCGTGCAGATCGAAGAGCCGGATGCCCGCGGCCTGCGTGTGGCGGCGGAATTCGGTGATGAAGCTCTCGCCGCTCTTGAGCAGCGTGCGGTCGCTGCGCTGCGGCGTGGTGTCCACGATGTGGTCCATGCAGCCGAAGACCCGCTGCGGATGCCGCGGCGTGCGCCCCGCGGCCGCCAGACCCGCCAGCAGCGCCGGGCCGGTGCGTTCATGCAGGAAGACGCGGTCGATGTGCAGCAGCGTGTGCGTGTCGCCAAGATCGACGATGCGGTGATCGTTCCAGATGCGGTCGATCACCGTCAGCGCGGGGCGGGCTTCCCGGTTCATGCAGGAGATCTCGACCCGGGCTCGCGCCGTGCCGGTGACCTGGATCCGGTCACGGCTTGCGGGGCGGGAACTTCTTCTTGTAGTAGGTCCAGCTGGTCTCGTTGGGCGTGGTGTAGGTCGTCGGCGCCGTCTGGTACTCCGGGAAGCGCGAGGTCGTGAGCTGCTGCAGATCCGCCGGCAGGTCTTCGAAGCGGTCGAACTTGCGCCCGTGCCCGCTGTACAGCAGATAGCCCGGACGCTGACCCATCTTCATCCAGGGCAGCCAGGGGCCGGTGCGCGACCAGGCCCAGGTGGACGGCACGCTGGTGAGCCGGGGGTTGTCCAGATCGCTCTTCTTGGCAAAGAAGGTGAAGTGCTCCGAGGCCAGGTAGGTGGGCCCGGACGACTCGGCCGGATATTCGGCCGGCGTGAGCGGATTCGGGTAGGCCAGCGGGATGTCCAGCCGCAGGAAGACCTCGTTGCCGCTGACCATGAACGGCAGGCGCGTGGGGCTGGGGCCGTCCGGCGCGCCATAGCGCGAATTCACCGGATCGTTGGCCACGTGCAGCACCGCGTTCTTCTCGTTGGTGAACGGGTTGTTCCACTCGTCCACCACGGCCCAGGTGCCCAGGTCGCGGTAGAAGGCCACCTCGCGCGTGATGAATTCGGTGGTCCCCTCGGCGCCCTTGGCGAAGCGGCCGACGTTGAAGCCTTCCAGCCGCAGGATGGGGCGCGGGCGCTCGCCGGGCACCACGGCAAACATCGTCACCCACCAGTTGGCGAAGACGGGCTTGCCCGAGGCATCGGCGCGGATGCGCATGAAGGCATCCAGCTGGCCGGCCGGGCTGAGCACGTCCAGCTGGGCGGAGGCGGGGGCAGCGGCCAGCAGGCCCAGGGTGCAGGCCAGCGCGGTGGTGGCGCGGCGCAGGAGGCGCAGGGACATCGTGGGTTCTCCGGCAAGGGCCCCGGCCATGCCGGCTTGACGGGGGTCAAGCCCGGACGCGAGGCGCACAGAAAGTTGTCCGTACAACTTATGCGGCCGCATCGTATCAGCTATCCTCGTTGCGTCGCAATCGGGGCGCATCGGGGCACTGGCGGACTGGCCGCAGCGCACCCGGCCGCGGCGCCTGAAGCCGCCGTGCGAGCAGCCCTTTTCGCCCAGGAGACAAGCCCATGAACGCTCCCCAACCCAGCTGGCGCCAGGTTGGCCGCCACGCGGTATTTCCCCAGGCCACGCACGATGAGGTGGCGCGCTTCGATTTCCTCACGCGGCTGAACCAGCACCTTTCGCAGGCCGTGCTGCCGGGCGTGAAGCTGGCCTACGAGCAGCGCGTCAAGCCCGCCTTCGTGGCCGAGCAGGGCCGCCCGCCCGCCGATCGGCACGAAGTGCGCCGCGCGATGCTGGCCGATCTGCACTACCAGTTCTGGAGCGCGCTGCGCCGCAACAGCATGGAAATGCGCCAGCAGGCCGGCCGCAGCCTGGTCTTCCGCCAGCTGGCGGCGCTGCGCGAGGCCGCCGACACGCTGAATCAGGATGCGCCGACGTTGAAGCTGGATCCCGCCGTGCAGCAGCCGCGTTATGCCAGCGCGGTGGACATCCACTGCATGCCTGGCAGCTACCACGCCGAGACCGTGCCGCGCGACATCGCCGCCGGTGCCAACTACGACTCCGGCCTCTTCGTCACCACGGCCGGCGCGCTGGGCCGCTATTCCGACGGCGGTGGCCAGGCCGTCGTCGAGTGGCTGCAGCAGCACCAGCCGGGCTTCGTGCCGCGGCGCATCCTGGACATCGGCTGCACCATCGGGCACAACGCCGTGCCGCTGGCGCAGGCCTTCCCGCAGGCCGAGGTGGTGGCCATCGACACCGCTGCGCCCGTGCTGCGCTACGGCCATGCGCGGGCACGCTCGCTGGGTGTGGACAACATCCAGTTCCAGCAGGCCAACGGCGAAGCCCTGCCCTTCGAGGACGGCGCCTTCGATCTGGTGACGACCGCGATGTTCTGGCACGAGACCTCCAGCAGCGCGATGCCGCGCATCCTGCGCGAGGTGCACCGCGTGCTGGCGCCGGGCGGCCTGACCTTGCACCTGGAGCAGCCGCAGTACCAGGACATGGAGCCCTTCGAAGCCTTCATGCGCGACTGGGACACCTACAACAACAACGAGCCCTTCTGGACGCGCATGCACGAGATCGACCTGGCCCGGATGATGCACGAGGTGGGCTTTCCGGAAGACGCCTATTTCGAGACCACGATGCGCGCCAAGACCGACCGCACCCTCTTCCCAGCGCCCACCGGCGCCGCGCCTGGCAGCCAGGAAGACTACGGCCGCTCGCCGATCTGGACGGCCTTCGGCGCAGCCAAGCCGCAGGAGGCCCGCGCATGACCACCTCCGCCAAGGGCATGGCCGCCACACGCCTGCCGGAACCCCACGAACTGGATCCGATCCAGATGGCCAACCGCCGCGCCAAGGGCAAGCGGCCGGCGTTCTTCAACGACCCGGCGGTCGAGCGCGTGCTCTCCATCACCCTGGCCGTGGCCGGCGAGCTCTCGGTGGCGCGCGAGCGCATCGACACGCTGGAACGCCTGCTGGTGGCCAAGGGCGTGCTGTCGCCCGATGACATCGAACGTTATGTTCCCGATGCGGCCGTGCAGGCCGCGCGCCACGAAGGCGGCCGCGCCTATGTGGCGCGCATCCTGCGCATCATCGATCAGGATGTGCAGGCGCTGGCCGGCGAAGCCGAGCCCCCGCTGGAAGACATCGCCGCCGATCTGGGGCGGCGCGAGGGCTGAGGCCTGCCGTCCTTCGACACGGGCCTTCGCCAGGCTCGGCCCCGGCTCAGGATGAACGGGCCGCAAACCTCTGGGGCATCAAGACCGGTCCGGGCCGGGCCTGTCGACACCCAGGGCAGCGCTGTCTGCGCCCAGGGCAGAGCACACGCGGCCGGGCAGGCGCTGGCCGTCCAGCTTGATCGGGCTGGCGAGCATGCGGAAATCCGGGGCCGCCGGGTGGGGCAGGTTCTGCAGCAGGCCCTGCTGCTGCACATGGGGGTTATGCAAGGCCGCGGGCAGATCCAGCACCGGGGCGATGGGGATGCGGCCGGCCAGCGCCTGCATCCAGTCCGCGGTGCGGCGCCGCATGAACGCGGCGTCCAGCAGGGCCACCAGTTCGGCCTTGTGCGTGCGGCGATCGGCCACCTGGGCAAAGCGCGGGGCGCGCAGGGCATCGTCGTCGATCTCGGCGACGAGCAGATCCCAGAACTTGGGCGTCATGCACATCACCATCACGTTGCCGTCGGCCGTGGGAAAGAGCTGGCAGGGCACGGTGGCCGGGTGCGCCGACCGCGCCAGGCGCTGCGTGACGGTGCCGCCGTTGAGGAACCAGGTCGCGGGATAGGTCAGCTGGAACAGCGCGACGTCGAACAGGCTCACGTCCACATCGCGGCCCTGGCCGGTCTTGAGCGCGCCCACCAGCGCGGCCAGCAGCCCGGTGGCCAGGGTCACGCCGCTCATGTAGTCGACGATGGACAGCCCCATGCGCGAGGGCGGCCCCTCGGGCTCGCCCGTCAGGTGCATGAAGCCGCACTCGGCCTGCATCAGGTAGTCGTAGCCCGGCCAGGCGGCGCGTTCGTTGTCGCGCCCGTAGGCCGACAGATGCCCGCAGACGATGCGCGGGTTGATCGGCGCCAGCGCGGCGCAGGTCAGGCCCAGCCTGGCCGGCTGATCGCCGCGCAGGTTGTTCAGCACGATGTCCGCGCCCGCCGCCAGGCGGTGGAAGTGCGCACGGTCTTCGGGCGCCTTCAGGTCGAGCACGAGGCTCTTCTTGTTGCGGTTGAAGGTCTGGAAGAACTGGCTGTCCTGCGGGCCCAGGAAGTGCGGGCCGGTGGCGCGCGAGACGTCGCCACCCTCGGGCGATTCGATCTTGATGACCTCGGCCCCCAGATCGGCCAGGTGCAGGCTGCCGAAGGGGCCGGCGCCGTACTGCTCCACGGCGAGCACGCGCACACCGTCCAGTGGCAGTGGCTTTGGTGAAGCGCTGTCCATCGGGTCTGCGCTCAGACGGGGTGGCGGGCGATCCACTGCTTGGCGATGATGGTCTGCAGGATCTCGTTGGTGCCCTCGCCGATGCACATGAGCATGGAATCGCGGTAGAAGCGCTCGATCTCGTACTCCAGGCTGTAGCTGTAGCCGCCGTGGATGCGCATGGCTTCGTTGGCGCAGAAGACGCCCGTCTCGCTGCCGTGGAACTTGGCCATCGCGGCTTCCAGATCGCAGCGCTCGCCGGCGTCGTAGCGGGCCGCCGCCTGATCGATCAGCAGGCGGCTGGCCTCCACGCGCGTGGCCATCTCGGCCAGCTTCAGCTGGATCGCCTGGTGCTCCCAGATGGCCTTGCCAAAAGCCTGGCGCTCCTGCGCGTAGCGCGTCGCCATCTGCAGCGCGCCCAGGCCGATGCCACAGCCGCGCGCGGCAACATTGATGCGCCCCAGCTCCAGCCCGCCGGCGATCTGCGCAAATCCCTTGCCCTCTTCTCCGCCCACCAGGCGCGAGGCCGGCACGCGGTACTGATCGAAGACCAGCTCGCAGGTGTCGATGGCCTTGTAGCCGAGCTTCTTCATCTTCTTGGCCACGATGAAGCCCTCGCCCTTCTCGGCGATGAACAGGCTCATGCCCTTGTGGCGCGGCTGGGCGCGCGGATCGGTCTTCACCAGCAGCAGGATGCCGTGGCCCTGGCCGCTGTTGGTGATCCAGGTCTTGGCGCCGTTGATGCGGTAGTCCTCGCCCTCGCGTGTGGCCACGGTGCGGATGGCCTGCAGATCGCTGCCGGCGTTGGGCTCGGTCAGGCCGATGCCGCCGCGGAACTCGCCGCTGGCCATGCGCGGCAGCCACTCGGCCTTCTGTTCGGGCGTGCCGAAGCGCTCGATCGCGCCGGCCATGATCAGGTGCGAATTGAAGATGCCCGAAGGCGCCATCCAGGCCGAGGCCACCTCGATCACGATCTTGGCGTAAGTGCGCGCCGAGAGCCCCAGCCCACCCCACTCGGGGCCGATCGTGGCGCCGAACAGGCCCAGCTCCTTCATCTGCTCGACCAGCGCGTGCGGGTATTCGTCGGCCTGGTCGAAGTGGCGGGCCATCGGCCTCACCTCCTTGTCCACCCAGGTGCGGATGCTGTCGAGGATCGCGCCCTCGTCCTCGGCGGTCCAGCCGTTGCTGCTCATGCGGCGCTCCTTCAATAGCCCACGCGGTCTTCGACGCTGTGGCCGCGCTTGGCGATCAGCATCGTGCGCCTGAAATGGCACACCACGGTGCCGTGCTGGTTGAAGCCGGTGGTCTTGACGGTGACCAGCCCCGCACCGGGGCGGGACTTCGACTCGCGCTTGTCCAGCACCTCGCTCTCGGAGCTGAGCGTGTCACCGGCAAACAGCGGATGGGTGAGCTTGATCTCGTCCCAGCCGAGGTTGGCGATGGCCTTCTGCGAGACATCGGTGACGCTCTGGCCCACCATCACCGCCACCGTCAGCGGGCTGCAGATGATGCAGCGGCCAAACTCCGAGGCCTTGGCGTACTCGGCATCGAAGTGCATGGGGTGCGTATTCATGGTCAGCAGCGTGAACCAGGTGTTGTCGGTCTCGGTCAGCGTGCGCGCCGGACGGTGCTCGTAAATGTCGCCGACGTTGAAGTCTTCGTAGTGGCGGCCGAAGCTCTCGCGAAAGCGCCGCTCGCCGACCGTCTTGACGTTCTGGACCATGCTGTCTCCTGGTTTGTCGGGGCTGCGGAACGCGGCATCTGTGCGGCGTCTGTGCAGCATCTGTGCGGTCTTGGGGCGGTGGGCGGATGTCCGCCCGCTACAGCGCCGCGCGGCGCAGCAGCTGCTGCGCGGCCAGCACCAGCGGGCGATCGATCATGCGGCCGTCCACCAGCAGGGCGCCGGCCTGGGGCTGGGCCTGGTCCCGGGCCTGCGCCATTTCGACGATGCGGCGCGCCTGCGCCAGCGCCGCGGGCGCAGGCGCAAAGCCCGCATGCACCGGCTGCACCTGCGAAGGGTGGATCAGCGCCTTGCCCGTGAAGCCCAGCGCCGCCACCCGTGCCGCCTCGGCCTGCGCGCCCGCGGCATCGGCCACATCGAGCCAGGGCACATCCAGGCAGCCGATGCCCGCCTGCGCGGCAGCAGCGGCCAGCTGACTGCGCGCCCACAGCAGGGGCTCCCACTGCAGGCTGCAACGTGCATCCGCGCTGTAGTCGGCCGCGCCGAAGAGCAGGGCCTGCACCGCGGGGTGGCAGCCGGCGATGGCGGCGCAGGCCTGCAGGCCGGCCACGCTCTCGATCAGCGCGATCAGGGGCACGCCGGGCAGCTGCTCGGCCAGCAGCTGCAGCTGTGCCGGGCTTTCGCTCTTGGCCAGCATCACGAACGCGGGCTGCGCGTCCGACTCCTGCAGGGCCAGCAGATCGCGCAGGCCGTCGCGGCTGCCCAGGCGGTTGATGCGCAGGCCGCTGGCCGCACGCGTGCCGGGCGCTGCCTCGCGCAGGTGCGCCATCAACGCCACGCGGGCGGCGCCACGCTCTTCGGGCGGCACGGCGTCTTCCAGGTCGATGCAGGCCGCATCGGCGCCGCTGCCCAGCGCCTTGGCATAACGCTGCGGACGATGGGCCGGCACAAACAGCAGCGAGCGGATGTCCTGCAGGGCTTTCACGCCACCACCGCGGGCACGCTGGCCGCAAAATGCTCGGCGATGGCACGTCGCGTGGTGACCCACACACCGGGCCGGCCAGCCACATGTTCCAGGAAACGCTGCAGCGCGCCGATGCGGCCCGGCCGGCCGATGATGCGCAGGTGCAGGCCCAGCGACATCATGCGCGGCGGGCGGGTGCCCTGCTGCGCCTCGGCCAGCAGCGTGTCGAAGCTGTCGCAGGCGTACTTCAGCCACAGATCGGGTGTGTACGAGGGCGCGACCCACATCTTCATGTCGTTGGAATCCAGCGCGTAGGGCACGATGACCATCGGCCGATCCGATCCGGGCACGGCCGCCCAGAAGGGCGTGTCGGCGCTGTAGTCGTCCATGTGGTAGCTGAAGCCCTCTTCCTGCAGCAGGCGGCGCGTGGCGTCGGTGTGCAGATAGCGCGACAGCCAGCCCACGGGCCGGGTGCCGGTGCTGCGCTCGATGCTCTGCGCGGCACGGCGGATGAAATCGCGCTCTTCGTCCTCCTTCAGACGGAACTGGTGCACCCAGCGCCAGCCGTGCGAGCAGGTCTCGTCGCCGCGTGCGCGGATGGTGGCGGCCAGCTCCGGCGCGCGCTCCAGCGACAGTGCAGCCGCCGTCCAGGTGGCGGGCAGGCCGAAGCGGTCCAGCAGCGCGACGATGCGCGGCGCCCCCTCGACCAGGCCGTAGCGGTAGTTGGACTCGTTGCCGTGCATGTGCACCGGCTTCTTCAGCACCACCCCGAGTTCGTCCACCGGCTCCGGAAAGGGGTCTCCGCCGGCCACGCTGTACTGCGAGCCTTCCTCGACATTGACGACCAGGGACAAGGCCAGCCGGGCGCCCTGCGGCCAGGACCAGGCCGATGGCTCGGCGAGGCTCAATGCATCTCCTCGCCGCCGGAGACGTTCATGGATTCGCCGGTGATGTACTGCGCCTGGTCGGAGCAGAGAAAGGCGCAGGCGTTGGCCGTGTCGCTGCTGAGCCCGGGCCGGCCCAGCGGGATGCGCCCGCGCATGTCGGCCAGGTACTGCTCGACGCTCTTGCCCAGCAGGCGCGCGAAATACTCGTTCTGCCAGGCACCCAGGCCGGTGGTGACATGGTTCGGGCAGATGGCATTCACCGTCACGCGGTGCGCTGCCAGTTCGATGGCGCTGACACGTGTCAGACCCACCAGCCCATGCTTGCTGGCGCAGTAGGCCGAGGCATGCGGAAAGCCTGACTTGGCGGCCTGGCTGGCGATATTGACGATGCGCCCGCCGCGCCCTTGCGCGATGAAGCGGCGCGCCACCGCCTGCGTGGCCGCAAAGACACCGCGCAGGTTGACGCCCAGCACGGTGTCCCATTCCTCCAGGCTCATCTCGACGATGGGCTTCATCAGGTAGCCGATGCCGGCGTTGTTGACGAGGATGTCCACGCCGCCCCAGCGGGCCTCGGTCTGCGCGACCAGTGACTCCACGCTGGCGCCGTCGAGCATGTTGCAGGCCATCGCCACGGCGGTGCCGCCAGCGGCCGTGATCTCGTCCACCACGGCCTGCATCTCTTCGCTGGCGCCGATGGCGGAGGCCGGCAGCCTGGGGCCGGCGGGCGCGCCGAGATCGGCTACCACGACACGCGCGCCTTCGGCCGCCAGGCGCTGGGCCATCGCGCAGCCCAGGCCACCGCGGCGGCCGGCCCCGGTAACGATGGCCACGCGGCCTTGGAGTTCTGGGTAGGTGCTCATGGGGAGGAAGCGAGGGTGCTGTCGCAGCCCCGGTGCGCGCCCGGCAGCGCAGGCGCGAGCCGGTTCACAGCGATTCGGTGATCAGGAACAGCGGGTTGTCGGCAAAGGCCTGGAACTGCGCGGCCACGGACTGCATGGACGGCGTGCCCACGTCCTTGCCGAGCTGCTCCATGCTGTTGATGCGCAGGATCTCGACATACTGATACGGCGAAGGCCCGCCGGTCAGCAGGCCCGAAGCCTTGAGCACCTCGAAGCGGTCCACCGAGGGCAGGCTGCCGGCGGTGGGCAGATCGACCTCGCGCGCCCAGCGCTCGTAGGCCGCTTGCTGTGCCGCATCCTTCAGGTTGAACAACACGATCAGGGTCGTCATGCCGCGTCTCCGGTGGTGCTGGGAGCGGACCCCGCCCCGCCAAGTTGTCCGGACAAATCATAGCAGCGGACCCCCGGCTGTCAACGCCGGCAAGCCCATGGCAGGTGCAGGCGCCGGTGCGCGGCATGCAAGCCCTGCACACGGTACGCGGGCCTGTGGCACAGTGAGGCGAGCGGGGTCTTTCAGAGGACGTCGACATGGCAGCGAAGGCGGTAAAGGCGGTAAAGGCAGCGAAGGCAGAGATGCGGACGGCCCGGGCGATGGCAGCCCGGCACCTGAGGGAGTGGCGGCTGCAGGCTTCGGTGCTCGGCGCCGCGCTGCTGCTGGGCCTGGGCGGCGCGGCCCCCGGTGTGCAGGCGCAGCGGGTGCTCAAGCAGGGCTCCAATTCGCCGCCCGGGACGGTCTATCACCGCCACTGGAACGAGTTCAAGGCACGGCTGGAGCGCGCCAGCGGCGGCAGCCTGGTGGTCGAGCTGAATACCAGCGAGCCCAACGAAGCCAATCTGCTGTCCAACCTGCGCCGCGGCCGCACCGATTGCGCCGGTGTCTCGCTGCAGGGGGCGGCCACCGTGCTGCCCGAGGTGGCTGTGCTGCAGCTGCCCTTCCTGTTTGCCAACCTGCGCGAGGTGGATCACGTCTACGGCCAGCCTGCGCTGACCGAACGCTTCCGCGCCGCCTTTGCGGCGCGCGGCGTGCACCTGCTGAGCTGGGTCGAGGTGGGCTTCACAAACCTGTACGGCGTCAAGCCCATCCGCAGCCCGGCCGATGTGGCGGGGCGCAAGCTGCGCGCCACGCAATCGCGCGCTTCGCAGCAATTCATCGGCGCCAGCGGCGGCGAGCCCGTGGTGCTGGCCATCGCCGATGCGCTGCCGGGCCTGCAGACCGGCCTGATCGCGGGCGGCGAATCCGGCGCCATCGTCTACCACGCGCTGTTCGCCAAGGTGGCCCCGCACTACACGCTGACCCAGCACAGCTTCGACAGCGGCGTGGTGCTGTGCAACAAGCCCTGGTGGGACCAGCTCTCGCCCGAGCAGGCGCGCCAGGTGGCCGAGGCCTGGGACAACGCCTCGCTGATCCGCGCGGTGCGCGCAGAGAACGACCGCCTGGTCGACACGGCCGCCAGCCGCGGCGTGCAGATCCACCGCCCCAGCGAGGCCGAGCTGGCGCAGTGGCGCGCGGTGGGCGAAAGGTCCGGCGCGGCGGTCATGTCCAGCCTGCCGCCCGAGGCCGCACAGCTGCGCCAGGAACTGCTGCGCAGCCTGGCGACGGCACCCAGGTGAACATCCGGTCCGGGAGCCGGCGCCGGGCTGCACCGGCGCCTGCCGCCATCACATCCGGTAGTTGAACTTCAGCGTCACGCGCCGCGGATCGGGCAGGTAGTTGAAGCCGGCCAGGAAACTGGCATTCCAGACTTCGTTGGTGCAGTTGCTGCAGTCCAGCGTGACGCGCCAGACATCCTTCGGCCCGCTCAGGCTGATCGAGCCGTTGAGCACGGTGTGGGCATCGGCAAACGAGTTGTTGGCGGTGCCCACCGGCGTGCGGCTGGCGTAGCTGGCATGCAGCGAGCCGCCCAGGCGCAGCTGGCCCGCCACCGGTGTGGAGTAGCTGCCGCCCAGGTTGATGGTCTGCCGGGGCGTGCGCACGGGCTTGGCGATGTCGCCGTTGGCATCGACGATGCCCTGCAGGCACGAAGGCCGCGAAGCGGCGTTGGCCGCGATGCTGGCCTTGCAGGCGGCCGCCTGGTCGCGGATGGACTGCGCGATGTTGACGTACTGCGCATCCTGCAGGCCCACGCCGAGGTAGATGCTGAGGTTGCGGCTGAGGTCGGCCGTCAGGTCCATCTCCAGGCCCTGGTTGTCCAGATCGGCGAAGTTGCGCGTGATGAAGGTCACCGCGCCCGTCGGCCCGACAAAGGCCGAAGGTGTCTGCAGCTGGCTCACGTCGGACTTGAAGAAGGTGCCGTTGAAGCGGATGCGGTTGCCCATGAAGGCCTTGCGCCAGCCCGCCTCATAGGACCAGATGAACTCCGGCGCAAAGGGCTGCAGCGTGGCCGCGCTGGTGCCGCGTGCATTCCAGCCACCGCTCTTGAAGCCGCGTGTGGCCGAGCCGAAGACCATGAAGCCGGGATCGATCTGCCAGCTCAGCGCCACGCGCGGCGTGGTGACGTTGGCACTCTGCGACAAGGGGACGCCGGCCGCCGCGATGTTCACGCTGTCCAGCCGCGCGGCAGCCGCCACGGTGCTGCGGTTGTCGCGGAAATCAACGGTCTTCTTCTCGCTCGTGTAGCGCAGGCCGACCGTGGCGGTCAGGCTGCCGAGCTTGTAGTCGCCCTGGGCATAGATGGCGCTGGTGCTGACGTCGTTGTCCAGCACCCGATCGGCCAGCACCGCGGTGATGCGCGGGCCGGCCAGGTAGAACAGGTCGCCCAGATCGGTGCGGTTGTCTTCCTTCATGAAGAAGACGCCGCCGACCCAGCTCAGCGCGCCGTGATCGCCCACCAGCTTGAGTTCCTGGCTGAACTGCTGGTGGCGGCCGTCGTTGGCGATGGTGAAGCCGCCGGTGGCCACGGGGTTGTTCAGGAAGTCGAGCGCAAACTTCTGCGACATGTCGCGCACGCCGGTGATGAACTCCAGGCTGAGCTTGTCCGAAGGGGCCCAGCGCAGGTTGGAGGTGATGGCGGTGCTGCTGACGTCGTTGACCTGCCCGAACTCGTTCTTGGCACCGCTGAGCAGGGGCGCACCGGTGGCCGAGCGGAAGCTGTTGCTGCGGCGCAGGCCGCTGGCGGCCACACGCTCGCCGTTGACCAGCTGGTTGAGCACGTTGGTGCCCTGGTCTTCCATGGCCTCGAGGGCCACATCCCAGCCCAGATCGGCGCTGATCTGCAGCCGCGCGGCTGCCCGGATGCCCTGCGAGCCCATCGCGTTGAGCTTCTCGCCGGTGGTGGTGTTGCGCACGTAGCCGCTGTCCGTGCGCGAGAAGAACGAGAGCTTGGTGGCCAGCGAGGTCGACAGCGGCAGATCGAAGGAGCCGCGCATGCTCACCTCGTTGAAATCACCCAGGCCGACGCCGAAGTAGCCGCCAGGGGTGAAGCTCGGCCGCTTCAGGATCACGCGCATCGCGCCGCCCGTGGTGTTGCGTCCGAACAGCGTGCCCTGCGGCCCGCGCAGCACCTCGATGCGTTCGACATCGAAGAAGCCGAAATTGTTGGCGTTCTGGCGGCTGATGTAGATGTCGTCCACATAGGTGCCGACCGGCGGATCGAAGGTGGCGATGGACTCGGTGTTGCCCAGCCCGCGGATGTAGTAGACGTTGGCCGTGCCCAGGCCCGTGTTGTTGCTGGCGAACATGTTGGGCACGAAGCTGGCCACCTTCAGCGTGTCGGTGATGGCACGTGCCTCCAGGTCTTCGACGCGCAGGCTCGTCACCGGCAGCGGCACCTTCTGCAGCTCCTGGGCACGGCGCTGCGCGGTCACGGTGATGACCTGCGCATCCGCATCGGCAGCGGGCGCCGTCTGCGCGTGCAGCAGCGCGGGTGCAGCCAGCGTGGCCAGGGCGGCGCCGATGGCGGAGGCCAGCGTGGACGGGCGCCCGGGGCGCGATGCGATCAACGGTGCGGTGCGTGTCATGTCGAGCCTTCCTGCGGGAGGGGTGAGGAGGCCGCCGGCATCGCGCTGCTGCGCGGCCGGCGGGCACGGCGGGACCGGAGCGGGGCTGCCTGGCGCGGCCGTGGCCACCAGGCTGTCCGGACAAATATGTCCGGACAACTTTCTACGGCAAGGACGCCGACCTCGTCAATCAAGTGCCGGCGAGTGCCAGCAGCTGTTGCGTCAACGCATCAGGCGCCGTGACCATCGCATCGTGCGCGGCCACCAGATCGCGCACCGGCAGCCCCAGCGCCGCCGCGCGCTGGGCGGCCAGGCGCGTATCCGGCAGCGCGTTGAGCGTGCAGCGCAGATAGGTGCTGCGCACGCCGTGCAGCAGGAGCGGGCCACGGCCCGGGAAGGGCTGCAGCAAGGGGCCGAGCGGCATGTCGGTGAGCCGGCGCAGCAGCCAGTCGTGCTGCGGGTGCCCGGGCGGCACGCCGAAGGCTGCCGGCGGGAAGGGCGCGAGCCGGAAGCCGTCTGCCGCACTGGCGCGCACCTGGGCCAGGGCCTGGGGTGGCCAGGCATCGGCGGCCGAGCGGCCGGGTTCGGGCAGCAGCGCATCCAGCAGCACCAGCCGGCTTAGCTGCGACGACAGTTGCGGCAGCGCAGCCAGCGCCGGCAGGCCGGCATACGAATGGGCAACCAGCACGGCGCCCTGCAGCTCTTCGGTCTTCAGGACGGCCACCAGATCGGCGGTGTGCGTATCCAGGTTGATCGCCGCAGACGACAGGTGGTGGCGCTCGCCCATGCCGGTGAGCGTGGGCGTGAAGACCTCGTGCCCCTGCGCCGTCAGCAGGCGCCTGAGCTCGCGCCAGCACCAGGCGCCATGCCAGGCCCCATGCACCAGCACGAAGGGCGCGCGCGGCGTGCCTGCGGCGGGCGGCGATGCGCAGCCGGGCAGCGCGGCAGCCGCCAGCGTCGCCGTGGCGGCCGAGGCCGCAGCGCCCAGGGCACGGCGGCGTGAGGGGATGATCGTGGCGCTCATCTGGGGGTCCTCGCGTTTCGGCCGGCGTGCGGGCGGGCGCGCAGGCTGGGGTCAGAGTGGGATCAGGTCCGAGCAGGGTCGCCGGCCCCCGCCCAGAGCGCCTGCAGCCGTTGCAGCAGGCCTTGCATCTCGGCCTGCGGCGCCGCGCTGAGCCGGCAGGCCGCCAGGTTCAGGCCCGCCGGCGAGCAGGCCTCCTGATCCAGGGCGCGCTGCCACAGGGCGGCCACGCAGGGACCGGCGCGCAGCAGCTCGACGGCCTCGCCGTGCACGCGCCGCGGCGGCGGCGCGGCGGCATCGATCGCCGCATCGCCATCGGGCAAGAGCCAGGGCCAGAACAGCGATTTCATCCGCACCCAGTTCCAGACCTCGATGAGGTGCGCGCCGCTGGCCTGCAGGGCAAGGGGCGGCAAACCGGCCAGGAAGCGCGCGCGCTCGTCAGGCGCCAGCAGCAGCGGATCGTGCAGCCACAGGCGCTCGCATCGCGGCCCCAGGCGGCGTGCCAGGGCCAGGGCCAGCGCGGCGCCGCCGCCGCGCCCGCGCAGCCGCAGGCCGGCGCTGACGCCCAGGCCAGGCAGGGCATCGATCAGCGCATCAAGCCATTCGTCAGACATCAGCGACTCGGCCGCCCAGCCGCTGCTGGCGCCGTGCCCCGGCAGATCCAGTGCCAGCGCCAGCGCCCCGGGGCTGCGATCGGCCGGCAAGGCGGCGGGTGTGCCGATGTCGCCCAGGCTGAGCTCGGCGCAGGCGCCATCTCCGGGCGCGCGGTGAAAGGCCAGCAGGCCATGCGGCGTGGCCACGATCCGCCGCGTGGGCGAGAGGGCGCGCGACAGGGCCGCGGCGGCATCCACCGTGCTCGCCCCGGCGGCCTGGGCCTCGAAGGCGGCCAGCGCGGCCGCCGTCAGCGCCGCGGCGTCGGGCACTTCGCGAGCGCTCACCTGGGCCGGCAGCGGCGGCAGGCGATCCAGGTGCGGGCGCAGCACGTCCTGCCGCCGGTACAGCAGCTGCGCCGGCACCTGCAGCTCGGCCGCGCTGGCGGCGCCGTGTTCATAGAGCAGCGGCGCCCGGTAGCCTGCGCGGTAGCCGTCACCCGCATCCAGCAGCTCCATCACGCTCTTGTGGATCTGCGCCGGCGTGGCCAGGGGGTAGCGCAGGCGCGCGGCGGCGGTGCTCACGTGCCAGGGAAAGAACAGCGTCTGCTCGCGGATGCGGGCCCACAGCCACAGCAGGTGCGCGCCGTCCCAGCTGGGCTCGAAGGGCGGCAGGTAGCCATCCAGCAGCGGTTGCCTTTCGTCGGGGCGGAAGGCGGACAGGCCGTCGCACACCAGCCCCGCGACGGCGGCGGGCTCGTCGCGGGCCAGGCGGGTGGCGATGGCGGCGCCGGTGTGCACGCCGAACAGCAGCGCACGCTCGATCCCCAGGCTGCGCAACAGCGCGCCCAGGGCCGCAGCCAGATCGGGGATGCCCGGCTGCGTCAGCGGCAGCGGATCGGAGAAGCCGAAGCCCGGCGTATCGGGCGCAAACACCGCAAACCGCCCGGCCAGCCGCTCGAACCAGGGCAGCATGCTCAGGCTGCTCTCGGGCGACTGGTGCAGCAGCACCAGCGCCGGCCCGCGGCCTGCGGCGCGCACCAGCACGCGGCGCTCGCCCACCTGCACAAACTGGGTGTGGATCACCATCCCGCTCATCGCCGGCCTCCGCGCCATCGGCGCCGTTTCATCACCCGATCCACCGCAGGCCGGCGGCCAGGGCCAGCAGCAGCAGTGCCCAGATCAGCAGCACCCAGGGCACGCAGCCGGCAATGGCCGCGGCGACGGCGCGATCGGCCTCTCCGCCGGCGCCCTGCTGCTGCAGGCGCGCCCAGGCTGCGCCGAAGGGGCGCAGGCGCACGCGGATCATCAGCCCGCACACGATGGCCAGCGCAAAACACAGGAGCTTGATGGCCAGCCAGCGCTGCGGCGCCGGCAGCAGACCGGCCCAGGCCAGCACTGCGGCACCGCCGATGCCCAGCGCGAGCAGGATGCGTGCGTTGAAGTCCACACGCGCCAGGCTCGCGACGGCCGCGGGCGAAGGCGCGGTGTGCAGGCGCCAGGCCGCCCAGAGCCACAGCGCACAGCCCGCCCAGACCGCCCAGGCCAGGGCGGCCGGCAGCGGCAGGTGCCCGGCCACGAGCGCCAGATGAAAGCCGGTGGCCAAGGTGAGCGGCATGCACAGGCGCGGCGCCAGATCGCAGCCCATCATGATGCGCAGGGCCACGCCGCGCTCGGCCGGCGCGAGACGGGGATCCGCCACGAAGCGGCTGGCGTAGAACGTGCCCACATCCGTGCCCAGCCAGAAGACCAGACACAGGACATGCAGGAAGCTCAGGGCCAGCATCGCTCAAGTTGTCCGGACAATTGAGATGCGCCGCAGTCTAGTCAGGCCGGGCTCTTGCTGCAAGTGCGGCCAGCCGGCGGCGCTGTGCGGGCACGGTTCATGGGCCGCAGACCAGGGCCAGCCGTCCGTCGGCCAGCCGGCGTCGCAGCGGCGCCGTCTTGCCCCCAGTTGTCCGGACAAGTAACATGCTGCGGCCACCGGCGTTGCGGGTGGCCCGCCCCTTGAGATCACCCGCACGCCCTGCCCGCCCATGAGCGAAAGCCCTGCCGCCACCCTCCCGCTGCGCAACCCCCGCACCGGCCAGCCGGATGGCCTGATGCCTGTCTTCGCCGCGCCCGAGGTGGCGGCCATCGCGCAGCGCCTGCGCGCCGCCCAGCCGGCCTGGGAGGCGCTGGGCGCCGAGGGCCGGCTGCAGCGCCTGGCGCGGCTGGCCGAAGCCCTGGCCGTCGAGCAGGCCGCCATCGTCGAGGCCCTGCAGGCCGATACCGGCCGGCGCGCCGAATCGCTGATCGAGCTGCAGGGCGCGATCGGCATCGTGCGCCGCTGGCTGGATGACGCGCCCGCGCTGCTGGCCGCGCCGGCACAGCGCCGCTCCCGCGTGCCGCACATCCTGATCGAACAGCACCAGCGGCCCTACGCTGTGGCCGGCATCATCAGCCCCTGGAACTTTCCGCTGATCCTCTCGCTGATCGATGCCATCCCGGCGCTGGCTGCCGGCTGCGCCGTGATCATCAAGCCCTCGGAGGCCACGCCACGATTCGTGCCGGCGCTGCGCCAGGCCATTGCGCGCGTGCAGGGGCTGGACGAGGTGCTGCAGCTGGTCACCGGCCCCGGCAGCACGGGCGAGGCGCTGATCCGCGCCAGCGATGTGCTGTGCTTCACGGGCAGCGTGCGCACCGGCCGGCGCGTGGCACAGCTCGCCGCCGAGTGCTTCGTGCCGGCGCACCTGGAGCTGGGCGGCAAGGACGCCGCGATCGTCTGCGCCGATGCCGATCTGCCGCGCACCGCGCGTGCGCTGGCCTGGGGCAGCATGGGCAGCGCCGGGCAGAGCTGCATGTCGATCGAACGCTGCTATGTGGACCGCCGTGTGCACGATCGCCTGGTGGAACTGCTGGTGCGCGAGGTGGGCGCACTGCGGCACTGCTGGCCCGACATCGGCCAGGGCCAGATCGGGCCCATCATCGCCGCGCTGCAGGTGCCCATCGTGCAGCGGCACCTGGCCGACGCGCTGGCCAAGGGCGCCCGCGCCGTGGTGGGCGGCGAGGTCGTCTTCCACGGCGGGGGCGCCTGGTGCCAGCCCACCGTGCTGGTGGACGCCACGCACGAGATGGCGGTGGTCACTGAAGAGACGTTCGCAGCGATCCTGCCGGTGATGGCCTTCGACACCGAAGCGCAGGCCGTGCAGATGGCCAACGCCACGGACTATGGGCTATCGGCCTGCGTCTTCAGCAGCGATCTGAGCCGCGCGCGGCACATCGCCGGGCAGCTGCAGGCGGGCGCCGTGTCCATCAACGATGCCGCCCTCACCGCCATGGTGTATGACGCGGCCAAGCAGTCCTTCAAGCAGTCCGGCCTGGGCGGCTCCCGCATGGGCACGGCCAGCCTGCAGCGCTTCTACCGGCAGCAGGCCTTCCTGATCAGCGACGGCACACCGTCGCCCTGGTGGTTTGCCCCGGCCACCAGCCCGGATTGACGCACCGCCGCCTTGGGCGACCTTCCCTCCATCCCGACACACACCTTCCGCCATGAGCTCCACACCGCCCCATGACCTGCTGATCAAGAACGTGCGCGTGGTGCGCCCCCAGGGCAACACCGTGCACGAGGCCGACATCGCCATCCGCGGCGGCCGCATCGCCAAGGTGGCGCCCGGGCAGGACGCTGCAAGCGCGAGCAGCGTCTACGACGGCAAGGGCCGGCTGGCCTTTCCGGGCGTGGTGGATGCGCACATGCACAGCGGCATCTATTCGCCGCTGGAGGAAGACGCCGTGAGCGAGAGCAAGGCCGCCGCGATGGGCGGCGTGACCAGCTCGCTGAACTACTTCCGCACCGGGCAGTACTACCTGAACAAGGGCGGCCCGTACCGCAAGTTCTTTCCCGAGGTGCTGAAGATCAGCCGCAACCGCTTCCATGTGGACTACGGCTTCCACCTCGCGCCGATGGACCGCACGCACATCGACGAGATCCCGATGCTGATCGAGAAGCACGGCGTCAGCAGCTTCAAGATCTTCATGTTCTACGGCGGCTTCGGCCTGCACGGCGCGAGCAACTCGCAGCGCGAGTTCCTGATGATCGGCGAGGACGACCGCTACGACCTCGGCCACTTCGAGTTCATCATGCGCGGCATCCAGAAGGCGCGCGAACAGATGCCGGACAAGGCGCGCCAGATCTCGCTGTCGCTGCACTGCGAAACGGCCGAGATCATGCACGCCTACACCAGCCTCGTGCAGAAGGACAAGAACCTGAAGGGCCTGTCCGCCTACCACGCGGCACGCCCGCCGCACAGCGAAGGGCTGGCGGTCTTCATGGCCAGCTACCTGGCGCACGAGACGGCGCTGCCCAACATCAACCTGCTGCACCTGAGCTCGCGCAAGGCCGTGCAGGCCGCGATGATGATGGCCGAGACCTTTCCGCACATCGATTTCCGGCGCGAGGTGACCATCGGCCATCTGATGCTGGATACGCAATCCAGGGCGGCGGAGCTGGCCAAGGTCAACCCGCCGATCCGCCCGCGCGAGGATGTCGAATTCCTCTGGGAAGCGCTGCTCGCCGGCGAGCTGGACTGGGTCTGCTCCGATCACGCCTGCTGCCGCCAGGAGATGAAGATCCCGCGCCGCTACTTCGGCGACATCTGGATGGCCAAGAGCGGCTTCGGCGGTACCGAATACCTGCTGCCCGCGCTGGTGGGCGAAGGCAGCCGACGCGGCATGAGCTACAACCACATGGCGCGCGTCACGGCCTGGAATCCGGCTCAGCGCTACGGCCTGAACCACAAGGGCGACATCGAGATCGGCTTCGATGCCGATATCGCCATCGTCGATCCGGCGCGCAGCTGGGTCATCGCCGCGAAGGACTCGCCGTCCACCCAGGGCTACACGCCCTTCGAGGGCCTGGAGATGTCGGCCCGCGTGGACGCCACCTTCCTGCGCGGCATGAAGATCTACGAGGACGGCCAGGTGCTGGGCAAGCCCCGCGGCCAGTACCTGCACCGGCCGACGGCCTGATGAACCTGCGCCGCGCCGGGCGCTGGCTTGCCCTGTCGGCGGCCTTGCTGCTGGCTGCGGCGCTGGCACACCGGCTGTGGCTGACGCTCTCGGTGGTCTCCACCGACAACGCCCAGATCGAGTCGCGCATCGTGCCGGTGCTGGCGCGTGTGGGTGGCATCGTCACCCAGCTGGCGGTGGACGATCACCAGCGCGTGACGGCCGGCGCCGCGCTGCTGCAACTGGATGACGCGCCGCTGCGTCTGGCGCTGCGCCAGGCCGAGGCCGAGCTGGCGCTGGCCGAGGCTGCGACGCGCCACGAAGGCACGGGCGGCCAGGCACAGGCGCAATTCAGCGCCGCGCGGGCCACGGCCGCGGCGGCGCGCGCGGCCATCGAATCGGCGCAATCGGTGGCCGATCAGGCGGCCGCGCAGCTGGCGCGCCAGCAGGCCCTGATGGACAAGGGCATGACCACGCAGCAGGCGGTGGACGCCGCCGCGGCCGAGCTGCGCACCGCGCGGGCCGAACTCGAAGTGCAGCGCCGCCGCAGCGAATCCGCCGAGGCGCAGGCACAGGCCAGCGGTGCCGGCGTGGGTGCGGCACGTGCCCGCGTGGCCGCTGCCCTGGCGGCGCGCGATCTGGCTGCGCTGCGCGTGACCGAGGCCCAGGTGCTGGCGCCCGCAGGCGGCGTGATCAGCCAGCGGGCGGTGAGCGCGGGCCAGGTGGTGCGCGCCGGCCAGCAGCTGATGAGCCTGGTGCTCGATCAGGATCTGTGGATCGTCGCCAACTTCAAGGAAACCGAGCTGCGTCACCTGGGCCCGGGCCGCCCGGCCCAGGTGGAGGTGGATGCCTACCCCGGCCTGCGCCTGGCCGCCGTCGTGGAATCGATCAGCCCGGCCACCGGCGCGCGCTTCTCGCTGCTGCCGCCGGACAATGCCACGGGCAACTTCACCAAGGTCGTGCAGCGTGTGCCCGTGCGCCTGCGGCTGACCGAATCGCCGCCCTCCGCGCAGCCCCTGCGCCCGGGCCTGAGCGTGCGCGTCACGCTCAAACCGGTTGGCTGAAGTGCAGAGCCAGAGGGTCGCCGCCCCGGCCTGGCGCTATGCCCCTGCGGTGGCGGTGAGCCTGTGCACGATGCTGGAGGTGCTGGACGCGACGATCGTCAATGTCGCGCTGCCGCACATCATGGGCTCGCTGGGTGCCACGGTGGACGAGGTGGCCTGGGTGAGCATCGGCTACCTGATCGCCAACCTGGTGATGCTGCCCCTGGCCGGGCGCCTGTCGCAGCGCCTGGGCCGCCGGCGCGTGCTGCTGGGCGGTGTCGCGCTGTTCGTGGCCAGCTCCATCGGTTGCGCCAGCGCGCCGCACATCGCGGCACTGGTGGCCTGGCGCCTGCTGCAGGGCCTGGCCGGCGGCGCGCTGCTGGCCACGGCCCAGGCCAGCCTGTACGAGCTGTACGACGGCCCGGCACTCGGCCCGGCGCTCTCGGTCTTCGGGCTGTGCATCATGCTCGGCCCCACGCTCGGGCCGACGCTGGGCGGCTGGATCACCGATGCCTGGTCCTGGCCCTGGATCTTCTGGGTCAACCTGCCGGCCGGCCTGCTGGCTTTCTGGCTGGTGGCGCGCTGCGTGCCGGATCAGGGTGCCCGCGCGCGCGACCAGAGCCTGGATCTCCCGGGCTGGCTGCTGCTGGCCGGTGTCATCGTCAGTGTCACCCTGCTGCTGGAGCGCGGGCCGCGACTGGGCTGGTGGGAATCCACCGAGGTGCTGGCCTGGGCCCTGGCGGCCGTGATGGCGGCCACCGGCTTCGTGCTGCAGGAGCGCCGCTGCGCCGCGCCGCTGGTGGATCTGTCGCTGCTGGCCGACCGTCACTTCGCCAGCTCGCTGCCCTTCACCGTGGTGCTGGCGGGTGCGATCTACGCCAATGCCTTTCTCTTCTCGCTGTACGTGCAGACGCTGGTCGGCTTCTCGGCCTGGGACACGGCCACCGTGCTCGTGACCGGCGCCTTGGCCAACGCTGCAGGGCATGTGCTGATGGGCCGCATCTCGGTGCAGGTGCTGGCGCATCCGCGCAGCTTCCTGGGCGCAGGCTTTGCCTTGTTTGCGCTGGGCATGGCGCTGCATGCGGGCTTCACCACGCAATCGGGCTGGAGCGACTTCTGGCTGGCGCGCGTGCTGCTGGGCCTGGGCATGGCGGTGAGCTTCATGCCGCTGAACCATCTGGCGCTGGGCCTGCTGGAACGCTCGCGCGTGGCCGGCGCCGCGGGCGTCTACCAGCTCCTGCGCCAGTGGGGCGGCAGCCTGGGCGTGGTGCTGGCCACGGTGCTGGTGGTGCAGGGCACGGCGCAATCGCGCAGCGATCTGGCCGCACCGCTGGACCGGGCCTCGCCCGTCGCACAGCAGCAGCTGGAGACACTGACCCAGGCGCAGGCCCCGCGCGCCGCCGCCGAGGGCCAGGCGGAGCAGCGCGCGCTGGTGCTGGTGGCGCGGCGCGTGGACGCACAGGCCGCCATGAGGGCCTACGAACGTGCCTTCGCCTGGCTGGCGCTGGCCAGCGCGGCGCTGCTGCCGGCCGTGCTGCTGATCCGCCGCCGCAGCGGCTGAGCGGCCGGTTGCGGGCCACGGGCTCCCGGCAGCCGGGCCCGCAAGGGGCGCACCCCGAACGCCACACCTGGGGTGAAGTCGTCTGGACAAATTGTGGCCACGCGCTACAGTTGTCCGGACAACTCGCCGCGCCCCGACGCGCCAGAAACATCCACCCCTCCGGAGACTGCCCATGCGCACCCGTCGCACGTTCCTGCCCACCTTGCTGGCCCTGGCCGCGTCCCAGGCGATGGCACAGTCCGCCCCCGCGGCGCCGCCTTCGCAGTCCATCGAGGTCACGGCGCGGCGCGTGACCGAACGCATCATCGACGTCCCGCTTTCGGTCTCCGCCATCAGCGGCACCGAGATCACCGAGCGCGGCCTGAGCTCGCTCACCGATCTCACCACCTTCACGCCCGGGCTGCTGTATGCGCCCGATTTCGGCCGCACGCAGGAACGTCCGGTGATCCGCGGCATCTCGGCGCTGCGCCCGGAGGCGCCGCAACCGGTGTCGGTCTTCGTCGATGGCCTGTTCGTGCGCGATGGCGTGATGGCACTGGCGCTGGACGATGCCCAGCGCGTGGAAGTGATCAAGGGGCCGCAGTCGGCGCTCTACGGCCGCGCCACCTATGCCGGCGCCATCAACTACGTCAGCGTCAAGCCGGGCAATGTGCTGGGCGGCACGGCCATCGTCTCGCTGGGCCAGGCGGGCGAACTCTCGGGCTTCGGTGCCGTCACCGTGCCGCTGGTGAAGGACCGCCTGTCCATGCGCGTGCGCGCCAAGTTCCAGCAGTTCGGCGGCCAGTACACGAATACGCAGACGGGCAACAAGATCGGCACCGAAGACACCACCAGCATGGGCCTGCAGATGCTCTACACGCCCAGCCCCACGTTCAGCGCCTCGCTATCGCTGAACCATTCCGAAGAGAACGACGGCCTGTTCAACGCCACGGTGCGCAGCATCCCCACGCAGGCCGGCGGCGTGGTGACCAGCCAGAACAACTCCACCAACGTGGCCAACGGCAGCGTGTGCAATGGCCGCACCATCAACATCGTCGGCAACAACGCCGTCACGGGGCTGCCGGATGCCAACGTGGCCGCTGCCGCCGCCACGCGGCTGAATGGCTGGCCCTGCGGGGCCGCCAACTTCAGCGGCACACGCGTCACGCGCAACGAACTGGATCTGGCCAACTACACCGATCCGACCACCGGCATCAACTACGGCAACATCGCCGGCAACCGCCGCACGATCGACCGCGGCGGCCTCACGCTGACCTGGGAACTGCCGCGCGGCATGAGCCTCGTCTCCCAGACCGGCTATACGCGGCAGAGCTCGGAACTGGGCGCCGACCAGTCCTACAACGCCACGCGCTTTTCGATCGCGGGGGCCTCCTGGCTGAGCTACGACCGCGACAAGCTGCAGTACCTGTCCCAGGAGTTCCGCCTCAATTCCGACGACCAGGGCGCCTGGCAGTGGATGCTGGGTGTGTTCTTCTACGATGAAGAAGGCTCGGGCTTCACCGGCAACGGCGTGATCCGGCGCGTGGGCACGGCCGTTCTGCCGGCTTCGCTGAGCGCAAAGTCCGGCTCCAAGGTCACCAACAGTTCGCCTTTCGGGCGCGTGCAGTTCCAGATCTCGCCCCAGATGCGCGTCTCGCTCGAGGGCCGTTTCAACCGCGAGACGGTCGAGGTGGTGGGCACGCCGCTGGGTGTGGCCACGGTCAATTCCGGCACCTGCGTGGCGGGCCAGCCTTGCATCGTGTCCGGCAGCCGCACCTTCACGGATTTCTCCCCGCGGCTCACGCTGGACTACAAGCCCAGCCGCGATGCGCTGATCTATGTGCAGGCGGCCGCCGGCAGCAAGAGCGGCGGCTTCAACACCACGCCGGGCCTGCCGGCCGCCAACTTCGCCTATGACGGCGAGACGGTGAAGTCCGCCGAGCTGGGCTACAAGCTGCAGCTGGGTGCCGCCGCGGTGAACGTGGCCGTGTTCCGCAACGACATCGACAACCTGCAGCTGTCCAACATCTCCACCGTGGTCAGCCCCTTCACCGGCGCGGCCAGCACCACGACGATCGTCAACAACGTGGGCAAGGCCCGCACGCAGGGCCTGGAACTCGATCTCAGCGTGCGCGCCACCGACTGGCTGCGCCTGGCGGCGATCTATGCCTTCACCGATGCCAAGGCCATCGAAGGCACCGAGATCACCAACGGCACGGTCTTCGGCGGCAACATGTCGGTGGCCGGCTTCACGCTGCCGCGCACGCCGCGCCAATCCGCCACCCTGAGTGCTTCGGTGGACATGCCGATGGGCGCAGGCGGCCTGCGCTTCACCAGCCGCGCCGATGTGAGCTACCTGTCGCGCCGGTATGCGGAAATCCAGAACATGATCTGGGCCGATCCGGTGACGCGCATCAACCTCAGCGCCGGCCTCAAGGGCAAGGGCTGGAGCGCCAATCTCTGGGTGAAGAACGCCGCCAACGACGACACCTCGATGAACGGCTTCCGCTACCTGGATCCCGTCACCTTCCGCCGCACGGCGGTGGATTTCCTGCCGCGCCTGCGCCAGGTGGGCGTGACCGGCCGCTTCGACTTCTGATGACCGCCAGCTGGCGGGCCTTCTCCAGCGCCAGCGCCGCGGCGGTGGCGCTGGTGGCGCTGCCGGTCCTTGCGCAGCAGGCGTCTGCACAGCCTGTCATTGCGCCGCCCGTCGTGGCGCAGCAGGCGCCTGCATCGCCGTCTCAGGCGCTGGGCGCGACCGGGCTCTCCGGCGAGTGGAACAACCACGAGCAGGTCTGGCAGCAGCGCCTGGATCTGGCGGATCCCAAGCTGAGCTCCAAGCCGGTGCCCGTGGCTCACCGGCACTGGACCGTGGCGCCGCTGCCCGCGCAGGCAGCGCCCGCGGGCATGGCGGCGGGCACACCCCCGCCGGCCGCGCCGGCAACGAGCTGGCTCTACCTGCAGCGTTCCCGCGGCGATGATCAGGAGCAGGTGGACGGCCAATGGCTGCTGCGCCTGCCGGCCGGCGCCACGCCGGGCAATGAGCTGCGCATCGAGGTGCTGCGCCTGGCGCAGCCCGAACGCTGGATCAACGCCCACCGTCAGCCGCAGCAAGCCGCTGCGCTGCGCGAGGCCGAGGGACAGCAGGCGCCCGTCTGCGTGATCCGCCTCCTGCCGGCCGAAGGGGGCACGCGGCTGGACGGCGCGCCCACCGATCCCGCCAGCTGCCCCGACGCGCCGGCCCTGGGCCTGCCCTGGCGGCTGGGTGCCGGGCT
Source organism: Rubrivivax sp. (assembly GCA_016790225.1). Next base: position 93,573 of record JAEUOZ010000009.1, read on the forward strand.
CTGGCAGCAAGGCGAGGCGGGAGCCGAACTGCGTGCTCGGCGAGCGCGTCATTTCGACGGTTGGGTATGGTTCCGCAATGCCGGGCCCGGCGCCGCGCCCGACGACAAGGACACCAGCTTCACCGCACGCATCCAGCTGCACAGCGAAGGCCAGCGCCTGCCGCTGCGGCGCAAGGACGGCAGCCTGAGCCCCTGGCAGCTGGAGCTGGCACAGCTGACCTACCAGAATACGCGCCAGCCGATCCTGAAATTCGCGCTGCTGGACGCGGCCACCGGCAAGAGCATCGCCTACACCTGGGTCAACGTCGAAGCCACCCGCGTGGGCATAAACCTGGGCTGGTTCCAGTCGGGCCTGACGATCAAGCCGTAGCGCGCGGGCTTCGGGTTCTGAGGGCCCCCAGGGCCGGGCTGCGCCCAGCCCGCCCCCCGTGGGGGTTCAAGCAAAGTGGCAAAGCCACATTTGCTTGAGAGCGCCCCCAGGGCCGTTCTGCGGCCGGTCCAAGCCTCTCGCGGGGTCAAGGCAGCTGGGTGTGGCTCGCCGCCGCCCACGCGCCTAGGCGAGCGCGGGCAGCAGCTCCAGCCACGCCCCTTCGGACAGGCGCTGCAGCGGCAAGGCCGGCCCAGGCCCGCCCTGCATCGTCACCCAGGCCAGGCCGGCCGGCAGATCGCCCAGCGCGGCCGCGGCCGGGCTGACCGCCGGGTCCTGCACCTCGTCGATCTCGAACAGGCTGGCGCCGGCCCACTGCACCGTGGCCACCGGCCAGCGCTGATCCGGCGCACGACCCAGCGCGCGGTTCAGCACGGTGACCTTGGTCTCGAAGCGCAGCACGGGCCCGGGCTGCAGCGGCTGACACGCAGCGATGACCGACTCGCGCGAGGGGGTGGACATCACCGCGATGAACAGCGCGCCCAGATCGCGCCCGGGCGGCAGCGCCGCCGACAGCGGAATCTCGAAGGGCGGCACCGGCTGCTTGACCTGCGTGAGATAGAGCATCTCGCCGGCCAGGCCGATGGCCTGCATCGCACGGATCGCCGGGCTCACATCCAGATCGGCCGGCGGCCCGACGATCTCGAAACCGGCCGCCGCCACCCGCGGCGCCAGCGCATCCACATCGCGCACCAGGATCTCCAGTGCCATCCAGCCCGGGTGGTGCCGTGTCGGCCGTGGCGGCGTGCCCGGCGCGGCCACCAGGCGCAGCAAGGGCAGCGCGTCTTCGGCGGCCGAAAGCACCAGCATCTGCAGGCCTTCCAGTGCGGGCTGACCCCAGGCCTGCGCCTGCGCGGCGCTGATGCACGTCAGTGCCCCGGGCGTCAGGCCCAGCGCGCCATAGGCCTGCACCAGCGGCGGCAGCGCATCGACGATCAGCGTGGCCTGCAGCACAGGGCCGGCGGGGCGCGACAGAGGGCTCATCAGGGTGTCCGGAAGAAGGCCGAGGGCCTATTCTTGCGCCATGCTGGAACTGCACCAAGAAGGCCCTGTCGCCCGGCTGCGCATCCGCCGCGCCGAGAAGAAGAATGCCCTGAACGAGCCCCTGTGGCGCGCGCTGCTGGGCCATCTGCAGGCGCTGGAAGTGGCTGCCCGTGCGCGCGCACCGCAGGCCGCGCGGGTGCTGCTGCTGCAGGGCGAAGGCGGCGCCTTCTGCGCCGGCGCCGACATCGAGGAAATGGCCCAGCTGATGCGCACACCGGGTGCGATGCTGGCCAACATGCAGCTCATCGACGCCGCGCAGCGCACCCTGGAAAACCTGCCGCTGCCCACGCTGGCCGTGATCGACGGGCCCTGCTTCGGCGGCGGCTTCGGGCTGGCCGCGGCCTGCGACATGCGCCTGGCCAGCACGCGCTCGCTGTTTGCCATCACGCCGTCGCGGCTGGGCCTGCTGTACAGCCTGAACGACACGCGCCGCCTGGTCCGCCTGGTGGGCGATGCCCGCGCGCGCCGCCTGCTGCTGCGCGGCGAACGCATCGATGCCGACACCGCCGCGCAGTGGGGCGTGCTGCACGCCGTGCTCGATCCCGCGGCGCTGGACGCCGCCGCGCAGGCGCTGGCCGAAGAGCTGGCCGGCCAGAGCCGCGGCTCCATGGCCGGCATCAAGGCCATGCTCGCGGCCGTGTCCAGCAGCCCGGATGCGCCGACACCCGAGGCGCTGCACGCGCAGTTTGTTGCCGCCTTCGAGAGCGAAGATTTCGCCGAAGGCTCGGCCGCGTTCCTTGGCAAGCGCGCGGCGCGGTTTCCCTGAAGGCTCCGATCCGAGGCCAAGGTTTCACCACACTGGCGGCGGATGCCAGGGCTGGCTCGCAAGCGGCTGCAGCTCGGGCGGCAGCACCGGCCGGTAGGGCGCGTCGAAGCTGAAGGGCGCGTGCTGTTCGGTCCAGATGTTGACGTGGCGGCCTCCGACGAAGCGGATCAGGGCCACGCTGCCCCAGCGTGCGCCGAAAGGCCCGTGGGCGATGCCCGGCGGCCGCCAGAAGTAGGCGCCCGGGTGCAGGGTGCCCTGGGGCCCGGTGAGCGAGCCCGCGATCAGGTAGGCCTCTTCCACGACGGGATGGATCTCCTGCGGGCCCTGGTTGCCGGGCGGGATGGCCTGCGGCAGGATCAGCGAGAGGAAGGTGCGCTCCCCAGTGCGGGGATCGGTGCGCAGGTTCTTGCGCCCGATGCCCAGGTGCTTGAGCTTCGGGTCGTTCAGGCTCAGGTCCCAGGCCAGGGCCGCGGCGTCGCAGTGCGGCACCGCGTGATCGGCGCACTCGGCGCGGCCGTCGCCGGCCTGCGGCACCAGATGCGGCTCGCGGCTGTAGAAGGCCAGCAGCACGCAGCCCTGGGGCGAGCGCATGCGGTGGCGCGTCCAGCCGGCGGGCAGGCAGGCATAACTGTCTGCCGCATACACCTGGCCGTCCATCTCCAGCGTGCCGTCCAGCACATAGAACTCCTCGTCGGCTGCGATGTGCTCCGGCCCCTCGCGTGACCAGCCTGGCGGGTAGCGCATCAGCGCCGTGCAGGCGCCATCGCCGGCATCGCGGCTGAGCATCTTGTATTCCGCATCGGGCCGCGCCAGGCCGTGGCCGATGCGCCGCCAGGGCAGCAGCTGGGCCTGGATGAATTCGATGTGCGGTCTTTCGATCACGGGCGGGCTCCGGCGTCAGGGCCCGCAGCATCGCCGCGTCGCGCGGGCCGGCACCTGACGCGGCTCAAGCCGCCGCAACGCGCTGCGCCCGGAGCAGCACCTGGATCAGCGCCTGGATCAGCGCTTGTCGGGCGGCGCGGCGGTGCCGGCGGCCGCCCCCAGCAGCCGGTTGAGCTCGATGTAGTTGCCGTCGGCATCCCACACCGCGCTGAAGATCACCGGAATGCGCCCGCCACCCGGCGCCGGATACTCCACCCGCACCGGCCGCGTCTCCACGCGGATGTGCGGCGTGGCTTCGATGCGCGCCCAGCGCTCGTCCAGATCGGCGACGTTGATGACCATGATCATCTGCCCCGGGCCGGCCTTCTGGAATACCGGCGGCGGCGCGGGCGGCGCGTTCAGCCGCTGCATCAGGCCCAGGTTGCCGATGAAGGCGTCGTTGGCACGCAGCAGCACCAGGCGCACGCTGGGCGCCACGGGCTTGCCGTCCTTGTCGGTGCCGCCGCCGATGAGCTGGTCGTAGATCACCTTCAGGCCCAGCGCATCGCGGTACAGCGGCAGGCTCTTGTCCATGTCGCGCACGACGAAGGTGGTGCGGCGGATGTCCACGGGGATGCGCTCGGATTCGGGCACCGGTTGCGGCTGCGCCTGCAGGGCAGCAGGCAGCAGGCAGGCCGCGCTGGCGGCCAGCAGCGTGCGGCCCGCGAGTCGCACCCCCAGGCGGCGCCACCCGCGGCGACGCGGCACCGGTGCCGGGGCGGCCGGCAGCGCGGAAGACAGGATGATCATGGCTCGGTTCTCCAGGGTTGCAGCAGCACCAGGGCCTTGCCCTGGTTTTCGCCGCGCATCAGGCGGCAGAAGGCGGCCGGCGCAGCGGCCAGCCCGTGGCTGAGGTCTTCGCGCACGGCAAAACGGCCCTCGGCGATGAGGCGGCCGATCTCGGCCTGGGCCTCGGGCAGTCGCCTCCAGTGGTCATAGACCACCAGGCCGCGCACCGTGGCGCGGGCGCGGATGAAGAGGCCCGGGTTGGGCCCGGCCGGCGCGGCGGCTCCGTACTGCGAGATCAGGCCGCACAGCACCACCTGCGCCTGCAGCGCCAGCTGCTCGCAGGCGGCCTGCAGCACATCGCCGCCGACGTTGTCGAAGTACACATCGATGCCTTGCGGGCAGTGCAGCTTCAAGGCGCTGCGCAGATCCGCCTGCCGGTGATCGATGCAGGCGTCGAAGCCGGCCTGTTCGCGCACCCAGCGGCACTTGTCCGGGCCGCCGGCAATGCCCACCACCCGGCAGCCACTGGCCCGCGCCAGCTGCCCGACGGTCGATCCCACCGGCCCGCTGGCGGCCGACACCAGCACCGTGCGGCCCTCGCCGCCGGATGCCGGCAGACCGGCCAGCAGCCGCAGCCCGGCCCAGGCCGTGAGGCCCGGCATGCCCATCACGCCCAGCGCCAGCGTCGGTGGCTGCAGATCGGCCGCCACGGGGCGCGCCTGCGCGACCTGGGCCTCGTCCAGCAGGGTCTCGGTCTGCCAGCCGCAGGCCGCCACCCAGCGCGAGCCGGGCGCCATGCGCGGGTGGCTGGAGCGGATGACCTCGACCAGGCCTTCGCCACGCACCACTTCGCCCGGCAGGATGGGCGCGCTGAGGTGGCGCCCGGCCATCGCGCTGCGCAGATAGGGATCCAGCGACAAGGCCAGCACCCGCACATGGACATGGCCGTTGGTGATCACCGCGGCATCCAGCGGCGCCTCGGCCAGTTCGAAGTCGTCTTCCTGGGGCGTGCCCTGAGGCGTGCGGCGCAGCCGCACCTGCGGGATGGCGGGGCTCATCGGGCTCATCGGGTGATGGGAGTGATCGGGCTCATGGCGCTGAGGGGGCTGCGGCCTGCCGAGGCGCGAGGGGTTCAAGGCTCTCGCGCAGCGCCTGCGTCATCGCCACCAGGCGCTCGGCCATCGGGCCGGGAATGCGGCAGCTGCGCACATGCGCCGGCAGCGGGTGCGCCAGCAGTGCATCGATATGGCGGCCGAGGATGGACGCCTCCCAGCGAAAGATCAGCGTTGGCACCTGCAGCGCCTGCACGTGGCGGGCGCGCTCGTGCTGGAAGGCGGCGCGGTAGGCGGTGGCCCATTGCGGGCCTGTGCTCAGCAGATCCATCAGCGTGGCCTGCACCGCCGCCGGCGGTGGATCGGGCGGGCCGACGCGGTGCGCCTCATCCGCGGCAAACCAGGGGAAGAACTGCAGCTGCTGCGCCGCCATCTGCCAGGCCTGCTGCAGGTGGCTGCCATCGGCCTGCGGCGGCAGATCGACAAAGTAGCGCGCCAGCAAGGCCTCGCATTCGGCATCGTCGAAGTGCGCGGCATTGTCCAGGAAGAGCCGACGGATCCGCTGAGGCTGTGAGTTGGCCCATGCGATGGCCAGCTGCGCGCCGGTGGCGGAGCCGTAGAGCGTGAGCGGCTGCGCGCCGGCCACGGCTTCGGCCCAGGCCTGCAGCACCGGCAGGTAGTCCGCCACGCTGGCGGGCGGCTGGGGCAACGCGTCGGACTGCCCATAACCCGGCGTATCCAGGGCCAGCACGCGGAAGTGTGCAGCCAGCATCGGCATCCAGGGCTCGTACAGGCCAGAGTGCCGAGGCGAAGGGTGCAGCAGCACCAGGGGCGGCGCTTCGGCGGCGCCGCAGCTGCGCCAGTGCAAGCGCAAGCCTGCGCAGCGGGCAAAGTGGCGCTCCACCGCAGCGCCGGTGTTCATCGGATCAGCGCCAGCGAGAGCGGCGGCCACAGGGTGACCACGGCCAGGCCGCCCAGCAGGATGGCGATGAAGGGCAGCACCGCCTTGCAGCACTCGGCAAAGCTGGCGCGGAAGGCCACCGCCGCAACGATCAGGTTCAGACCCATGGGCGGCGTGAGGTAGCCGATCTCCAGGTTCACCAGCATGATCATGCCGAAGTGCACCGGGTCCATGCCCAGCGCCTGGGCCATCGGCGTGAGGATGGGCGCCAGGATCAGGATCGCCGAGCCGATGTCCACCAGGCAGCCCACCACCAGCAGCAGCACGTTGACCATCAGTATGAAGGTCCAGGGCTCGGTGACCATGCTGCTCATCCACTGCGCCGCCATCTCGGGCACGCGCTTTTCGCCCAGGAAGATGGTGATGCTGACGGCCATGATCAGCATCGGGAACAGCGCGCCCGACATCTTCACCGTCTCCTGCGTCACCTCGAACAGCTTGCGCATGGTCAGCTGCTTGTGCACCAGGCTGTCGATCAGCACCGCGTAGACCAGCGCCACCACGGCCGACTCCGTGGCGGTGAAGAAGCCGCTGTAGATGCCGCCCAGGATGATCACCGGCACGAGCAGCGCAAAGACGCCGGCCTTGAAGGCCGCGCCGATCTCGCGCAGATCCCAGTGCGTGGCTTCGCGCAGCCGCCAGTTGCGCAGCACCGCATACAGGCACAGCAGGCTGGCGAGGAAGAGGCCCGGCAGCACGCCGGCCTTGAACAGATCGGTGATCGAGACCTCGGTCATGATGCCGAAGAGGATCATCGGGATCGAGGGCGGGATGATGATGCCCAGCGTGCCCGCCGCGCACAGCAGCCCGATCGAGAACGAGCGGCTGTAGCCCGCCTTGAGCATGGCGGGAAAGAGCACGCCACCCACCGCCAGCATGGTCACCGTGGACGATCCCGAGATGGCCGCAAACAGCGTGCAGGAGAGCACCGCCGCCAGCGCCAGGCCCCCGGGGATGGGCGCCGCGAGCGCCGACATCACGCGGATCAGGCGCTGCGCAATGCTGCCGTTGGCCATCACGTTGCCGGCCAGCACATACAGCGGGATGGCCAGGAAGACCTCGTTGCGCGCGTTCTGCCAGATATCCAGCGCGGTGTTGCCGATCGCGCCCTGGCTGAAAAAGTAGTAGAGCCAGGCCGACGCGCAGCCCAGCACCACGATCATGTTCTGGCGCAGCCACAGCAGCAGCGGCACCAGCACGAGCAGGCCCAGCACGGGCAGGCTGTCGCTCATCGCCCTACCTGCCCTGCGGCGCGCCGCTCAGTTCCCGCACCTGCTCCTCGGTGGGCGGGGCGTTCTCGCCGCCGGCCGGGGCCGGGCGCAGGGCGGGGAAGGCGGCATACAGCGCGTGGCGCAGCGAACCCAGCGCAAAGCCCGCCACCAGGAAGCACTGCATCGGCCAGATGGCCGTATTGAGCACGGGATCGGTCTCGGCCAGCTGAATGGTCTCCAGCAGCATCTGCGTGCACAGCACCGCCGCAGCGAGACAGAACAGCGCGAAGCCGGCATCGCTGAATCGATCGAAGGCCGCATCCCAGGCGCGCGGCGCAAGCTTGTCCAGGAAGCGCGGGCGCAGGTGCGCGCCACCGGCCGAAGCCACGCCGATGCCGATGAAGGCGATGAAGACGTTGGCATACACGGCCACCGGCGTCGCCCAGATCTTGCCGCCGCCCAGCAGCTCGCGGCCGAGGATGTCCCAGCCCAGCACCAGCACCATCAGCAGGAAGGCGGCCGTCGTGCCCAGCTGCTCGGCACGCTGCATGAGCTTGAGCACGCGCGCGGCGGCGTTCACCGGCAGGGCTCCAGCGCAGACTGCCGGCGGTGAGTGCAGGCCGCAGCCATCGGGCGCACGCTCACTTCAGCTTCGCCAGATCCTTCTGGATCTCGTCGTAGATCCGCCGCCCCTCCGGCCCCTGGGCGGCCAGCAGCTCATCGGCCGCCTTCTTGCCTGCAGCCTGCCACAGGGCTTGCTCCGCTGCGGTCGGCCGGTAGACGGTCACGCCCTTGGCCGCGGCGCCTTCGGCCAGGAACTTGTCGTTCGCCGCCCGTGTGGCGATGGCCTGGGCCTTGGAATCCCAGCCGTTGCGCACGGCCGTCTGCTGCTCGGGCGTGAGCTTGCCGAACCACTCGCGGTTGCACATCACCGTGCCGCTGTCAAACGCGTGTGCGGTCAGCGTGTAGTGCTTGGCGGCGTTGGACAGCACTGCGGCATAGACCACGATGCCCGATTCGCCGCCCTTGATGAGCCCCGTCTGCAGTCCGGGCATGGCCTCGGCAATCGGCAGCACCACGGGCTCCGCGCCGATCGCGCTGACAAACGCCTGCGAGGCACGCGCCTGCGTGGCGCGCAGCTTCACGCCCTTCAGATCGGCCGGCGCCTTGATCGCTGCCGTGCCGTACAGGTGCGTGAACCCCACCTCGACGAAGCGCAGCAGTTCCACGCCGCGCGCCGCAAACAGCTTGCGATAGGTGTCCAGCAGGCCGGCGTCGTAGACATGGTCGACCTGGCGGAAGCTGGTGAAGAGGTAAGGCAGCTGCAGCACGGCCACCTCGGGCAGGATGGTGGAGGTGCCTTGCAGCGAGGCGCCGACACAGTCCACCCGCCCGCGGCGCAGGTTGGACAGCAGGTTGCCTTCGTTGGGATCGTTGGTGTTCAGGTCGACTTTGATCGTGCCCTTGCTGTCACGCTCGACATTGGCCTTGAACTGCTGCCAGAAGACGGCAAAGGGGCTGCCCGGCGGCGCAAAGGCGCCGGTGCGCAGCGTGATGGGCTCCTGGGCGCCGGCCAGCGGTGGCGCCGCCAGGCCGCCCGCCAGTGCCAGCATGAGCAGGGTGCGGGCCGGCTTGCGCAAGACGGAGGATGAGGTCATCGGGAGTTCCTGTGTCGGCGGTGTTGAAACGGGGGTGAGGTCAGCCGGGGCCGGGCTCGGCAGCCAGCCCCAGGCTGCCGGGGTTCATGCGGGCGCACGGATCGAGTTGCAACTTCAGCGCTTCCACCAGGGCGCGGGTGGCCGGCTGCAGACGCTGCAGATACGGATAGGCGCGGCCGATCTGGAAGTGCACGGCCCCGTGCTCGTCCAGGCACCGCGTGACCGCCTGCCACAGCTGGCTCACCAATGCGCGCGCGGCGGGCGCCGCGGGGCGCGCGCGCCAGGGCTGCGTGAGCGCTTCGCCCAGCACATCCACGTGCAGCGGGTAGATCTCGTCGGGCCAGTAGAAGCAGGGTTCGAAGAGGAAGGCGCGGTCAGTGTTGGCCGTCAGCGGCGAATAGACGATGCCGTGCTCGGCCATGGCCGGCGCGTGCTGCGCGATCAGCGCCTCCACCGCCTGCACGGTGGCCAGCGCGCGCGACAGCGGCACGATGCCGTGCACCGGTACCCAGCGGTCGCCGTTGTGGGCCAGCACGCTGCGCAGCGGCTGGAACGGTTGTGCGCGCAGCACCTGCGGCACCGATGCCGGCTGGGCCGTGCCCTGGTGCGCCTGCGCGATGGCCGCCACGCGCGCCAGGCGCTCGTCCACGTGCGCGGGGCTGTCACCGTCCAGCGCGAGGTGGATGGAATACGGGTGCACGTCCAGGTAATCGGTGCCGGTCAGCGCCACTTGGGCCGCGGCCTTCAGGCCGGACATCAGGCTGCTGCCGCTGCGCGCGATCTCGCCCAGCGTCTTCACGCCGGACGCCAGCTTGTTGCCCGTCTGTGCCGAGTGCCGCGCCTTGTAGGCATCGATGCCGAAGGTCTCGCTGCCCAGGCCGGCACGCATCAGCGCGACCTGCGCGCCCACCATCGCCGCGATGCTCGGGAAGCCGTAGGATGCATAACCCGAAGCCGCAGGGGCCGGCACCAGGCGCAGCGTGGCCGCGGTCTTGATGCCGAAGGCGCCGGTATCCCCCAGAAAGAGCCCGGTCAGATCCGGACCGCCCCAGCGCGTGAAGGGCGCTGCGCCCTCGAAGGCGGCGCTGCCGGTGCGCAGGCACTCGCCATCGGCCAGCAGCACTTCCAGCCCCAGGACGGCATCCGCCGCGCTGCCGTGCTGGCCCGCGCCGAAGAACATGCTGTTCTGGCTGAGCGCGCCGCCCACCGTGGCACGCAAGCCCGACAGCGGCCCGCCGTAGGGCGTGCTCAGGCCGCTGCCGGCCAGCGCCTGGCGCACCTGCGCCCAGGTGCAGCCGGCCTCCACGGTGAGGTAGAGATCATCCGCGTTCAGTTCGCGCACGCGGTTCAGCCGCGAGAGATCCACGCACACCCAGGCGCCGGCCGCGAGATAGCCCCCGGTGTAGGACATGCCGCCGCCGCGCGGCGCCACGGCCAGGCCCGCGGTGGCCAGCAGCTGCAGTGCGCGCTGCAGCGAGGCCACATCGGCCGGCAGCAGCACAGCCTGCGGCCACTGGGGCGCGTGGTGGAAGATGTCGTGCGCAGCCAGCTGCCGCGCGGGCGCATCGCAGCGCAGCGCATCGGCGCTGCAGGCTTGCTCCAGACGCGCGCGCAGGGCGGCATCCATCTCCGGCGAGGCCGCGGCGCCCGGCGCCGCATCGCGCAGGGCGGTGTTCAAGCGCAAGCCCCCGGACGCTGCGGGGTGATCGCCGCAGCAAGGCAGGGGAAGCAGGTGGCAGGCACAGGCAGGGGGTCGGGCAAGGCCGAAAGTTGTCCGTACAACTTATCTTAGGGCCTGCCGGCCGGCAGTGGCAAGGCGAAACAACCCGGGGCCGCGGCGCGGGGGCTTGGCTCAGGCTGCCGCTTCGTGGCGCAGGACGGTGGAATACCGGAACAGATCCGCGCGGTGCCAGGACGTCGCCACCACCAGCAGCTGGCCGCTTCGGTCGTGGTAGCGGCGATCGGCGCACAGCGAAGGCGAACCCTTGCGCACGCCCAGCAGCGCCGCGGCCTCGGCATCCAGCGCGGCCGCCGTGAAGGTCTGCTCGATGTGGCCGAGCTGGCGCGCATCCACGGTGGCCAGCATGGCCTTCAGCGCCGTATCCGGGTTGAGCAGGCGCTGTCGGCGCCGCGCGGGCTGCGACGGAAACCAGATGCGGGTCAGGGCAAAGGGCCGGCCATCCTCGCCCCGCTCGGTGCGCAGCCCGGCGATTTCCACGCAGGGCGTTCCCGGCGTGCAGCCCAGCCGCGCGGCAAGCTCATCGCCCACCGGCAGCTCACGGGTGGACAGCAGCTTCAGCCGGCTCTCGTTGCCGTACTGCAGCAGGTCCTCGATCGAATCGACGTTCTGCCGAAAGCGCACGGGCGGTTTGTTGGCCACCACTTCCGAGCCCGATCCCTGGCGGCGCGAGATCAGACCGCCCTCTTCAAGGATGCGCAGCGCCTCGCGCACGGTGTGGCGGCTGACCTGCAGCTGTTCGCACAGCTCGGTCTCCGCGGGCAAGGAGCTGCCCAGCGGGTAGCGGCCACCGACGATGTCCTGGATCAGGTTGTCGGCAATGCTGCGGTAGCGGGGCGTCTTGCGCGGTGGCATGGGCGGCGCGGCGTGGGTAGGCTGCGGGGACAACCGTCGTCGGTGATCAACGGGGCAGAGCGGGCTGGCCTTCGGGCTGCAGGTCAGATGCCCGCGAGCCCCGGGCAAGTTGTCCGGTCAACCCTGACGGCGCAGTGTATGCCAGGCCTGCTGCAGCTCGCTGCGATGTTCAGGACAGGCCAGGCCGATCAGCGCCTGCGCGCGCGATTCGGCATCCCGTTCGCGCAGGCAGACGACGCCCCACTCGGTGGCCACCCAGTCCACATCGCTGCGTGGCACCGAGGTGCAGCCCGCTGCCAGCTGCGGCACGATGCGCGAGACGCGCCCGCCCGCAGCCGTGGCATTGAGCGCCAGCACCGAGCGCCCGCCCGCACTGAGGCGCGCGCCGCGCACAAAATCCAGCAGGCCCCCGATGCCGCTGACGCGCCGGCCATCGAGCCACTCGACATTGACGTTGCCGAACAGATCCACCTGCAGCGCGGCGTTGACCGACAGCAGCTGCGGCACCGCCGCCAGCGTGGCCTGTGCATGGGTGAAGGAGACCGGCTCGAACCGTGCGAGCGAAGGGTCGGCCAAGGCTTCATACAGCCGCGGGCTGCCCAGCGCCACCCCCGTGCACACCGGTGGCTCCTGGGCGTTGCGCGGCGCCAGCGCGCCCGCCTGCAGCAGGCCCAGCAAGCCGTCGGAGACCATGCCGGAGTGCAGCCGCAGGCCGCGCCGCACCTGCAACGCCTGCAGCACCGCGGCCTGCAGCCGGCCCAGGCCCAGCTGCACCGTGTCGCCGTCGCGCGCCAGCGTCAGCACCTGGGCGGCCAGCGCGGCGCTGGCCGCATGAGGCGGTTCATCCGCCACCGTCAGCGGCTCGCAGGATGTCTGCACCCAGGCGTGGATGCGCGAGACGTCCACCCAGGGCCCGCGCGTGGCCGGGAGTTGCGGATTGACGTGCGCCAGCACGCGTGCCTCGGGGCCGGCCGCCGCCAGCACCGCGGGCGTGAAATCAGCGGCCACCGAGAGGCTGCAGCGGCCCTGCGCATCGGGCGGCGCCACCTGCAGCAGCAGCAGGTCGAAGCGGCCCGGCGTGCCCAGCCAGCGCTGCATGTCGCTGTAGTGCAGCGGCATCAGATCGATCGCGCCACGGTCCTGGGCTGCGTGCAGGGCCGGCGGCAGAAAGCACACCCGGGCCCGCGCATCCGGGTGCAGCGCGGTCGGATCAAAGCGGTTCACGCCCGGGATCCAGACGCCGCAGAAAGACACCCCCGCCGCCTGCCGCGGCTGCCCTTGCAGCCAGCGTTCGAACAGCGGCGAGTGGCCCGCGCAGCCCGGCCAGTAGACCCGCGTGCCGGGCTGCAGCGATTGCAGGAAGGATGCGCGGGTCAGGGTCTGCGGCATGGTGGGCTCAGGGCCCGATCCTAGAATATGTCCGTACAACTTGAAGGCACGAGCTTATGGAGATCGCAGGGGGCCCGGCCATCCGGGCCACCGCCGTGGAACGTGTCGCACAGGCCGCCTGCCGTGTGGCCGAGGCGGCCGCGCCCGACGATCCGCGCCCGGGCTGGCACCTGCTGGATTGGCTGGGCTGTGCCGCGCACGGCGCCGGCTCGCAGATCGGCCACGCCTTTGCGCAGTGGCTGTCCTGGCAGGGCGCCGGGACCAGCCCCACCCTGGCGGGGCGATCGGCCGATGCGGCCTCGGCCGCGGCCTACCACGGCAGCCTGGGCAGCACGCTGGAGATGGACGACGTGCACCGCAGCTCCATCCTGCACCCGGGGCCGGTGGTGCTGCCGGCCGTGCTGGCCGCGCTGCCGGTGCAGGCGACCGGCCAGCAACTGCTGCGCGGCCTGATCGCAGGCTACGAAGCCATGATCCGCATCGGCCGCACGCTGGGCCCCGCGCATTACCGTCATTGGCACACCACGGGCACCGCGGGCAGCTTTGGCGCGGCCGCCGGCGCTGCCGTGGCGATGGGCCTGCCCTGCGCGCAGGTGGCGCAGGCGCTGGCGCTGGCCGGCACGCGGGCCGGTGGCCTGTGGCAGCTGCGGCACGAGCGCTCGCTGGGCAAGGCCTGGCACATGGCCGGCGCTGCACGCGACGGCCTGGCGGCGGCGCAGCTGGCTGCCTGCGGCTTGACCGGACCGCTGGGCATTCTGGAAGGCCCTTCTGGCTGGCTGGCCGCCACGGCCGAAGGCGCCGATGCCGCGGTGGCCGATGAAGACGCCGTGGCCGGGGATGCCACGCGCCCCTGGCTGGCCGATGTGAGCTTCAAGCCCTGGCCGGCCTGCCGGCACGCCCACCCGGCAATGGATGCGTTGCGGCAGGCCGCGGCCGACGCAGGCCGGGCGCTGCGCGCCGAGGACATCCTGCGCATCGAGGCGCATGTCTACGACGATGCGCTGCGCTTCTGCGAGCGGCGCCACCCGCAGGACAGCGCGCAGGCGCGCTTTTCGTTGCCGCATGCGCTGGCCGCCTGGGTGCTGCGCGGCGAAGCGCAGCTGGCGCACTACGAAACCGCTGCGCTGCAGGATCCGCAGATCCACGCGCTGCGAGAGCGGGTGGAGCTGCAGCGCGATGCCGCCATCCAGGCGCGCTTTCCCCGGCACTACGGGGCGCGCGTGGTCATCCACTGGCGCGAAGGCGCACCCAGCGTGGCCGAGTTGCGGGACACGCTCGGCGATCCGGATCGCCCGATGCGGCCCCGGCAGCTGCAGGCCAAGGCACGCGGCCTGATGCAGGCCGCCGGCTGGAGCGCAGCGCGCATCGACGCGGCCGTTGCGGCCTGCGAAGGCCTGGCCCGCGCACCGGACCTCAGGGCCCTGCATCGGGTGCTGATGCCGGCGTCCGGCGAAGCGCCGGCGTCCTTGTCGCCGACTCCCGGGATCGCCTCGCGATGACGCTGCTGGATCAGCTGCTGGACCATTCCGAAGCCATGGACACGGCGCCGCTGCCACCGGCGGCTCGCGAGGCGGCGACGGTCTTTCTCACGGATTCCGTGAGCGTGGCGCTGGCCGGCAGCCGGCATCCGCGCCTTCCCCAGGTGCAGGCGGCGGCCGCGGCCTGGGGTGCCGGCGCGCAGGCGCGTGACTGGGCCAGCGGCCAGCCTTGGCCGGCACCCACTGCGGCACTGCTGAATGCCTGGCAGATCCACAACCAGGAATTTGACTGCGTGCACGAGCGCGCCGTGGTGCACCCGCTGGCCACCATCCTGCCGGCCCTGGTGGCCGTGGCACAGCGTGAACAGGCCAGCGGCGCCGCGCTGCTCAAGGCCCTGGTGCTGGCCGTGGACGTGGCCGCCACGCTGGGCTGCGCACAGGGCGCGCCGATGCGCTTCTTCCGCCCGGCAATGTGCGGCGCGATGGGTGCCGCACTGGGGCTGGCGCAACTCACCGGCTGCAGCCGCGCGCAACGCGCCGATGCGCTGGGCATCGCCTACAGCCAGCTGGCCGGCACCATGCAGGCGCACCTGGAAGGCTCGCCGATGCTCGCGATGCAGGTGGGCCTGGCCGCACGCGCGGCCGTCACCGCGCTGGATCTGGCCCGGGCAGGCTTCAGCGGTCCTCATGATGTGCTGGAAGGCCCCTTCGGCTATTTCGAGCTCTTCGATGCGCCGCTGGCGCCGCGGCGCGCGCAGGTGGCGGCGGAGTTTGCGCGCCTGCCTTTCGGATCCGACCCGGCGCAGGTCGGCCCGCACCGCATCGCCGAAGTCAGCCACAAGCCCTTTCCCACCGGCCGCGCCGCGCATGGCGCGCTGGATGGCCTGGCCACGCTGCTGGACGCCGAGCCCGGCATCACCGCAGACGCCGTGCAGCAGGTGGAGCTGGCTGCGCCGCCGCTGATCCTGCGCCTGGTTGGCCGGCCCTGGCGTGCCGACATGGACGTCAACTATGCGCGTCTGTGCCTGCCCTACCTCGTGGCCACCTGGCTGCTGGAGCGCCGCGTGACGCTCGCACACTTCAGGCCCGAGGCGCTGCGCCGGCCCGCTTGCGCCGAGCTGGCCATGCGCGTGAGCTGGCGCCCCAATGACTGTGCGGACCCCAACGCGCTGGCACCGCAGACGCTGACCCTCAGGCTGCGCGATGGCAGCCATCGTCACATCGAACTGCCGGCCGTGCTGGGCCATCCGCAGCGGCCGCTCTCGCCCGGTGCGCAGCGCGCCAAGTTCGATCAGTGCTGCAACTTCGCCGGCCTGGACGCCGCCGCTGCCGCGCGCCTGCACCAGGCCTGCGGTCAGCTGCACGACGCCCCGAACCTGGACGCCTGGCTGGCCGCGATAAGGGTGCCGGCCTCGACACCACCCTGAGCGTGAACGATCGTCGCATCCCGTACCCAGGCCACCCCGCAGCTGCCGCCGCTGCGAACACCCCGGCGCGCCCCGTCGCGCGACAGCCATGACCCATCTGACCTATTTCGAAACCTTCGAGCCGCGCGAGCTGCTGGCCGAATACCCTCTGGGAGAGGCCTTCACGCAGCGCGTGGCGCGCATGAGCCGCGACGAACTGCGCGCGCTGCAGAACCAGCGCTTCCTGCGCCTGGTGGCGCGCGCCTGGCAACTGCCGTTCTATCAGCGGCTGTGGGGCGCGCAGGGCATCGAAGCCGCTGATATCCGCAGCCTGGACGACATCGTCAAGCTGCCCAGCTTCGGCAAGCAGGAGGTGATGGACAGCGTGGCGCTGCGCCCGCCGCTGGGTGACTTTCATGGCCAGGACGTGGCCATCGACGGCCACCACTGGCCCATGGTGCTGCACACCACCAGCGGCACCACAGGGCGGCCGCAGCCGCTGCTCTTCAGCCCCAGGAGCCGCGAGGTGCAGGCGCTGCTGCTGGCACGCATCTACCGCCTGCAGGGCCTGCAGCCCGGTGAAGTGATGCACTCGGTCTACGGCCACGGCATGATCAACGGTGGACATTATGTGCGAGAGGCCGTGCTGCACTACACCCACGCGCTGCTCATCACGCCCGGCACGGGCGTGGAAACGCCTTCGGCGCGCCAGGTGGAGCTGATGCGCGATTTCGGCGTCAATGTCATCGTGGGCTTTGCCGACTACATCAAGCGCCTGGCCGATGTGGCGCGCGAGCAGGGCATACAGCCCGGGCGCGACATCCCCGTGCGGCGCATCTGCGGCCACCTGGGCCGCGAATCGCGCGAGACGCTCTCGCAAGCCTGGGGCGGCGCGCAGATGTTCGACTGGTACGGCGTGGGCGATACCGGCGCCGTGGCCGGCGAGGGGCCTGATCACGACGGCCTGTACCTGATGGAAGACGCGCAGTATGTGGAAGTGGCCGATGTGGACAGCGGCCAGCCGGTGGCCGACGGCCTGCCGGGCGACATCGTCGTCACCTGCCTCTACAAGGACGACATCTACCCCATCATCCGCTTCAATACACACGACGTGACGCAGGTGCTGACCACCCCTTCCGCGCTGGGCTTCAGCCTGCGCCGCATCGCCGGCTTCCTGGGCCGCAGCGACAACATGGTCAAGGTGCGCGGCATCAATGTCTTCCCGCAGGCGCTGGGGCCGATCCTGGAAGAGCGGGCGGACTTTGCCGGCGAATTTCTCTGCACCGCACGGCGCGACGCCAGTGGCCGCGACGAGCTGATCGTGGCCCTGGAAACCCGCGGCGCGCGCGACGAAGCCGCCGCCGCGCCCTACCGGGATCTGCTCAAGCGGCGCCTGGGCGTGGAGGTGCGCGTGGACCTCGTGGCCCCCGGCAGCCTGGCGCCGCTGACAGGCACCGAGACGCGCCAGAAGCCGATCCGCCTGATTGACGAACGTTTCAGTTGAGGAGCAACGGGATGGACGCCATGAACTGGCTGGAGGCCGATGCCACGGCGCAGGCTGATGCCCTGGCGCGCAGCGACATCCGCAGCGAAGCCCTGACCCAGGCGCTGCTGCAGCGCATCGCGGCCACTCAGGCGCGCTACAACGCCTTCCTGCATGTGGATGCGCAGGGCGCACTCGCAGCAGCCCGCGCCAGCGATGCACGCCGCGCCGCGGGCCGAACCGCCAGCGCGCTAGACGGCGTGAGCCTGGCCGTGAAGGACAACATCGACGTCGCCGGCATGCCCACAACCGCCGGCATGGCCACGCGCCGCGGCCGCCTGGCCACCGAAGACGCTTTTGTCGTGCAGCGCCTGCGCGCCGCGGGCCTGGTGATCCTGGGCAAGCTCAACATGCACGAGGCCGCGCTGGGCGCGACCAATGACAACCCGCACTTCGGTCGCTGCGAGCATCCGCAGCACCAGGGATTCACCCCCGGCGGCAGCAGCGGTGGGTCCGCCTGCGCGGTGGCGGCCGGCCTCTGTGCGCTGGCGCTGGGCACCGACACCATGGGCTCGGTGCGCCTGCCGGCCAGCTACTGCGGGGTGCTGGGCCTGAAGGGCAGCTACGGCGTGGTCTCCACGCGCGGCAGCGTGGCCTGCGGCTATGGGCTGGACCACATCGGCCCGCTCACACGCAGCCTGCGCGATCTGCGGGCCTTGTGGCCGCTGATGGCGCAGCACGATGGCCGATGCGCGGATGCGCGCCGCGTGACGGCTCATCCGCCGATCGCCGAGCCGCGCTGGCTGGCCCCGCTTGATCTGCGGGTGCTGGGGGTCGACGAATCGGCCTCGCATGCCTTCGGCAACGCGCTGCAGACGCTGCAGGCCCGCGGCGATACGGTGCAGCGCGTCGATCTCGCCACCTATGACTTCGGCCGTGCACGCCGCGCCGGCCTGTTGGTGGTGGAAGCCGATCTGCTGGTGGAACACGCGGCCGATTGGCAAGGCCGGCGCGCGGATTTCTCACCTGAACTTGAGCGCTTTATGGGCCGCGCCGAACGCCAGCCCGCTGCCGCGTACGCCGCCGCGTTGCGCACGCTGGCACAGGCGCGCGTGGAGGTGGAACGCTGGTGGTCGATGGGCGACGTGATGCTGCTGCCCACCACGCCGCAGACGGCCTTTGCCTTCGGCCGCCCGGTGCCCGCCAACCAGGCGGATCTGACCAGCATCGCCAACATGGCTGGTGTGCCGGCCATCAGCCTGCCGCTGCCCGTGCCGGCCGGCGCGCTGCCCATCGGCCTGCAGGCCATCGCGCCCGAGGGCCACGAGGCCACGCTGCTGCACCTGGATCTGCCCGGAGTGACCCGCCCATGAAACTGCAAGGCCTGAAGGTGCTGGAGCTGTCGCTCTTCCTGCCCGGCCCGCACCTGACGATGATGATGGCCGACCATGGCGCCCAGGTCATCAAGATCGAGCCGCCCACGGGCGAGCCGGTGCGCCAGGTGGGGCTGCGCCAGAACGGCCACAGCGTGTGGTTTCGCAATACGCACCGCGGCAAGCGCTGCATCGTGCTGAACCTCAAGGCGCCCGGCGCGCGCGAGGCCTTTCTGACGCTTGCGCAGCAGGCCGACGTCATCGTCGAAGCTTTCCGCCCCGGCGTGGTCAATCGGCTGGGCGTGGGCTATGCGGACGTGAAGGCACTCAACCCCGGCATCGTCTATTGCTCCATCTCTGCCTTCGGGCAGACCGGCCCGATGCGCGCCAACCCGGCGCACGATCTGGGGGTGCAGGCCGAGGCCGGGCTGGTCTCCGTCAACCTGGGGCTGGATGGCCAGCCGGCCATGCCCAACCTGCCGGCCAGCGACATGGCCGCGTCCTTGATGGCGTTCAGCGGCATCCTGATGGCGCTGCTGCGCCGCCAGCAGACGGGCCAGGGCGATTACCTCGACATCGCGATGTACGACAGCCTGCTGGCCTGGACGCCCAACGTCATGGGTCCGCCCTTCGCAGAAGACCGCGCGCCCCAACCCAAGGACGAGCGCAGCTGGGGCGGCGCCGCCTTCTACAACCTCTACGCCACGGCCGACGGGCGACACATCGCGCTGGCGGGCAGCGAGCACCACTTCGTCAACAACCTGCTGGGTGCGCTGGGCCGGCCCGATCTCGCACCGCAGGCCCTGCAGCCCCCAGGCCCCGGCCACGAGCCGGTGCGCGCCTTTCTGCGCGAGCGCTTTGCCCAACGCACGCTGGCCGAGTGGAGCGAGCTTCTGCACGGCATGGATCTCGCGTGGGCGCCCGTGCGCAGCCTGCACGAGGCCATCAACAGCGACCTGGCCCGCGCGCGGCAGATGCGCCTGGAATGGCCCGAAGGACAGCCCCACCTGGGCATCCCGATCAAGTTTGCTCAAGAGCCGGGCCGCATCGATCCGCATCTGGATGAGCTGGGGGCGTCGACGGAAGCCGTGCTGCGCGAGGCGGGGTTCGGGGATGAGGCGCTGGCGAAGTTGAGGGCGGATGGGGCTTTGGGGGCGGGGTGAGCGGAAAGGCTCAGCGCAGCTTGGCCGAGTCAGAGCTATCCGTTTGCGCTCTTGCGTAGAGGCCGGGCCGGCCATGTCCGGACTTGGGCCCATGGCGCGCGCAGGCGCATCGCCGCCAGCTCAGATCCGCCCCCGCACAAACGACGACAGCCCGCTGTGGATCGGCGTGATGTCGTTGCGGTCCTTCAGCTGCAGGTAGATGCCGCCGCCGATATCGGCCGGGAGCTTGGCGCCTTCTTCCAGCACCACCAGCACGCGCTCGCGGCCCTTGGCTTCCATGAACATGCCCATCTCGAAGATCACGTTGTCGCGCGGCACGGCCTGCTGCGCACCGGGCGTAGCCAGTTCGTCGTCGCGCGTCAGCAGCATCACCGCGCCCAGGCAGGAGCGGGAGGCCTGCACCAGCTCTTCCAGGATGGTGGGGCCGGGCGCGAAGTTGAGCTCCCAGTCGCGCACGGCCACGCCGCTGGCGACCAGGTACTTGTGGATGTCGTTGGCCGTGGCGCGCGCCTTGCTGCTGTAGGCCAGGAAGATGTCGTCGTTCTGCTTCACCGCATCGACCCAGGCGCTGAGCTGCGTACGCGTATCGTCGGTGGCGAGCCATTCCGCGCCCGATCCGCGCGGCGCGCGCAACACGATCTGCCCGCCGCCGCCCCAGGTGATGCCGTCTTCGGAGACCTGCTGCTCCGTGATGACGAGGATCTCCTTCTTCAGCGCAATGGCAAAGGCGCCTTCGAAGTGGTTCCACACCGTCGGCAGGGCCAGGCCCTCGGCTTCGTCCTTGTCGTGCCAGCGCGAAAAGGCCAGCACCAGCACGCCGTGGCAGCGCGTCATGATCTCGCGCAGCGCGTCGATGGTGTAGGGCGCCCGCACGGGCAGCCCTGACACCTGAAACTCCTGCGGCTCCAGGCCCTGGGCGCGCAAGTGCGCGAGGACCGCGCGCTTCAGCAGGCGCTGCGGCTCGCGCAGGTTGTGGTCACGCGGTACGCTGATGAAGACCCGCTTGGGTCGCGGCGGCAGTCGGTCCATGAGGCCTCCAGCGGCGCGGGTTCTTCACCGTGCTCAGTCCAGTTGCAGACCCAGCTCCCTGGCCTTCCTGGGCAGCACGTCGAGCTCGCGCTTGATGACGTCGTTGAAGGCCTCGATCGTATGGCCGGTGGTCGGCGGCACGCCACCGATTTCGTTGAGGCGGCGGCGGAATTCGGGCTCCGCGACGATGGCGGCAAGCTTCTGGCTCAGGAAGCTCACAACGGCCGGCGGTGTCCTGGCCGGCGCCACGAGGCCGAACCACCTGTCGAAATCCACGCCGCCGCGCAATCCCTGCTCGGTGAGCGTGGGCGGATCGGGCCACAGCTCGGAGCGCGTGGCGCGCAGCTGCCCCAGGGCCTTGAGCTTGCCGCCCCGGATCTGCGCGCGCGCATCGGCCGTGCCCGGCAGAACCCAGCGTACCTCGTTGGCCAGCAGCGCCTGCGCCAGCGGTGCACCGCCGCGCTGACGCGCACGCTGGAGGCGCTGCCCGCACCGGCAAGCGCGCAGGAGGGCTTGGCGCGCCCGCGCGCCGGCAGGCCCGCGCGCCCCGTTTCAGCTCAGCCCACGAGCGGCGTATCCGGCCAGCTCGGCATCGCCAGGCCACGCCAGTCGTCCGCCACGCGCAGCTCATCGATCAGCGTGCGCTGAAGGATGCGGCCGTCGCGATACCAGTGCCAGACGCGGCTGCGGGCCTGGCCATCGTCGCTGAGCTGGATCATCTCGTAGAGGTAGGTGCCGGGCTCGCCCTTGCGCACCCAGTGCAGCAGGGTCGTGCGCTGCTGGTCGTCCAGCGCCAGGTCGGCCGCCCAGCCTTCGATCAGATCGCTGATGAAGCGGATGCGATCACCCTGCACCACGGCCGGAAAGTCGCGCAGCTCGGT
>JAEUOZ010000013.1 GCA_016790225.1 Rubrivivax sp.
CGTGCGGCGAAGGCGATCACGTCCTTCAGCACGTCGGCACCCAGCCCGCGTAGCGCCGCCGCGCTCAGCAGCCCGCGTTCGGCCAGGGCCGTGAGCAGCGCGGCCTGAAAGGTGTCGCCCGCACCGACGGTGTCGATCACCTGCACCACCACCGAGCCGACCGCCACATGGTGATGCGCCGTCCAGGCCGAGGCGCCCTGCGCGCCGCGGGTCACGACGACGAGCGCCACGCCTTCCTGCAGCCACCTCGCGGCGAGCTCGGCCGGCTCGACACCGGGGAACAGCAGGTGAAGGTCTTCGTCGCTCACCTTCAGCACCTGCGTGCGTGGCAGCATCCACGCCAGCGTGTCGTGCCAGCGTGAGAGTTCCGGTTCCACGTTCAAGCGGATGTTCGGGTCGTAGGCGATCACCGCGCGCGCATGTTCGCGCTCGACGAGCGCGCGCTGCACCGAGGCCACCGGCTCGACCACCATCGCGTAGGAGCCGAAGTGATAGGCCGCCGCGGCGGGCACGGCCTGCAAGGCTGCCAGCGGCAGCGAGCGGTCGGCCGCGCCCTCGCCGTAGAACGCATAGGCCGGCACGCCGCGCGCGTCCAGGTCGACCAGGCTGATCGTGGTGGGCGCATCGAGGCGCACGGCGCAGCCGAGGCTCACGCCTTCATCGTGCAACGCGCGCGCGATCCGCTCGCCGAGCGCGGCCTTTGACAGGCCGCCGAAGAAGGCCACCGGCTGCTTCAATCGCGCCAGTCCGATCGCCACATTCAGCGGCGAGCCGCCGATGCGCGCATCGAGCGCCATGCCGGTAGGCGTGTCGCCGGCGGTGAACACATCCATCAACGCTTCGCCGCTGACCACGATCATCGAGAGTTCTCCTGTGCGCGCGCCGGCGCGCTCGTTCGACCCCGGCAAGCATCGCGCAGCCCGGGCCGAAGAGGCCCCCGGGTAAACCATTAATCACTCTACTTGATTTATTAAACGGGCTGCACCAGAATGCGTTCCATACCGGCCCTGCACCGGGCGGCGCCGGCCCCACCCACCCCAGAGGAGACACCCGATGCTCAAGACCACGCTCGTGGCGGCGGCGACGCTGATGGCCTTCGGCGCCCAGGCGCAGAACCAACCCGTGATCGGCCTGATCACCAAGACCGAGACCAATCCCTTCTTCGTGAAGATGAAGGAAGGCGCCGCCGAGGCCGCCAAGCTCAAGGGCGCCAAGCTGCTCACCGGCGCCGGCAAGGCCGACGGCGACAACGCCGGCCAGGTGACGGCGATGGAGAACATGATCGCTGCCGGCGCGAAGACGATCCTCATCACGCCGAGCGACAGCAAGGCCATCATCCCGAGCATCAAGAAGGCGCGCGACAAGGGCGTGCTGGTGATCGCGCTCGACAGCCCCACCGACCCCGCCGACGGCACCGACGCCCTGTTCGCGACCGACAACTACAAGGCCGGCGTGCTGATCGGCCAGTACGCGAAGTCGGCGCTCGGCGGCAAACCGGCGAAGATCGTGACGCTCGATCTCTTTCCCGGCCACCCGGTGGGCGCGCAGCGGCACAACGGCTTCCTCAAGGGCTTCGGCCTCACGGCGCCCGACGCCAAGAGCAACGAGCTCGGCGGCAAGGCCGCGGGCGTGGCCTGCATGGCCGACAGCTTCGGTGACCAGGCCAAGGGCCAGACCGCGATGGAAAACTGCCTGCAGAAGGTGCCCGACGTGAACCTGGTGTACACGATCAACGAGCCCGCCGCGGCCGGCGCCTTCAACGCGCTGAAGAAGGCCGGCAAGGAGAAGAACGTGGTGATCGTGTCGGTCGACGGCGGCTGCGAAGGCGTGAAGAACGTCGGCGCCGGCGTGATCGCGGCGACCAGCCAGCAATACCCGCTGAAGATGGCGGCGATGGGCGTGGAAGCCGGCGTCGAATACGCCAAGACCGGCAAGAAGCCGAGCGGCTACACCGACACCGGCGTGACGCTGATCGCGGCGAAGGCGGTGCAAGGCGTCGACAGCAAGGACGTGAAGGTCGGCACCGACCTCTGCTGGGGCAAGAAGTAAACCACTGAAGAAGGGGGCCGAGCCGTGACCAAGAACGTTCCCTGGGGTCAGCTCGGCCCGTTCATCGCGCTGGTGCTGGCCTGCGCGTTCTTCTCGGTGACCACCGAGCGCTTCTTCAGCGGCGAGAACCTGTCGCTGATCCTGCAGCAGGTGATGGTGGTGGGCGTGATCGCGATCGGGCAGACGCTGATCATCCTCACCGCGGGCATCGACCTGTCGTGCGGCGTGGTGATGGCGCTGGGCTCGATCGTGATGACCAAGTTCGCGGTCGAACTCGGCGTGCCGGCGCCGCTGGCGGTGCTGTGCGGCATCGTCGCCACGGCGCTGTTCGGCCTGCTCAACGGGCTGCTCGTCACCCGCATCAAGCTGCCGCCGTTCATCGTCACGCTCGGCACGTTCAACATCGCGTTCGCGATCACGCAGCTGTATTCGAACGCGCAGACGGTGACCGACCTGCCTCCCGCGATGACCTGGCTCGGCAACACCTTCTCGCTGGCCGGCACCAACGTCGCCTACGGCACGCTGCTGATGATCGTGCTGTACCTCGGCATGTGGTGGTGGCTGCGCGAAACGGCCGCCGGCCGCCACATCTATGCGGTGGGCAACAACCCCGAGGCGACGCGGCTGGTGGGTATTCCCACCGACCGCGTGATGCTGGGCGTGTACGTGATGGCCGGCGTGTTCTATGGCATTGCGAGCCTGCTTGCGGTGGCGCGCACCGGCGTGGGCGACCCCAACGCCGGGCAAACCGAGGCACTCGATGCCATCACCGCGGTCGTGCTCGGCGGCACCAGCCTGTTCGGCGGGCGCGGCGTGATCCTCGGCTCGCTGGCCGGCGCCGTGGTGGTGGGCGTGCTGCGCAACGGCCTCACCTTGATGGGCGTGTCGTCGGTGTACCAGGTGCTCGTGACCGGCATCCTGGTGATCGTCGCCGTCACGGTGGACCAGATGTCGCGCAAGGCATCACGCTGAGGAGTCCCGCCAATGACAAGCTCCACCCTCGTCATGCAGGCCAAGGGCCTGGTCAAGCGCTACGGCCAGGTCACCGCGCTCGACGGCGCCGACTTCGAGCTGCGCGCCGGCGAGATCCTCGCGGTGATCGGCGACAACGGCGCCGGCAAGTCCAGCCTGATCAAGGCGCTCTCGGGCGCCACGATTCCCGACGAAGGCGAGATCCGACTCGACGGCCGACCGGTGAACTTCCGCAACCCGATGGACGCGCGCCGCGAAGGCATCGAGTGCTGCTACCAGGACCTCGCCGTCGCCCCCGCGATGACGATCGCCGAGAACCTGTTCCTCGGCCGCGAGCTGCGGCGCGAGGGCCTGCTCGGCAGCGCGCTGCGCATGCTCGACAAGAAGAAGATGCTCGAGACGGCCATCGAGCGCATGGCCGACCTCAAGGTGGGCATCCGCTCGATGACGCAGCCGGTGGAGACGCTCTCCGGCGGGCAGCGCCAGTGCGTGGCGGTGGCGCGCGCGGCGGCCTTCGCGCGCCATGTGGTGATCCTCGACGAGCCCACCGCCGCGCTCGGCGTGAAGGAAGGCAACATGGTGCTCGAGCTGATCCGCCGCGTGCGCGACAAGGGCCTGCCGGTGATCCTGATCAGCCACAACATGCCGCACGTGTTCGAGATCGCCGACCGCATCCACGTGGCGCGGCTCGGCAAGCGGGCGGCGATCCTCAACCCGAAGAAGATCAGCATGAGCGACACGGTGGCCGTGATGACCGGGGCATTGCCGGCCGAGCGCATTCCCGCGGATTGCCTCGCGTGAACGCGCCGGACGCCGACCTGCAGGCCCGCCTGCGCCCCCGCGGCTCGAACCAGGGCGGGCTGCGCCAGTACAACGAGCGCGTGGTGCTGCAGGCGATCCGGCTGCACGGCGCGCTGCCGGGCGCCGAGATCGCACGGCTCACGCACCTCACGGCGCAGACCATCTCGCTGATCACCAAGCGGCTGCTCGACGACGGGCTGCTGCTGCGCGGCGAGCCGCAGCGCGGCAAGGTGGGGCAGCCCTCGGTGCCGCTTTCGCTGAACCCCGACGGCGCGTTCTCGATCGGCGTGAAGGTCGGCCGCCGCAGCCTGGACACGCTGCTGGTCGACTTCACCGGTGCCAGGCGCCAGCGCTGGACGCTGGACTACCCGCACGCCGACCCCGACGCGGTGCTGCGCGAGATCGGCCAGCGGCTGAAGGACATCCGCCGCAAGCTCACGCGCGAGCAGCAGGAGCGCGTGCAGGGCATCGGCATCGCCGCGCCGCTCTCGATGGGCGGCTGGCAGCAACTGCTCGGGCTGCCGGCCGAGGTGGCCGAGAAGTGGCAGCGCATCGACCTGCGCGCCGAGGTGGCGGCCCTCACCGAGCTGCCGGTCACGCTCGTGAAGGACACCGCCGCCGCCTGCGTGGCCGAACTGGTAGCCGGCCGCGGGCGCAGCGTGCCGAGCTTCCTCTACGTGTTCGTCGACACCTTCATCGGCGGCGGCCTCGTGCTCGACAGCCAGCTGCGCGCCGGCACCACCGGCAACGCCGGCGCGATCGGTTCGCTTCCGCTCGGCGGCTCGACGGAGGACGCGCGCACGCAGATGCTGAGCACCGCGTCGCTGCTGAACCTCGAGCAGCGCTACGCGGCCGCGGGGCTGGACATCACCGCCGCGGGCGATGCGCGGGCGATGGCCGAGCCGTGGCTCGAGCACACCGCGGGCTGGCTCGACGACACCGGCGCCGCCATCGCGCAGGCCGCCAACTGCGCGGCCTGCCTGCTGGACCTCGACGGCGTGATCGTCGACGGCTCGTACCACCGCGCGCTGCACGACGCGCTGATGGCGGCGATGACGCGCGCGCTGCCTCGCTTCAACTGGGAAGGTGTGGCGCAGCCCTCGGTGCTCTCCGGCACCATCGGTTCGGATGCGCGCGCGCTCGGCGGCGCGCTGCTGCCGCTGTACGCCAACTTCTCGCCGGACCGCGAGCTGTTCCTGAAGGCCGCGAGCGGCTGAGAGGGTGAGAGGCATTCCAGCGCACCCGCGTTGGAATGCCTCCCACCCTCTGAGCCCGACCGGGTGACCTGCTGAAGCCGAGAGGCACTGCGCATGCCGCTGTAAGTGCGGCGACGCGATGACGACACAGGGAGGTCGCGACGCCACCCTTCCTCTCGTCTTCAGGAGCCTCTCCATGCAACCCCTCGATCGTCGCCGCTTCGGCCTGGCGACCCTCGCGTCCGCGACGGCCCTCGCCCTGCTCTCCTCACCGCTCGCCGCCCTCGCGCACGGCGGCCCGCCGGCCGCCGGCCGCGTCTACACCGCCACCAACGCCCCCGGCGGCAACGAGCTGGTCGTGCTCGGCCTCGACGACGACGGCCAGCTCACCCTCGTCGACCGCATCGCCACCGGCGGCGCGGGCACCGGTGCGGGCCTGGGCTCGCAAGGTGCGGTCACGCTCAGCGGCGACGGGCGGCACGTGCTGGTGGTCAACGCCGGCACGCACACGCTGTCGCTGTTCTCGCTGCGCGGCCGCCGCGCCACGCTCTCGGCCGTGGTGGACTCCGGCGGCCTGCAGCCCATCAGCGTGAGCGAGCGCGAAGGCATCGTCTACGTGCTGAACGCCGGCGGTGCCGGCAACGTCGCGGGCTTCCGCCTGCATCGCGACAGCCTCCAGGCGATCGCCGGCAGCAGCCGGCCGCTCTCGGCAGCGGGCGGCACCGGGCCTGCGCAGGTCGGCTTCTCGAGCGACGGCGACACGCTGCTCGTCACCGAGAAGGCCACCAACCGGCTGACGAGCTGGCGCGTCGGCCACGACGGCCGGCTCGGGGCCGCGGTGATCACGCCGTCGGCCGGCGTCACGCCGTTCGGCTTCGCATTCGACAACCGCGACCGCGTCGTGGTCTCCGAGGCCGCCGGCGGCGCCGCGCTCGCGAGCACCGCCTCGTCGTACCGCTTCGAGGAACGCAGCCCCGCACTGCCGAAGCTCGTCAGCGCCGCGGTGCCGACGACGCAGACGGCAGCGTGCTGGGTGGCGATCACGCCCAATGGCCTCCACGCCTACACCGGCAACGCCGGCAGCAGCTCGATCAGCCGCTACGCCATCCGCCGCGACGGCAGCCTGAGCCTCGGCCAGGCGGCCGCGGGCGTCACCGGGCCGGCCGGCACCGGTGTCACCGACCTGGCCGTCGCGCGCTCGGGGCAGATGCTCTACGCGCTGGCGCCTGGTGCCGCCCGCATCGTCGCCTTCGAGGTGGCGTCCGACGGCACGCTGGCCCCGGCAGGTGCCGTGAACGGGCTGCCGCCTCTGATGGTGGGCCTGGCGGCGAACTGAACCGATCGTTGCCTTGCGGGTCTGAACGGTTCATGCTGGTGGCCGCATGGCCGCCAGCTGTCCGGAAGGAGCCTGCATGAACGACACACCCGCGCTGCCCGTGTCCCGACTCGATCGGGGCGTCCACCTCGCCCAGGCCTCGCCCTGGCACCACCGGCCGGTGACGCTGCAGTCCCCGGCGCTCGACGTGATGACCGACCTCACGCAGGTGAAGGCAGCCACCGTCGGCCCCGAGCAGACGCTCGCGCAGGCCGAGCAGGCCATGGTCTACCTCGGCGTGCGCATGCTGTTCGTGGTCTCGGACATGCCCGCGGTGGCCGGCCTCGTCACCACCACCGACCTGCACGGCGAGCGGCAGATGCGCCTCGTGCACGAACGCGGCGCGCACTACGACGAGCTGCGCGTGGCCGACGTGATGACGCCGCTGGCCGCGCTCGACGCGATCGCCTTCGAGCTCGTCGCCGCCGCCACGGTGGGCCACCTCGTGGCCACGCTGCGCCAGCTCGGCCGCAACCACCTGCTGGTGGTGGACCGCGTGCCCGACGGCGCCGCCGGCGCACCCGCGCGGGTGCGGGGCGTGATCTCGCGTGCGCAGATCGAGCGGCAGCTCGGCCGCACGCTGGACATCGCCGAGATCGCGCGCAGCTTCTCGGAGATCGAGCGCGCGCTGGTGTAGCGGCGGCCTCGGGCGGGACGGGCCCCCCGGTGGTCCGGCTTGACGACCGGAGTCGGCATGCGCAGAATCTAGTCCTCTAGAAGACTAGATATCTGCATGCCAGATCCACACACGCGGGAACCGGGGCTCAGCCGCTATGCGTCGCTGGCCGCGGCGCTGCGCGGGCGCATCGTCTCCGGCGAATGGGCGCCCGGCACGGCGTTGCCGGCCGAACAGGCGCTGGCGCAGCAGCACGGCGTGGCGCTGGGCACGCTGCGGCGCGCGATGGAACTGCTCGCCGGGCAGGGCCTCGTCGACCGCCGGCACGGCCGCGGCACCTTCGTCACCGAAGGCCTGGCGGGCGCGCACATGCTGCGCTTCTTCCGCTTCGGCGCGCCGGATGGCGAGGCGCCTGGATCGCGCATCCTCGCGCGTGACCGCGTGCCCGCCCCGGCCGAGGCGGCGCAGGCGCTGGGCCTGCCCGCAGCTGCGCCGGTGCTGCGGCTGCGCCGGCTGCGCACGCTCGGCGGGCTGCCGCGCCTGCACGAGGAGATCGTGCTGCCGCTGCCGCTGTTCGAGCCGATCGCGGAGAGCGACACCTCGGGCTGGGGCGACCTGCTCTACCCCCTCTACGCGCATCGCTGCGGCGTGCGCGTGCACCGGGTGGTCGACACCATCGTGTTCGGCCGCCTCGCCGCCGGCCCGGCGCGTGCCTTGAAGCTGTCCGCCGGCCATCCCTGCGCGCGCGTGCAGCGCCGCGCGCTCGACCTCGCCGGCCGCTGCGTCGAGTGGCGCACCACGCTCGGCGACGCCGACGCCTTCCACTACACCGTCGACATCCACTGAACCCCCATGCAACGACGCACCCTGCTGCGCGCCGCTCCGGCGCTGATCGGCTCCCCACTGGCCGGCCCCACCACCCTCGCCATCGCGGCCGCTCCCATCGCCGGCGGCAAGCCGGTCACGCTGATCGTCAGCTATCCGGCCGGCGGCGGTGCCGACGTGATGGCGCGGCTGATCGCACCGCGCATGGCCGAGGCGCTGGGGCAGCCGGTGATCGTCGAGAACAAGCCCGGCGCCAGCGGCACGCTGGCCGCGCAGCAGGTGGCCCGCGCCGCCCCCGACGGCACGCAGCTGCTGCTGGACGCGTCCAACTACGCCGTGAACCCGGCGCTCTTCGACAAGCTGCCCTACGACCCCGCCACCGCGTTCGCGCCGCTGGCGGTGCTGGCGCTGTACCCCAATGTGCTGGTGTGCACGCCGGGCTTCGAGGGGCGCACGGTGGCCGATGTGCTGAAGCTCGCTCGCGCGCAGCCGGGCAAGCTCGCCTACGCCTCCTCGGGCAACGGCTCGGCGCAGCACCTCGCCGGCGCGCTCTTCGAGCAGATGGCGCAGGTGCAGCTCACGCATGTGCCGTACCGCGGCGGCGGCCCGGCGCTGAACGACGTGATGGGCGGCCAGGTGCCGCTGTTCTTCGCCAACGTGGCCTCGTCGCTGGGGCACATCCAGTCGGGGCGGCTGCGCGCGCTGGCCGTCACGTCGGCGCTGCGCTGCCGCGCGCTGCCCGAGCAGCCGACGATGCAGGAGGCGGGCCTGAAAGGCTACGAGGTGCTGGAGTGGAACCCGGTGCTGGCCCCCGCGGCCACGCCGGCGCCGGTGCGCGCACAGCTCGCCGCGGCGATCCGCCGCGCGATGGGCGATGCCGAGGTGCTCGGCCGCGTGCGTGCGCTCGGCGGCGAGGCGCACGGCGGCAACGAGGCGCAGGCGGCGGCGTTCCTGCAGGGGCAGCTGGCGCTGTGGGGCCGCGTGGTCAAGGAGCGGCGCATCAGCCGCGATTGAGATGGCGGACACCGCGGCTCGCGCCGCGCCGGGCTGGGACTGCCACGTGCACGTGTTCGACACGCAAACACCGGTGCGTGCGGGCCACTACGTGCCGCGCGAGCATCCGCTGCCGGCCATCGAGGCCGTCGCCGCCGCGCACGGCATCGGCCACCTCGTCCTCGTGCAGCCCAGCGTCTACGGCAGCGACCACAGGCTGCTGCTGCAGGCCTTGCGCGCCGGTGGCGGCCGCCACCGTGGCGTGGCGGCCGCCGATGCCGCGGCGTCCGACCGCGAGCTCGACGAACTGCACGCAGCCGGCGTGCGCGGTGTGCGCTTCAACCTCGTGTCGCCGGCCGGCCACGCGGGCGATCCGCAGGCCGCGCTGAAGGCGGTCGCGCCGCGCCTGCGCGAGCGTGGGTGGCACGTGCAGTGGTACGTGGCCCCGGAGCGCCTGCCCGACCTGGCTGCCTGGCAGGCCGACGCCGCCCTCGGACGCGGCCTCGTCTTCGTGCTCGATCACCTCGCAGGGTTGCACGCCACGCTGCCGCGAGCAGCCCCGGCCTGGGTCGCCGCGCGCGCGCTGGCCGACCGCGGCGCGTGGGTCAAGCTGTCGGGCTGGTACCGGCTGGGTGCCTCCGAGCCCTACCCCGGCCTGCACGACACGCTCGCCCGCGTGGCCGACTGGTTCGGCCCGCGCACCGTCTGGGGCTCCGACTGGCCGCACACGAGCTTCCCGCCCGACCGCCTGCCGGCGTACGACTCGCTCGCGGAACCGGTGCGCGCAGCGCTTGGCGAGGCCACCCTGCATGCCGCGCGGGTCACGCACCCGCCGCGGCTCTACGACTTTCCCTCAGTGTCCAAGGAGACCGCATGACCCCCGTTCGACTTCCGCGCCGCGCACTGCTCGCCGCCTCCGCCGGTGCCGCCGCCACGTTCGCCCTGCCGCGCCTCTCGCTCGCCCAGGCCTGGCCCACCAAGGCCGTCCGCTTCGTCGTGCCGTTCGCGCCCGGCGGCAGCAGCGAGATCGTCGCGCGCACCACGGCGCACGAGCTCTCGAAGTCGCTCGGCCAGTCGGTGTACGTCGACAACAAGCCCGGCGGCGCCGGCAACGTCGCGATGCAGGAGGTGGCCAACGCCACCGACCAGCACACGGTGATCCTCGGCCACATCGGCACGCTGGCGGTGAACCCGTACATCTTCGACAAGCTGCCCTACGACCCCAACAAGGACTTCAAGCCCGTCTCGCTGCTCGCCAAGGTGCCCAGCCTCTACCTCGTGCACCCCGACGTGCCGGCGAAGAACCTCAAGGAGTTCATCGCGTATGCGAAGAAGAACCCGGGCAAGCTGAACTACGGCTCGGCGGGCAACGGCAGCGCCGGGCACCTGGCGATGGAGTACCTGAAGATGGTCGCCGACATCTTCATGGTGCACGTGCCCTACCGCGGCACCGGCCCGCAGCTCACCGACCTGCTCGCCGGGCGGCTCGACGCCGCCTCGGTGGGCGCGCCGGCGGTGCTGCAGTTCATCAAGACCGGCAAGCTGCGCTGCATCGCCACCGGCACGCCGCAGCGCATCGCGCAGCTGCCCGACGTGCCCACCGTCGCCGAGCAGGGCTACCCGGGCTTCGAGATGACGCAGTGGTACGGCCTGCTCGCGCCGTCCACGATGCCCGCCGCGGCCATCGAGCGGCTCGCGCAGGCGGCGGCCGCCGCGGTGAAGCAGCCGGCCGCCACCGAGAAGCTCAGCGGCGACGCCGCCATCGGCGTGGGCAGCTCGCCCGCGGACTTCGCGAAGTTCATCGCGGTGGAGCAGCAGCGATGGCAGAAGGTGGTGGCGCGGGCGAAGATCAAGCCCGACTGAACGGATGCGCGCGCAGGAAGGCCTGCAGCTCCGCCAGGGTTTCCTCCGCCGCCTCCTCCGGCAGGAAGTGCCCGCACGGCAGCGCGCGGCCGCGCACGTCGTGCGCCATCTCGCGCCAGTCGGCCAGGCAGTCGAACATCCGGCCCACCACGCTGTGGGTGCCCCACAGCGCCAGCAGCGGCATCGCGAGCTTCGCGTGCCGGTCGGCGCGGTCGTGCTCGAGGTCGA
The DNA here is from genome assembly GCA_016790225.1 of Rubrivivax sp. The sequence goes on from JAEUOZ010000013.1 coordinate 10,919, forward strand.
TGCCGCCTGAGGCGCGGTAGTCCTCGCAGCTGGCGTGGATCGCGGCCGGGTCGGCGTAGGCATCGACGTAGGCCTGCACGGCGTCGGGGTGGTAGGGGCGCAGGTCGGGTTCCTCTCGGCCCACGCGGCCGAGGATGTTGAACGGCACCAGCCCCTGCAGCATGCGCTCGGGCAGCGGTGCGGGCTGCAGCATCAGGAACCAGTGGTAGTAGGCCTTCGCGAAGGCCATGTCGGTGCGCTCGAACATCGTCAGCGTCGGGGAGATGTCGAGCACCGCCAGGGTGTGCACGCGCGCGCCGTGGTCGCGCGCGAGCCGGTGCGCCACGCGGCCGCCGCGGTCGTGGCCGACGAGGTGGAAGCGTTCGTGGCCCAGCGCCGACATCAGGTCGACCAGATCCTTCGCCATCGCGCGCTTGCTGTAGTTCGCATGGTCCGGCGCACCCGCGGGCTTGGACGACGCGCCGTAGCCGCGCAGGTCGGCGCAGACCACCGTGTACTCGCGCGCCAGCTGCGGCGCGATGGCGTGCCAGCACACGTGCGTCTGCGGGTAGCCGTGCAGCAGCAGCACCGGCTCGCCAGCGCCGCCGCGCAGGTGGTGGATGCGCACGCCATCGTGGGTGGTGTGCTCGGCGGCGGTGAAGCCGGGGAACAGGTGCATCGTCATGCGTCGCCTCGTCGTGCCCCGCGGCGGGGCCTGCGCCGGCATCGTCGCACGAAGCGCCCTGCCGCCATGGCGCGCGCGTCGGCGGTGGTTCAATCGGGCGTCCCTGTACCGACGAGCCGCCATGAACCCTCCGACCTCCGCTCCCCCTGTGGTGCTGATCACCGGCGCCGCCTCCGGCATCGGCGCCGCCACCGCACGGCGATTCCTCCGAGAGGGCTGGCGCGTCGCGCTGAACCACCTGCCGGGCCAGCGCGCCGATGCCGACGCGGTGATCGCCTCGGTGGGTGCTTTGGCGGCACACGCGGCGGGCCTGCCGCTCGAGGGCGACGTCACGCAGGACGCCGACTGCGTGCGCCTGGTGCACGACACCGTGCAGGCCTGCGGGCGGCTGGACGCGCTGGTCAACGCCGCGGGCATCAGCATCATGGTGCCGCACGCCGACCTGCACGCGATCTCGGCGGACGACTTCCACCGCATCTACGCCGTCAACACGGTCGGCCCGTTCCAGATGATCCGCGCGGCGGCGCCGCACCTGAAGGCGGCGGGCCGGGCCTCGGTGGTGAACATCTCGTCGCGCGCGGCGCTGATGGGCAGCGGGTCTTCGGTGCCTTATGCAGCGTCGAAGGCCGCCGTCAACGCGCTGACGCTGTCGATGGCGCGCGTGCTCGCCCCGCAAGTGCGCGTGAACGCGGTGTGCCCGGCGCTGGTCGAGCAGGGCTTCGTCGAGCGGCTCGCGCCCGAGAGCTTCGCGGCGCGGCGCGAGCACCAGATCCGCGTCAGCCCGCTGCAGCGCATCGGGCACCCCGACGAGGTGGCCGAGGCCATCCACTGGCTCACGACCGGTGCCACGATGATGACCGGCGCGATCGTCGAACTGGACTTCGGCATGCACCTGAACGCGGTGTGAGCATGGCAGACGCATCGCCGCATCCCGAACCAGCTCCGATGGCGTCTGCGGATATCGCACCGTGCCCGTCCTGCGGCGCTTCCAACGCCGCACACGCACGCTTCTGCAACCTGTGCGGGGCCGCCATGCACGCGGGGCACTCGGGTGCCGAGCGCAAACAGGTGAGCGTACTGTTCTCGGATCTCAGCGGCTACACCGCAGCATCGGAGCGGCTGGACCCCGAAGAACTGCGCGAGGTGATGACACTCATCTTCGAGCAGGCAGCGAAGATCGTCGCTCGGCATCAGGGTCGCATCGAGAAGTTCATCGGCGATGCGGTGATGGCGATCTTCGGCGTGCCCGTGGCCCATGAAGACGACGCAGAGCGTGCCATACGCGCGGCGATCGAACTGCATGACGCCGTGGCCCTGCTGAATCCCGATCTCGAACCGCGCATCGGCGCGGCCCTGGCCATGCACAGCGGCATCGCCAGCGGCATCGTCGTGACCGGCGAGTTGACCTTCGACCACGGAACGGCCGGCCCATTGGGCAGCACCATCAATCTCGCGGCGAGGCTGATGGCTGCGGCTCCAGACGGACAGATCTGGATCTCGTCGGACACGCGGCGATTGCTGGGAGGTCGTGTCGAGACCGAGGATCTGGGGCGCAGGTCGTTCAAGGGCATGGCCGATGACGTCGCCGTCGCGCGGGTCCGCGGGCTGTCCGGCTCCCGCACTGCATTGCCGTCTCCGGTCGGCCTGTTCGTGGGGCGCGCCACGGAGCTCGACCGGTTGTCGGCCGCTCTGTCGCAGGTGCGATCCGGGCGAACCACCGCCATCGGCCTGGTCGGCGAGCCCGGCTGCGGCAAGTCACGCCTGTTCACCGAATTCAGGCTGCGTCTGGGCACCAACGCGACGTGGCTCGAAGGACGCGCGTTCGAGCCCTCGAGCGACACCCCGTTCGCACCCTTGATCGACCTGCTGAGCCGGTTCTGGGAGATCGACGACCGCCACGGTCCGGATCAGGTGCGCGCACGAATCTCGGCCGCGCTCGAGGAATGGCTCGGTGGGGACTCCGCCGTTGCACTGCCCCTGTTCCTGCACCTGTACCGTCTCGAACAGGCCGCAGGAGTCGTGGTCGAACGGGAATCGTTCCCGCCACGCCTCTGCGATGCGGTGCACCGACTGCTGGCAGCGGTGGCGCGTCGGACCCCGCTCGTCATCGGCCTGCAGGACATGCATTGGGCCGACCGGCCCACCACGATGTTGCTGCGCGACCTCTTCGACGCGCAGCAAGTTCCGTTGCTGCTACTCCTGAACTATCGGCCGGGATTCGAACCGTGGCCGCAGGTCGAGGAATTGCGTCTGGGCGAGTTGTCACCCGAACAGACCAACGAAATGGTCGCATCGCTGATGGGGGCAGAACCATCGCCGCAGATCACCCGCTTCGTCGTCGAGCGGTCGGACGGCAATCCGTTCTACGCCGAGGAGCTGGTTCACAGCCTGATCGAGACCGGCTTCGTGTCCCGGGACGGCGAAGGCCGGTGCGTCATGACCCATCACCCGGAGGCCGCCGGCATTCCGCCCACGGTGCGAGGCGTCATCGCGGCGCGCATCGACAGGCTCGGAGCGCCGTACAAGACCGTTCTGCGGAACTCCTCCGTGGTCGGGCGCGCATTCCTGCGTTCCATCGTGGTCGAGTTGACCGAAGACCCTGCTCGGCTGGATGCCAGCCTGCACCACCTGTCCGAGGCGGACCTGGTGCGCCAGCGAGACGGAGCCCCGGATGCCGAGTACTGGTTCAAGCACGCGCTGACCCACGAAGTGGCCTATGAGAGCCTGCTGAAGAGCGAGCGCCAACGCCTCCACGGCGAGGTGGGCCAGGCGTTCCGCGCCGATCCGCGGGGCGCGCTGGAGGTGATCGACCGGGCGCTCGACGAAAGCGGAGCCTCGGCGCCCCAGCACGTGACCGCCTACCTCCTCGCGTGGCGGGCACACGCCTTGATGTCCCTCGGGCACCACGAAGAGGCGGCCGGCTCGGCTCAGGCGGTGGCACTGCTCAACGAGTCTGCACATCCCACCAGCTACGCGAGGATCAAGAGTGAGGTGTGCCGATCGAGGTTGCTCGCCTACAAGGGCGATCTGCAGGAGTCGCGACGCATCGCGCAGCGGCTCATCGAAGTCGGCACGGTATCGGGCAACGCGAGGGCGTCGGCCCAGGGCCACGCCGCGATGCACTCCTACTGGATGCTGGCACTGGACTTCGAGCGGGCCGCGGCGGCAGCCGTCGAGGGGATGCGCGCCGCGCGTGATCCGACCTTCATCGCGATGAACGCCATGTGGGCGACGGCGGCGCTCACCATCGACATGCGTTTCACCGAGGCGCAGCGCCTCTGCGATCGCCATCTCGCGTTCCTGATGGAGGGTGGCAATCACTGGTTCGGCAGGCCGATGCTCGCGGCGCGCGACGTCATCGCCATGTCCCGAGGCCGCTTGTCAGCCGGGATGCGCGCCGCCCTGGCGAGCGTCGAGTGGGCGCGAAATCGTGGCTGGGATGAGACGCGCTTCTACAGCGAGGTCTACCTCCTGCTGATCTATGTGTCGCTCGCCCGCCGCGAGCCGGCCGCCCGACCCTTCGATTTGCTGCGCAACCCTTGGTTCGTGACGTTGCAGGCCCTGTTCGCGAGCCGGCACGCCAAGCGGCTGTTGCAGCTACTGCGCAGCGAGGTGGCCACACGCGGGATCCACGGGTTCGATGGTTTGATGGACCTCGCTGAAGCACGTCTACTGGCCCACAGGAGGCAGACCGCCGCGGCGCAGCTGATCCTGGAGCGCATGCGCGCACGTCTGCGAGGCTTCGGTATCGAACACGAACCGGCGCCACTGGCACAACTCGCCCGAGAGATCGGTGCCGCGCCATGAGACCCACCCGCACGGTTGCCTCCCCAGCCGCCCCGCCTGCCTCGCCTGCCCAGGCCGATGCCCGCAGCCGGCTGCTCGACGCCGGCCTGCGCCTGTTCGCGCAGCAGGGCTACGCCGAGACCTCCACGCGCGAGCTGGCAGAAGCCGCCGGCGTCAACATCGCCTCGATCAGCTACTACTTCGGCGACAAGGCCGGGCTGTATCGCGCGGTGTTCCTCGAGCCGATGGGCGGCCGCCCATCCACCGACGAGCTGGCCCGCATCGCCGACACGGCGCAGCCGCTGGAGGCCACGCTGGCGGCGTTCTTCGACGGTTTCCTCGAGCCGCTGAAGGAAGGCGAGGTGTCGCGGCAGTGCATGAAGCTGCACTTCCGCGAGATGCTCGAGCCCACCGGCTTGTGGGACGAGGAGGTCGCGCACGGCATCCGCCCGATGCACGACGCGCTGGTGGCGCGGCTGCAGGCCGAACTGGGCCTCGCCGGCGCGCGTGGCGCGAAGGACGACGACCTGCTGCGCCTGGCGCTCTCGATCGAAGGCCTGGGCGTGCACATGCACGTGGGCCGCGACGTGATCGACACGCTCGCACCCGGCCTCACCGACACGCCGGAAGACTTCGACCGTTGGCGTGAACGGCTGGTGATGTACGCCCGCGCGATGGTCGAGGCCGAACGGGCGCGGCGGGCCGCGGTGCCCCAGCGGGCGGTGCGGCGAGGAGGCTCGCGATGAGCCCGCGCGTGATGACCGGTGCCATCGCGCTGGGCCTGCTGGCCCTGCAGGCCGGTTGCGCCACCCCGGCGGACGATGCGGCCCTCGGCTCGGCGCGCAACGCCCTGCCGCAGGCGCCCTCCGCCTGGCAGGCCCCGTTGCCACGCGAGCAGGGCGCTTCGCCCGCCGATGCCGCCTGGTGGCAGCGCCTGGGCGACCCCCTGCTGCCCGAGCTGATCGCCGCGGCGCGCGACGCCAGCCCCACGCTCTCCGCGGCGGCCAGCCGCATCGAGCGCGCACGCGCCACGCGCACCGCCGCCAGCGCGGCGATGCAACCGCGACTGGATGCACAGGCCAGCACCTCGCGCGCCCGCAACGAACCCGGCGGTCCCACCCTCGCCAGCACGAGCGTCGGCGTGCAGGCGGCGTGGGAGCTGGACCTGTTCGGCGGCCGCGGTGCCGCACGCGATGCCGCCGCGGCTCGCGTGGTCGCGGCGCAGGCCGGCTGGCACGCGGCGCGCGTGGCGCTGGCGGCCGAGACCGCGCAGGCCTACCTGGCGCTGCGCGCGTGCGAAGCCCAGCTCGGCCAGGCGAGGCTGGATGCCGAGTCGCGCGAGCAGACCTCGCGCCTGTCCGAACTCTCGGCCCGCGCCGGCACGCTGGCCCCGGCTGCGGCGGCGCTGGCACGCGCCAGCGCCGCGCAAGGCCGCGCGCAGGCGGCGCAGCAGCAGGCCGCGTGCGAGTCGCAGATCAAGGCGCTGGTGTCGCTCACGGCGATCGACGAACCCGAGCTGCGCCGACGCCTGGCCACAACCACCGCACGGCAGCCGGCCGCACCCGGCCTCGCAGTGAGCGCGCTGCCGGCCGAACTGCTGGGCCGGCGGCCCGATCTGGTCGCCGCCGCACAGCAGCTGCAGGCCGCCGCGGCCGACCGCCGCGCCACCGCCGCCCTGCGCCGACCCACCGTCACCTTCAGCGGCTCGCTCGGCGGCTTGCGACTGGGCGGCGATGTCGAACGCGTGCAGGGCAGCGTGTGGTCGATCGGGCCGCTCTCGGTGTCGATCCCGCTGCTCGACGGTGGCCGCCTCGCGGCCGAGGAAGCCGCCGCCCGTGCCGCGTACGACGATGCCGTGGTGCAGCTGCAGGCCGGCGTGCGCGACGCGGTGCGCGAGGTCGAGCAGGCGCTGGTGGCGCTGGACAGCACCGCCACCCGCGAGGCCGACGCACGCGCGGCCGTCGACGGCTACGAGGCCTCGCTGCGCGCCGCCGACGCCCGCTTCCGCGGCGGCCTGGCGAACCTGTTCGAGCTCGAGGACGCGCGCCGTTCCGCCGCGGCGGCTCGCAGCGCGCTGATCGAGCTGCAGCGCGAGCGTGCTGCCGCGTGGGTGTCGTTGTACCGGGCCCTCGGCGGCGGCTTCGACGGCGCCGACCTCCAGCTCCGCGGCGGCTTCGACGGCGCCGACCTCCAGCTCCGCGGCGGCTTCGACGCCGCCGACCTGCAGCCCGTCGCCGCCACCCGCTGACCGACCCCTTCGGGATCCCGTACCGAATGACTGCCCCTCTACCCTTCCCTGCCCGCCTGGCACAGGCGATGTCGTCGCAACGGCTGCGCACGCCACTGGCCGCGGCCGCGGTGCTGCTGGCCCTCGGCCTCGGCACCACGGCCGTGATGCACGCCCGCGCCCAAGGCACGCCAGCCGCAGCGGCGGCCAAGCCCGCGCTCACGGTCACCGTCGCCACGCCGCAGCCGGCCACAATGGCGCGTACCCTCGCCGCCGGCGGCACCATCGCCGCGTGGCAGGAAGCCAGCGTCGGCGCCGAGGCCAACGGCTACCGGCTCGCCGAGGTGCGCGTCAACGTCGGCGACCGCGTGCGCCGCGGTCAGCCGCTCGCCGTGTTCGCGCCCGAGATGGCGCGGGCCGACGTGGCGCAGGCCCGCGCCAGCGTCGCCGAGGCGCAGGCGGCATTGGCCGAGGCCGCGGCCAACGCGCAGCGTGCCCGCGAGCTCGACAAGACCGGCGCGCTCTCGGCGCAGCAGGTGGCGCAGTGGGTGACCGGCGAGCAGACCGCGCAGGCGCGGCTGGAGGCGGCCCGCGCGCATCTGCAGGTGCACGAGCTGCGCCTGGCGCAGACGCAGGTGCTGGCGCCCGACGACGGCGTGATCTCCGTGCGCACCGCCACCGTGGGCGCGGTGGTGCCCGCCGGGCAGGAACTCTTCCGCCTGATCCGCAAGGGCCGGCTCGAATGGCGCGCCGAGGTGCCCGCGTCGGACCTCGCCACGATCCGCCCCGGGCAGGCCGTGCAGGTGGTGCCCGCCGGCGGCGGAACGCTGGCCGGCACGGTGCGCATGGTGGCACCCACGGTGGATGCAGCCACGCGCAACGGCCTCATCTACGTCGACCTGCCGGCGCCGCCCGCGGGCAGCGACGCGCCGGTGACCAAGGCCGGCATGTATGCGCGCGGCGAGTTCGCCATCGGCACCAGCGCCGCGCTGACGCTGCCGCAGACCGCGGTGCTGCTGCGCGACGGCTACAGCTACGTCTTCAAGGTCGCCGCCGACGGCAAGGTCTCGCAGGCCAAGGTGACCATCGGCCGCCGCAGCGGCGACCGCATCGAGCTCACCTCCGGCCTCGACGCGAAGGACCGCGTGGTGGCCAGCGGCGGCGCCTTCCTCGCCGACGGCGACCTCGTGCGAGTCGTCGATGCACCGCCCAAGGCACCGATCGCGGCCACCGCGGCGGCACCGGCCTCCACCGTCCGCCGCTGAAGGGACGCCCGGCCATGCTCAACGTCTCCTCCTGGAGCATCCGCAACCCGATCCCCGCGGTGATGCTCTTCGTGCTGCTCACGCTGACGGGCCTGCTCGGCTTCCAGGCGATGAAGGTGCAGCAGTTCCCCGACATCGACCTGCCCACCATCACCGTCACCGCATCGCTGCCCGGCGCCGCGCCGGCGCAGATGGAGACCGAGGTCGCGCGCAAGATCGAGAACGCCGTCGCCGCGCTGCAGGGCGTGAAGAACCTGTACACCAAGGTACAGGACGGCGTGGCGATGCTCACGGTGGAGTTCCGCCTCGAGAAGCCCACGCAGGAGGCGCTGGACGACGTGCGCGCCGCCGTCTCGCGCATCCGCTCCGACCTGCCGGCCGACCTGCGCGAGCCGGTGGTCAACAAGCTCGAGTTGGCCGGCGCGCCCATCCTCACCTACACCGTCGCGGCGGGCCGGCTCGACGACGAGGCGCTGTCGTGGTTCGTCGACAACGACGTCACCAAGGCGATGCTGGCGGTGCGCGGCGTGGGTGCGGTGAACCGCGTCGGCGGCGTCACGCGCGAAGTGCGCGTGGAGCTGGACCCGGCGCGGCTGCTGGCGCTGAACGCCACCGCGGCCGACGTGTCGCGCCAGTTGCGCGCGGTGCAGCAGGAGGCCGCCGGCGGCCGTGCCGACGTGGGCGGCATCGAGCAGAGCGTGCGCACCATCGCCACCGTGAAGAGCGCCGATGAACTGGCCCGGCTGGACATCCCGCTCTCCGACGGGCGCCGCGTGCGGCTCGACCAGATCGCCACCGTGTCCGACACCGTGGCCGAGCAACGCAGCGGTGCGCTGCTCAACGGCCAGCCGGTGGTCGGCTTCGAGATCGTGCGCAGCCGCGGCGCCGGCGAGACCGACGTGGCCGACGGCGTGCGCCGCGCCATCGACAAGCTGGTCGCCGAGCAGCCGCACGTGAAGGTGACCGAGGCCTTCAACTTCGTCGACCCGGTGGTGGAGAACTTCCACGGCAGCATGTACCTGCTGCTCGAAGGCGCCGTGCTCGCGGTGATCGTCGTGTGGTTCTTCCTGCGCGACTGGCGCGCCACGCTGGTCGCCGCCACGGCGCTGCCGCTGTCGATCATCCCGGCGTGGGCGCTGATGCACTACGTGTTCGGCTTCACGCTGAACGTGGTGACGCTGCTGTCGATGTCGCTGGTGGTGGGCATCCTCGTCGACGACGCGATCGTCGAGATCGAGAACATCATGCGGCACCTGCGCATGGGCAAGACGCCGTACCAGGCAGCCATGGAAGCGGCCGACGAGATCGGCCTCGCGGTGATCGCCACGACCTTCACGCTGATCGCGGTGTTCCTGCCGACGGCCTTCATGTCCGGCGTGCCGGGCAAGTTCTTCGTGCAGTTCGGCTGGACGGCGGCGATCGCCGTGTTCTTCTCGCTCGTCGTGGCGCGCATGCTCACGCCGATGATGTCGGCCTACATCCTGCGCCCGCCCCGCAAGGAGCGCCCGGAGCCGCGCTGGCTGATCACCTACGGCCATTGGGCGGCCTGGTGCCTGAAGCACCGCGTCGTGACGATGCTGGCCACGGCCGTCTTCTTCATCGGCTGCTTCGGGCTTGTGCGCTTCCTGCCCACCGGCTTCATCCCGCCGGACGACATCAACCAGACCCAGGTCACCGTGACGCTGCCCCCGGGCAGCACCTTCCAGCAGACCTTTGACGCGGCCGAGCAGGCCCGGGTGATCGTGCAGCGCAATCCGCAGGTGAAGCTGGTCTACACCGCCGTGGGCGGCGGCAGCACGGGCGCCGACACCTTCACCCCCGGCGGCGGGCTGCCCGAGGTACGGCGCGCGACGCTGACGATCAACATGAGTCACCGCAGCGAGCGCCGCGGGCTGTCCAAGCAGGCCATCGAATCCCAGCTGCGCGAGGCGCTGGCGGTGATCCCGGGCGCGCGCGTCAAGGTGGGCTTCGGTGCCAGTGCCGAGAAGTATGTGCTGGTGCTGGCGGGCGAGGACGGCCAGGTGCTGGCACAGCATGCGGCCCTGGTGGAGCGCGAGCTGCGCAGCATTCCCGGCATCGGCAACGTCACCAGTTCCTCCAGCCTCGTGCGGCCGGAACTCATCGTGCGGCCCGATCCGGCGCGCGCGGCCGATCTGGGCGTCACTTCCGCAGCGATCGCCGAGACCCTGCGCATCGCCACGGCCGGCGACTTCGACCAGAGCCTGGCCAAGCTCAATCTGAGCCAGCGCCAGGTTCCCATCATCGTGCGCCTGCCGGCGCAGGCCCGCAGCGATCTGGCGCTGCTGGCGCGGCTGCCCGTGCCCGGCCGTCACGGGCCGGTGATGCTGGGCAACGTCGCGACGCTGGAACTCGGCAGCGGGCCGGCGGAGATCGACCGCTACAACCGCCTGCGCAACGTCAATTTCGACATCGAGCTCAACCAGCAGCCGCTGGGCGAGGTGAAGGCCGCGGCGCTCGCACTGCCCTCGGTGGCGCAGCTGCCGCCCGGCATCTCGCAGACCGAGATCGGCGATGCCGAGGCCATGACCGAGCTGTTCTCCAGCTTCGGCCTGGCCATGCTCACCGGCGTGCTGTGCATCTACATCGTGCTGGTGCTGCTGTTCAAGGACTTCATCCAGCCGGTCACCATCCTGGGCGCGCTGGTGCTGTCCATTCCGGGTGCCTTCCTCGCGCTGTTCGTCACGAACACCGCGCTGTCCATGCCCAGCATGATCGGCCTGATCATGCTGATGGGCATCGCGACCAAGAACTCCATCCTGCTGGTCGACTACGTGATCATCGCGCGACGTGATCATGGTCTGGACCGTTGGGCAGCCGTGCTCGATGCCTGCCACAAGCGGGCACGGCCGATCGTCATGACGACCATCGCGATGGGTGCGGGTATGATGCCCATTGCGCTGGGCATCGGCGTCGATCCGAGCTTCCGCGCGCCCATGGCCATCGTGGTGATCGGCGGCCTGATCACCTCCACGTTCCTGAGCCTGCTGGTGATTCCTGTGCTCTTCACGCTGGTGGACGATGCGATCCAGTTTGTCCGGCGACTGACAGCACGCTGGCGGGGTGCGCCGTCCGCTGCCGCCGCAACAGCCGGGCAGGCCCCCCGAGCGCCCGTGGTACGCACCGCGCCCCTGGCCAGGCCGGCAGCCGGCCCCACCGGAGCCGGAGAATGAACCGCCGCGCTGACGTGACGCGCCGCCGCTGGCTGCTGGGCTCGGCCGCGCTGCTGGCCGCAGGCGCCCTGGCCCATCGATCGGGGCGTGCGCAGGATCCCGCCGAGGGCGCAGGTCTGGTGGAGACACTGGACTTCGACTGGGCCGACACGAGCCGCCAGCGGGCCGTTCCCGTGCGGCTGCACTGGCCCACCCGAGCGACGGCACAGCGGGTGCCGCTGATCGTCTTTTCGCATGGCATCGGCGGCTCGCGCACCGGCTACCGCTGGCTGGGGCGCCACCTGGCCAGCCAGGGCATCGCGGCGCTGCACCTGCAGCATGTGGGCAGTGACCGTCAGATCTGGATGGGCAACGTGTTCCAGCTCGTCGGCCGGCTGCAGCAGGCCGCGCAGGACATCGAGGCCATCCAGCGCGTGAAGGACCTGCGCTTTGCGCTGGACACGCTGCTGGCCGGCGAACGCGGGCCGCAGATCGACCCTTCACGCATCATCGCGGCCGGCCACAGCTACGGCGCCAACACCACGCTGCTGGCCAGCGGCGCGCGCGTGCTGCGCGAGGGCCAGGCCGTCTCGCTGCGTGATCCCCGTCTGTCGGCGGCCATCATCATTTCGGCGCCGCCGTTCTACGGCGAAAGCGATCTGCGCGGCATCCTGGCGGGCGTGCAGCTGCCCACGCTGCACGTCACGGCCACCGAAGACATCATCCGCATCCCCGGCTACTACAGCGGCGCCGAAGACCGCATCGCCGTCTTCGAGGCCACGGCCAGTGCGCACAAGTGGCTGGCGGTCTACGCAGGCGGCTCGCACAGCATGTTCACCGACCGCATGGGCACCGGCGGCACCTTGCTCAACCCACAGGTCAAGGCCGCCACGCAGCAGCTGGTGCTGGCCTTCGTGCACCAGGTCTTCGAGGGTGACGGGCGCGAACTGGCGGCCTGGCCGCAGCAGCATGCGCCCTTGCTGGCACGCTTCGACACCGCAGGCCCGCCACGGCCATAGCCTGCCCGGCGGGGCTGGGTCACCCGCTGCGCCGGCTCAGGAAGCCGCCGCGCCCGCCTTCCAGCCGCCGCCCAGCGCGCGATACAGCGCGATCCAGGCGGCCGTGCGCTCGCGCTGCAGATCCACCAGCGCGCTGCGCGCGGCCACCGCGGTGCGGCGCGCGTCCTCAAGCTCGAAGATGCTGGCCACGCCGCCCTTGTAGCGCGCCTCGGCGGCCTTGAAGGACGCTTCGAAGCCTTCGGCCGCCGTGAGGGCATCGGCCTGGCGGTCGCGGCTGGCGCGCAACTGCACCAGCGCTTCCTCGACCTCACGCACCGCCGTGCGCAGGCGCGCCTGGTAGGCGGCCACGGATTCGTCGTAGGCGGCGCGGGCGGCCTGCTCGTTGGCGCGGCGCACGCCGGCGTCGAAGACCGGAAAGCTCACCTGCAGCGGACCCAGGCTGAAGGTGCTGCCTTCACGCTGGATGCCCGCTGCGCTGACGCTCATCAGGCCCAGGGAACCGCTGAGCGCCACACGCGGGCGCTGGCGTGCTTCGGCCAGGCGCACATCGGCCGCGGCGGCGGTCACGTTGGCGGCCGCTTCGGTCAGATCCGGACGCTGTGCCAGCAGCTGGGCCGGCAGGCTGGTGAAGGCGATCGGTGCGGCCTGCGGAATGCGCGCAGCGCCGGCCGCAAGCGCCGGGCGCAAGGCCGCTTCGTCACCAGCGGTCAGTGCCACGAGGGCCTTGACGAAGTTGTCGCACTGCGCGCGCTGGGCCACCGCCTGGGCCCGGCCTTGCGCGGCACTGGCGCGGGCCTGGGCGGCCGCGGCCGGCGCCGTCACACCCGCCTGCGCACTGCGTTCGGTGGCGCGGGCCGTCTCGGCGCGCGACTGCACGTCGATCTCCAGCTCCTGCAACTGCGCCTCGCAGGCGCGCAAGGCCAGGTAGACCGAAGCCACTTCGGCAGCCACCGCCACCCGGGCCACGTGCCAGGCGGCCTGTGCGCCTTCAAGACGCGCTTCGCCCGCCTGAACCCCGGCACGCACGGCGCCAAACAGATCCAGTTCCCAGCTGCTCTGCAGGCCCAGCTGGGCCACGCTGGCCACAACCCCCCCGGCTTCGCTGCGCCCGCGGGTGGCGCTGCCGGTGGCATCCACCTGCGGCAGCCGGCCGCCGGCCGCGGCCGTGCTGGCAGCGCGGGCCTGTTCGATGCGCGAGCGCGCAGCCGCCAGGCCAGGGCTGACCGCCTGTGCCGATTCGATCATCGACACCAGCTGCGGGTCGTCGAACTGCGCCCACCATTGCAGCAGCTCGGTCGGCCGCCCCTCATGCGGCAGGGGTGCCAGCCAGGCAGCCGGTGACGGTGCGGGTGTCGGTGATGGCGCGGGCGCCGGCGCCGCGGGCGCGCCACCGACAAAGGGCTTCAGCCCTTCCAGGACCGTGACGCAGCCCGTCAGCATCAGGCTCAGGAGGGCGGCGCCAGCCAGGCGCGCCGGCGTTTGGGCAGTCTTCAGCTTCATCAGGGGAGTTCACCAGAAAAGTCGGGCGAAGGACCGGCCAAAAAGCCGGCCAATTTCGGCCAGCCGCCGAGCCGGCGTTCAGGCCGGCAGCGACTCGCGGCGCACCAGCTGCGCCACCAGGCCCAGCAGTTCCTCTTCGCCATACGGTTTGCCCAGGTAGTGGCGCACACCCAGCTCGCGGGCATAGTCGCGGTGCTTCTGGGCGATGCGCGAGGTGATCATGATCACCGGCAGCCCGCTCAGCTGCGGATCGGCGCGCAGGTTGCGCACAAAATCGAAGCCGTCCATGCGCGGCATCTCGATGTCGCTGAGGATGACACGCGGCAGTTCCTCGCCGATGCGCTCCAGCGCCTCCAGGCCGTCCTTGGCTGTCACGACGCGATAACCCTCACGCAGCAGCAGCCGCTGGGTCACCCGGCGCACGGTGAGCGAATCGTCCACCACCAGCACCAGCGGCGCCAAGGGCACCACCGGGCGCTGCGGCATGGCCGGGCCTTGCTCCGGGCGCGAGGCCAGCAGCTGCAGCAGGCGCTGCCGTGCGGCGGTGCCGTACCAGGCCACCAGGGCCACCGGGTTGTAGATCGGCGCCACCGTGCCGGAAGCCAGCAGCGTCATGCCGGCCAGGCCCGGCAGGCGCGAGAGCTGCGGGCCGAGGTTCTTGACCACCACTTCCTGGTTGCCCAGCACCTCGTCGACGTGCAGGGCCACCCGCTGGGCCGCGCTGCGCACGATGACCACCGGGACCGTCCGCCCGGCCGCTGCCCCGGCGGGCTCGCCGCCCAGCAGCGCGGCCAGCCAGTGGAAGGGCAGGGATTCGCCGGCGTGAAGCCAGAACCCCTGGCGGTAGGCCTGCTCCACCGCGCTGGCCGCTTCGCGCCGCACGATCTCGATCAGGTTGGCCGGCACCGCCACGGTCAGCTCGCCGCAGCGCAGCATCACCACCTGCGTCACCGCCGTCGTCAGCGGCAGCACCATGCGGAAACACGCGCCCGGCCCGCTGCGCAGATCGACCTGCACACGGCCGCCGAGCGCCAGGACCTCGGAGCGCACCACGTCCAGGCCGACCCCACGGCCGGCGAGCTCGGTCACGCGGTCGGCGGTGCTGAAGCCCGGGCTGAAGATCAGATCGGCCAGGGCCTCGTCAGACATGGGCGGGCCGGCGTCGGTCAGGCCCTGCGTCAGCGCGCGCGCACGGATGCGCTCCAGATCGAAACCCGCGCCGTCGTCGCGGAACTCGATGGCCACCTCATTGCCTTCCGGCGTCAGCTTGATCTCGATGAGGCCGGTGGCATCCTTGCCCGCTGCGATGCGCCGCGCGGGGGTCTCGATGCCATGCGCGATGCTGTTGCGCAGCAGGTGCTCGAAGGGCGCCGTCATGCGTTCCAGCACGCCACGGTCGATTTCCATCGAGCCGCCCACGATGTCCAGACGCACCTGGCGACCGGTCTCCTTGCCCGCCTGACGCACCACGCGGTAGAGCCGCTCGGACAGCGATTCGAACTCCACCATGCGCGTGCGCAGCAGATCATCCTGCATCGAGCGGGTCAGCCGCCCTTGCTGGGCGATCTGGTCTTCGCTGGACTGCAGCGCCCGCTGCAGGCTGCGCTGCACCGTGGCCACGTCGTTCACCGACTCGGCCATCATGCGCGTGAGCTCCTGCACCCGCGTGTAGCGATCCATCTCCAGCGGATCGAATTCCACCGCCGCGGCCTTGGCGGCCTCCAGCCGCGAGCTGATCTGCGATTCGGCCTGCACTTCCACATCGCGCAGCTGGCGCCGCAGACGGTCCAGGTTCTCGCTGAGATCGCCCAGGCTGCTCTTGATCTGCCCGAGATCGGCCTCCATGCGGGTGCGCGCGATGCTCACCTCGCCCGCGTGATTGACCAGCCGATCCAGCAAGGTGGCGCGCACGCGCACCGCGCCTTGCGCGGCGGCCGGCAGCGAGACGCGCGCGGGCGGCAGGCCGCCGGGCGCCGCGGCCGCCAGGAAGGGCCCCCAGTCGATGCCCCACGGGTCTGCCGACTCGTCTGCCGATGCGTCCAGGCTCTGCGGCAGTGCCGGCCCGGCAGCCTCCGCGGCCTTCGGCTCGGCCGCCGAGGCCTGTTCCGCTTCGGACAGGCTCTGGCGCAGGGCCAGGAAGCGGGCCTGCAAGGCATCGACGCGCCAGGTCAGGGGCTCGATGTCGGCCACATCCGGGGTCTCGCTGCCCAGCAGCCGTTCGACCCGCGTTTCCAGGCGGTGGGCCATCTCGCCCAGGTGCATCGCACCGGCCAGGCGCGAGCCGCCCTTGAAGGTGTGCAGCAGGCGCATGCAGGCTGCAGCGGCCGTGCGCTGCGGCGGGTGCTGCACCCAGGCACGCATCTGCGCCTGCAGCTGGGGCAGCAGTTCTTCGGCTTCTTCGGAGAAGACCGGGAAGAGCTCGGCATCGATGTGATCCTCGACGTCGATGTCGTCGTCTTCCGGCAGCAGGGGCGCCAGCAACGCGCCCGCCGCAAGGGCCGCGCCGGCCGGAAGGGCGAGCGGCAAGGCGGAGCTCGGCTCTGCGTCGGCATCGCCGATGGCAGCGGCCGAGGGCTCGACCTCGGGCTGATCCACGGACTCGGCGCTCGGCTCCGTGATCGGCTCGGCAACGGGCTCGGCAACGGGCTCGGTGATGGACTCGGTGACGGGCTCGATGACGGACTCGATGACGGGCGCTTCGAAGGGCTCGGCAGGCGCAGCCTGGGTCTCCTCGGCGCTCGCGCTGGCGCCGGCGTCGGCGGCTTCGGCGGCTTCGACGTCCGCCGCAGCATCCTGCGGCAGCGCGTCGGCCGCGTCTTCGTCATCGTGGCCAAGCTCTTCCGATGCGGCAGCCACGGCCGGCGGTTGATGCGCCTCCAGGCGCTCCAGCAGGCCGGCGCGCGGCGCGACGAGAAAGCCGGCGGCAAACTGGTGCAGCAGGCGGCGGATGTCGGTGGCCACCTCGTTGAAGAGCTCGCCTTCGGACAGGCCCACGCTCAGCGCCCGGTTGCTGCGGGTCAGCGCATGTTCGAGTGCGCGCGAGAGCAAGGACAGATCGGCAAATCCCACGGTTGCGGAACTGCCGGCCAGCGAATGGGCCATCACCGTGACCGCCTCGCCCGGCGGCTGGCGCGCCTCGATCGCCCATTCCGCCAGGCCCATCGACAGCCGGCGAGAGAGCTCGTCGGCCTCGTTGAGGAAGATGTTGAACATCCCGATGTCGATGCGCAACGGGCCGACGACCTTGATCGAATCCTCTGCAGCAAGCGGCTGCAGCGCCGGCTCGGCATGCGCTGGCGGCAGGTCCGCCTCGGCCAGGATCGGCGCTGCTTCCTGAGGCGCTCCTTCCTGAGGCGCTGCTTCGGGCTCGCCCAGACCCTGCGCCGGCACGCTCGCCGGTGCGTCCCAGCTTGGCGTCTGCGCGCCGGGATCCTGCAGTGGCTCGACCAGCGGCTCGACGATCGGCTGAAGCGTCGGTACCTGCAGCACCAGACGCTGATCGGCCGCGGCATCGCGTTCCGGCAGCGGAGGCTGCGCAGGCGCGGCCTGATCCTGTGCGGCGGCGGGCTCGGGCTGCGACAGGTCCAGCGAGAGATCGGCAAGCGGCACGGGCAGCGGGAGCGCCTCAGGCAAGGGCAGGGGCTCAGGCACCCGCGCGGAGGCCACCTCGGAGGCCGCTTCGGAGGCCGCCTCGGAGGCCACCTCGGAGACCAGCGGAGCTTCGGCGGCTTGCGGCAGGCCCAGATCCAGATCGAGGTCCAGCGACGGCAAGGCGGGCAGCGCTGGCTCGGCCTTGATGGGGATGAAGGCACCGCCCTCGCCGTCCAGCACGATATCCGGCAAGCCCGGGTCGCCCTCGGCCAGCGCATCCAGGGGCACGTCCAGAGGCACATCGACGGCCAACCCGACGGGCACATCCACCGGCGCGTCCAGCGGGAAGTCGACCGGAGCATCACCCGGCCCGCCAGCCAGCCCTGCGGCCGGCGCGTCGACTGCCGCCGCGGCGGGCGCTTCGGCTTCGGGTTCGGCTTCGGCTGCCGTTGGGGGCGCGGGCGCGGGCTCGGGTACGGACTCGACGGCAGGCAGGGCAGCACCCGGCATCGCCAGGGGCAGCACGCGGCCGTCCAGACGCAGCGCATCGGCGGCGGCCACGACCGGATGCTTGTGGTGTCCGGCGGGGACGCGGCGCGCGATGGCGCCGGTCCAGTCCTCCAGGTAATCCAGCGCCTGCAGCGTGAAGCCGCGACATGCGGGCTCCATCGAGGGCGAGTGCGCCAGGCGCGCGTTGTAGAGCTGCTCGCAGGCCCAGGCCGCCTCGCCGAACTCGTTGAGCCCGACCATGCGCGAGCTGCCCTTGAGCGTGTGAAACGCGCGCCGGATGGCGGTGAGTTCGGACAGGTCGTTGCCGGCGTCGCGTTCGTCGTGATCCAGGCGGGCGATCGCCTCGCGCGCCTGGCTGAAGACTTCGGCGGCCTCCTCCAGGAAGACCTCCAGCATCTCGGTGTCTTCACCGTCGGGCGCCGGCGCAGCCTGGACGGGCACCGGTGTCGTGCCGGCACCGGCAGCGCCTGCCGCGGCGGGCTGCGGTGCCGCGCCGGTGGCGGGCACTGGTGCCTGCGTCGGCGCATCCGCCTCGCGGCCCGCGCCCGCGCCCGCGGCAGCCGCCGCGGCAGACACCACGCCCGCCAGTCCGGCGGCCTCGGCCAGCGGCGCCGGGCGCGATTCGCGCGCCGTCGCGGCGGAGGGTGCCGGCACGGGCTCGGCGCCCGGCCGCAGCTTCTGCATGCGTGCCGCCAGCTCCGCACGAAGTGCCCTTCGCTGTTCGGGATCGCCGGTCCGCTCCAGCGCCGCCTGCGCGGCGGTCAAGGTATCGGCCAGGCGCCGCTCTTCGGCCAGCATCGCCTGCTGTGCCAGGCTGCGCAGCTCGCGGCTGAAGACCTCGTCGCTGATCTCGGCGCGCAGCGCATCGCGGCCCACGCGCTGCGCACGCTCGCCCAGGTCACCGGGGCCCGTATCGGGAATGGAATCGGCAAACTGGCTGTCGCGCGGGGGCTGGCCCATCAGCGCGCTGAGGTAGCCGGTGGCCGGATCGAACTTGAACAAGGCCTTCGCCAGCAGCGGCTGCACAGCGAGGATGTCGATCATGAAGCTCAGCGCGCCAAGGTTGTCCGCCAGGCGCTCGAACAGATGCTGGGTGATCACCTCGCTCTCGGGGCCGTGGGGCGTGCGGGCGAGCTGGTCCACATCGTCGCGCATGCGCAGGATCGCCTGCGTCGCCGGCTCCAGGCCCAGCACGGAGAACACGCCACGCATGGCCGAGAGCTGCCCGGAGACCGGAAACAGCAGCTCGGGCTGCCTGGGATGGCGGAAGAACTGGTCGATCTGCTTTTCGACCTCGGACAAGGTGCCGCGCAGCTCCTGCACGACGCTGCCCATGGTCTGGTTGTCGGAGACGCGGCGGTAGAGCTCCTCCATCCAGGGATCCAGCGGCTGCGGCTCGGCGCCGCGGCGGACCGCATCGATGCGCTGCGCCAGGCGCTGGATCCGCTCACCCAGGTGCGGTTCGTCCAGATCGCCATCCTGCAGCGACGCTTCCAGGTACAGCACGGCCGTGGCCACTTCCATGGCCAGCCCGGTGGGGACGCCGGCTGAACCGACCGACTGCGTGGCGCGCAGCAAGGCCATGCCGAGCTCGCCGCCCTTGGGGTAGAGCTTCTCCAGCGAATCGTGCACCAGCGCGAAGGCTTCGCCCATCGCATGGTGGCGATGCATCTCGCCCGAAGCCACGGCGGACCAGGCCTCGCGCGCGGCCCCGACGCGCTTGCGCGCCAGCGCGATCCAGGCGGGATCGAAGCGGCCGAGCGCCGGCGCCTCGTAGTCGGGCAGCATCGTGTCGTCCAGGCCGTAGGCCTTGAGCACGGCATTCAGGCGCGGCAGCGAGGCATCGGCCTGGCCCGGATTGGCCCGCGCACAGAAGAACAGCAGATCATGAGCCAGACGGTCAGACACGTCGCCCGAGCGCAAGCCCAGCCGGGCCTGCGCCAGCAGCCGCGGGGCGGCGCGCTTGACATGCACGTCAAAGCGCAGCAGCCCGAAGGCCTGGGCTTCGAAGAAGCCGGCGGCAAGCCGCCACAGCGTCGCGCGCCGGCCCTTGGCATCCGCGCCGAGGGCCGCGCTCAGATCGCTCAGCCGGCGCAAGGTGGTGCGATCGGGCATGCGCATGAGGCGCAGCATCAGCCGCTCCATCACCTCGCGCGATTGCGGATCGGCGCCTTGTGCCGTGATGCCCGGCTCGCGTGCGATCACACGCCAGCGCCAGTCGTGTTCCCAGAGATCGGCCGGATGCACGCGGTCGGTACCCGCCAGCTCCAGCAGGCTGCGGTACTGCGGAAACAGCGCCACGCCGGAGATCTGCTTGCCTGCCGTGAGTCGGCCGATGTAGTCCATCAGCGCGTAGGAGGCGCGCTCGATCGATTCCACGGCCTTGGGCGTGAGCAGCGAGGGGCGCTCGGTCAGGCGCTGCACAGCCTGCTCGGCGGCCCGCACGAAGCGCGCGGGCACGGGCATGCCCACCAGCTCCAGCGCACCCGCCGCCTGGTGCAGGTGGTTGCGCGCCGCGCGCAGCACGCCGGGGTCGACACGATCGACATCCGAGCCGCGCAGCGCCTCGGCCTCGCGCAGCTGGCGGTGCAAGGCCTTGTGTGCGGCCTCCAGCGAGCGGCGCAGCTCGTCCTGCACCCACGACAGTGCGCGCAGATCCTCTGCCGAGGGGGTGCCCGCCTTTGCCGTCGACATCATCGAAGGGCTCCTCGCATCAGCTGACCTTGAAACGCGCCACCGAGGCGCGCAGTTCCTCGGCCGTGCGCGACAGTTCCCGCACCATCTGCGCGGTGGACTGCGTGCCGTCGGAGGTCTGCTCGGTCACCGCAAAGATGTGCTGGATGTTGGCCGCCACGATGTTGGCCGACTGCGCCTCGCGCGAGGCCTGCGACGAGATGCGCTCGATCAGCGCGGCCAGTTCGCGCGTCACACGGTCGATGTCGTTCAGCGCGCTGCCGGCGGCATCGCTCAGGCGCGCGCCTTCGACCACGCCGTTGGTGGAGCGCTCCATGGCGGCCACCGCGTCCAGCGTGTCGGTCTGGATCGCGCGCACCAGGGCCGAGATCTGCCGCGTCGCATCCGCCGATCGCTCGGCCAGGCGCTGCACTTCCTCGGCCACCACCGAGAAGCCGCGGCCGGCCTCGCCCGCCGATGCGGCCTGGATCGCGGCATTCAGCGCCAGCACGTTGGTCTGCTCGGTGATGTCCGAGATCAGTTCGGTGATCTCGCCGATCTCCTGCGAGCTCTCGCCCAATCGCTTGATGCGCTTGGAGGTCTCCTGGATCTGATCGCGGATCGCATTCATGCCACCGATGGTGTTCTGCACCGCCGTGAGCCCGCTGCCGGCCACCTGC
The DNA here is from genome assembly GCA_016790225.1 of Rubrivivax sp. Next base: position 32,004 of record JAEUOZ010000013.1, read on the forward strand.
AGCGACTGACGCGCGACCTCCGCGGAGTGCTGGGCCTGGGCGGAGACATCGTTGATGCGTCCGGCCATCTGCAGCACGGATTCGCCGGTGTCGCGGATCTCGCGCAGCTGCTCGGTCGAGGCCGCCAGCAGCTCGGTGGAGGTCTGCTCGACCTGCGCCGTGGTGTCGGTGACGCGCTCCACCGTGGTCTGCACCTGCGACACGAGCGATCGCAGCTCTTCCACGGTGTAGTTGACCGAATCGGCAATCGCGCCGGTGATGTCCTCGGTCACGGTGGCCTGCTGCGTCAGGTCGCCTTCGGCCACGGTCTGCAGTTCGTTCATCAAGCGCAGGATGGCCGCCTGGTTGGCGTCGTTGACGCGCTTGGCCTCGCGCTCCTGGCGCTCGGCCTCGGCGCGCTGAGCTTCGGCTTCGCGCGATCGCTTGGTCTGCTCCAGCACGAACAATCTGAGCATGCCGCCACCACCCACCAGCAGCAGCACCAGCGCCAGCGCCGCCCCCAGCAGATGCAGCAGCCCGAAGCCGCCGGTGGCCAGGCGCGCCTGCAGATCATCGAGGCCGGCGCGCAGCGGCTCGCTGTCGCGCAGGATCGCCGCCTGCCCCTGGCGCGCCGCCACGAGCCCTTGAACGTTGTCCAGGATCGCGCCCGCTTCGGCCCGCAGCGCCGCATACTGCTGCTGCAGCGTCTTCAGGCGCTCGGCCTGCGCGGCATCGCGCACGGCCGTCAGCCGCAACTCGGCATTGCCGGCGACCAGGCCATCGGAGAGATCCCGAAACTGGTTCAGATCCTTGCCCAGCTGCTGCACCGCGTCGGCGCTCACGCCCTCCAGCGTGAGGAATTCGTTGGCATGGCGAGGAATGCGCTGGGAGAGCATGGCCAGGGTGCTGCTGGCCGTGAGCTCCGCCGCGGTCGCGCCGCCTTGCAGCTGCAGCGCGATCAAGGACTCCACGGTGACCAGCATCTCGGAGGCCTGGCGATTGAGCGTGCGCAAGGCGCGACCGGCCTGCGTCAACGGCTTCTCCTGCCCCAGCACGCCCGCAGCCTGCTTGTCGGCCTTGTTGACCAGCTCGACCAGCGGCTCCACGACATCCACCAGGCCCGCGGAGACCGGCGTCAGTTCCGCATCGCCACTGCGCAGGCCACGCAGGTTCTTCACCAGCAGCTGGGTGCTCTCACGCAGTTCGGGAAAGGCCGTGGGCATGCCGACGAGCGCCTGCGTGGCGGCCTTGACCTGCCGTTGCGCCTGCATCTGCGCCTGGCCGACCGCGCTGAGCTGCTGGGCCGAACGCTGGCCCGCCCCGACCCCGAGCGTGATCGCCAGGATCAGGATCAGCAGGCCCGCCGCGATGAGACCCAGCAGAATGCGTTGCTGCTGGGCCAGCGGGCGCGTGCCGATGAAGGGCAAGGCCGGCACCGGCGTGGGCGCCAGCATGGCCGCGTCCGCCATCTGGCGGCTGTCGGCGAAGCCGGTCACGATGGCCGATGAGGGCAGGGCCTCGGAAATGATCGAGGAATCGGCCTGCAGGCCGGTGCTTTCCACGGGCGGCGTGCCGCCGACATCCAGATCGACGGCGCTGGAGCCGACCGCAGAGGCCGGCATCGCGGCCGAAGCCGCCGGGGCCGGCTCGGGCGCAGCGGGTCCTTCCTGGGCGCGGCTCTTGAAGCGGTCGATGAAGCCCATGGGTTCTGTGTCCTTCCGGTGTGGCCCGTGATCCACTCACAGGCTCTCAAGCCGTTTCTTCGGCGGCAATCGCAATGAAGGCCGGGCTCGCGGCGAGCTCGGCCAGATCCAGCTCCAGCCACGGCCGCCCTTGCGCATCGCGCCATTGGCGGCCGGCAAACGGCGGGCGGCGCTGGGTCAAGGGGACGGCCGTCATGTCGTCGGCACGGCGCAGGCCGCTCATGTGATCGATACGCAGCGCAACCAGGGATCGCAAGACGGGATTCAGGGCCACCAGCCGGCCGCCTTCGCGTGCCGGCCCCCCGGCACCGCCGTTCGGGCGCAGCCCCAGAAAGCCCGCCAGATCCACCACGCCGTGCAGGCCGCCACGCAGGTTGGCCACGCCCAGGAACCAGGGCCTGGCATGCGGCAGGGGCAGGATCTCGCCCAGCGGGAAGATTTCGCCGGCCTGCTCCAGCGGCAGCAGGATGCCCGCGGGGCCGGCTTCGACCGCCAGCCAGGCCTGCTTGCCCTCGCTGGTGCGTGCGGCTTGCAGTCGTTCGGCCAGCCGGGCCTGGAGATCGCGCAGCGCTTCGCGTTGAGCCATCAGGACAGCGCCAGGATCTTGGCGATCAGCTCTTCGCCATTCACCGGCTTGACGATGTAGTCGCGCGCGCCCTGGCGCATGCCCCAGACGCGGTCCGTTTCCTGGCTCTTGCTGGTGCACATGATCACCGGCACGTCGGCGTAGCGCGTGTCGCGCGTGATGGAGCGTGTGAGTTGAAAGCCGTTCTGCCCCGGCATCACCACATCCATGAGGATCAGATCGGGCTTGTCCTCGCGCAGCCGGCTCATCGCCTCTTCGCCGTTTTCGGCCGTGCGCACGCTGTAGCCCTTGCGCGTGAGCAGGCCGCTGATGTGATGCAGCTCGGTCTTGGAATCATCGACGAGCAGGATCTTCTGGATGGCCATGCGCTTGCCCTCGTCCCTGGTTGCGTCCCGCGACGCGCCTCAGCTGACCGCCGCGCCGCGGAACAGCTCCACCGCGCGCAGCAGCTGCTCCCGCGTGAACGGCTTGGTCAGGTATTCCTCGCTGCCCACCATACGCCCGCGGGCCTTGTCGAACAAGCCGTCCTTGCTGGACAGCATGATGACAGGCACGCGTGAGAAGCGTGGATTGCGCTTGATGATCGCGCAGGTCTGGTAACCATCCAGGCGCGGCATCAGGATGTCGCAGAAGATGAGATCCGGCGCGTGGTCGTTGACCTTGGACAGCGCATCGAAGCCGTCCTCGGCCAGCAGCACCTCGTGCCCGCCCTGGCGCAGGAAGATCTCGGCGCTGCGGCGGATCGTATTGCTGTCGTCGATGACCAGCACCCGGGCGCCTGGCGTGTTCTCGATCATGTGTGACACCTGTGGATCGCTGATCCGGTGCCGAGCACGGACGCTGCGGCGGGACGGGTCAGATCTGTACCATTTCGAAGTCTTCCTTGCGTGCGCCGCACTCGGGACAGGTCCAGTTCATCGGCACATCGCCCCACGCCGTACCGGGCGCGATGCCGTGCTCGGGATCCCCTGCAGCCTCGTCATAGATCCAGCCGCAGATCAGACACATCCAGGTTGTGGCGTTGCTCACTTCGGGGACTTCGGATCACTACAATGATCAACGATTGTAGCCAGCCGGTCGCAACAAAAAAGCAAGCGAATGTAGGCACCTACGGCCCAATCTTCAGGCTCTGCAGCAACTTTCGCCCACCCCCGTCACGCCCGTTGGCGCCAGGGGTCGAGGACCCTCGATGAATCCCGAAAGCCCCACCTCCACAGAGCCCGGTGATCCCCAGGCAGAACCCGCGCCGCCCGCCTGCGTGCTGTGCTTCAACGTCAACGATCCCAGCGGCGCCTGCGGCCTGGCGGGCGACACCGCCACCATCGCCGCCATGGGCGCGCATCCGCTGCCGGTGGTCACCTCGCTGCTGATGCGCGACACCGCGGAGATCTTCGACCAGCATGCCATCGATGAGGATGTGGTCATCGAGCAGGCCCGAACCATCCTCGAAGACATCACCGTCTCGGGCTTCAAGGTCGGCTTTCTCGGCACGGCCGATACGGTGAGCGCCGTGGCCGAGATCCTGTCGGACTATGCGGAAGTGCCGCTGGTGGCCTACATGCCCGATCTGAGCTGGCTGGACGAAGACCAGCTCGTGCCCTATGTGGACGCCTACCGCGAGCTGATCCTGCCGGCCACCGAGCTGCTGGTGGGCAACCACAAGACGCTCACCGATTTCCTGCTGCCCGACTGGGACAGCGAGCGCCCGCCTTCGGCGCGCGAGCTGGCGGTGGCCGCCGGCCAGCGCGGCACACGCTACGTGCTGGTCACCGGCATCATGCTGCCGGCGCGCGGCGCCGAACAGTTCATCGACAACGTGCTGGCCTCTCCGCAAGGCGCGCTGGCGGGCGAGAAGTTCGAGCGCTTCGAAGCCGGTTTCGTGGGTTCGGGCGAGACGCTCTCCGCCGCGCTGGCTGCCTTGCTGGCCGCCGGCAGCGAGCTGCAGTCCGCCGTCGGCGAAGCCCTGGCCTTCCTGGACCAGAGCCTGGATGCCGGCTTCCGGCCCGGCATGGGCAACATCATCCCGGACCGCTTCTTCTGGGCCTTGCCAGGCCCCGACGACGAAACCGCGGGAGATGCCGAAGACGACACCGGCGGCCTGGCCGGCGCGCCCGATGACAACCCGACGCCCAAGGGAGGGCCGCGCCGTGTCCACTGAGGTCTCTCGCAACCAGCAACTCTTCGAACGCGCGCAGCAGGTCATCCCCGGCGGCGTCAACTCGCCGGTGCGCGCCTTCCGCGCGGTCGGCGGCACGCCACGCTTCATCACGCGCGCCGAGGGCGCCTTCATGTGGGACGCCGACGGCCGCCGCTACCTCGACTACATCGGCTCCTGGGGTCCCATGATCCTCGGCCACGGCCACCCGGCGGTGCTCGAGGCCGTGCGCGCGGCGGCGGCCGACGGTTTCAGCTTTGGCGCACCCACCGAGCGCGAGATCGAGCTGGCCGAAGCCATCATGGCACTCGTGCCGGCGGTCGAGCAGATCCGGCTGGTCTCCAGCGGCACCGAGGCGGGCATGAGCGCGCTGCGCCTGGCGCGCGGCTTCACGGGACGCAGCCGCATCGTCAAGTTCGAAGGCTGCTATCACGGCCATGCCGATGCCTTGCTCGTGAAGGCCGGCTCAGGCCTGGCCACCTTCGGCCACCCCACCAGCGCGGGCGTGCCGGCCGAGGTGGTGCAGCACACGCTGGTGCTGGAGTACAACAACCTCCAGCAGATCGAGGAAGTCTTCGCCACGCAGGGCGATCAGATCGCCTGCGTGATGATCGAGCCGATCGCCGGCAACATGAATTTTGTGCGCGCCGCCGTGCCCTTCATGAAGCGGCTGCGCGAGCTGTGCACGCAGCACGGTGCGCTGCTGGTCTTCGACGAGGTGATGACCGGCTTCCGCGTGGCCCTGGGCGGGGCCGCGAGCCTCTATGCGCGCTGGATTCCCGGCTTCCGGCCGGATCTGTTCGTCTTCGGCAAGGTGATCGGCGGAGGCATGCCGCTGGCCGCCTTCGGAGGCCCGCGCGAGGTGATGCAAAAGCTCGCGCCGCTGGGCCCGGTCTACCAGGCCGGCACGCTGTCGGGCAACCCGGTGGCCACGGCCTGCGGGCTGGCCACGCTGCGCGAGATCGCGCGGCCCGGCTTCTTCGAGGCGCTGTCGCAGCGCACGCAGCAGCTGGCCGAGGGTCTGACGGCGGCCGCGCGGGACGCCGGTGTGCCCTTCGTCAGCGATGCCGAAGGCGGCATGTTCGGCTTCTTCTTCGGCGCCACCTTGCCGCAGAACTACCCTCAGGTAATGGCCACCGACAAGGAGCGCTTCAACCGCTTCTTCCACGGCATGCTGCAGCGCGGCGTCTATCTGGCCCCGGCCCTGTACGAAGCCGGCTTCGTGAGCGCCGCGCACACCGAAACCGACATCCAGGCGACGGTGGCGGCCGCCCGCGAAGCGCTGCGCGACGCCTGAGCGCGAGGCAGCCGCCGATGATCCGGGCGGCGTGAGCTCAGGCCGGTGATGTCAAGCCGGCGAACTCAGGCCGGCGATGTCAAGCCGGTGACGAGCGCAGGCCGTAGATCGCTCCGCCGACGAAGAGGTATTCGGCACGCAGCACAGCGTCGCCCTTCTCGCCCGCAAAGGTGAAGCCCAGTACGCCCAGCCGCTCGCCGGCCTTCAGCTCAGGCACTTTCCAGGCTTCCATGCGGGTGAGCGGTGCCAGCTCGACGAGCCAGCGCTTGTCCGCTCGGGTGGGCAGTTGGGCAGCCTTCAGCAGCGCGGCGCCGTCCACCGGCGCGGTCTGCGGCGGCAGGGCCCGCTGCGCGAGGTCGGCCGGCAGCTTCAGGCCGGCCATCAGCTCCAGCTCAAGTTCCGCGTGCGGGTTGCGCCAGCGCACACGCGCCGCCGTGCCTTCCAGATAGATCGGCCGCGCCTGATCGAAGCTGCTCCAGCCGTGGTGCGCCCGGGCCACCGAGACGAAGCCCGTGCCGGCCAGGGCGAGGAGAAGAGTGCGTCGGTCCATGGCAAACCTTTCGACGTGTGACGGGCGCGCCGGGCGCTGGCCTTCAAGCATAGGCAATCCAGCGCCCACAGGCGATCACGGCCACCCAAAGCCCCAGCGACAGGGCGGTCTGCGCGCGGGCCATCGCATCCAGCTTGACGAGGCCATCACGCAGGTGAAACACCACCGCGTTCACGCCGGCCAGCGTGAGCAGCAGCAGCTTGATGACGAAGGCGCGATTGGCCAGGAGTTCGCCGGGGTTGGTGGCAAACATGACCAGGCCCGAGGCCGCAATCAGGCCAAAGCCCGCCACGCTCAGCGGCAGCGCCAGGCGCGCCAGGGCCTTGGGCGAAAGCTCGGCGCCGCGCCCCCAGACGCGCAGTTCCAGCAGCGCCAGGTTGCCGACCAGCAGCGCGATGCCGACGATGTGCACGACTTCCAGCGCCGGGTAGGCCCAGCTGCTGCGGGCGATGCCATCGAAGAGCGCCACGGCGGGCAGGACCGGGGGTTCCATCCGTCGAGCCTACCAGCGTCGATGCGGGCGACGCAGGCTTTCACATCGGGTATCTTTGCGTCATGCATCTTCACATCCTGGGCATCTGCGGCACGTTCATGGGTGGCATCGCGGCCATCGCGCGCGAGGCCGGTCACCGGGTGACGGGCTGCGACACCAACGTCTATCCGCCGATGAGCGACCAGCTGCGCGCGCTGGGCATCGATCTCATCGAAGGCTTCGAAGCCGATCAGCTGGCACTCAAGCCCGATGTGTTCGTCGTCGGCAACGTCGTCAAGCGCGGCATGCCGCTGATGGAGGCGATCCTTGACGACGGGGCGCGCTACACCAGCGGCCCGCAGTGGCTGGCCGAGCAGGTGCTGCAGGGCCGGCATGTGCTGGCGGTGGCCGGCACGCATGGCAAGACCAGCACCTCGTCGATGCTGGCCTGGATCCTCGAGTCAGCCGGCCTGCAACCCGGCTTCCTGATCGGCGGCGTGCCGCAGAATTTCGGCATCTCGGCACGCCTGGGCAGCGGCCGCAGCTTCGTCATCGAGGCGGACGAGTACGACACCGCACTTTTCGACAAGCGCAGCAAGTTCGTGCATTACCGTCCGCGCACGGCGGTGCTGAACAACCTGGAGTACGACCACGCCGACATCTTCCCGGACCTGGCCTCCATCGAGACGCAGTTCCATCACCTGGTACGCACCCTGCCCTCACGCGGCCGCCTGCTGGTGAATGCCCGCGACGAAGCCCTGCAGCGCGTGCTGCAGCGCGGCTGCTGGAGCGAGGTACAGCGCTTCGGCACGCGGCGCGAAGAGCCCGGTGGCCTGTGCGCGCGCGGTGATCCGCAGAGCTTCGATGTGCTGCGCGGCAGCCTGCGCCTGGGCCGCGTGGAGTGGGAACAGCTGGGTGAGCACAACCAGCTCAATGCGCTGGCCGCCATCGGCGCGGCCGAACATGTCGGTGTGCCGCCGGCCCAGGCGACGGCGGCGCTGGCACGCTTCCAGAACGTGCGGCGGCGCATGGAGCTGCGCGGCGAAGCCGCGGGCGTGAAGGTCTACGACGACTTTGCGCACCATCCCAGCGCCATGCGCACCACCGTCAACGGCCTGCGCCGCAAGGTGGGCCTGCAGCGCATCCTGGCGGTCTTCGAGCCGCGCTCCAACACCATGAAGCTGGGTGCCATGAAGGCCCAGCTGCCCTGGTCGCTGGAAGAGGCGGACCTCAGCTTCTGCCTGCAGGGCCCCTGGGGCTGGAGCGCAGCCGAGGCGCTGGCGCCGATGGGCAGCAAGGCGATGGTGGCCGACAGCGTGGACGCGCTCGTGGCCTTGATCCTGCGTCATGTGCGCGCCGGCGACCACGTGCTGTGCATGAGCAACGGCGGCTTCGGCGGCATCCACGATCAGCTCTTGAAGGCGCTCGCCGCCCGCGTTGCGGGCTGAGGGTCTGCCAGGATCGTGGGCGGCAGACATCGGCCGTCCGGGCGGGACCGGCCTCAAGCGCGCGGGGCGGGCGTCACCGGGTCCTGTCACGCCCTGCCGCCGGCTGGCCGACTCAAGCGGGTATTCGTCGCAAACCCCAGGGCGTCGCTGCGGCGCTTCGGCTATGGTGGCGGGCTTGCTCCAGCCTGACCCAACCATGACGACTGCTTCTGCTCTGCCCTTCCCGCGCCCCTGGCTTGGCGCCGCCGTGGTGCTGGCCCTCGCGGGCTGCGCCAATGTGCCCACCGCGGGCACGCCGGGTGCACCAGCGATGCCTGGCACGCCGCCTGCTGCGGCCGGCACGCCATCCGCCCCGGCTGCTGCGAAGCCCGCGGCTGCCGCGCCCGCCGTCGCCACGGGCAGCACCCCTGCGGCCGCCCCCGCAGCCGCCGGCGGCCCCGCCGCTGCGACGCCCCCGGGCGCGGCCGCCGCTGCGCGCCCGCCGGCACCGGGCACACCGCCGCCCTTTGCCGAAGTGACGCGCCAGGCGCAATCCAAGCCCGGCTTCCTGGCCGTGTGGACGCGCGACGAGAAGACCTGGCTGGAGATCCCGGCCGAGCTGCTGGACAAGCCTTTCTTCCTGGGCTCGTCCGTGGCGGGCGGCCTGGGCGACCGGATGTTCTTTCCGGGCCTGATGGGGCGCGAGCATGTGGTCAAGCTGCGCCGCTCCGGCGACAGCGTGCAGCTGGTGGCAGTAAACCTCGGCGTGCGTGCGCCGGCCGGCACGCCGCTGTCGCGGGCGCTGGCCGAAAGCTATTCCGACAGCCTGCTGGCCGCCGCGCCGCTGGCCGCCGCGCCACACCCGGAGCGCAAGTCGCTGCTGGTGGATGCCCAGGTGCTGCTGGGCGGAGACCTGTCCGGCACGCAGACCTGGCTGGAGATGTCTTACCGTTTGCCTTATGCGCTGGATCGCGCCAACGGCCGCATCGAACGCGTGCGCACCTCGGATCAGGGAACCATGATCACGATGCGCAACCACTATGGCATTCCCAAGCTGCCGGCGCCGCCGGTGCTGATGCCCGGTGCGCCGCCGCCCAATCCGGCCGCGATGCCCAACCCGCCGGCCAACCTGCCTGACGCGCGCAGCCTGTTTCTGGGCATCGCCTACACGCTGGCGCCGCTGCCCGCCACGCCGATGAAGACACGCCTGGCCGATCCGCGGGTAGGCTACTTCACCGATGGCTTCCGCGATCTGGCCAATGACCAGGGCGGCGATCGCCGCACCCACTTCATCAACCGCTGGCGCCTGGAGAAGAAGGACCCGGCGGCCGCGGTCTCCGAGCCCAAGCAGCCGATCCGCGTGGTGATGGACCGCAACATCCCGGTCAAGTGGCGCGAGCCCGTGCGCGCCGGGGTCCTGGAATGGAACAAGGCCTTCGAGAAAGCCGGCATCCGCCAGGCCATCGCGCTGGAGCAGCAGAGCGACAGCGACGACGGCTCCAGCCTGGAAGGCCTGGGCATCCTGGCGGTGCGCTGGTTTGTGCAGGAAGGCCCGGGCGCGACGGCCGTGGGCCCCAGCCAGAGCGATCCGCGCACCGGCGAGATCCTGCGGGGCGCGGCCATCGTGCCGGAAAACTGGGCGCGCCTGTTCCGTGCCCGCGTGGCCGATGTGCAGCCGCGCCTGGCCGAAGGCTCGGCGTCGCTGCAGGCCAGCTTCGGCGGTGGCGGCGCTGACGGCGCGGCGCACTGCGATCACGCCAATGCCATGCTGGAGCAATCGCAGTTTGCCTTTGCCCTGCTGGTCGAGCGCGGCACGATCGCGCCCGACGGCCCGCAGGCCGATGCCTTCATCGCTGCCGCCTTGAAGGACGTGACCATGCACGAGGTCGGCCATGCGCTCGGCCTGCGCCACAACTTCCGCGCGTCCACGGGCGTCACGCTCGCGCAGCTGCGCGATCCGCGCTTCGTGGCCGAGCGGGGCGTCTCCAACTCGGTGATGGATTACAACGCGCTCAATACGCCGTTGGCCAACGAGGCGGTCACGGCCTACCACATGGGCGTGCTGGGGGTCTATGACCATTGGGCGATCGAATACGGCTACAAGGAGCTGCCCGCCGCCACCGAACAGCAGGATCTGGCGGCCATCGCCGCACGCTCCGCGACGGACCCCAACCTCGCCTTCGGCACGGATGAGGACATCGCCAACGGCGATCCGATGATCAACCAGCGCGATGCCGGCGACGACCCGCTGGCCTTTGCCCAGCGGCAGATGAAGCTCAGCCGCGAACTCTGGGATCGTTCGCAGGCACGCGCACTGACCGGCGGCGAAGACCTGACCGCGATGCGCCGCAACCTGGAGCGCGGCATGGCGGGCGTGGCGGCCAACGTGTCCTTGCTCAGCAAGTATGTCGGTGGCGTCTATACCGCCCGCGCGCTGGGCGGCAACCAGACCGCCCTGGTGACGCCGGTGCCGGCCGACAAGCAGCGCCAGGCGCTGACCGTGCTGCTGGACGAGGTGCTGTCCGGCACAAGCTTCCGCTTCGATCCGCGCTTCCTCACGCGGCTGGGCATCGAGCCGCATGACCGCTGGCAGGGCCAGGGGCGCCCGCCGCTGAACCCGGATTTCAGCCTGGGCACCGTGGTGCTGGAGATCCAGCGCGCCGCGCTGGACGGGCTGATGTCGGATACCAAGGCACTGCGCCTGGCCGACGCCGAGACCAAGGTCGCCGATCCCAAGAGCGTGCCCAGCTACGCCGAGGTGCAGGAACGACTGAACGCCGCGGTGTGGTCCGAACTGAAGGCCGCCGGCAAGGAGCGCACCATCGACAGCCTGCGCCGCACCCTGCAGCGCGAGCACGTGAAGCGCCTGGTCACCGGGCTCGTGCGGCCCTCGTCTTCGGTGGCCGCCGATGTCCGGGCCGTGCACCGCATGGTGGCCCAGCAGCTGGAGGCCGATCTGAAGAAGGCGCTGGCCGGCGGCGGCTGGACCGGCATCGCGCGGGCGCACCTGATCGACAGCCAGGCGGCGCTGGCCGAAGCGCTGCGCGCGCCGCTGGTCAAGCAGGGCGCCTGAGGGCGTGGTGCAGCGCCCCACGCAGCTGCTGTACCTGCACGGCTTCCGCTCTTCGCCGAAGTCGTTCAAGGCGCAGCGGCTGCTCGCCTGGCTGGCTGCCCACCAGCCGCAGGTGCAGGCCTGGTGCCCGCAGCTGCCGCCATCGCCGCGCGAAGCGATGGCTCTGGTGCAGGCGGGCACGGCGGACTGGCCGGCCTCGGGGCCCGTGGTGCTGGGCAGCTCGCTGGGCGGCTTCTATGCCAGCTGGGTGTCGCGGCAGCGCGGGTGGCCTGCCGTGCTGATCAATCCCGCGGTCAATCCGGCACGTGACCTGGCGGCCGCCATCGGCGAGCAGACCGCCTTTCACGATCCGGCCGAGCGCTTCTTCTTCCACCCGGCCTACGTGGACGAGCTGCGCGCGCTGACCCTGCCGCCCGGCCCGCCGGCCGCGCCCACGATGGGCCTCTTCGCCACCGGCGACGAGGTGCTGGACTGGCGCGAGATGGTGGCGCAGCACGCCGGTGCGAACATTCGCCTGATCGAAGGCAGCGATCACGCGCTGAGCGACTTCGACCAGCATCTCCCCCACATCCTCCAGTTTCTGAACTTATGCGACTGAAGCACAAGGTCTCCGTGATCACCGGCGCAGCCCAGGGCATCGGCCTGGCGACGGCGCTGAAGTTTGCCGAGGAAGGCGCCAGCGTCGTCGTCTGCGACATGAAGCCCGAGGGCGTGGACGCTGCCGTGGCGATGGTTCGCGCCCGCGGCGCACAGGCCCTGGGCTTTGCGCTCAACGTGAGCGACCGTGCGGCGCTGGACCTGATGGCCGCGCAGGTCAAGGAGCGTTTTGCCAGCATCGACGTGCTGGTCAACAACGCGGGCATCACCCGCGACGCGCGGCTGCAGAAGATGACGCTGGAGCAGTTCGACAGCGTCATCGAGGTCAACCTGCGCGGCGTGTTCCACGCCACGCAGGCCGTGCTGCCGGCGATGCTGGAGCAGCAATCCGGCGTGATCCTCAATGCCTCCAGCGTGGTGGGGATCTATGGCAACTTCGGTCAGACCAACTACGCGGCCAGCAAGTTCGGCGTGATCGGCTTCACCAAGACCTGGAGCCGCGAGCTCGGGCCCAAGGGCATCCGCGTCAACGCCGTCGCACCCGGGTTCGTCGAGACGCCGATCCTGGCCACCATTCCGGACAAGGTGATGCAGCAGATGCGCGAGCAGGTGCCCCTGCACCGCCTGGGCCGCCCGGAAGAGATCGCCAACGTCTACGCCTTTCTGGCCAGCGACGAAGCCAGCTACATCAACGGCGCGGTGATCGAGGTCTCCGGCGGCATGACGGTCTGATACAGACTCGCGCGGCCAGCGCCACACGCGGTTAGGGATGAGCGCGGCTTGCGGCCGCCGCCGCGCGCCGCAGCGGTGACAATCCGCGCCGATGTATGCCCTGTTCGAAGATGCCGGCAAGTTTCTCGCCGGGCGCGTGATGACCGAAGCCGAGTCTTCGCTCCAGCTGGAGCTGGATTCGGGCAAGCGCGTCAAGGTGAAGGCTGCCCATGTCCTGCTGCGCTTCGAGAAGCCCGCGCCGGCTGAATTGATCGCGGCCGGGCAACGCCTGGCCAACGAGATCGATCTGGATCTGGCCTGGGAGTTTGCGCCTGAGGGCGATTTCGGCTTTGCCGACCTGGCGCGCGACTATTTCGAGGCCTCGGCCGGGCTGGACAAGCAGGCCGCCGCGCTGTTTCGCCTGTTCGAGGCGCCGCACTACTTCCGCCGGGTCGGCAAGGGCGTCTTCAAGAAGGCGCCGGAAGAGACCGTGAAGGCCGCGCTGCTGGGCATCGAGCGCAAGAAGCAGCAGGCGGCGCAGATCGAGGCCTGGGCCGCGGAACTGGTCGCCGGCCAGTGCCCGCCGCCGGTGCGAGAGCAGCTCTACCGCATCCTCTTCAAGCCGGACAAGAACGGCCCCGAATACAAGGCCGTGGTCGAAGCCGCCCGGCAGTCGCAGCGCGCGCCGCTGGATCTGCTGATGGGCGCGGGCGCCATCGACAGCGCCTACCAGTTCCACTGGCGGCGCTTCCTGTTCGAGCAGTTTCCCAAGGGCACGGGCTTCCCGGCGCTGCCGGTTCCACCGATCGCCGGCGGGCCGTTGCCGCTGGCAAACGTGCAGGCCTTCTCCATCGACGACTCCCACACCACCGAGATCGACGACGCGCTCTCGGTGCAGGGCCTGGGCAGCGGCACAGTGACGATGGGCATCCACATCGCGGCGCCGGCGCTGGCCATCGCGCCCGGTTCGGCCGTGGATGCGGTGGCGCGCGAGCGGCTGTCCACGGTCTACATGCCGGGCTGGAAGCTCACGATGCTGCCGGACGACATCGTGCAGGCCTACACGCTGACCGAAGGCCGCCCCTGCGCGGCCGTGAGCCTGTATGTGACGCTGGACGAGGCCACGCTGGAGATCCGCTCTCGCGAGACGCGCCTGGAGCAGGTGCCCATCGCCGCGAACCTGCGGCACGACCGGCTGGACAGCGTCGTCACTGAAGACTCGCTCACCGGTGCCGCCGCGGCCGATTACGCCTTTGCGCCTGAGCTGGCGTTCTGCTTCCGGCTGGCGCGGCACCTGAAGGCGCAGCGCGAGCAGGTGCGCGGCAAGCCCGAGACCTTCAACCGGCCGGACTACAACTTCCGGCTGGACGGTGGCGGCGGCGAACCCGATGGCAGCGAGACGGTGCTCATCAGCACGCGCCAGCGGGGCGCGCCGCTGGACCTGATCGTCGCCGAGGCAATGATCCTGGCCAACAGCAGCTGGGGCGCGTGGCTGGCGGAGCTGGGCGTGCCCGGCATCTACCGCAGCCAGGCCAGCCTCGCGCCGGGCATCAAGGTGCGCATGGGCACAAAGCCGGCGCCGCATGCCGGCATGGGCGTGGCGAGTTACGCGTGGTCGACCTCGCCGCTGCGCCGCTACGTTGACCTGGTGAACCAGTGGCAGATCATCGCCTGCGCCCGCCATGGTCGCACCGCTGCTCTGGCAGCCGCCTTCAAGCCGCGTGACGCCACGCTGCTGGCGATCGTCTCCAACTTCGACGCCGCCTACACGGCCTACAACGGCTACCAGAATGCGATCGAGCGTTTCTGGACGCTGCGCTGGCTGCAGCAGAACGAGGTCCAGGAACTCGAAGCCTCGGTCATGAAGGACGGTCTGGTGCGCGCCGAGACGCTGCCGCTGGTGTTCCGCGTGCCGGGCTGCGAAGGGCTGCCGCGCGGCACGCGGGTGCGCGCCCGCATCGGCGGCTTCGACCTGCTGACGCTGGATGTCTTCACCTCGCTGGCGGCGCGCCTCGATGCGGCGCCGCCGCTGACGCCGGAAGCCGCCGACGAGGAAGACGATGCGTCGGAAGCGGCGGCACCGTTGACGCTGGCCATCGAAGTCGACGAATCCGGCCCCGAGCCGGCGGCGACCGATGCGGCGGGTGGCGCCTCACCGGTGGCGGCCACGGCCGCACTGGGCGGCTGAGGCAGGCCAGGCCGCGCGGCTGAGCCAGCAGACCTCTACAGCAGGAGCACGGCGCGGAAGCGGATCATGGCGGGCTGGCTGAGCAGGATCACCACGTTGCAGTGGGCCTTGGGCATTTCGGTGGCGCTCCATGCGGGGCTGATGACGTTTCGCTTCGTCGATCCGCAAGCCTTCAACCGCACCTTTGCCGATACGCCACTCGAGGTCATCCTGGTCAACGCGCGCTCGACCGAGGCGCCAACCCAGGCCCAGGCCATCGCCCAGGCGACGCTGGCCGGCGGCGGCGATGCGCTCAGCGGCCGCGCCACCTCGCCGCTGCCGCCGGCCGTCAACTTCGAGAGCGGTGACGCGATCGAGGAAGCCCGGCGCCGCATCGAGCAGATGCAGCGGGAACAGCAGCAGTTGCTGACCAGCATCCGGCGCGAGCTGGCGCTGCTGCCGCCGCCCGACCCGCGGCGTGAAGAATCGGGCGATCCGCACGAGCGCGAGATCCAGGAGCGTCGGCGTCAGCTGCTGCGCGTGCTGGCCGAGATCGAGAAGCGCATCAACGAAGAGAATGCGCGCCCCAAGAAGCGCTACATCTCGCCGGCCACGCGCGAGGCGGTTTATGCCATCTACTACGACGCGCTGCGCCGGCGCATCGAAGACCGCGGCACGCGCGACTTCCCCGAGGTCAACGGCCGCAAGCTCTATGGCGAGCTGACCATGAATGTGACGGTGGCTGCCGACGGCAAGGTGGTGGAGGCCGAGGTGGTGCGCAGTTCGGGCTCTCGCCAGCTGGACGCGCGCGCCGTCGCCATCGTCTACGCGGCAGCGCCCTACGGCCCGTTCACCGAGGCGATGCGGACACAGGCCGACCAGATCGTCGTCACCTCGCGCTTCCGCTTCACGCGCGAGGACGCGCTGGCCACCACCCTGACGGCCAATTGAAGGCCCTGACTGCCATGCTGGCCGATGCGGATCGCTACTTCGTGCTGGGCAACCCGGTTGCCCACAGCCAGTCGCCCTTCATCCACCAGGCCTTTGCGCAGCAGACGGGCCAGCGGCTGATCTACGACCGCCGCTGGTGCCCGATGGATGGCTTCGAGGCGGCGGTGCGTGCGCTGGCGGGAGACACCGAAGGCGGCCGCGTGCGCGGCTGCAATGTCACCGTGCCGTTCAAGTTCGAGGTGCCCGCGCTGGCCCGCGTGCTCACCCCGCGCGCTGCGCTGGCGCAGGCGGCCAATGTGCTGCGCTTCGATGCCGACGGCTGGCTGGCCGACAACACCGATGGCATCGGGCTGATGCGCGATCTGCAGCAGCACGAAGGGCTGGATCTGCGGGGGCGCGAGGTGCTGGTGATCGGCGCCGGCGGCGCGGCGGCCGGTGTGCTGGGCGCTCTGCTGGAGTGCAGCCCGGCGCGGGTCCATGTCGCCAACCGCAGCCCGGCGCGCGCCGAAGCGCTGGTCGCCCGACACGCGACCCTGGCCCAGGCCCATTCGGTGGCCCTGACCGCCGGCGCGCTGGATGCGCTGTCTTCCGGCGCGATCCCGGCCTTCGATCTGTGGATCAACGCCAGCGCCTCCAGCCTGGCCGGCGCGGCCTCTCCGGCGCCGGCTGTGGTGATGGCGCCGGGGGCGGTGGTCGTGGACCTGATGTACGGCGCGGCGGCTGAACCCTTCCTGGCCTGGGCCCGGACGCAGGGCGCTTCGCGGACGGTGGATGGCCTGGGCATGCTGGTGGAGCAGGCGGCCGAGGCCTTTTTCCTCTGGCGCGGCGTGCGGCCGCAGACAGCGCCGGTGCTGGCCGCCCTGCGCGAGCGGCTGCGGGCGGCCACGCCATGAGGCCTGCGGTGGCGGTGGCGGCGGCGGCGGTGGCGGCGGCGATGGCCAGACCTCCGGGCGACGCGGCGGCGGAGACCGCGCGGCCGTGAAGCCCGTGCTGAGCTTTCTGGCCCGTGCCGTGGCCCTGCTGCTGCTGAGCCTGATCGCGCTGCAGCTCTTCTTCGTGCTGCGCATCGCGATGATGCTGGTGATCGACCCGCAGTCCACGAGCTTTCAGCGCAGCGAAGCGCGGCGCATCATCGGCGAGAAGAACGATCTGCCCTGGCGCCAGGCCTGGGTGCCTGCAGCGCGCATCTCCGATCACCTCAAGCGCGCCGTGATCGCCAGCGAGGACGGCAGCTTTGCCGAGCATGGCGGCGTGGATTGGGACTCGCTGGAAAAGGCCTGGGAGCGCAATCAGAAGGCCGAAGCCGCCGCCGAACGCCGGCAGGCACGCGCGCCCGCCAGCGCGCCCGCGGTGGAGGCCAAGGTCGTGGGCGGCTCGACGATCACG
Source organism: Rubrivivax sp. (assembly GCA_016790225.1). Next base: position 49,058 of record JAEUOZ010000013.1, read on the forward strand.
CAGCAGCTGGCCAAGAACCTGCTGCTCTCCGGCGAGCGCACGGTGTTGCGCAAGGCGCAGGAGTTCGTGCTCACGCTGGCGCTGGAGGGTCTCTTGAGCAAGGCCCGCATCCTGGAGATCTACCTGAACAGCGTGGAGTGGGGCGAAGGGGTGTTCGGCGCGCAAGCCGCGGCCCAGCACTACTTCCGCACCGATGCCGACAAGCTGAGTGCCTACCAGGCTGCACGCCTGGCGGTCATGCTGCCGGCGCCCAAGCGCTTCGAGAAGCGGCCGGGCTCCGCCTACCTGGCCGCGCGAAGTGCGACCGTGATGGCGCGCATGAATTCGGTCGCTCTGCCTTGAGAATCAGTCTGCAAGGCACACGGAACATGAGCGCCGACGACACCCCTGATGAACTGGCCCAGGAAGCCGCCCGGCTGGTGGTGGACGAAGGCCTGGAATACGGCCCGGCCAAGGCCAAGGCGGCCCGCAGCCTGGGGCTGCGCCGCGCGCGCTGGCCGAACAACGAAAGTGTCGAAGATGCCGTGCGCGAGCACCTGGCGCTCTTCTGTGGCGAGACCCAGCCTCAGGAACTGGCAGCGCTGCGCGAGGTCGCCCTGCAGTGGATGCAGCGGCTGGCCGCCTTCCATCCGCATCTGGCGGGCGCGGTCTGGCGCGGGACCGCCACGCGGCTGTCCGCCGTGCTGATCGATCTGTATTGCGACGATCCCAAGATGGCGCCTATCGAGCTGCTGAACCTGGGCATTGCCGTCGATTTCGACGCGGCGCCGGACGGCAGCGATGAACCCGTGCCGGTGCTCAGCGTCAGCAGCCGATCTGCGGCGCTGGGCGAGACGGTGCCGGTGCACCTGTTCGTCCGGGATCGGGATGATCTGCGCGGCGCGCTCAAGCCCGATGCGCGCGGCCACAGCTGGCGCGGCGATCGCGAGGCCTTGCTGCGACGCATGGCGCAGGAGCTGCCGACATGAACCGGCGCGGCCTGGCGCTGGTTTCCGTCGCCACGCTGGCAGCGGCCGCAGGCGGTGTCTGGCGCTGGCGGCAGGAGGCCGCCCAGGGTGAGCTGGCGTCTGTACCGGAGTCCGCGCCGGGGGCGGATGCGGGTGTTCGTGCGTCGGCAGCCTTCAGTCTCTGGGATCAGCAGGTGGAGCGCCTCGACGGCAGCACGCTCGCGCTGTCCAGCCTGCGTGGCCGGCGCCTGCTGGTCAATTTCTGGGCCACCTGGTGCCCGCCCTGCGTGCGCGAGATGCCGCTCTTCGAACAGTTCCACCGCGAGCATGGCGGCGCCGCAAACGCGCGCGCTTGGCAGGTGCTGGGCCTGGCCATCGACCGGCGTGAGGCGGTGGCGGCCTTCCTGCAGCGTCAACCGGTGTCCTATCCGATCGGCCTGGCGGGCCTGGACGGCACGCAATGGAGCCGCGAGCTGGGCAACGACAAGGGCGGGCTGCCCTTCACGGTGGCCTTTGACGCCCAGGGGCGCGTGCTGCAGCGCAAGCTGGGAGAAATCTCAGAAATGGAACTCAAGGCATGGGCTGCCTTGTAGATCGCTGCCACGGCGCCTGCCGGCTGTCAATCGGTCCTTTTTGATCCAACGTCATCGAATCTGTGCGGTTTTGCGCGAAACTCCGCGCTCCCTGAAGACAGCCAGATGACGGATGCCGGCGATCAGTACCGGCCCGGGCAGCGCCAAGCACACCAGGCCCGCCTGTCTTGTGCCGAGGTTGAGTGCTGTTAGGCGCTGTACTTTCTCATTCGATGACGTTGGGCGCGTGAAGACGCCTTGCCGCCGGAGCTCTGGCTTCGCGCGGCCACACAGAGGACGGAGCTCGCATGGATCTGCGCAAACTGAAAACTCTGATCGATCTGGTATCGGAGTCGAACATCTCCGAGCTGGAGATCACCGAAGCCGAAGGCAAGGTGCGCATCGTGAAGGCCAGTCCGGCCACCGTGATGCCCCATGCGGGCATGACGATCATGCAGGCCAGCGCCCCGACGAGCATGGCCCCCCTGCAGGCCGCCACCATGCCGGCGGCTGCTCCGCTGGCAGCAGAACCGGCCGCGCCGGAGGTCAAGACCATCAAGTCGCCGATGGTCGGTACCTTCTATCGCTCGGCCAGCCCCGGCGCCAAGTCGTTTGTCGATGTCGGCACCGAGGTCAAGGCCGGCCAGCCGGTGTGCATCATCGAAGCGATGAAGATCATGAACGAGATCGAGGCCGATCTCGATGGCCGCATCCTCAAGATCCTCTGCGAAAACGGTCAGGCCGTCGAGTTTGGCCAGCCCTTGTTCATCGTCGAGTAACGCCTGGTCGGCGATCGGGTTGCGCGCACCATGTTCAAGAAGATTCTCATTGCCAACCGCGGAGAGATCGCGCTGCGGATCCAGCGCGCCTGCCGCGAGATGGGCATCCAGTCGGTGGTGGTCTATTCCGAGGCGGACCGGGAGGCGAAGTACGTCAAGCTTGCCGACGAGGCGGTCTGCATCGGGCCTGCGCCCAGCGCGCAGAGCTACCTGAACATGCCGGCCATCATCTCGACGGCCGAAGTCACGGATGCCGAGGCCATCCACCCTGGCTACGGCTTCCTCAGCGAAAACGCCGACTTTGCCGAGCGGGTGGAAAAGAGCGGCTTCACCTTCATCGGGCCCACGCCGGAGTCGATCCGCATCATGGGAGACAAGGTCGCGGCCAAGCAGGCCATGATCAAGTCCGGCGTGCCCTGCGTTCCGGGCTCTGAAGGCGCTCTGCCGGACGACCCCAAGGAGATCGTGCGCATCGCACGCAGCATCGGCTACCCGGTCATCATCAAGGCGGCCGGCGGCGGGGGCGGCCGCGGCATGCGCGTCGTCCACACCGAGGCAGCCCTGACCCACGCGGTGCAGACCACCCGTGCCGAGGCCGGCGCGGCCTTCGGCAACCCGCTGGTCTACATGGAGAAGTACCTCGAGAACCCGAGGCACATCGAGATCCAGGTGCTGGCGGACACCCACCGCAATGCCGTCTGGCTGGGCGAGCGCGACTGCTCGATGCAGCGCCGGCACCAGAAGATCATCGAGGAAGCGCCGGCTCCCGGCATCCCGCGCCGCGTGATCGAGCGCATCGGCGACCGCTGCGCCGCGGCCTGCAAGAAGATCGGCTATCGCGGCGCCGGCACCTTCGAGTTCCTCTTCGAGAACGGCGAGTTCTATTTCATCGAGATGAATACGCGGGTGCAGGTGGAGCATCCCGTGACGGAGCAGGTCACCGGCATCGACATCGTGCAGATGCAGATCCGCGTGGCCAGTGGCGAGAAGCTGCCGTTTGCCCAGCGCAACATCCAGATGCGAGGCCATTCGATCGAGTGCCGCATCAACGCCGAGCACCCCTACACCTATGTCCCCTCGCCCGGGCGCATCACGCTGTGGCACCCGCCCGGCGGGCCCGGCGTGCGCGTGGATTCGCACGCTTACACCAACTACACCGTGCCCCCCAACTACGATTCGATGATCGGCAAGATCATCGTCCACGGCGACACGCGCGAACAGGCACTGGCGCGGATGCGCATCGCGCTGTCGGAAACCGTGGTCGAGGGCATCCAGACCAACATCCCGCTGCACCGCGAATTGATGGCCGACTCCTCCTTCATGGCCGGCGGCACCAGCATCCATTACCTGGATGGCTGGATGGCGCGGCGCAAGCAGTAGCCCCCGGCGCGCCGTGTTCGAGCTCGTGCTGCGCGCGCCCCAGGCGCTGGTCGAAGACCTGTCCGACGCCTTGATGGCGGAAGCCGAGGCACTGTCGGTGTCCGTCGAGGACGCCGATGCCGGCAGCGCAAGCGAGCAGCCTCTGTTCGGTGAACCCGGCCTGCCCACGCCGCAAGCGGCGTGGGAGCGTTCAACGTTGCGCGTGCTCTTCGAATCCGAAGCGGCGGCCACCGCCGCAGCCACCTTGTTGCAGGCGCAGGCCTGGTCGGCGCAACTCGCGCTGCTGGCGATCGAGCCGGTGGCCGATGAGGATTGGGTCCGCATCACGCAATCTCAGTTTGCGCCGGTGGCCGTGACCGAGCACTTCTGGATCGTGCCCAGCTGGCACGAGGTACCGGCCCAGGCGCAGCAGGTGATCCGCCTGGATCCGGGCCTGGCCTTCGGCACCGGAACCCACCCCACGACGCGCATGTGTCTGCGCTGGGTCGCGCAGCAGGCCCCCGAACGCGCCGTCGGCTGGGATCGTGTGCTGGACTATGGCTGCGGCTCCGGCATCCTTGCCATCGCAGCGGCCCTGCACGGCGCGCGGGGTGTCGATGCGGTGGACATCGATGCAGCGGCCGTGGCCGCCACGGCGGCCAATGCGCAGGCCAACGGCGTGCTGCTGCGGGCCGGGCTGCCGGATCAGGCGCTGGGCGAGTACCCGCTGGTGCTGGCCAACATCCTGGCGGTGCCCCTGAAGCTGCTGGCGCCCTTGCTGTGCCAGCATGTGGCGCGCGGTGGCGATCTGGTGCTGGCAGGCATCCTGGCGCGCCAGGCGGACGAACTGACCGCGGCCTATGCGCCCTGGCTCGCGCTGCGTGTGCAGGACGCCGAAGAGGGCTGGATCCTCATGACCGCGAGGCGCGGCTGATGCTTGCGCTGCGGCTGGCCCTGGCCAGGGCCTTGCGCGGCCAAAGGCCAGACCCCGCTGCTGCCGGGCCGCGTGGCGGTCTGCTGGTTTGGGCAGTTTGATAGCACCCCCAGGGCCGGGCTGCGCCCAGCCCGCCCCCCGCGGGGGTCCAAGCAAAGTGGCAAAGCCACATTTGCTTCTGAGACCGGGCGTTCGGCCGATGTCCGCACCGGCGGTCAGACGGCGCGGCCATGGCATGATTTGCCCATGACATTGGCCACGCGTTGCTCCGCCTGCGGCACCTCGTTCCGCATCGTGCAGGATCAGCTCAAGGTCTCGGGTGGCTGGGTCCGCTGCGGACGCTGCAACGAGGTCTTCAACGCGCTGGAAGGTCTGTACGAGATCTACACGCAGCCGGGTGAGCTCGGCACTTCCACGGCGCGGCCGGGCGGCCATGTGACGCCGCCACCAGAGCCCGCGGGCCCGGCATCAGACACCTGGAACCGGCCGCCGCAGACCCCAGGCGCCTCTGCGCCGGTGCGCTCGACCGCCAACGAGGCGATGGGCGCGGCGATCTCGGGCGCGTACGGGCCCGCCGATCCGCCCGAGACGCAGGGTTTCGCCGCCGGCCCGGATGACCCCGCGGCCTTGCAGCAGCGCTTCGGTGAGGCCATCGAACCCGGCCTGCAGCGCCCGGCCTCTGCAGGCTCTGCGGGGCCTCAGGCACCGCCTTTCGACGATGTCGAAACGCGCCTGGAGCCGCGCCCTGGCGAAGAGGGAGCGGCCGCGCCCTCCTTCCTGCTGGAAGGCGAAGAGGCGATGCGGCGCAAGACCGGCCTGAGCCGCGGCCAGCGCTGGGCCTGGGGGCTGCTGGGTGCGGCCTTGGTGGTGCTGCTGGCGGCACAGGGCGCGCTCGCCTGGCGCGACACGCTGGCGCTGAAGCTGCCGGCCGCGAAGCCGGCGCTGGTCGAGGCCTGCAGTCTGCTGGCTTGCCGTGTTGAACCCTTGCGCCGCATGGCGGCACTGTCGGTGGACGGCAGCAACCTGCGCCAGCGAAACACCGAGGGCAGTTATGAACTGCTGGTCAATCTGCGCAACCGCGGCGATCTGGCGCTGATGCTGCCCGCCTTCGAACTGACACTGACCGACACCCAAGGCCAGGCGCTGGTCAGGCGCGTGCTGCTCGGCTCTGATCTGGGTGCCCGCACCGAAACCATCGCCAGCGGCGCCGAACTGAGCCTGGCCGGCGTGCTCGAGATCAGCGACCGTCGCATCGCCGGCTATACCGTCGAGATCTTCTATCCCTGAGGACCAAGCCCGGCGTCCTCGCCTCCTGGAGCCACCATGCCCGCGCTCATCTGCGGTTCACTCGCGTTCGACACCATCACCACGTTTCCCGGCCGGTTCGGCCAGCAGATCCTGCCCGACCAGCTGCACATCCTGAATGTCTCCTTCCTCGTGCCCGAGCTGCGGCGCGAGTTCGGCGGCTGCGCGGGCAACATGGCCTACACGCTGCAGGCGCTGGGCGGTGCGCCGGTGATCATGGCCACGCTGGGCAGTGACGGCGGCGACTACCGCGCGCGTCTGCACCGGTGGGGCGTCGACACCTCGCTGGTGACGACGATGGAAGACAACTACACGGCCCAGGCCATCATCATCACCGACACGGACAACAACCAGATCACGGCCTTTCATCCCGGCGCCATGCAGCAGGCAGGCGAGATCCGGGTGCCGGCTCGCGAGGATCTGCGTATCGGCATCATCGCGCCGGACGGGCGCGAGGCCATGTGGTCACATGCCGCGCAGATGAAGGCCCACGGCATCCCGTTCATCTTCGATCCCGGTCAGCAGCTGCCCCAGTTCGACGGCCCCGAGCTCCAGGCTTTTGTGGACCGCGCCACCTGGGTGGCCGTCAACGATTACGAAGGGCGCATGCTGTGCGAGCGCACGGGCCACACGCTGGAGTCACTCTCGCGCTCGCACCTGGCCGGCGTCGTGGTGACACTTGGCGCCCAGGGCTGCGAGATCTGGCGCCAGGGCGAGCGGGTCCACGTGCCCGGCGAGACCGCCACGCAGATCGTCGATCCCACCGGCTGTGGCGATGCCTTTCGCGGAGCCCTGCTCTACGGCCTGGAACGCGGCTGGTCCCTGGAGCGCTGCGTGGCACTCGGCAACCGCGTGGGGGCGCTGAAGATCGCCTGCCGCGGCGGCCAGAACCATGTCATCGATCCGTCGGTGGTGCAGCTGTAGTGGCGCGTTGGCGATGAGCAGAAAAAAAGCCCGGCTCTCGCCGGGCTTTCTGCTTCAGGGGCGCGCTGGGCGCCCGTGCCGCACATCAGGGCTTGTTGCCCGTCGGGAAGGGCCAGGCTGCTGCCGGGCTGAGTGCCGTCTTCGCCGCAGGGGCAGCAGGAGCAGCAGGGGCAGCGGGAGCCTTCTTCGCTGCGGCCTTTTTCGCAGCGGGCTTCTTGGCGGCAGGGGCCTTCTTGGCGGCGGCCTTCTTGGCGGGCGCAGCCTTCTTCGCGGGTGCTGCCTTCTTCGCAGCCGGAGCCTTGGCCGCAGGGGCCTTGGCGGGCGCCGCCTTCTTGGCCGGAGCGGCCTTCTTCGCCGGTGCCGCCTTCTTGGCCGGTGCCGCCTTCTTCGCCGGAGCGGCCTTCTTGGCCGGAGCGGCCTTCTTCGCAGTTGCCATAACGATCTCCTTGATCAAGTTGCAAAGAGCACTGCGCTCATCGAATCAGCGCAGTGATTCACCGCCCGCGGACCCGCTCCACGCCAGGCGTGGAGTCGAAACCGCGGTCTCGGTGAACAGGGTCGCAGGCCGGCACGCCGCTTCTGGCGGCAGCGCATCCAGACCTGCAAGTCGGGAAACCATCTTCGATACGGTGTGTCCGGCCCTGGTGTCTTTGCACGGATCCGGCCTTCAATCCCAGGAAAGCGCGCCCCCGGACTGGTACTCGATGACACGGGTCTCGAAGAAGTTGCGCTCCTTCTTCAAGTCGATCATCTCGCTCATCCAGGGGAACGGATTTTCTTCGTTGGGGAACAGGGCTTCCAGGCCGATCTGCGTGGCACGCCGGTTGGCGATGTAGCGCAGGTAGCCCTTGAACATGGAGGCATTGAGGCCGAGCACGCCACGCGGCATGGTGTCTTCGGCGTAGCGGTACTCGAGATCGACGGCCTTGAGGAACAGCGCCTTGATCTCGGCGCGGAACTCCGGCGTCCACAGGTGCGGGTTCTCGAGCTTGATGGCGTTGATGAGGTCGATGCCGAAATTGCAGTGCATCGACTCGTCGCGCAGGATGTACTGGTACTGCTCGGCAGCACCGGTCATCTTGTTCTGCCGGCCCAGCGCCAGGATCTGCGTGAAGCCGACGTAGAAGAACAAACCTTCCATCAGGCAGGCAAAGACGATCAGGCTCTTCAGCAGGGTCTGATCCGCTTCCGGCGTGCCGGTCTTGAAGTGCGGATCCATGATCGCGTCGATGAACGGGATCAGGAACTCGTCCTTGTCGCGGATGGAGGAGACCTCGTGGTAGGCGTTGAAGATCTCGCCTTCGTCCAGGCCCAGCGATTCGACGATGTACTGGTAGGCGTGAGTGTGGATCGCTTCCTCGAAGGCCTGGCGCAGCAGGAACTGGCGGCATTCGGGCGCGGTGATGTGGCGGTAGGTGCCCAGCGTGATGTTGTTGGCCGCCAGCGAATCCGCCGTGACGAAGAAGCCGAGGTTGCGCTTGACGATGCGGCGCTCGTCTTCGGTCAGGCCGTTGGGGTCTTTCCAGGTCGCGATGTCGCGCGACATGTTGACCTCCTGCGGCATCCAGTGGTTGGCACAGGTGGCGAGGTACTTCTCCCAGGCCCACTTGTACTTGAAGGGCACCAGCTGGTTGACATCGGTCTGCGCATTGATGATGCGCTTGTCGGCCACGTTCACGCGGCGCGCGAGGCCGCCGGAAGAAGCCGGGGCCGCAGCGGGCGGGGCGGCGGGGCGGGCGATGACCGGCATCGCGGGCGCGATGGCCGAGCCAGCCTGCGGCACGTGAATGCCCGAAGGCAGAGCAGCCGCAACTGAAGCGTTAGGTACCGACGACCCGGCGGGCTGGACCGAAGCGGCCGACGGCCGGGAGGACAGCGGGGCCGAAGCGCCACCGATCTCGGCAAGGCGGGGTTCGACGGCGGCAGGAGGGACGACGGCCTTGGGCGCGATGGCGGGCATCGGCTTGGGCGTTGGTGAGCGAGCGTCTTCTTCCCAGACCAGCATGTGTTGGTTCGTCCTGTGGCGGTGAATTATCGGAGTGTTGCTGGAGAACACCAAGCACTTCTTGACATCCTCACGACACTGATGTTGTGACCAAGCATCGCAAATGCATCGACGGCCTGCGATGCCCGGGTCAGCCTCTCGCTTGACCGGCCAACTTGTCTAGACAAGATGGCCTCGAAGAAGCCGCGTACCGATCACCCGATGTGACCGGAAAACGCGGGCCTTCTTCACTGGCAGGCCTCGCAGCCGGGGTCGTCCACGGCGCAGAACTTGATGTCCGTCGCCGGCGAGGCCTCGGCCATCAGCGCCTGCGCCTTGGCGGCCGCCACGTCCATCGCAGAGAGCCCGCCCACCATGCCGCCGCCCGAAGGAACGGAGTTCAAGGCACCCGCCGTGACGGTGCTCTTCTCGGCATGCGTGGCACCCATGGTGCGCAGGTAGTAGGTGGTCTTCAGGCCGCGCAGCCAGGCCAGCTTGTAGGTCTCGTCCAGCTTCTTGCCCGAGGCACCGGCCATGTAGATGTTCAGGCTCTGCGCCTGATCGATCCACTTCTGGCGGCGCGCCCCGGCTTCCACCAGCCAGGTGGGTTCCACCTCGAAGGCCGTGGCATACAGCTGCTTGAGCTCCTCCGGCACGCGGTCGATGCGGCGCAGCGAGCCATCGAAGTGCTTGAGGTCGGAGACCATCACGCTGTCCCACAGGCCCAGGGCCTTGAGGTCGCGCACGAGGTACTCGTTGACCACGGTGAACTCGCCCGAGAGATTGGACTTCACCGAGATGTTGCCGAAGCAGGGCTCGATCGAGGCATCGACGCCGATGATGTTCGAGATGGTGGCCGTGGGCGCGATGGCCACGCAGTTGGAGTTGCGCATGCCGTGCACCTGGATGCGTTGGCGCAGGGCCTCCCAGTCCATGGTCGAGGAGCGGTCCACATCGACATAGCCGCCGCGCTGCTGCGCCAGCAGATCGAGCGAATCCAGCGGCAGGATGCCGCGATCCCACAGCGAGCCGCGGTAGCTGGAGTAGCGCCCGCGCTCGGCCGCCAGCTCGGTGCTCGCCCAGTAGGCGTGGAAGCACACGGCCTCCATCGAGCGATCCGCGAACTCCACCGCCTCCATGCTGGCGTACGGCACGCGCAGCTGGTAGAGGCTGTCCTGGAAGCCCATGATGCCCAGGCCCACGGGACGGTGGCGCAGGTTGCTGTCGCGCGCCTTCTTCACCGCGTAGTAGTTGATGTCGATGACGTTGTCGAGCATGCGCATGGCCGTGCTCACGGTCTGCTTCAGCTTGGCCTGATCGATCTCCTTGCCGTCGGGGCCGTCCTTCAGGTGCTGCGCCAGATTCACCGAGCCGAGGTTGCACACGGCGATCTCGGTCTCGTTGGTATTGAGCGTGATCTCGGTGCACAGGTTGCTGGAATGGACCACACCCACATGCTGCTGCGGGCTGCGCACATTGCAGGCATCCTTGAAGGTCACCCACGGGTGGCCGGTCTCGAACAGCATGCTGAGCATCTTGCGCCACAGGTCCTTGGCCGGCATGCGCTTGAAGAGCTTGAGCTCGCCGCGATCGACCTTGGCTTCGTAGGCGGTATAGGCCGCCTCGAAGTCCAGGCCGAACTTGTCGTGCAGATCGGGGCAGGTGGAGGGCGAGAACAGCGTCCAGTCGCCGCCCTCGATGACGCGCTTCATGAACAGATCGGGGATCCAGTTCGCCGTGTTCATGTCATGCGTGCGGCGCCGGTCGTCACCGGTGTTCTTGCGCAGCTCCAGAAACTCTTCGATATCCAGGTGCCAGCTCTCCAGGTAGGCACAGACCGCACCCTTGCGCTTGCCGCCCTGGTTGACGGCCACCGCCGTGTCGTTGACCACCTTGAGGAAGGGCACGACGCCCTGGCTCTTGCCGTTGGTGCCCTTGATGTAGCTGCCCAGGGCGCGCACGTTGGTCCAGTCGTTGCCGAGGCCACCCGCATACTTGGACAGCAGCGCGTTTTCCTTCAGCGCCTCGTAGATGCCGTCCAGATCGTCCGACACCGTCGTGAGGTAGCAGCTGGACAGCTGCGAGCGGCGCGTGCCGCTGTTGAACAGCGTGGGCGTGCTGCTCATGAAGTCGAAGGTGGAGAGCACCTCGTAGAACTCGATCGCGCGGGCTTCGCGGTCGATCTCGTTGAGCGCCAGGCCCATGGCCACGCGCATGAAGAAGGCCTGCGGCATCTCGATGCGCTGCTCGTCGATGTGCAGGAAGTAGCGGTCGTAGAGCGTCTGCAGGCCGAGGTAATCAAACTGCAGGTCGCGCTCGGGCTTGAGTGCCGCCCCCAGGCGAGCCATGTCGTACTGCGACAGCTTGTCGTCGAGCAGTTCGGCCTGGATGCCCTTGCGGATGAACTGCGGGAAGTAGGCCGCGTAGACGGCGGACATGTCGTGCGCGCCGGCTTCCGCGGCCTCGGCGCCGAGGATCTCGCGGCGGATGGTGTGCATCAGCAGCCGCGCCGTGGCACGCGTGTAGGCGGGCTCCTTCTCCAGCAGCGTGCGGGCCGCGAGGATGGCGGCCTTGTAGACCTCTTCGATGGGCACGCCGTCGTAGAGGTTGCGCCGCGTCTCGGCCAGGATGGGCTCCGCCGTCACGTCGCGCCCCAGGCCGGCACAGGCCGATTCCACGAGCGCCTGCAGCGCCGCCAGATCCAGCGGCACACGCTGGCCGCGATCCGTCACGTGCAGCTCAGGGGCGCGCACCGGCGCGACGGCCGCCTGGCGCGCACGCTCCTGCGCGCGTCGGTCACGGTACAGGACATAGGCGCGCGCCACTTCATGGTGGCCACCGCGCATCAGGCCCAGTTCGACGTGATCCTGGACGTCCTCGATGTGGAAGGTGCCGCCGCCCGGGCGCGAGCGCAGCAGTGCACGCACCACGGCCTCGGTCAGACGATCCACTGTCTCGCGCACGCTGGCCGAGGCCGCGCCCTGCGTGCCGTGCACCGCCAGGAAGGCCTTCATCAGGGCCACCGCGATCTTGCTGGGCTCGAAGGAGACCACCGCGCCGTTGCGACGGATGATCTGGTAGCCGGCGTAGGTGGAAGCGGCAGGCGCGCCCGCTGCGGGCATGCGCACGAGGCCCACGGGCTCCGTGGCCGGATGCGTTGAAGTCTGCATGGAAACCCCTTGAAGAAAGGCAGGGACTGCGACCCTGCCGTGGTCTATCGATTCGTGGTGAGCGAGCGTCCTGGCCCGGCACGCCCAGGTGCCTGCTGTGGCCCTGGCAATGGCCCGCTGCGCGCGGTGCTTGTTCTGCACGGCGCCGATGGCTGCGCCGTGGTCGGCACTATATATGGGGTCTGAAGGGCCAACAAGGCACTACCCGTAGTGCATATTGGGGAGATGCCCGAATGACAACAGTGCGCGTAACTGCTTCATCCAAACGCAACAGCAAGGCTTGCGGGCCGTGTCCTGACGAGCCTGCGCAAGGTCGTGCGCGAAGGCATTCACTCACTCCGCAGGCGCTACATCCTGTGGCAATTGCAGCGGCGATGCGCGGCCCAGCAGGCGCCGAAGCCGGACCCAGTCAAAACCCTCTCCGGGATCCCCCTTGCGGCCCGGCGCCACATGCTCGTGGCCCACGGCCCAGCGCAGCGGATGGCGCCGAGACAGGGCGTCCAGCAGGCGCGCGAGGCGCCGGTACTGCGCCTGCTCGAAGCGCAGGCCTTCCAGACCTTCGAGCTCGATGCCGATGGAGAAGTCGTTGCACCGATCGCGGCCGCCCCAACGGGACACGCCCGCATGCCAGGCGCGCCGATCGCAGGACACGAACTGCAGCGTGCGCCCATCGCGGCGGATGAAGAAATGGGCACTCACGCGCAGACCCTGCAGGCCTTCGAAGTACGGATGCGCGCGCCCGTCCAGCCGATTGCCGAAGAACTGCTCCACCTGCGGGCCGCCGTAGACGCCGGGCGGCAGGCTGATCGAATGCACGATGGCCAGCGTCACGGCCTCGCCAGCGGGGCGGGCGCCCTGATTCGGGCTGCCGCAGCGCCGCGCAGCGCGCCACCACCCCTCACGCCAGGCTGATGACGCGCAGGCCGCACGGGGCGCCCGCCGGCGCCGCCGATCAGCCGGCTTCGCCACGGTCGGAATCGGACTTCTCGCTCAGCACGCCCAGCCGGGCCATGCGGTAGCGCATCTGGCGCAGCGACAGGCCCAGGCTCTCACCGGCCGCGGTGCGGTTGTAGCGGTGCTTCTGCAGCGCCCGGTGAAGGACATCCCGCTCGATATCGTCCAGGTAGGCCACCAGATCAGAAGGCAGTTCGCCAGCGCTCGCCACCGACAACCCGGACGTCGACCCCGACGCAAGCGGTGCCAAAGCCGCCGGAGCCGCCGCAGCCGCCGAGGCCACCCCGACTGCCGCCTCCACGGCAGGCCCGCCGGCCCATTCGGCGAGCTCGCCCAGGCCCAGATCGGCCGCTTCGATGCGATCGGCGCCGGACATCGCCAGCGCGCGGTGCAGCAGGTTTTCCAGTTCGCGCACGTTGCCGGCAAAGGCTTGCCGCTGCAGCAGCTGCATCGCGGGCGCAGCGACGACCGGCACCGTCTCGACGCCCGCATCGTCGGCCATGCGCCTGAGCAGCGCTTCGCAGATCAAGGGCAGATCCTGCAGCCGCTCGCGCAGGGGTGGCACGCCGATGCGGATGACGTTGAGCCGGTAGAACAGGTCTTGCCGAAAACGCCCGGCCTGCACCTCGGCGGCCAGATCCTTGTGCGTGGCGCTCACGATGCGCACCTGCGTGGGTACCTCGGCCACCGCTCCCACGGGGCGCACGGCGCGCTCCTGGATCACCCGCAGCAGCTTGCTCTGCATGGCCAGCGGCAGATCGCCGATCTCGTCCAGGAAGAGCGTGCCGCCCTGCGCGGCCTGGAAGAAACCCTCCCGGTCTTCCGCGGCGCCGGTGAAGGCGCCCTTGCGGTAGCCGAAGAATTCGGCCTCGAGCAGGTTTTCGGGGATCGCGCCGCAATTGACGGCCACAAAGGGCCCGCTGGCGCGCGTGGAGCAGGCATGCACGGCACGCGCCACCAGCTCCTTGCCGGTGCCCGACTCGCCCTGCACCAGCACCGGCGCCATGCTGCGCGACACCTTTTCCACCAGCGCGCGCACCTGGCTCATTGCCGGCGACGAGCCTACCAAACGCTCCAGTGCATCGGACGGTGCCGCGCTGCCGCCGCCTTTCTGGCGCTCCCGGCGCACGGCGCCCGAGGGCTCCTCGGCCGCCGTCCGCCGGCCGACGGCCGAGGCCACCACCGCACGGAACTGCTTCAGGTCCACCGGCTTGGTGAGGTAGTCGAAGGCGCCGGCCTTCAGCGCTTCCACCGCGTTCTCGGCCGAGCCATAGGCCGTGATGACGATGGCGCGCTCGGGCCGCCCGGCCGCTTCCAGCCGCTTGAGCAGATCCATGCCCGTGCCGTCGGGCAGGCGCATGTCGGTGATCAGCGCGTGGAAGCCGCGTCCCTGCAGCAGCTCCCAGGCTTCGCCCACCGTGCCGGCGCACTCGACCTCATAACCTTCGCGGACCAGTGTCAGTTCGTACAGGGTGCGCAGATCGGGCTCGTCGTCGACGACCAGCAGGTTCATGCGCGAAGAGGCGACATTCAACGTTCAGACTCCGCAGCAGTCATGGCGGGCAGAGCGCCCCGGCGCAGCAGCACCAGAAAGCCGTTGCGGTGACGATCATTCGGGGCGCGCGCGCGGAACTCGATGCTGGCGCCGTAGCGCTCGCACAGCTCGCGGCAAATATACAAGCCCAGCCCCGAACCGCGGCTGCGCGTGGAAAAGAAGGGCTCGAACAGGTGCGGCTCGACATCGGCGGCGATCGGCGCACCATCGCTGGCCAGGGCCAGCACGGCCGAGCCCTCGTCTCGTGGTGCGAGCCGCAGGACCACCGCGTGGGGCGTGCGCGTGCTGTGACGCAGCGCGTTGTCCAGCAGATTGACCAGGACACGCCGCAGATGCTCTGCGTCAAAGCGCACCCCCAGCGGCGCACCGGGCAGATCCAGCTTCACCGGCGCCTGCTCGCCCAGCTCGATGCCCGCGGTGCGCGCCCATTCCGCGACGGCCGACTCCACCAGCGCGCGGGCATCGATGACCGGGGGCTCTTCGCTGGGGCCGCGCGCGGCCTCCAGCACATCGTCGACGATGCGCTGCAGGCGGCGCACGTTGTCGGCCACCATGCGCCCCAGCCTGGCCTGATCGGCCTCCAGCGGTTCTTCCAGCAGCAAGGCATTGGCCTGCGCGATGGCCGCCAGCGGGTTGCGGAACTCGTGCGCAATCCCCGCCGAGACGCGCCCCATCGCGGCGAGCTTCTCCTGCCTCAGGCGGGCCACGGCGGTGCGCACATCTTCCAGCAGCACCACGCACAGGCCTTCCGGCATGGCCGCGGCGGCGCGCCCGACAGCCGTCTCGTCATCGGCAGCCTGCGCCAGCGCCCCGCGGGTGAAGCGAACACGCATGCGCAGGCTGCGGCGCGCGCTGTCGCTGAACACCAGCTGCACGTCCAGGCCGGCATCGGGCCAGCGTTCCTCGGCCATGGCGCGCTCGACCAGTTCGCACAGCGGCTGCACACCCGGCAGCTCGCGCAGGGCGAAGGGCGCAGCCGGCGCAAAGCCCGTGGCCACCAGCAGGCGGCGCGCGGCCGGGTTGGCCGCGCGGACACGCAGGCGGCGGTCCAGCACCAGCACACCATCGGCCATCTCTTCGATGACCAGGCGGTTCAGTTGCGCCTGCTGGCGCGCGATCTCCAGGCTGCCGCGCGCGGCCAGCTGCTCCCGGACCAGGCGGCTGGCCATCTCGCCGGCCATCAGCGCGATGACGAACAGACCCATGCCGGCCAGGCCCGACTGCGCCAGCACGATGGCCCCCTCGCCGCTGGTGGCCACACTCTTGAGCGTGACGCCCAGCAGCAGCAGGGCCACGCCCGCCGCCGTGCCCAGGGCGACCAGCCGGGGCGTCAGCACGCCCGACATCAGCACGGGCAGCACCAGCAGCGCCGCGTAGTTGAAGCTGGCGCCGGCATCCAGCACATGCAGCAGCCCGAAGGCGACCAGGTCCACGCCGATCGTGGCCAGCCACTGCCGCCGCCGCAGGCTCGTGCCCTGCGTCGGCGAGGTCAGCTCACGCAGGCTGGGCAGCAGCCACAGCAGCGTGGCCTGCACGGCATACAAGAGGCACAGCGTCACCGCGCCCGCATTCATGCTCACGCCCAGAAGGCTGGTGACCACCTGGGCGCCCACCAGCGTCACACCCACGGCCACCCGGGCGGCCGCGTAGGTGCGCACGATGCGGGCGAGTGCGCCGCCCGGTGCATGCGCCACGCGCCGCGCCTCGCGGCTGAGCAGCGTGCTGTCGCCGCTGTCGAAGTCACCGCCGAGCGCGGCGGTCAGTGTGGACGGCCCCTCCGGGGCCATGCCGCTGGCCGCGTCTTCGGCGGCGGAGCCGGCGCCCGCGGTGCTGGGCGGCACGAAGGGGCGCCCCGGCTCGCGGCGCGGTTCCTGGCGACGATCTCCCTGGCGTCGATCTCCTTGCCGGCGCTCAGGGTGGCGTGTCATGAGCAGGCGTTGGCCCGTGCACAGACCCGGGCCGCAACTGCCTTCATGCGCGCGGCCCAAGGCGCCGGTGAGCCTCGCCGCAGAAGGCGCGATCACCCTCCAGCAGGGCCTCGCCGCGCGGCAGATGCACGCCACAGTGCGCACAGGCCACCATGTCCTGCACCTCGCCGGCGCGTGCGGTCGGCTTGACTGAGGTGTCAGCGGCCTGCGCCTGGCGGCGGCGCGTGATGCGCGCGTAGATCCACCAGGCCCCCAGCCCGACGATCAAGACCAGGATCAGCAGTCGTCCCATCGTTGGCACCCTCTGGCTGCGCGGCGCCTTCAGCGTCCGAGCAGCACTTCAGACACGAACCGCGTGCCCGCGTAGGCGAGCAGCAGCACCAGCGCGCCGGCATACAGCCAGCGGGTGGCCTGGCGGCCCCGCCAGCCGCGCCAGTGACGCCCGGCCAGCAGCGCGGCAAACAAGGCCCAGGAGCCCAGCGAGAGCACCGTCTTGTGATCGAGCCGCCAGCTCGCCGAAGTGGCCATGCCCAGCACGATCGCGGCGGTCAGCACCACGAAGCCCGCCTGCACGAAGCGGTAGGTGATGCGTTCGAGCTGCAGCAGCGGCATGCCCGGCGAAGAGGCAGACAGCGCAGCGCCGCGCCGGCTGCGCAGCCGGCGTTCGGATTCATCCAGCAGCAGTGCGTGCAGCACGGCCGCACCGAAGAGGCCGTAGGCCGCGACACCCAGCAGCCAGTGCAGGGGTGCCCAAGGCGATCCCAGCAGGCGCAGATCGCCAGGAAAGAGCATCGCCAAGGCCACCGCCGCCAGGCCCGCCAGCGCCAGCGCACGCCGCACCTTGGGCACCGGCACGAGGCGGCTTTCGATCGCATGCACGGCCACCACGGCGCACACGGTCAGCGAGAGCACCGGCCCGAAGCCCAGGCGAGCTGCCGTGCCGCTCAAGCCCACATGGCCGATGTCGAAGGCGAGCATCAGCACATGCGCACCCAACCCCGCCAGCAGCGCCGGGCCTCCGATGTGCAGCAGGGCCGACGGGGCTGCGGCTGCCACCGCATAACCGATCAGGGCCACCCAGGCCCAGACGGCGACCCCGGCCGACAAAGCGGCCGGCACGGCGGTGCCGCTGAACCCGGGCGATAAACTCATGGCCCCCAGTTTACTTTCGTGGCCTTCCGGGGCATCGGCGCGGCAAACCCTTGCGGCCGTGTGCCCCCGCCGGCAGCGCACGATGGCCTCCACCCTCACCGACCGACTGTCGCGCCTGGTCAAGGCCATGCGCGGCCAGGCCCGCATCACCGAGAGCAACGTGCAGGACATGCTGCGCGAAGTGCGCATGGCGCTGCTCGAAGCGGACGTCGCGCTCCCCGTGGTGCGCGAGTTCGTCAACCGGGTGAAGGAGAAGGCGCTCGGCCAGGAGGTGGCAGGTTCGCTCAACCCCGGCCAGGCGCTGGTGGGCGTCGTGCACAAGGAACTCGCGGCCACCATGGGCGCGGGCGTCAGCGACATCGATCTGGCCACGCAGCCGCCTGCGGTGATCCTGATGGCCGGTCTGCAGGGCGCGGGCAAGACCACCACCACGGCCAAGCTGGCCAAGCACCTCATCGAACGGCGCAAGAAGAAGGTGCTCACGGTCTCGGCCGACGTCTACCGCCCGGCCGCCATCGAACAGCTGAAGACCGTCACACGGCAGGCGGGTGCCGAGTGGTTTGCCTCCACGGCCGAGCAGAAACCGCGCGAGATCGCGCTCGCTGCGCTGGATCATGCGCGGCGGCACTTCTTCGATGTGCTGCTGGTGGATACCGCGGGCCGGCTGGCCATCGACGAAGCGCTGATGGCCGAGATCCGCGAACTGCATGCCGCGCTGAACCCGGTGGAGACGCTTTTTGTCGTCGACGCCATGCAGGGCCAGGATGCCGTCAACACCGCACGGGCCTTCAAGGAGGCGCTGCCGCTGACCGGCGTGGTGCTCACGAAGCTGGATGGCGATTCACGCGGCGGGGCGGCACTGTCGGTGCGACAGATCACCGGCGTGCCGATCAAGTTTGCCGGCGTGTCCGAGAAGATCGATGGCCTGGAAGCCTTCGACGCCGAGCGCCATGCCGGCCGCGTGCTGGGCATGGGCGACATCGTGGCCCTGGTCGAGGAAGTGCAGAAGGGCGTCGACCTGGATGCCGCCCGGAAGATGGCCGAGAAGGTCAAGACCGGCGGCTTCGATCTGGAAGACTTCAAGGCCCAGATCACGCAGATGAAGAAGATGGGCGGCCTGTCCAGCCTGATGGACAAGCTGCCCTCGCAGCTCACGGCCAAGGCCCAGGGCGCCGACATGGACCGCGCCGAGCGCGACGTGCGCCGCATGGAAGGCATCATCAACAGCATGACGGCCCTGGAGCGCCGCAAGCCCGAACTCATCAAGGCCAGCCGCAAGCGCCGCATCGCCGCCGGCGCGGGCGTGCAGGTGCAGGAGGTCAACCGGCTGCTGAACCAGTTCGACCAGATGCAGGGCATGATGAAGAAGATGAAGGGCGGCGGCCTGATGAAGATGATGAAGCGCATGGGCGGCCTGCCGGGCATGCCGCGCTGACGCGCTGATGAGCTGACGCGCCGAGACGCGCGCGCCAGCCATCAGGCTGGCCCGGGTGCCGGGTGTCCACGTGAACTGACGGCTACCAGATGCCGGGTGCACCGGAGCAGACCGTCTGTCCGCACAGCGCTGGTGTGACGGCTTTCACGCCCGGGGCGGATTTGTGCGCGCAGGCTCACAGCCCGTTACCGCTGTCGCCGCATCGCGGTTGATGCCAGGGGCCTGGCGCGGGATGCTGCGGCGACGCTACCCGCCCCGAACGACATCCCGTGAACGCCTCGCCCGTGCTTGCCGCTGCTGCCGCCCTGTTCACGCTGGGCTTGCTCTTCACGGTGTGGCGGCTTCTGCGCCGCCGCGGTCGCAGCGGCCGAAGCGCCAGGAGCTGGCTGCACCGCTGGCGGCCGGGCCGTCGGCGCGAAGCGCTGGACACGGTCGCCGGCTGGCAGCCCGAGCTGGTGCGTGTGCTCAATGTGCCCGAGCTGGCCGCCCTGGAGCTGGCGCGCCGCGCCGCGCCGGAGGCGCTGCTGCTGTCGCAGGTGCCGCTGTCGCGATTCCTGCGCGTGCACACGCGCAATTCCTACAGCCGCTGGCTGGCCCGGGTGGGCCACATGAACGCCGACCTGGTGATCTGCGACGGCCGCAGCCGCGTGCTGGCGGTGGTGGACGTGCGGGCGCGTCAGGCCAGCGAGCGCAGCCAGCGCCGCCACGACCGGCTGCTGCGCGTGCTGCGCGCGGCGGGCGTGCAGGTGCTGATCTGGCACGAGGACCAGATGCCTTCGGTGGGCGCCGCGCGGGCCCAGCTGTCTTCGGCTGGCGTGCCCATGGGGACGTCCAGCGTGCAGGTGCAGCAGGCAGTCTCGCCGCCCACGCTGCAGCCCCGCGATCTGGTCGACCTGCTGGCCGAAGGCGACGCCCGCGTGGCGCGCCGCGCCAAGGAAGAAGCCCTGCCCTCGGATTTCGGCCTGCTGCAGACCCGCCCGGCGCCCATGCGCTGATCCGCTGGCCGCCTCAGGGCCAGCGGACGGGCTGGCGTTTCACTGCAGCAGCGCACGCGCGAATTCGCGCGCATCGAAGGTCTGCAGGTCTTCCAGCTTCTCGCCCACGCCGATGAAGTAGACGGCGATCGGCCGCTGCTCCGAAGCGCACCAGCGCGCGATCGCCGCCAGCACGCCGCCCTTGGCCGTGCCATCCAGCTTGGTCACCACCAGACCCGTCAGCTGGACCGCGGCATCGAAGGCCTTGACCTGCGCGAGGGCGTTCTGCCCTGTGTTGCCGTCCACCACCAGCAGCACCTCGTGCGGTGCACCTTCCTGCGCCTTGCCGATCGTGCGGCGGATCTTGCGCAGCTCTTCCATCAGGTGCGTCTGCGTCGGCAGCCGGCCCGCGGTGTCCGCGATGACCACGCCGCAGCCACGTGCCTTGCCGGCCGATACCGCATCGAAGCTCACCGCGGCCGGGTCGCCACCTTGCTGGCTCACGATGTCCACGCGGTTGCGATCGCCCCATACGGCGAGCTGCTCCCGCGCAGCGGCGCGAAAGGTGTCGGCCGCGGCCAGCAGCACGCGCTCGCCGGCACCGGCCAGGTGGTGCGTGAGCTTGCCGATGCTGGTGGTCTTGCCGGCCCCGTTGACACCGACCACCATGATCACCGTGGGCACGCTGTGCCCCACCTCCAGCGCGCGCTGCAAGGGCGTCAGCAGCTCGGCGATGGCATCGACCAGCAGGGCCTTGACGGCCAGGGGCTCGGTGGCCTTGGTCGCCTTGACGCGGCGCTTCAGATCGTCCAGCAGGAACTGCGTCGCGGGCACGCCGGTGTCGGCCATCAGCAGGGCCGATTCCAGCTCGTCGTAGAGCGCCTCGTCGACCTGCGTTCCCGTGAACACCTGCGCGATGCTGGAGCCCGTCTTGCGCAGGCCCTGGCGCAGGCGCTCCATCCAGCCGCTGCGGGCCTCCGGGGCGGGCGCCGGCATCGAGACGGCGGGCAAGGCCACGGCCGGCGCAGACTGGGCCTCCCGCGGCGCCGCGGCCTGTTCCGCTGCCGGCGCAGGCAAAGTGGCGGGCAACGGGGCAGGCTCGGGCGAAGGCGCCGGTGCGGAAGCAGGTGGCGGTGTTTTCTTGCGGAAGAAGCTGAACATGCGGGTCGGCTGGGGACCGGGCCGCCACCCCGCTCACGCTCGCTATAATTGCGGGCTCAAAGGCGCTTTAGCTCAGTCGGTTAGAGCGACGGAATCATAATCCGCAGGTCCGGGGTTCGAGTCCCTGAAGCGCCACCAGAATTCTCCCGGCCCGATCCGCCTGTGTTCGGGCTTTTTTGTTCACAGCCCCTGGATCCACACCATGACCCGCTGTGTTCCCGGATGCTCCGGGCCTGCCGAAGGTTCGGCAGCTTTGGCCCCTGTGCAGCCCGAGGCGCCAACGCCGGCTTCAGCGGCTTCATCGCCTTCAAAGGCATCAGCGGCTTCGACCCTCTCCCTGCTTTCGCGCCAGGCTCGTCGGCGTCTGCTGCTGGCCAGCGCACTGGCCGTGGCCGCGCCTGCGGTGATGGCCCAGCGCCAACCCGGCCATCGCGTCTTTCCGCCCAACGCGCTGCGCGGCGAGATGCTGGTCACGGGCGCCCCGGATGTGCTGATCAATGGCAAGGCCGATCGGCTGGCGCCGGGTGCGCGCATCCGTGGCGAGAACAACCTGCTGCTGATGTCGGGCGCCATCACCGGGCAACGTCTCGTCGTGCACTACACGCGTGAAGCCAGCAGCGGCCTGCTGCTGGATGTGTGGGTGCTGCAGCCTGTGGAGCGCGCCAACCGGCCCTGGCCGAGCACGGAACGTGAAGCGCAGACCTGGGCCTTCGACCCCGTGGGTCAGACCTGGAAGAGGCCTTGAGATGAGCGAGCCGACAACCCCCGCCAAGAAGGTCTTCATCCGCACCTTCGGCTGCCAGATGAACGAGTACGACTCGGACAAGATGGCCGATGTGCTGCGCGCCGCCGAAGGCTATGAGCCGACGCGTCAGGTCGAGGAAGCCGATCTCATCCTCTTCAACACCTGCTCGGTGCGCGAGAAGGCGCAGGAGAAGGTCTTCAGCGATCTGGGACGCGTCAAGCACCTGAAGAAGAAGGGCGTGCTCATCGGCGTGGGCGGCTGCGTGGCCAGCCAGGAGGGTGAGTCCATCGTCGCGCGCGCACCCTATGTGGACATCGTCTTCGGGCCGCAGACCCTGCACCGCCTGCCGCAGCTGATCGAGGCCCGGCGGCGCGAGCGTCGACCGCAGGTGGACATCAGCTTTCCGGAGATCGAGAAATTCGATCACCTGCCACCCGCGAGGGTGGAAGGCGCGAGCGCCTTCGTTTCCATCATGGAAGGCTGCTCCAAGTACTGCTCCTACTGCGTCGTGCCCTACACCCGCGGAGAGGAGGTCAGCCGTCCGCTCGACGACGTGTTGGCGGAGGTGGACGGTCTGGTGTCACAGGGCGTGAAGGAAGTGACGCTGCTCGGCCAGAACGTCAACGCCTACCGCGGCGCGATGGGCGACACGGCCGACATCGCGGACTTTGCCCTGCTGCTGGAGCTGGTGGCTGGCATCCCGGGTGTGGAGCGTATCCGCTACACCACCAGCCATCCGAACGAATTCAGCGCCCGCCTGATCGAGGCCTACGCACGCATCCCGCAGCTGGTCAACCACCTGCACCTGCCGGTGCAGCATGGCGCCGACCGCATCCTCTCGGCGATGAAGCGCGGCTACACAGCGCTGCAGTACAAGAGCACGATCCGCGCGCTGCGGCGCGTGCGGCCCGACATCAGCCTGTCCAGTGACTTCATCGTCGGCTTTCCGGGGGAGACCGCCGAGGATCACGCGCGCACGATGGCGCTGATCGAGGACGTCGGCTTCGACGCCAGCTTCAGCTTCATCTTCAGCCCGCGCCCCGGCACGCCGGCCGCCAATCTGCCTGACGCCACACCGGCCGCCGAGAAGCTGCAGCGCCTGCAGCAGCTGCAGGCCGCGCTGGAAGCCAACGTCGCGCGCATCTCCGCCACGCGCGTGGGCACCGTGCAGCGCATCCTGGTGGAAGGCCCTTCGCGCAAGGACGCCAGCGAACTGATGGGGCGCACGGAGTGCAACCGCATCGTCAACTTCGCCGGGCCCGCCCGCCTGGCCGGGCAGATGATCGACGTGCGCATCACGCAGGCGCTGCCGCATTCCCTGCGCGGCGAGGCGCTGCTGCGCGAAACGGTCAACCCGGGCGCCGTGGCCGCCGGCTGATCCGCTCGGACGCGCGGCGGCCGGCTCGGCGGCTCAGGACCCGCGCGCGCGGCGGCCGAAGCAGGCCCAGCCCAGCATCGCGGCATTGGCCAGCACCAGCAGGCCGTAGGTCGCCATGCGGCCATCGCGGCCGAAGGCCAGCAGACCGCCCAGCATGCACAGGCAGCCCAACGCCATGCAGGCGCCGGCCAGCGATCCGAAGCTCGTGCCGCGCAGCGCCTTGCGCCACAGCAGCTTGGCCAGCGCAGGCGCGATCAGCCCCACGCCCAGGGCCGGCAAGAACAGGTTGGCGATGTGCCACCAGGCATCCAGCGGACTCACGACAGGCTCAGCTCCCGCGCAGACAGGCCGCGCATGTTCACCGATGATTCGGGCCGCTGACGCCCACGGCGCTGGCGCGCTCGCTTGACGGTCGTCAACAGCGGGCTGGTCATCGGCCAGTCATGAATCCTACAATTCCGGGCATGAGCGTCTTCACGCTGGGCCTGAATCACACCACCGCGCCGCTGGATCTGCGCGGGCGGCTGGCCTTTGCGCCGGACAGTGTCGGCCCGGCGCTGCGCGGCTTTCGAGAATCACTCCCCCGTGCGGCGCCCGAAGCGGCACTGGTGTCCACCTGCAACCGCACCGAGCTCTACGTGGCCGCCGACCATGCGCCGCTGGTCGATCTGGTGCCGCCCACGCTGGAGTGGCTGGCCAGCCACGCCGGGATCGGAGGCGAGGACCTGCGAGCCCATGCCTACGTGATGGAGGACAAGGCGGCCGCGCGTCACGCCTTCCGTGTGGCCAGCGGTCTGGATTCCATGGTGCTCGGCGAGCCGCAGATCCTGGGCCAGATGAAGCAGGCCGTGCGCGAGGCGGATGCCGCGGGCACGCTGGGCACGACGCTGCACCAGCTCTTCCAGCGTTCCTTCTCCGTGGCCAAGGAAGTGCGCACCGAAACCGAGATCGGCGCGCATTCCGTCAGCATGGCCGCAGCCGCGGTGCGCCTGGCCGCGCAGCTCTTCGAAGACCTGCGCGAGATCCGGCTGCTCTTCGTCGGCGCCGGCGAGATGATCGAGCTCGTGGCCACGCACTTCGCGGCCCGCGAGCCGCGCGCCATGGCCATTGCCAACCGCACGCTCGAGCGTGGCGAGGCGCTGGCCGCGCGCTTTGGTGCACAGACGCTGCGCCTGGCCGAGCTGCCCAACCGCCTGCACGAGTTCGACGCGGTGGTGTCCTGCACCGCCAGCACGCTGCCCATCATCGGCCTGGGCGCCGTGGAGCGTGCGCTCAAGGCACGCCGGCGGCGCCCGATGTTCATGGTCGATCTGGCCGTGCCGCGCGACATCGAGGCCGAGGTGGCGCAGCTCGACGATGTCTACCTCTACACCGTAGATGACCTGGCGACCGTGGTGCAGTCCGGCGGCGAGCGTCGCCAGGCCGCCGTGGAGCGCGCCGAGGCCATCGTCGATGCCGGCGTCCAGAGCTTCGCGCACTGGCTGGACCAGCGTTCGGCTGTGCCCCTGATCCAGGCGCTGAACCGGCAGGCGGATGACTGGCGCGCTGCCGAGCTGGCCCGGGCCCGCAAGCTGCTGGCCAAGGGCGAGGACATCGAGGCCGTGCTGGAAGCGCTCTCCCGCGGGCTCACGCAGAAGATGCTGCACGGCACGATGGCCGAGCTGCACGCCGCCGACGCCGGATCGCGCGAAGCGCTGGCCGGCACGGTGTCGCGCCTCTTCCTGCGCGGATCGCTGCGCCCCGGCGGCGAATCCCGCTAGCGCCCGGCCCGCAGCCTGCGGTGGTGCCTTCGGGCGCGCCGCCAGCGCCTGCGGACCCGGCCTCTGCCCATGAAAGACTTCCTGCGCCAACAACTCGAACGCCTGGAGATGCGCCTGGCCGAGCTGGATGCGGCCTTGGCCGATCCGCAGGTCGCCGCTGACATGAAACGTTGGCGGGAGCTCTCGCGCGAGCAGACCGAGGCGGAGCGCGTGGTGCAGCTCTTCCGTCGCTGGAAGCAGCGCCAGGACGATCTGGCCACAGCCCTGGAGATGCAGGCCGACCCCGAGATGGCGGACATGGCGCGCGAGGAGATCATCGGCGCCCAGGCCGACAGCCAGGCCCTGCTGGATGCGCTGCAGACCGCCCTGCTGCCGCGCGATCCCGATGACGAACGGGCCGCCTTCCTCGAAATCCGCGCCGGCACCGGCGGCGATGAGTCGGCGCTCTTTGCGGGCGATCTGGCGCGCATGTACCTTCGCTTCGGCGAGCGCTGCGGCTGGCGCAGCGAGGTCATGAGCGAGAGCGCGGCCGAGCTTGGCGGCTACAAGGAAATCGTCATCCGTTTCGAGGGTGATCAGGTCTATGGCCGCCTGCGCTTCGAATCGGGCGGCCACCGCGTGCAGCGCGTGCCGGTCACCGAAAGCCAGGGCCGCATCCACACCAGCGCCTGCACCGTAGCCGTGATGCCCGAAGCCGACGAGGCCGCCGAAGTGACGCTGAACCCGGCCGATCTGCGCATCGACACCTTCCGCGCCAGCGGCGCCGGCGGGCAGCACGTCAACAAGACCGACAGCGCCATCCGCATCACCCACCTGCCCACCGGGCTGGTGGCCGAGTGCCAGGACGACCGCTCCCAGCACCGCAACAAGGCCAAGGCCATGGCCGTGCTCGCCGCCCGCCTGCGCGACAAGGAGCGCAGCGAGCGGGCGGCCCGCGAAGCGGCCACGCGCAAGGGCCTGATCGGCAGCGGCGACCGCAGCGACCGCATCCGCACGTACAACTTTCCGCAGGGCCGGCTCACCGATCACCGCATCAACCTCACGCTGTACAAGCTGGGCGCGATCCTGGACGGCGATCTGGGCGACGTGATGCAGGCATTGGCCGCCGCGCGCGCCAGCGAACAGCTGGCGGCGCTGGAAAGCGGCGGCTGAGGCCGCCGACCGCTGTGCCGCAGCCGCTGACGCTGGATCAATGGCTGCGCGGCGCGCGCCAGGCAGGCCTGGCGCGGCTGGACGCGCAGCTGCTGCTGGCGCAGGTGCTGCAGCGTCCGCGTGCCTGGCTGCTTGCCCATGGCGATGAAGCGCTGCTGGGGGATCAGCAACAGGCGCTGGATCGCTTGGCAGCGGCCCGCCTGCAGGGCCAGCCTCTGGCCTATCTGACCGGCCGGCGTGAGTTCTACGGCCTGATGCTGCAGATCACCCCCGCCGTGCTGGACCCGCGCCCGGATTCCGAGACCCTGGTGGACTGGGCCCTGGACTGCCTGCGCGGGCCGCTGGCCGCGCACGCGCGGCCGAGGGTGCTGGATCTGGGCACCGGCAGCGGTGCCATCGCGCTGGCGCTGGCCGCCCATCACGCCGCAGCCGAGGTCACGGCCGTCGAACGCGATGCGGCAGCCTGGGCCGTGGCGCAGGCCAATGCGCGACGCCTAGAGCTGCCGCTGCGCGTGCTGCACGGCGACTGGTTTGAACCGGTGGACCTGGAGCGCTTCGAGCTGATCGTCTCCAACCCGCCCTATCTGGCCGAGGACGACCCGCACCTGCCCGCCCTGGGGGCCGAGCCTCGACAGGCCCTGGTGGCCGGCCCCAGCGGCCTGGAGGACCTGGCCCGCCTGGCCCGCGGCGCGGCGCGGCGCCTGTCGCCGGGCGGCTGGCTGCTGCTGGAACACGGTGCACTGCAGGCCGAGGCCGTGTCGCGGCTCTTGCGGGAAGCGGGCTTCAAGGCCGTGGCGCATCGGCAGGATCTGGCGGGGCACCTGCGCTGCACGGGCGCCTGCATGGACATCTCAGCGCCCGGCTGAAGCCGTGCTGCAGCGCACGCTTTGGCTGACCAGAGCGTTGTACGCAGCCTTTCGCTTCACTTCGTCACCACTGGATGCAGGCCTTCGGGCCCAAGATGAGACCCAAGGTACAGACAAACGGCTCATCAAGGACACCCACCATGACTGCATCGCTACGCTTGTTGGTCTCTTGCCTTGGGCTGGCCGCCGCGGTACCCGCCTGGTGTGCCTCAGAGGGCCTGCAATTGACTGACGGCGCCCAGAAGGGCTGGTCGGCGCGCGTGACCGTGGGTCTGGATGTGGCGCATCCGCGGCTGGCCGTCGGCTCCCTGCTGGGCGACGTCTTTCTCTTCGCCTCGCCGGCCGCATCGGCGATCGAGCGCCACTCCGGGTTGCGCGCCAGCAGCGGCCTGATCCTGGGTGCGGGCTCGGCATCGCTGGGCGCCGCCTCTGCGATCCCGGGCGGCACCGGCCTGTCCACATCCGTTCGGCCTTCTACCTGGGGCTCTGGGCCTGCGTTCCTGGATCGCCCCCAGGAACTGCCGCAGGCGCTGCCCTATCTCGGCATCGGCTATACGCACCGCGGCGACCGCGGCGCCTGGGGTCTGTCGGCGGATCTGGGCTGGGTCGCCGATGGCGCCGATGCCAGCTTTGAACTGGGCCGCGCGCTGCTGGGCCCGAATCGTCTCGACGGCATGGTGCGCAACCTGCGCCTGCGCCCGGTGCTGCAGATGGGCATGCACTACCGCTTCTGAGGCCCCGCGCGGAAAAGGGCCCGCGCCGGCAGCCCTTGAATCGTTGCGCGTATGCTCTGCGCTGGTGTGAGTCGTCACGGAGTCAAAGGCATGAGCGCAGCGCACGAGCGAATCGATCAACTGGTCAAGAACAACACGGTGGTGTTGTTCATGAAGGGCACCGCGCAGTTTCCGATGTGCGGGTTTTCCGGCCGCGCCATCCAGGTCCTGAAGGCCGCGGGCGCTGACGGCGTGGTGACGGTGAACGTCCTCGAGGACGAAGACATCCGCCAGGGCATCAAGGACTACGCCAACTGGCCCACGATCCCGCAGCTGTACGTGAATGGCGAGTTCGTCGGCGGCTCGGACATCATGATGGAGATGTACCAGAGCGGCGAGTTGCAACAGCTGCTTGCAGCCCGCGCCTGACGGCTTCCAGGCATCGGCGGGCTTGAGCGCGCGTCTGATCGTCGGCATCACCGGCGCGACCGGCGCCGTGTACGGCGTGCGCCTGCTGCAGCGCGCACGCGAGCTGGAACTTCAGACCCACCTGGTCGTCACCCCGGCCGGCGTGCTCAACGTCCACCACGAGCTCGGCATGGACCGCAAGGCGCTGGAGGCGCTGGCTGACTGTGCCTACTCGCCGGCGGACGTCGGCGCCTGCATTGCCAGCGGCAGCTTCGAGGCATCGGCCATGGTGGTTGCGCCGTGTTCGATGAAGTCGCTGGCCGCGATCGCGCACGGCCTGTCGGACAACCTGCTCACGCGCGCCGCCGATGTGATCCTGAAGGAGCGTCGCCGGCTGCTGCTGATGGTTCGCGAGACGCCGTTCAACCTGGCGCACCTGCGCAACATGACTGCGGCCACCGAGATGGGCGCGATCATCTTTCCGCCGCTGCCGGCGTTCTATCACCGCCCCGAAAGCATTGAGGCCATGGTCGACGAGAGCGTGGAGCGCGTGCTGAGCCTGCTGGGCGCCAGTGGTGCGCGGCCCCGCGAATGGCGCGGGCTTTGATTTTTCGGGTGATCCGGGCGGCTGCAAGCCTGTGCTGTCCCGCGCCGACCGCTGACGATTGAATTCAGCCCGTGGGCGTGAAGGCCCACTGGCGGCGTGCGCCGAAGACCAGATTCGGGTATTCGGCCTTGCCGCGGCTGCCGTTGTAGCGGCCCAGCGCAAAGAACAGGTCACCGCGTTCGCGATCCAGGTAGTGCCGCAGGATCGTGCAGCCGAAGCGCAGATTGGTCTGCATGTGGAAGAGGCGGCTGGGGTCCCCGTCCCCGATCAGCCGCGCCCAGAAGGGCATCACCTGCATGTAGCCGCGCGCGCCGGCCACGCTGATGGCGTATTTGCGAAAGCCACTTTCCACCTGGATCAGGCCGAGCACCAGATCGGTCTCCAGGCCGGCGCGGCGGCTCTCGTACCAGACGGCCTCCAGGAACTCCACACGGGACTGGTGTTCGGCCTTTCTGCGCTTCAGGCGCTCGCTGAGCGCGCCAAGCCAGCGCAGATACGCCAGCCGATCCTCCACGCGCTCGAAGCTGGGCCGCGGCGGCGCGCGGTTGGCGATGGCGGCCGAGAGTGCCGTGCGCACGGAGTCCGCCAGCGGTTCCTCGATCTGCGCGCCGGCGCCTGCCACGCCCGGCAGCAGGAGGCCGCCGCAGCCCGCCGCGATCAGCGCATGCCGCCGGCTCAGCATCAGGGTCGGCTCCTGCGGGCCAGCCACGCTTCCAGCAGCCAGCGGCCGGTGCTCGCGCGGGCGGCCAGCAACGCCGCCAGCCACAGCGCCATCGAGATCAGGAGCAAGCCCACCGTGCCGGGCGCCAGGGTCAGGCCCAGCCCGCTAAACAGCACCAGACACCACAGGCTGTGGAACACATACAGGCTGAGGCTGCGCTGGCCGAGCGGCGCCAGCCAGCCGGCCCAGCGGCGATGGCCCGCCACCCAGCGCTGCGAGAGCCAGGCGATGTAGCAGGCTGAGAGCGGAATCCCGCACAGCGGCGCCAGACCATCGATCCAGTAGCTGCGCGACGAGCCGCTGCCGTGGCCCAGGACGACCCATGCGGCGTAGCCGACGTTGAGCAACAGCAACGGCCCCATCCAGCGGACCGCGAGGCTGCGACGCGCCGCCTGCCAGCGAGGGTGGGTCAGGAGTCTCAGGCGGGCCGCCGCCACGCCGGCGAGCATGCACAGGCGGATCACCGGCAAGGCAAACAGCAGACCCACGGTGTTCTGCACGATGTAGATCGTGAGGTTCTCTGCCAGGAAGCCGCCGTAGCTCGAGATCATCCGAAAGCTGGGCTCCGGCCTTCCGGGCTCACCAGGGGACAGGACTTCGATCCACCACGGCAGCACGATCATCACCAGCACCGTGATCAAGGCCAGCACGGCTGCGCGCCGAAGACGCGGCCGCAGCGTGTGCCAGGGCTCGTCAAGGTGGCGGATCACCAGCCACAGCGCGCACAGCGCATACATCGTGAGGATGTCGCCGAAATAGAGCAGGCCGCCATGCAGAACGCCCAAGATCAGCAGCGCGCGCAGGCGACGCCGCGTCGTGCGATGGTCACTGCGATCGTCATCCCGGGCGCGTTGCTGCGCCAG
The DNA here is from genome assembly GCA_016790225.1 of Rubrivivax sp. The sequence goes on from JAEUOZ010000013.1 coordinate 79,404, forward strand.
CACCAGACTCATGCCGAACAGGAACGCCAGCATCGGGTAGGCCTTCCCCTGCAGCAGCGCGGCCTGGGCTCCCTGCACGATCCACGCCGCCGGGCTGCCGGCCGGCTCGATGACGCCCAGCAGCGGTCCCCAGGGCGCTGCGGCATAGCCGGCCGCATTGACGGCCAGCACACCGATCAGCGCCAGCGCCCGCAGCGCGTCCGGCAGGGGCTCGCGCCCCGCGTTCTTCACGCCGGCGTCAGCCCTAGCCGCTCGGCCAGGCGCAGCCGCACATCGGACAAGGCGATGCGCTGCGCCGCCGGCTCGGTGCGGCCCTGCAGCTCGACTTGCCCTTCCTTGAGCCCGCGCTCCGACAGGACCACGCGCTGCGGCACGCCGATGAGCTCCCAGTCGGCAAACATGGCCCCCGGGCGTTCGCCGCGGTCATCCAGGATCACATCGACACCCATCGCCAGCAACTCGGCGTGCAGCCCATCCGCCGCCTGGCGAACGGCCTCCTGCCGCTCGTAGCCGATCGGGCAGATGACCACCGTGAACGGCGCCATCGACAGTGGCCAGATGATGCCGCGCTCGTCATGCGTCTGCTCGATCGCGGCGCCCAGCAGCCGCGTCACGCCGATGCCGTAGCAGCCCATCTCGAACAGCTGCGGCTTGCCGTGCTCATCCAGAAAACTGGCGTTCATCGCGCGGCTGTACTTGGTCCCGAGATAGAACACATGGCCGACTTCGATGCCGCGCTGGATGGCGAGCACGCCCTGGCCGTCAGGCGAGGGGTCGCCTTCGACGACGTTGCGCAGATCCGCCACCAGATCCGGCTCGGGCAGGTCCCGACCCCAGTTCACGCCGGTGAAGTGAAAGTCGGCCTCGTTGGCGCCGCAGATGAAATCGGCCATCGCGGCCACCGTGCGGTCGGCGATCACCTTGACCGGCTGGCATGTCGCCACCGGCCCGAGGTAACCCGGCTTGCAGCCGAAGTGGCTCTCGATCTCGCCGACCGTCGCGAAGCGGAAGCCGCCCTTGAGGCCCGGCAGCTTGCCGGCCTTGATTTCGTTGAGCGAATGGTCGCCGCGCACCAGCAGCAGCCAGACGGTGGTCTGGGCGACATCGCCTTGCTCGGTGAGTTCGTCGGTCGCCAGCACCAGCGACTTCACGGTCGACTGCAGCGGGACACCCAGCAGGGCCGCCACGTCTTCGCAGGTGCTCTTGCCCGGCGTGGGCGTCTTGACCATGGGCACCGCGGCCGCCGCACGGCCCGCGGCCGGCGCCAGCGCCTCGGCCATCTCGATGTTGGCGGCGTAGCGCGAGGTCGGGCAGTAGACGATGGCGTCCTCGCCCGTATCGGCGATCACCTGGAACTCCTGCGAGAGATCGCCGCCGATCGCACCGGAGTCGGCGGCCACCGCGCGGTAGCGCAGCCCGAGCCGGTCGAAGATCGCGCAGTAGGCCTTCGACATCATCTCGTAGCTGCGCGCAGCACCCGCCTCGTCGCGATCGAAGGAGTAGGCGTCCTTCATCGTGAATTCGCGGCCGCGCATCAGGCCGAAGCGCGGCCGGCGCTCATCACGAAACTTGGTCTGGATGTGATAGAAGTTTTTCGGCAGCTGCTTGTAGCTGCGCAACTCCTGCCGGGCGATGTCGGTGATGGCCTCTTCGCTGGTGGGCTGGATCACGAAATCCCGTTCGTGCCGATCCTTCACGCGCATGAGCTCAGGCCCCATCTTGGCGAAGCGGCCGGTCTCCTGCCACAGCTCCGCGGGCTGGACCACGGGCATCAGCAGTTCCACCGCGCCGGCCTTGTTCATCTCCTCGCGGATGATGGCCTCGACCTTGCGGATCACGCGCAGGCCCATGGGCATGTAGTTGTAGATGCCCGCGGACAGGCGCTTGATCATGCCGGCGCGCAGCATCAGGCGGTGGCTGATCACCTCCGCGTCGGCAGGCGCTTCCTTGAGCGTGGAGATGAAGAAAGAACTGGCTTTCATGAGCAGGCCGCTGGGGTTGGGTGCACACCGGGCCCGCGCCATGCCGGCGCATCAGGACGCTGACCTCCCCGGTCATCGCACCCCCGAAGGGCGGCAGTCTCGGATGCGGGTAAGCCTCACATCGCGCTGTGCACACGGCCGGTGCAATAATGAATTCAGTCAAGAATTCGAGGTTGATTATGCTCGACAGGGAAGGCTTCAGGCCCAACGTCGGCATCATCCTGCTCAACGCGCGCAACCAGGTTTTCTGGGGCAAGCGGCTGAAGACACATTCCTGGCAGTTTCCCCAAGGCGGCATCAAGCAGGGGGAAACTCCCGAGCAGGCGATGTTTCGCGAACTGCACGAAGAAGTTGGGCTTCTCCCGGAGCATGTTCAGATCGTTGCGCGCACACGCGACTGGCTGCGCTATGAAGTGCCCGATCACTACATCCGCCGTGAGGCGCGCGGGCACTACCGGGGCCAGAAGCAGATCTGGTTTCTGCTCAAGCTGCTGGCGCGCGACAGCGAAATGAACCTGCGCGCCACGGACCACCCGGAATTCGACGCCTGGCGATGGAACGAATACTGGGTGCCGCTGGAGATGGTGATCGAGTTCAAGCGCGGCGTCTACGAGCTGGCCTTGACCGAGCTCGCACGCTTTCTGCCGCGCGTGAACCACCACAACCGTTTCCTGCGCGGCACGCCGCGGATCGTTCGCCGCACAGACGATCTGCCGCCGGGCGCCGTCATCGAAGGGCCCTCCGTTCCGGAGTAGGCGCTGGGCAACCGGGATGGTCTGCCCGCAGCCGCTGCGGCTGCAGCGGGCTTCAGGCCAGGACCAGGTTGTCGCGGTGGATCAGTTCCGGCTCGTTGGCGTAGCCCAGCAGCGCCTCGATCTGCGTCGATGACTTGCGCGCGATGAGCCGCGCCTCCGCCGCCGAGTAGTTGGCCAGGCCGCGCGCAATCTCCTCGCCGGCCGCTGTGCGCACGGCGATCACATCGCCGCGCACGAAGTCGCCGCTGACCTCCACCACGCCGATCGGCAGCAGGCTCTTGCCTTCAGCCCGCAGCTTGATCGCCGCGCCATCGTCGACATTCACGGCACCGCGCAACTGCAGGTGATCGGCCATCCACTGCTTGCGGGCCGCCAGCTTGGCCGTCTGCGCCACGAGCAAGGTGCCGATGGCCTCGCCGCGCGCCAGGCGCAGCAGCACGTCGGGCTCGCGGCCCCAGGCGATGACCGTGCTCGCGCCGCTGCCGGCCGCCCGCTTGGCAGCGAGGATCTTGGTGATCATGCCGCCCTTGCCGATGCTGGAGCCCGCGCCGCCCGCCATGCGCTCGAGTTCCGGATCGCCCGCGCGCGCTTCGTCGATGAAGCGTGCCGCGGGATCCTTGCGCGGATCCGCCGCATACAAGCCCCGCTGATCGGTCAGGATGACCAGCGCATCGGCATCGACCAGGTTGGCCACCAAGGCGCCCAGGGTGTCGTTGTCGCCGACCTTGATCTCGTCGTTGACGACCGTGTCGTTTTCGTTGATCACCGGGATCACGCGCAGCTGCAGCAAGGTCAGCAGCGTCGAGCGCGCATTGAGGTAGCGCTCGCGATCGGCCAGGTCGGCATGCGTCAGCAGCACCTGCGCGCTGGCCATGCCGTGCTGGCGCAGCTGTGTTTCGTACATCTGCGCCAGGCCCATCTGGCCCACGGCGGCCGCGGCCTGCAGCTCGTGCAGTTCCTTGGGCCGCACGGTCCAGCCCAGGCGCTTCATGCCTTCGGCGATGGCGCCGCTGGACACCATCAGTACCTCACGTCCGTCCGCCGCCAGGGTCGCGAGCTGGCGCGACCAGTTGCCGATGGCGTCGGCATCGATGCCCCGGCCTTCGTTCGTGACGAGGCTGGATCCGACCTTGACGACGATCCGGCGCGACTCAAGCAGAACGTCAGGCATCGCGCATCTCCGCATCCTGAAAGCGCGCGTCGGGCTGATCCGCCGGGCGGCGCCGGGCGGCCACGTGCTCGTAGGTCGCTCGCAGCAAGGGCGTCAGGCCCTCGCGCGCGAGGGCCGAGACGGCAAACACCGGCCCCTTCCAGCGCAGCCGGCGCACGACCTCGCGCACCCGCGCCTCGCGTTCCTGCGGCTCGATCATGTCGATCTTGTTGAGCACCAGCCAGCGCGGCTTGGCGTGCAGCGCTGGGTCATAGAGCTTGAGTTCCTTGACGATGGCGCGCGCCTGGGCGACCACATCGACCGACTCGTCGAAGGGCGCCAGATCGATCACGTGCCAGAGCAGTTCGGTGCGCTGCAGATGGCGCAGGAACTGATGGCCGAGCCCAGCCCCCTCCGAAGCACCTTCGATCAGGCCGGGAATGTCCGCGACCACAAAGCTCTGCTCCAGCGCGACACGCACCACGCCCAGGTTGGGGTGCAAGGTGGTGAAGGGGTAATCCGCAATCTTCGGCCGCGCATTGGAGATGGCGGCGATCAGGGTGGACTTGCCGGCGTTGGGCATGCCCAGCAAGCCCACATCGGCCAGCACGCGCAGCTCCAGCTTCAGGTGCCGCGATTCACCCGGCCAGCCGGGTGTCTTCTGGCGCGGTGCGCGGTTGGTGCTGGTCTTGTAGTGCAGGTTGCCGAAGCCGCCGTCGCCACCCTTGGCCACCAGCACTTTCTGGCCCGGCTCCAGCAGCTCGAACAGGCGCTCGCCCGATTCAGCATCGCTGACGATCGTGCCGACCGGCATGCGCAGCACGATGTCATCGCCGGCCGCGCCGAACTGATCGGCTCCGCGGCCGGATTCGCCGTTGCGCGCCTCGTGGCGGCGTGCGTAGCGGTAGTCGATCAGCGTGTTGAGGTTGACATCGGCAACGGCGTAGATGCTGCCGCCGCGCCCACCGTTGCCGCCGTCGGGGCCACCAAAGGGGATGAACTTCTCGCGCCGGAAGCTCATGCAGCCGGCGCCGCCATTGCCCGCGGCCACATCGATGGTGGCTTCGTCGACAAACTTCATGGAAAGACCTCACAAACGACGAGCCCCGGCAGGGCCGGGGCTCTCGGTGTGCGATCGACGGGGTTCAGCCCGCGGTGACCGACACCGTCTGATGGTTCTGCGGGCCCTTCACGGCGAAGGACACCTGGCCGTCCACCAGCGCAAACAGCGTGTGGTCACGGCCCATGCCGACATTGGTGCCGGCGTGAAACTTGGTGCCGCGCTGACGCACGATGATGGAACCGGCGGACACGACCTGCCCGCCGAAGACCTTCACGCCCAGCATCTTGGGCTGGGAATCACGGCCGTTGCGGGTTGAGCCGCCGCCCTTTTTCTGTGCCATGTCAGCAGCTCCTTACTTCTGAACGCCGCCGACCAGCGCGTCGGTCAGCTTCTTGAACTCGTCCATCTTGCCGTCGCGCAGCAGCGCAGCCTGCTCTGGCCACGAATCGGCATTGGCCAGCCCGAAGCGGCCGCCCGAGGCCTTGAGCATGGCCATGATGTCGGCCGGCGCGGTCTCAGCCAGCTTGGCGAAGCTGGTGATGCCGTTGTCGGCCAGCACCTTGGCGATCTTCGGGCCGATGCCCTCGATCAGCTCGATGTCGTCCTTGCCCTTCTTCTGGGGCGCCAGAGAGACCGGGGCGGCGAGCGCCGCTTGCGCCGAGCCGCCCGCGCCGTCCAGGATCTGGCCGACGAACATCTCGGTGTAGCCCTGGCGGTGGCCGCCATGCTTCTGGTAGTGCTTGCGGCGCCGCATCTTGAAGATGCGCACCTTGTCGTGCCTGCCATGCGCCACGACCGTGGCCTTCACGCTGGCACCCGCGACCCAGGGCGTGCCGATCTTGACATCCGCGCCGTTGCCCACGGCGAGAACCTGTTCGATCGTCACTTCCTGGCCCACGTCCGCAGCAATCTGTTCTATCTTGATCTTCTCGCCGGCAGCAACCTTGTATTGCTTGCCACCGGTTTTTATGACCGCGTACATGTGTGACCTTTCAGAGAATTCTGCGTGCGCACGCCGGCTGAAACCGGCAAGCCGCCCTGCACCGAAGGCGCCCGCGCCATGAGCGGCGCAGGCATTCGGCCCGCAGCCCAGCGCTGGCGCCCAAGCAAGGCAGGCGCAGCACGCAAAGCGAAGCTTTCGAGTATAGCACGCAAGAACGTGGCGCCGGCGGGTGCCCACGGGCTTGTCAGCAGGGCATCGAAGGGTCTTCCTATAATCTGAGCGACTGCCGGTTCTTATCTTGTCGACTTCGGCCCCCACCACCCTGCGCGACTCCAGTTTCATCGACACCGCGATGGATCGGGTGGATGCGGTCATCCGTGAGCGCCTGGCTTCCCGCGTGGCGCTGATCGACCAGATCTCCCACTACATCGTCAACGCCGGCGGCAAGCGCATCCGTCCGCGGCTGCTGCTGCTGTTCTCGGAAGCCTTCGGCTTTGAAGGCCCGGCCCGCTACGAGCTGGCGGCGGCTGTGGAGTTCATCCACACGGCCACCTTGCTGCACGACGACGTGGTCGACGAGTCCTCGCTGCGGCGCGGGCGCTCGACGGCCAATGCCATCTTCGGCAACGCCGCCAGCGTGCTGGTGGGCGACTTTCTCTATTCGCGCGCCTTCCAGATGATGGTCTCGGCGCAGGATCTGCGCGTGCTCTCGGTGCTGGCCGACGCAACCAACACCATCGCCGAAGGCGAGGTCCTGCAGTTGATGAACATGCACGATCCTGACCTGGCGGTGGACGAGTACCTTCGGGTGATCCGCTTCAAGACGGCCAAGCTCTTCGAGGCCAGTGCGCGGCTGGGCGCCATCCTCGGGGGCGCGGAATCGTCCCTGGAGGAAGCTTGCGCCGACTACGGTCGCTCGTTGGGGACAGGCTTCCAGCTGGTGGACGATCTGCTGGACTACGACGGCAACGCCGAGCAGCTGGGCAAGAACGTGGGCGACGATCTGCGCGAGGGCAAGCCCACACTGCCCTTGCTCGTGGCCATGGCACGCGGCACGGAGGCCGAGCGCGCCTTGCTGCGCCATGCGATCGAGCGGGGAGAGATCGAACGCCTGTCCGACATCCTGCAGATCGTGCGCCGCACCGGCGCACTGGATGCCACGCGTCAGGCCGCCGAGGTCGAGGCGGACAAGGCGCGTCGCAGCGTGCAGTCCCTGCCCCAGGGGGCCGCCCGCGAGGCCCTGCTAGAATTGTGTGATCGATCGATCCGGCGCTCGTTCTGAGCCGTCGTCGCATCGTCTGGTTCGTGGCGCATTTGCCCGACCAGCATCGGGGTGTAGCTTAGCCTGGTAGAGCGCTACGTTCGGGACGTAGAGGCCGGAGGTTCGAATCCTCTCACCCCGACCAACGGCACCGTGATGGTTGCAAGTTGATGCAAGTCGTGCAGCCGATGCATCGGGCCCGCTCCCGGACCGTTAGCGCACGCATGCCACCACCTGACAGAGCCGGCCGCATAAATCTGAACGCGGCGTAAGGTGGAAAAGCTGCGCCGCTGGGCGAGGATAGAGCCCGAGGCGAAGGAGCAGGAAGCATGAGCCCCGGCAGCGTGTTGACTGCGCCCAGCGCGGCGAAGGCCTGCCGGCTGCCTCGGCTGCCAGGCTGCGTTCGCTGGAGGGAATCTCATGCTGCTGCTGCAACTGGCGCCACAGCAATTTCAAACGCCCCCCCAAAGCCCAGCGACCAGACCGAGGTCCGCCAGGACGGGACGTCAGCGCCCGTGAGATCGTGGCAGCGGTCCCTTGAAAGCGGGTGTACTTTGCGCAAGACTCGCACACCGGCGGCCGCTGCCGTCAGGAGATGGTCATGACGGCTCCGATTCTGTTGTTCCTGTTGCTGGGCGCCTGTTTTGGCGTGCTCACCGCGACGAGGCGCCACCTCTTCAGCGAGGGTGTCACCGCGCAGGCGGAGGAGGATGTCCGTGAAGAGCGGCGCCAGCGCGCCCTGTGGGTGCTGCTGTGCACGGTGCTCTGGCCGCTGATGCTGCTGACCGGGCTGCACTCGTGGTGGCTGATGGCGCGGCGCCGTGCCCGCGCACGCCAGCGCCCGCGCGACCAAGGCTGACGGCGCTGCCCGGTGCCGCGCTGCCGGGGCCCGGTTTCAGCCCTTGGAGGGCAGCGGGGCATAGCAATTTCAAGCGCCCCCCAAAGCCCAGCGACCAGACCGAGGCCCGCCAGGACGGGACGTCTGCGGCAGTGAGATCGTGGCAGCGGTGCCCATTCGGATTGTCTTGCCGCTCCCCCAAGGTCTCGGTCCATCGCATGGTCTGTTCGTTCTGTGCGCAGAACATCGAAAAGCGCCTGACCTCCATGCCCGAGACCGGGCCGCTGTCCATCGACCTTTCGCAGAAGGTCGTGCCCATCGGAAGGCCTGCCAGAACCTCAACATGGATGGCGTGCGTCACGAGATCCGCGAAGCGGGCTTTGATGTGACCCCGGTGGCGATGGTCAGCCAGAGCGTGGCGGCCGTTCGCGACAGCTACCAGAAGAAGCGCTGATGTCGCAGGCTGCGCCGGTCAGCTCTGGTGGCTGGACAGGTGCCTGGCTCTCGCTGCTGGCCAGCAGTTCCACGCTGGTGTGCTGCGCGCTGCCCGCCTTGCTCGTCACGCTGGGCGCCGGGGCTGAGCTGTCGTCACTCGTCTTCGCCATCCCGCAGCTGGTGTGGATCAGACAACACAGAGACGCCGTCTTCCTCGCCGCCATGGCGACGCTCTCGGTGAGCACCTGGCTGCAATGGCGCAACCGCAACGCGCCTTGCCCCATCGACCCGGCCCGGCGCATGGCCTGCGTGCGCACGCGCAGGTGGTCAGCCCGATTGCAGGCGGTGTCGTGGGGCGTGCTGGCGATCGGCGGATTTTTCGCGTTCTTGCTGCCGCTGATCTGAGCGCCGATCAGTTCTCCAGACGCAGGTCGTCGAAGAACAGCCGCGTGCTGGGCGAGGGATCGAACTTCTGGATGCTCAGCCGCCGCAGCACCGCCGGGCTGCCGACCTGGCCCCGCGGCAGCGCCACTTCAGTCCACACCCTTGAAGGCACGCTGAACTGGGCGTTCAAGGTCGGCTCCGGGCCATCATCGGGGTGCGCCAGCACGCGCAGCACCGTGGAAGTGGCTGCATCGTTGTAGACCCAGAAGCGGATGACCGAAGCATCGGTCAAGGCCAGCGGGCCCGCGCTGCGCCATAGAGACAAGCCGCCCCAGGGGCCGATGTCCGCCCGGATGGAGCGGGCGCCCGAGCGCACGGGGCTGGTATTGGCGAAGTTGCGCTGCGCATTCCAGGACCAGTCCTGCCAGCCGGCAGCCAGGCTGTCGGCATACATCCCCACCTGCGGCGTCGCACCCGTGGCCGTGGCGCTGGCCATGGAGCGGGCAAGCAGGGCGATGTAGGCCGCCTGGTAGTAGATGGCGGGCTCGGAGATTTCGTAGGACGCCTGGGTGTGGTCGTTCCAGTCCTTGTAGGCTTTCTGCGGCGGCTGGTTGCTGATGCCACGCACCGGGCCGGAATAAAACCTGTTTGGCCCGCCCGTCAAGAAGCCTGGCGCAGGCCCGAAAGCCGAGGTCTTGGCGTTGTCCCAGACGCTGCCATCACTGAACCAGGAATGGAAGATCTCGTTGATGGACGACTCTGCACCAAACGCGGACATGTTCGACAGCATCACCAGCCCCAGCGGATTGGCGCCATGCAGCCAGTGCAGGTGCTGGTCAGCCACTTCCTGGTACAGCGCGGCCTGGGCGGGGTTCAGCCGGTAGCTGGGAAAGTCGATGTTCATCAGGCCGACGTTGGCCTTGATCATCGTGCTGCCCCAGTGGTACTGGTCATCCGGCATGTACGCGCGGTAGAGATCGGCTTCAGCGATGTGATCATTCAGGGACATGACGCCGTTCTGGCCAGCCTTGCCTGAACGGATGGCCTGGGCCACCGGGTCACTGGCCGGGCGCATGCGCGCGTAGCGCAGCAAGGCCTGCTGCAGCGGCACGTTGTACGGGCCCCACCAATACACGCTGATGGGCTCGACGCTGGCGTAGCGAGCGGCCACGAAATCCCGGAATTCGGTATTGCCGGTGAGCTCGAACAGGTGGATGGCAGCGATGAGCGCGCTGCCAATCTGCTCGGCCACGGTGTGGTCGGCGTCGCCGGCCTTGACCTCCATGGTGTCGCAGTTGGTCTGAAAGCCGCTGCTGAAATTGGCCGTCAGGGATTTGGCGCGGTTCCAGGCCCCCAGGGCGCGTGTGAGCAGGTCTTCGGCGTATGCCCGCTGGCTGGGAATGGCACGGAAGACGCCCGCGGCCGAGGCCATCATGGCGGCGCCTGACAGCGTGGCCGAGGTGCACTCCGGCACGTAGTAGCGCGGCCGCGCATCGCGGCTCAAGGGCGTGACGAGCTCATAGTCGAGCACGCCCACCTTCAGGAAGAAGCCTTGCGTGCCCGTGGCGTTCTGCATGCGCTTGAGGAATTCGAGCTCCCACTTCAGCTCGTCCAGCAAGTCCGGCAGGCCATTCCCGCTTTCCGGGATGCCGTTGGCGTCTCCGAAGGCTGCCGGGTTGCTGCGCCAGGCGTCCAGCAATTGCAGGACCGCATTGCGCGCGAAGGTGGTGTACTTGTTGGTGTCGCCCGCATCCATCCAGCCGCCGCTCAAGTCGCGCGCCGTCGCCAGGTTGCCCTTGGCGAAGACGCTGGTGGCCTGGCGGTCCTGCCGCGCGCCCTCGAAAGCCGCAGCGTCCGTCCAGCCTGCCTGCGCAAACGGCAGCACCTTGGGCGTATTCAGGCGCTGGTAGTAGAAGGTGCGCAGCGCCTGGCGAAGCACCGGCTGGTAGACCGTGGTGCCGATCTGGAAAGCGCCGGAGCTGACATTGTTCAGGCTGTCGTGGATGTAGTAGGTGCCCGCCGTCCTGAGTGCTGAGAAGTCGAAGACCCAGCCGCGGTCACCCGACTGTGCGTGCACAGCCCCGCCGCGCCAGGCACGCAGGGTGCCGCTGAAGACGAGGGCGTTGTCCGCCCAGCGCCGCACCTGATACTGGTTGGGGCCTGTACCCGGGTTGAAGGAAAGCCCGCCGTTGTTGCCTGTCACAGGGTCGGCCACGATGGCCAGCTTCTTCATGCGCGGCAGGTAGCCGAACTGGTCGACGTGGATGTGCGGTGTCAGTGCCGTGGGCGCGGCCTGGGCGGGCGAGAAGTGCAAGGAACCCACCAGGGCCAACCCCAGGATGGCTGCGGGAATGCGGCTGCGCCACGCTGACATGAACTGCTCCTGATATCCGGGGAAGCCGGTGCGCCACCCATTTCTTCAAAGCTTAGCGGTGGAAAGTGACCCCTCACATGGCGAACTCACCCGATGGGTAAGCGCATGTATCAGGGGTTGCCGGCGAGCGCTGCGGCCACAGACGCGGCCAACACCGACGCGGCCAAGGACGACACGATGACGGCGCCCCCCTTCGTACCGCAGATGCGCCGGCACCAGAACTGGCTGGCCCGCGAGCGGGGCCTGCACTTTGGCAGCTACGACGCGCTGTGGCGATGATCAGTCACCGAGCAGGCTGATGCCGTCGATATCGGCGCACACCGCCTGGCGAACCCGGTCCTCGCGCGGCATCGCTCCACGCAGCGTCAGCACCTTCTGCCCTGCACGGGGCCCGAAGGCGATGCGGTCAGTGAAGGCCGCCGCCTGCAGCCGCCGCAGCGTGCGCGCCTCCTCGGCGTCGGCATCCGAACGGAACCTGTGTCCGACACGGGAAATGCTCGAACCGTTCGAGAAAGCTGATGCTAAGCTCTTGATCTTGAAGGGAGCGCTTCCACGCTCTCGGAGGCTTGTGGTCGTGTGGCTGTCGTTCGGGACGCAGAGGCCGGAGGTTCGAATCCTCTGACCCCGAGCAACGTCACCGTGATGGTTGCAAGTTGATGCAAGTCGTGCAGCCGATGCGACAGGCCCGGTGTGCGGAAGTTTCAGTCAGTCCCCTCGCGTTTACACCAGCAGGCGCTTCGAGGATGATGCCCGCAGGCCTGTCCACTGTCCGTTCGCGCACGCATGCCACCACCTGACACGATTGCCGAATCCGCCCAGACGGCGCTGTCCGGTGTCGCCCGCGTGCTGGTGCACGCCGGCAAGCTTCAGCAACGCACGGCCGAGGATCTGGTCAAGACCGCGAAGGACAAGCGGGTCAGCTTTGTGCAGGCCGTACTGACTTCGGGCACGGTGCGGCCCGCCGAGCTCGCGCACACGCTGTCCACCGCGCTGGCGCTGCCGCTGATCGACCTCAACGCCGTCGATTTCGACAAAGTGCCGCGCAATGTGGTCGACGCCAAGATGGCGGCGCAGTACCAGATCGTGGTGCTGGGCCGGCGCGGCAGCCGGCTGTTCATCGGTGCGGCCGACCCCACCGATCAGGAGGCGGCCGAGCGCATCAAGTTCGCCACGCAGCTGACGCCGGAATGGGTCATCGTCGAGCAGGACAAGCTGCAGCGGCTGCTGGACAGCCAGGGCGCGACAGTCGCCGAAGCGCTGGAATCCATCGCCGGCGCGGATTTCGATTTCGACGTCACCGACGACACCTCGCCGTCGCCGGACTCGCCGGAGATCGTTGCCGAGGTGGAAGACGCGCCGGTCGTGCGCTTCCTGCAGAAGATGCTGATCGACGCCATCAACATGCGCGCGTCCGATCTGCACTTCGAGCCCTACGAGTACATCTACCGCGTGCGCTTCCGCATCGACGGCGAGCTGCGCGAGATCACGCAGCCGCCGATCGCCATCAAGGACAAGCTGGCCTCGCGCATCAAGGTCATCAGCCGGCTGGACATCTCCGAGAAGCGTGTGCCGCAGGACGGCCGCATGAAGCTGAAGTTCGGCACCAAGGCCATCGATTTCCGCGTCAGCACGCTGCCCACGCTCTTCGGCGAGAAGATCGTCATCCGGATCCTGGATCCGTCTTCGGCGCGCCTGGGCATCGATGCGCTCGGCTACGAAAAGATCGAGAAGGACCGCCTGCTCAAGGCCATCAACCGGCCCTACGGCATGATCCTGGTGACCGGGCCCACGGGCTCGGGCAAGACGGTGTCGCTCTATACCTGCCTGAACATCCTGAACCAGCCGGGCGTCAATATCTCCACCGTCGAGGATCCGGCGGAAATCAACCTGCCGGGCATCAACCAGGTCAACGTCAACGACAAATCCGGCCTCACCTTCGCTGCCGCACTGAAGTCCTTCCTGCGCCAGGATCCGGACATCATCATGGTCGGCGAAATCCGCGATCTGGAAACCGCGGACATTGCCATCAAGGCCGCGCAGACGGGCCACCTGGTGATGTCGACGCTGCACACCAACGACGCGCCGAAAACGCTCACCCGGCTGCTCAACATGGGCGTGGCGCCCTTCAACATCGCCTCCAGCGTGCTGCTGATCTCCGCACAGCGGCTCGGCCGGCGGCTGTGCGAGAACTGCAAGGCCCCGGCCGACTACCCGCTGGAAGCCCTGCTCAAGGCCGGCTTTCAGGAAGCCGATATCGATGGCAGCTGGAAACCTTACCGTGCCGTGGGCTGCTCGGCCTGCAGCAATGGCTACAAGGGCCGCGTCGGCCTTTACCAAGTGATGCCCATCACGGAAGAGATCCAGCGCATCATCCTGGCCGAAGGCACAGCCATGGACATCGCCGAACAAGCCCAGCGAGAGGGTGTTCGCGATCTGCGGCAATCGGGGCTGGTCAAGGTGCGCGCCGGCGTCACGACGCTGGAAGAGGTCATCTCGGTGACCAACGAGTGATCGGCATGAGTGCCCTGCGGGGCGGCGGACGGACATGGCAACTGCGACGGCATCAAATTCCTCTGCGGCTTCCCGGAATTCCTCGAAAGACCAGAAGGATCTGATCTACGAGTGGGAAGGCAAGGACAAGAACGGCAAGGTGCTGCGCGGCGAGATGCGCGCCGGCGGCGAGGCCGTGGTCAATGCCAGCCTGCGCCGTCAGGGCGTTCTGGTCACGAAGGTCAAGAAGCGCCGCGTCAGCGGCGGCAAGTCCATCAAGCAGAAGGACGTCGCGATCTTCACGCGCCAGCTGGCGACCATGATGAAGGCCGGCGTGCCCTTGCTTCAGGCGTTCGACATCGTGGCCCGCGGCAGCACCAACCCGCGCCTCACGCGGCTGCTCAACGAGATCCGCAACGACGTCGAGACCGGCACCAGCCTCTCGGCGGCGTTCCGCAAGCATCCGCTGCAGTTCGACGCGCTGTACTGCAACCTGGTCGAGGCCGGCGAGGCGGGCGGCATCCTGGAAGCCCTGCTCGACCGCCTGGCGATCTACCAGGAGAAGACGCTGGCCATCAAGTCGAAGATCAAGTCGGCGCTGATGTACCCGGTGGCGGTGATGATCGTGGCCTTCGTGGTGCTCACGGTGATCATGATCTTCGTGATTCCCGCCTTCAAGGAGGTCTTCAGCTCCTTCGGGGCAGATCTGCCGGCGCCCACGCTCTTCGTGATCGCCATGTCGGAGTTCTTCGTCAAGTGGTGGTGGGCGATCTTCGGCCTGCTGGGCGGCGGCCTGTACTTCTTCTTCCAGGCCTGGCGGCGTTCGGAGAAGATGCAGAAGGTCATGGATCGGATGCTGCTGAGGGTTCCGGTCTTCGGCGCGCTGGTGGAAAAGTCGGTGATCGCGCGCTGGACGCGAACCCTGTCCACCATGTTCGCGGCGGGTGTGCCTCTGGTCGAAGCACTCGATTCCGTGGGCGGCGCTTCGGGCAATGCCGTCTTTGCCGAAGCCACCGAGAAGATCCAGAAGGACGTCTCCACCGGCTCGGCGCTGACCACCTCGATGCAGAGCACGAATGTCTTTCCGACGATGGTGCTGCAGATGGCGTCGATCGGCGAGGAATCGGGCTCGCTGGACCACATGCTCGGCAAGGCGGCCGAGTTCTACGAGGACGAGGTCGACGAGATGGTCAAGGGCCTGTCCAGCCTGATGGAGCCCATCATCATCGTCGTGCTGGGCGGCCTCATCGGCGGCATCGTCGTCTCGATGTACCTGCCGATCTTCAAGCTCGGTTCCGTGGTCTGAGGCCACCTGCGGGCTGATCGCAGCGTCGGCGCGCTGCGGGCGCTCGGGGACGAACTTCATCAACCCGGCCACCCGGCGTGGCCCGATCCAGTCCGTGTGATGCCGCTCGACTTTCTGCTGTCTCCGTTCGCCCTGGGCGTGCTCGGCCTGCTGGTCGGCAGTTTCCTCAATGTGGTGGTGCACCGCTGGCCGCTCATCCTGGAACGCCGCTGGTGGGCTGACGTCGCGGGCCAGCTGGGTGACTCGGCTTCCTACGCCCGCGTGATGGGTCAGGCCCCGGATGCGGCGGTGCCGCGGCTGGGCGCTTCGCTGGATGCGCAACTGCAGGCCTTGCCGCCCCTCGGTCTGGCGCGCCCGGCGTCCCGCTGCCCCAGCTGCGGGCACCGCATCCGCTGGTTCGAGAACATCCCGCTGCTGAGCTGGCTGTTCCTGCGTGCACGATGCTCGGCTTGCGGCACGCGCATCTCGGCGCGCTATCCCTTCGTCGAGCTGCTGACGGGCCTGTTGTTTGCGGGCGCGGGCTGGCAGTTCGGGGCGCAGCCCGTGGTGCTGCTGTGGTGCGCCTTTCTTGCGGCACTGGTGGCACTGTCGGCCATCGACTGGGACACCACCGTGCTGCCGGACGATCTGACCCTTCCGCTGCTGTGGCTGGGCCTGGTGGCGGCAGCGGCCGGCTGGACGCTGCACCCGGTCACCGCCATCGTGGGCGCGGCGGCCGGCTACCTCTCGCTGTGGTCGGTGTACTGGCTGTTCAAGCTCACCACGGGCAAGGAAGGCATGGGCTATGGCGACTTCAAGCTGCTCGCGGCACTGGGCGCGTGGCTGGGCTGGCAGGCGATCCTGCCCATCCTGCTGGCGGCCTCGCTGATCGGCGCTGCGGTGGGCATCGGCATGAAGCTCGGCGGCGCGCTGCGTGAAGGGCGCTACGTGCCCTTCGGCCCGTTTCTGGCCGGTGCCGGCATCGTGGTGATGCTGGCCGGCGTGCCCCGCGTGCTCGGCTGGATGGGCTGGGACTGACGCGGCCGCGCTGGCCGCTGGCCACCGCGGCGCACAATGCCGCCCCATGCAGACGGCAATCTCCCGCATCGGCCTGACTGGAGGGATCGGCAGCGGCAAGAGCACCGTGGCCGCCGAACTGGTTCGTTGCGGCGCCTGGCTGGTGGATACCGATGCCATCGCGCGCGGCCTCACGGCCCCGGGTGGCGCGGCGCTGCCCGCGCTGGCCGAGGCTTTCGGTGCGCAGATCATCGGCGCCGATGGTGCGCTGGACCGTCAGCAGATGCGCCGGCGGGTGTTTTCGTCGCCTGAGCTGAAACGTCAGCTGGAAGGCATCCTGCATCCGATGATCGGCGCCGAGGCCTTGCTGCAGGCCGATCAGGCGGGCGGCCGCCCGGTGGTCTTCGACGTGCCGCTGCTGACGGAATCGACCCACTGGCGCCAGCGTGTGCAGCGCGTGCTGGTGGTCGACTGCAGCGAAGCCACGCAGCTGGCGCGTGTGTGCCAGCGCAACGGCTGGGAAGCGGACACCGTGAAAGCCATCATCGCCCAGCAGGCGCGGCGCGAGGACCGGCGCCGCGTGGCCGATGCGGTGATCCACAACGAGGGCCTGTCTCTGGATGCGCTGCATGCCGAGGTGCAGGCCCTGTGGCGCCGGTGGGTGGGCCGGCCCGTGCACCCCTAGGTTCGCTGCGGCGCGTGTGAAAGAATTCTTCACCGCAAACGCGACGCCTGCCGACTGCCTTGACTCTCTACGAGTTTCCCTTCAACGAAGGCACCCGCACGATGTTGCGGCTGGAGCAGTTGTTCGAGCGCCTGCAGGTGCTCGTCGCCCGCACGGCCGCACTTGACCATCACTTTGCGCTGCTGACGCTCTTCGAGATCATCGATGTGGCCGCGCGGGCCGACATCAAGGCGGATCTGCTGAAGGACCTGGAGCGCCATCGCGCGCGCCTGGAGGGCTTCCGCGGCAACCCTCAGATTGCCGAGTCCTCCCTGGATGGGGCCTTGCTCCGCATCCAGGAAGCCTTCGACGGGCTGAATGCGCTCAACGGCCGTGCCGGACATGTGTTGACCGCCAACGAGTGGCTGATGAGCGTGCGCAGCCGTATCAGCATTCCGGGCGGCACCTGCGCCTTCGATCTGCCGGGCTATCACGCCTGGCAGCAGCTCGATGCCGACGTCCGCCGCCAGGACCTGGTCCAGTGGGCCGCGACGCTGGCGCCGCTGTGGCGCGCCTTGCGGCTGCTGCTGGCCCTGCTGCGGGAAGGCGCCAGCGCCCAGCGTGTGCATGCCCCGGGCGGCGTGTTCCAGCAGCGGATTCCGGAAGGCCGCAGCTACCAGCTGCTGCGCGTGACCCTGTCCGCCGAGGACGCCCGCGTGCCGGAGATCAGCGGGCACCGGCTGATGGTCAGCGTGCGCCTGATGCGCCGCGAGCCCGACGGACGCCTGAAGGCGGCGGCCGAAGATGCCAGCTTCGACCTGGCCCTGTGTGCCTGAGCCTGCGTGGACAAACGCCCGGTGAGTGACGCCGCCCGCCCTGCCCGCACGGTGCGCTGCCCGGCCTGCGCAGGGCCTGCGGTCTACGCCCCGCAGAACCCCTGGCGGCCGTTCTGCAGCGAGCGCTGCCGACAGCATGACCTGGGGGCCTGGGCCAGCGAGAGCTACCGCGTCGCAGCTTCGCCGCCCCCGGAAGACGATCCTGACGCGGCGCCACCCGGCACGCATTGATGCGTCCGACGACACCCGGCCCGCGCTGAACCGGCAGACTTCAGGGCCTGCTTCACGCAGGGGCTCTTGAAGCGCGCGCATCGAACCCTATAATCGTTTTGCTAGCACTCGCTCAGCCTGAGTGCTAACGACCGCGACGACCTGCTCCGCGCCTGGGGCATGCTCTCGAGAATGAGCGCACACTTACGTGGAAACGTCCGGAATCCTGATCTGTATCCCCTCAAGGAGATGAAATGAAGCTTCGTCCGTTGCACGATCGCGTGATCGTCAAGCGTCTGGAAAACGAAACCAAGACCGCCTCGGGCATCGTGATCCCCGACAACGCCGCCGAGAAGCCCGACCAGGGCGAAGTGCTGGCCGTCGGTCCGGGCAAGCGCAACGACAAGGGTGACTTTGTCGCCCTGAACATCAAGGTCGGCGACCGCGTGCTGTTTGGCAAGTACAGCGGCCAGACCGTCAAGGTGGACGGTGAAGAACTGCTCGTTATGAAAGAAGACGACCTGTTCGCCGTGGTTGAAAAGTAATCAACCCGCCCCACTGAAACAAATTCGGAGTTAAGCAAATGGCAGCAAAAGACGTAGTTTTCGGCGGCGAAGCCCGCGCGCGCATGGTTGAAGGCGTGAACATCCTGGCCAATGCGGTCAAGGTGACCCTGGGCCCCAAGGGCCGCAATGTGGTGCTGGAGCGCTCGTTCGGCGCCCCCACGGTGACCAAGGACGGCGTGTCGGTCGCCAAGGAAATCGAGCTGAAGGACAAGCTGCAGAACATGGGCGCGCAGATGGTCAAGGAAGTCGCTTCCAAGACCAGCGACAACGCCGGTGACGGCACCACCACCGCCACCGTGCTGGCCCAGGCCATCGTGCGCGAAGGCATGAAGTACGTGGCCGCCGGCATGAACCCGATGGACCTGAAGCGCGGCATCGACAAGGCGGTCACCGCCCTGGTCGCCGAGCTGAAGAAGGCTTCCAAGGCCACCACCACCAGCAAGGAAATCGCCCAGGTCGGCGCCATCTCGGCGAACAGCGACGAGTCGATCGGCCAGATCATTGCCGACGCGATGGACAAGGTCGGCAAGGAAGGCGTGATCACCGTCGAAGACGGCAAGAGCCTGAACAACGAGCTGGATGTCGTCGAAGGCATGCAGTTCGACCGCGGCTACCTGTCGCCCTACTTCATCAACCAGCCCGAGAAGCACGTCGCGCTGCTGGACAACCCGTTCGTGCTGCTGCACGACAAGAAGATCAGCAACATCCGCGAACTGCTGCCGACGCTGGAAGCCGTCGCCAAGGCCGGCCGCCCGCTGCTGATCATTGCTGAGGAAGTGGACGGCGAAGCGCTGGCCACCCTGGTGGTCAACACCATCCGCGGCATCCTGAAGGTTGTCGCCGTCAAGGCCCCGGGCTTCGGCGACCGCCGCAAGGCCATGCTGGAAGACATCGCCATCCTGACCGGCGGCAAGGTCATCGCCGAGGAAGTCGGTCTGACCCTGGAGAAGGTCACCCTGGCCGACCTGGGCCAAGCCAAGCGCATCGAAGTCGCCAAGGAAAACACCACCATCATCGATGGCGCTGGTGCCGCGGCCGACATCGAAGCCCGCGTGAAGCAAATCCGCGTGCAGATCGAAGAAGCCACCAGCGACTACGACCGTGAAAAGCTGCAAGAACGCGTGGCCAAGCTGGCCGGCGGTGTGGCCGTGATCAAGGTCGGCGCTGCCACCGAAGTCGAAATGAAGGAAAAGAAGGCCCGCGTGGAAGACGCACTGCACGCGACCCGCGCTGCCGTGGAAGAAGGCGTGGTGGCTGGTG
>JAEUOZ010000014.1 GCA_016790225.1 Rubrivivax sp.
GCCGTTCGGCAGTTTCAGCGTCATGTCGAAATCGACCGCCGCGCCGCGCCGCGCATGCTCGAAGAACGGCCGGCTGACCCGCATCGTCTCTTCCGACAGAATGTCGTCGGCCGGCCGCCCGATCATCTCGAACTGGCTGAAACCGTAGGCATTGGCGAAGCGCCGGTTGACGAACTGGAAGCGCAGGTCCTGGTCGCAATGGGCGATGCCCGCCGGCACCTCGTTGGCGATCAGCCGCAGCCGCGCCTCGCTCTGCCGCAGCGCCTCGGTGTGCTCGCTGATCCGCTTTTCCAGCATCCGCTCGCGCGAGCGCTGCTCGGTGACGTCGGTATAGACCGCGACGAACCCGCCGCCGGGCAGCGGCGATCCCTTCACCTGCAGCACCAGCCCGTCGGGCCGCACCCGCTCCAGCTCGTGCGGCAGGAACCGCGCCGCCTCGGCCACCCGCGTCCGCACCTGCGTCTCGATGTCGCCGGGTCCGTATTCGCCGCGCTCGGCGTTGAAGCGCATGAAACTCTCGAAGGTCGCCCCCTCGAACGCCAGGCTCTCGGGAAAGTCGAGCAATTCGAGGAAACGCTGGTTCCAGCCGACCATCTTCAACTCGCCATCGAAGATGGTGATGCCCTGATGGATGTGGTCGAGCCCGGCCTGCAACAGGGCCTGGGTCGAGAGCGGAAGGGCTGAGGCCGTGGACATGGCGAAGCGGGACCCGGACGGAAAAGGTCGGCTGACTATACGAAGTCATGATGTGCCGGAAAGCCCCTGTTACAATTCGTCAGAATTGCGCAAAGCCTGCGCAACACCGCCGAAGCATCGTCCGCCCAACAAAAAAACATGGGGGGACGCGCCATGCCGATGGGCACAGCCGTCAATATTTATGAGACCGGCCTCGACAAGAATGCCGCCAATTTTGCACAGCTGACGCCGCTCAGCTTCATCGAGCGCGCCGCGTCGGTCTATCCGCGTCGCGAGGCCGTGGTCTATGGCGCGGTGCGCCGGACCTGGGCCGAAACCTATGCCCGCACCCGCCAGCTCGCCGATGCGCTGATCAAGCGCGGCATGGGTCCCGGCGACACGGTGTCGGTCGTTGCCGGCAACATCCCGGAAATGTTCGAGGCGCATTTCGGCGTGCCGATGTCCGGTGCGGTGCTCAATACCATCAACACACGGCTCGACGCCGAGGCGATCGCCTTCATCCTCGTCCATGCCGAGGCCAAGGTGGTGATCGTCGACCCGGAATTCTCCGAGGTCACCGATCGCGCCGTCAAGATGACCGGCCGGTCGATGCTGGTCGTCGACATCCTCGACCCGACCTTCAAGGGCGGCCGTCGCGTCGGCGGCATCACCTATGACGAGCTCCTCGCCGAGGGCAACCCCGACGCCGGCTGGCGTCAGCCGGACGACGAATGGGCGGCGATCAGCCTCAACTATACCTCCGGCACCACCGGCGACCCCAAGGGCGTCGTCTATCACCACCGCGGCGCCTTCCTGAACGCCGCCGGCAACATCATCACCTGGGGCATGCCCGCGCATCCGCGGTATCTGTGGACGCTGCCGATGTTCCATTGCAACGGCTGGTGCTTCCCCTGGACCGTGGCGATGCTGGGCGGCACGCACGTGTGCCTGCGCCGTGTGGAAGCGCGCGCCATCCTGGACGCGATGCGCGATCACGGCGTGGATCACTACTGCGCGGCGCCCATAGTGCATAACCTGCTGATTCATGCTCCATCCGAATGGCACGAGGGCATCACGCAGAAGGTGCGCGGCATGGTCGCCGGTGCTGCACCGCCGGCCGCGATGATCGAGGGCATGGCGCGCCTGGGCTTCGACATCACGCATGTCTACGGGCTGACCGAGGTCTACGGCCCGGCGGCAGTGGCCGTGCAGCGCGCAGGCTGGGCCCAGCAGAGCCTTTCGGAGCAGACCCGCCTCAACGGGCGCCAGGGCGTGCGCTATCCGCTGCAGGAAGGCATGGCCGTTCTGGATGCGGAGTCGCTTGCCGAAGTGCCTGCCGACGGCCAGACCATGGGCGAGATCATGTTCCGTGGCAACCTGGTGATGAAGGGTTACCTGAAGAACCCGGCCGCCACCGACAAGGCCTTCGCCGGCGGCTGGTTCCATACTGGCGATCTGGCGATCCTGGACAGCGACCGCTACGCCAAGATCAAGGACCGCAGCAAGGACATCATCATCAGCGGCGGCGAGAACATCAGTTCCATCGAGGTGGAAGATGCGCTCTACCGGCACGCTGCGGTGATGGCCTGCGCGGTGGTGGCACGGCCGGATCCGCGCTGGGGCGAGACCCCGCTGGCCTTCGTCGAGCTCAAGCCCGGCGCCACGGTCTCGGCCGAGGAGCTGATGGCGCACTGCAAGGGGCTGCTGGCCGGCTACAAGGTGCCGCGCGAGTTCCGCTTCGAGGCCATCCCCAAGACCAGCACCGGCAAGATCCAGAAATTCCAGCTGCGCGAGCGTGCCCGCAGCGCGTCCGCGATCGAGTGACGCGGGGCGCGCGCCGCGCCGCGGGAACGGCATCGCGCCATGGCCGCGTGGCCCTGAGCGAAGGCGGTCATTGCCGGCTCCGATACCATCGTGCGCTGATGCCCGTTGGCAGTCCACCTCAACGGGCGACATCAGGAGGCAGCCCATGGATGGCGAAGAACGGCTTCAGGTGCAGGAAGACGACCGTGGCGTGGTGACGCTGACGCTCAACCGGGGCGCGGCCTTCAACGCGCTGTCCGAGGCGATGCTGTCGGATCTGCAGGCTGCGCTGGATCGCCTGGCCGACAGCCAGAGCGCGCGCGTCGTCATCCTGCGCGCCGCGGGCAAGGCCTTCTGCGCCGGTCATGATCTCAAGGAGATGCGTGCCGAGCCTTCGCAGGCCTACTACGAGCGCCTGTTTGCGCAGTGCGGCAGGATGATGATGTCGCTGCAGCGCCTGCCGCTTCCGGTGATCGCGCGGGTGCATGGCATTGCCACCGCCGCGGGCTGCCAGCTGGTGGCCATGTGCGATCTGGCCGTGGCCTCGAACGAGGCGAAGTTTGCGGTCAGCGGCGTCAACCTGGGCCTGTTCTGCGCCACGCCCAGCGTCCCGCTGAGCCGCAACCTCGGGCGCAAGGCGGCCTTCGAGATGCTGGTCACCGGCCGCTTCATCACGGCCGCCGAGGCGCAGGCGCAGGGGCTCGTGAACCGGGTGGTGCCAGCCGAGGCGCTGGACGCCGAGATCGACAGCCTGGCCGCCACGATCGTGAGCAAGCCCCGCGTGGCGATCGCCATGGGCAAGCAGCTGTTCTATCGCCAGCTGGAGACGGGCATGGCCGCTGCCTACGACGATGCCGCCCGGACCATGGCCTGCAACATGATGGATGGGGCGGCGCTCGAAGGCGTGCAGGCCTTCATCGACAAGCGCAAGCCGAACTGGTGACAGGGACCATGACTTCAGATCCGCAGACAGGCCCGGTGAGGGAAGCCGTGATGGCGTTCCTGGCAACGCGCCAGCAGGAGATCGGCTCGTCTCTGGTGCTCACGCCGGAGCTCCCGGTCTTCGAGCTCGGCCTGCTGGACAGTGTCTCGCTGATCGAGCTGGTGAGCGCTGTCGAAGGCGCCACGGGTCAGGCCGTGGACATGCTCCGCTTTGACCCGGCCGCCGTGGAGTCCATCGACGATCTCGTGCGCGAGTTGTCGGCTTCCCTGGGCGGCTGAGGCGGCGCGCTCCAGGGCAGGGCATCGGCCGGCGCTTCCTTCAGGTGGCTGTTGAACCAGTCGTCGCTGTCGACACCCGTCATGCCCCAGCTGGGCCAGCCTTCGATGCCGGGGCCTGAGGCGTGCTGGTGCGCGAGCAGCCAGACGGCGTCGACCGGCAATTCCTCGCGCAGGGGCTGCAGGGTTTCCAGTTGTGTGGCGGCGTCTCCCGTCCAGCGCTTGGCGTCCACGACCGCAGCCTTCTCATCGCGCGCCCAGCGCAGCAGTGCATGCAGCAGCTGCTGGCCTGAACCCTCGGGCGCGGCGGCGTTCAAGGCCCAGTCCATCAGTTCCACGCGCGGCGCCGTACCCGCGGCGTCCGGCACGCGGCGGGCCAGGCACATGCCCAGCATGCGGCCATCACCATCGCGCAGCGCCCAGGCCGCGAGGTGTTTGTGCAGGTCAGGATCCGCGAGGCGCCAGGCCATCGTGGCGGCGCTGCGATCCAGCCAGAGACCCGGGCGCGCCCGATGGCCGTCTGCCCAGCTGTCCCAGGTGCAGGGCCAGTGGCTGCTGGCGGTGGCCAGATCGGTCTGAGTCACTCGGCTGAGGTGCAGCCCGCTGTCCCGCGCCGAAGGCAGATGCCGGTCGCGCCAGCGGCGCGCCGCGCTGCGCGGCAAGGCCAGTACAGGGGCCAGCGGCTTGAGCAGCCCGAGGTGCGCCCGTTGCAGCGCAAAGCCGGCTGCGGCACTTTCGCTGGCCAGCCAGCGCAGGCGCTGATGGGCCCGCGGCTGGGGTGAGGGCTGGAAGCGGAACGCCCGGTAGACCGGCGCGCTGTGCGGATTGGCGGTGGCACTGAAGACAAACGCCGCCCCGGGCTGCGCAGCAAAGGCCCTCAGCAGCCGGGTGCTGTGGGCGCGGTGCGCGTCATCCACCAGGTAGCTGGTGCAGGTGGCGCCCCACACCGGCAAACCGTCCAGATGATAGGACTGCGGCAGGTTGCCCAGCACGCCCACCACGTCGTCGCCATGTTCCAGCACCCAGCCGGCATCGGCGCCGGTGGCACGCCGCGCCGGGCTGTCGATCAGCGCCCAGTCCCAGCCGCTGCGGCTGCGCACGGGCCAGCCATGGCGCCGGAACAGGGCCTGGACGGCTTCATGGTCGTCGCTGTTCAGGGCACGCAGCCGCGTGCGCGGGGCAGGGCGGCTGGACGCCGCCGCAGCCTCGGCCGCCGAAGCGGGCGGCTGTGTCGAGGGCGCCGCGGGGGGCGGCCTGGAGGGGTCGGAATCGGGGTTGAGGCTCATCGCGAATCCTTGCGCCAGAGGCGATCGTGTGGCCGTGCCGTGGGTGCGTGGCGGCTCAGGCGCCCTGCGCCAGCCCCGCCGGCTGCGCCAGCGTGGCCGCCAGCGCCGTGCGATCGATCTTGCGGTTGGCGTTCATGGGCAGCTGCGGCAGCACGCGGATCTCGTCTGGCAGCAGGGCCTTGGGCAGCAGCGTCTTGAGCCGCTCGCGGATGGCCGTCGCGGCCTCGGGCTGCGCGCCGCAGACGAAGGCGACCAGGCCCTGCGCCAGACCGTCCAGCGCCGGCTGGGGCATCACCGCGACCAGATCGTTGCCGCTGGCCTTGCGCAGCGCGTCCTCCACGTCGCCCAGCTCGATGCGGTTGCCGCGGATCTTGACCATGAAGTCCACGCGGCTGACGAAGTGGTAGACGCCCAGGGCATCGCGCTCGACACGGTCGCCGCTCTTGTACCAGCGGCCCTGCTGGCTCGGCAGCGTGACGAAGCTGGCCGCCGTGCGGGCCTCGTCCTGCCAGTAGCCGGGGCCGACCTGCGGCCCCTGCACGTAGAGCTCGCCGCAGCCCGCGCCCTGGACCGCTTGCCCCTGTTCGTCCAGCAGCAGGTGACGGTGGTCGGCAAAGGGGACGCCGATGGGCACGACGCCGCGCCGGCAGTGGGCCTCCGAGCTGCCGCGCTCCCAGCGGTAGAAGCTCAGCTCCATCGTGGTCTCGGTCGGGCCCCAGACGTTGTAGAGCTCGCTGTGCGGGGCGGCGGCGGCCCAGGCCGTGGCGGTGGCCAGGGGCAGGGCTTCGCCGCACAGCAGACTCAGGCGCAGCCCCGGAAAGAGGCCCGGGCGCAGCAGCCCCTGCTTTTGCAGGATCATCGCGAACGAGGCCACCGAGAACCAAACGCTGATGCGCTGATCCAGGATGAAGCGGGCCGGCGCCAGCATCGCACGCTCGGGCATCACCACCAGCGTGGCGCCGCTCCACCAGGCATTGAGCATGTCGTGCAGGGCGACGTCAAAGGTGAGCTCGTAGGTCGTGGCCACGCGGTCATCGGCGTGCGCCGGCGCCAGCTCACGGAAGTTGCGCATGTAGCAGCAGAGGTTGTCGTGGCTGATCGCCACGCCCTTGGGCTCGCCGGTGCTCCCGCTGGTGAAGACGATGTAGGCCAGCGCCTCGCCGCCCGACCGCGCCGGGGCCAGCCAGGGTGCCGGGGTGGCCATGTGCCGCGCGTCCCAGAGGCCTTCGCCGGGCGAGGCACCGGTGTCTGCACCGGCCACGGACTCCGGCGCGATGATCTCCAGCGGCCATTCAAGGGCAGCCTGCAGCCGCGGCAGCTGCGCGAGGCCTTCCTCGCCGACGATGAGCGTCTGGATGCCGGCGCGCCGCAGGATCGTGGCATTGCGCTGCGGCGGGTAGGCCGGGTTCAGCGCCACCAGCGTGGCGCCCGAGGCCAGCACGGCCAGGCTGCCCCCATAGGCGCTCAGCGAGCGCGAGGCCAGCACGCCCACGCGCCGCTCGCTCGGCACCCGGCCCAGCCGCGTGCTCAGCAAGGCGGCCAGGCGCAGGCTCCAGTCCTGCAGCTCGGCGTAGCTCCAGTGACGGGTGCCGATCTCCAGCGCCCGGGCTTGCGGCTGGCGCTGGCAGGCGAGCTCGAAGCCTTCGAACGGACGCAGCCGCGCCGTCGTGCGATCGCAGTGCATGCTCAGACCAGGAATTCGGGGACGAGGACGCCCTGGCCCGCGGCCGCGCAGCGCTGCGCCACGAACTGGGCAAAGGCGAGATCCAGCGCCGCCAGCCCGAAGGGATGGAACATCACCGGGCGATCGCCTTGCCGCGGCGGCGCATGGCCTTCCAGCACCTGGGCCAGCGTGGCGCGCAGGAACTCGTGGTGGCCGGTCAGCTGGGCCGTGCGGTGCAGCGAGGTCTGGGCCTGCAGCACATGCGTGATGTCGTCGCAGAGGTTGTCGGCCTGCAGGACGGCGTTGGCCGTCACGTCGCGCAGCGAGACATGCAGCAAGGTGGCGTCGCGCGCGCTGAGTTCGATCGAGTCCAGGCTGGGCTTGACGGCCGAGGTGGCAAAGACCAGCAGATCGCTGGCCTCCAGCACATGGCGCCGGCCGCGGGCCACGGCCACGCTGCCGGCATAGCCGCTGTCGCGCAGGGCATCGGCCATCGAGCGGCTGTAGTCGCGGTTGACGTCGTGCAGCAGGATCGAATCCACAGGCCGCTCGTCGGCGAGGATGAAGCGCACGATCTCGCGCCCGATCAGGCCGCAGCCGTACAGCCCCAGCGTCGTGATGCGCGGGCGCTGGTGCAGCACACGGGCCGCCAGCGCAGCCCCGGCTGCGGTGCGCTGGCTGCTGATCAGCGAGCCTTCCATCACCGTGGTGGGCCGACCGTTCTCCACATCATTGAGCACGATCAGCGCCGAAGCCCGCGGCATGCCGCGCTGCACATTGTCTGGAAAGGAAGAGATCCACTTGATGCCGGCCACCGGCTGCTCGCCGCCCAGCCAGCCGGCCTTGGGAATGATGCGTTCGCGTTCCTTGCCCGGAAAGCGCAGGTACTCCGATTGCGGCAGACGCGAATCACCACGCCCGTGCGTGACGTAGGCCTGTGCGGCCAGATCGATCAGCTCCCGTTCGCGGCCCTGCAGCTGGGCGCCCACGTCGTGGGCACCCAGGATCGTCAGCGCGCGCTGGTGGGGATCGGCCTGGAAGTTCATGGGAAGGGGTTCACGCATCATGTTGCCAGTTCCCGTGATTGCTTTTTGAGTGACTTGGAGATGGGGTTCAGCACCGGCACGGCGCCGAAGTGGCGCTCGCACCAGGCGTCGTCGTAGACGGTATCCAGGTAGCGCTCGCCGCGATCGGGCATCACCGCGGCCACGCGCGTGCCGGCCGGCCAGCGGGATTGCCAGGCGTGCAGCGCGGCCACGATGCCGCCGGAGGAAGCACCGGCCAGCACGGCCTCGCGCGCCACCAGCGCGCGGCAGCCCGCCACGCACTGCGCATCGGTGACCAGCGCGTGTTCGTCGGCCAGGTCATCGGCCATGTGCTCCGGCACGATGCCCGCACCATGGCCCGGCAGCAGCCGAGCGCCGCGCTGGCCGAAGATCACCGAGCCGGCGGCATCGACCGCGAGGATGCGTGTGTCCAGGCCGCGGTCGCGGATGGCCAGGCGCGCGCCGCGCAAGGTGCCGCAGGTGCTGATGGACACCACCAGCCAGTCGAGCCGGTTGTCCAGCGCATCCAGGATCTCGCTGACCGTGCCTTCGCGGTGGGCGGCCGGGTTGCCCGGGTTGGCGTACTGGTTCAGGTTGACGGCGCCGGGCAGCGTGGCCACGAGATGCGCCACGCGCTTGCGCCGTGCGGCCAGGTATTCGCCGGTCTGCGGATCGGGTGTGGACACCATGTCCACGGAAGCCCCGTAGGCCTGCAGGATCTTCAGGTTGGTCTGCGTGACCTTGGGGTCCACGACGACGATCAGCCGCAGTTCCAGCGCAGCGCAGACCTGCGCCAGACCGATGGCCAGGTTGCCCGAGCTGGATTCGACCAGCACCGAGTGATGGCCGATCTCGCCGCGCACCATGGCCTCGCGCACCATGCGCAGCGCCGGCCGATCCTTCATCGAGCCGCCCGGGTTGTGCGCCTCGAGCTTGGCGAAGAAGGCCATGCCGGAAGACGCAAACAGTCGTTCCAGGCGCACCAGGGGCGTGTGGCCCACGGTCGAGAGAATGCCGGTCGTTGGAGATCCGGCCAGGCGGCGGCTTGATGACATGTCCTCGGTTTCGGCAGCCGGCGGCCGAACCTGAGCGCCTGCCCTCGGATCACGCGCCGCACCGCGGCGCGAACGTCGTCAGACCTTGGCTTCGGCGCGCGCGGCCTTGCGCAGGCTCACGGCATCGGGCAGGGCCAGCCGGCGAGGACCCAGCGTGAAGACCTGCATGGCCTGTGAGACGCTGCCGGCCTGACGGTCCAGTTCCTGTGCCGAGGCGGCGACCTGCTGCACGAGACCGGCATTGCGCTGCGTGATCTCCTCGATCTGGGAGATGGCCTCGTTCACTTCGGAAAAGCTGCTCAGCTGCTCACGTGCACCGTTGGCGATGGATTCGATCACCGCGCTGACCTGCTGCACGGCGGCCTTCACCTCGGCCATGGTCTGGCGCGCCGCGTCACTCTGCTGGTGGCCGGCCGCCACCTGCGCGGCCGAAGCGCTGATCAGATCCTTCACCTGGCGGGCCGCGCCCGTGGTGCGCTGGGCCAGGGCCCGCACTTCGGCCGCCACGACCGCGAAGCCGCGACCCTGCTCGCCGGCACGCGCGGCCTCGACCGCGGCGTTCAGCGCGAGGATGTTGGTCTGGAAGGCGATGCTGTCGATGACGCCGATGATCTCTCCGATGCGGGCCGAGGACTGCGCGATCCCGCTCATCGTGGCGCTCATCGCCTGCATGGCCTGCGCGCTGTGGCGTGTGGTGTCGCAGGCGCGCGCGGCCAGCTGGCGGGCCTCGCCCGCGTCGCTTGCGCAGTGGCGCACGGTGTCGGTGATCTGGTGGATGGAGGCGGCCGTCTGCTCCAGGCTCGCGGCCTGAGACTCGGTGCGCGAGGCGAGGTTCTGGTTGCCGCTGGCGATCTCGCTCGTG
Organism: Rubrivivax sp.; assembly: GCA_016790225.1. Next base: position 9,609 of record JAEUOZ010000014.1, read on the forward strand.
GCGCGCTGCATCTGCGCCGTTTCGCGCAGCGCGTCGCCGACCACGGCGCGCATGTTCACGCCCGCCTGGCCCAGCGCCAGGGCGACATCGGCCACCAGGCCTTCGCCGTCGATGTGGATGCTCTGCGTCAGGTCACCGGCAGCCAGCCGGTTGGCCTGCGGCAGCAGCGCTTCCAGGGGCTGATGCACCCAGCGGCGCAGCCCCAGCGCCACGGCGGCGGCACTGAAGACGGCGCCCGCCGCGACCGCGGCCAGCAAGGCCGGGCCCGGCCAGCCGGCCCAGGCGCCCAGCGCCGCCGTGCCGAGGCCGGGCAGGCCGGCCAGGGCCGCCAGCCTGGCCGTCACCCCCAGGCGACAGGCGCGCAGGACGCGGCTGCCCCAGGTATCGCGCCACACGGCGCCGGACTGCACGCGGTGCACCAGGCGCCCTTGCTCGGCTTCGGCACGCATGGTGGCGTAGAGCTGTTCGACGGCCTGGACCGTGGCGCGCTCGGGCTGCGTCCGCACCGACAGGTAGCCCGAGATGCGCGCGCCTTCGAAGATCGGCGTGACGTTGGCCTTCACCCAGTAGTGGCGGCCGTCCTTGCGCCGGTTCTTGACGATGCCGGTCCAGGGCCGGCCCTGCGCCAGCGTGGCCCACATGTCGCGAAAGGCCTCGGCCGGCATGTCCGGGTGGCGCAGGATGTTGTGCGGCTGGCCCAGCAGTTCGGCGCGCTTGAAGCCGCTGACTTCCACGAAGGCGGCATTGCCGTAGAGGATGCGTCCCTGGGGATCGGTGGTCGAGACCACGAGCGCACCCTCGGGAAAGGGGTACTCGCTGTCGACAACGGGCAGGTTGACTCTCACGGCTGGGCACTCGCTGGGCGGGTGGGGCCAGCCGCGGCGCACACGCCGTGAGCATCAACTGGCCAATGGGCCGAGATGGTGGGGCAGGCGCAGGCTGGGCCATCCGCTGAACACCGGGGTTCCGTGGCGGCAGTTCAGACTTCGTTCAAGGAGCCCATGAGCGCGGCCCGGAGTGCCGGGATGGCTGCACTCCTGCGGCGTGTGCCGCAGACAGCCTGCGGGCAGCGGCTCTTCAGAGACGCCGGGGCGGCGCCGGCCACTCGGTGTCCGCGACCTGCGCGCCGCGGGGATGCCGGCGCCGGTCCAGTCGAACAGCCAGGCGGATCGCGGCCATCAGGCCCACAGCAATTCCGACGGCATCGGCCAGCAGATCCTGCCAGTCGCCCAGGCGGCCGGGCACAAAGGTCTGCGCGATCTCGATGGCCAGCCCCAGGGCCAGCAAGAGGTAGGCGATCCAGAACACATGGCGCGGGCGCTCGCGCAGCGCAAAGACCGCGCAGAAGGCGAGTACGGCAAAGGCCGCGGCGTGATTGGCCTTGTCCCAGCCCAGCGAGGGGCCCTTGGGGTTGGGTGTCAGTGCGCCGTACAGCACATAGACGCTCAACACGGCCAGCAGCACCGACCAGGCCATGCGGGAGCGGCGGCTGAACAGGGCGCGCCGGAGCCTGTCGCCCGCGGTCGGTGGTCTGGGATCGGATCGGTGAGGGGGCATCGGCACGGGGTCGTTCAGAGAGGCCAGCGCGGTCGGACCCCAGGACGCCTGATTGTCAGGCCAAGCCTCTTCGGCCGCTGGTGTCGGTCTTCGGGCGCGGCCCCAGCGCCTGAACGCGGCTTGTCAAACTCAGGCGGCAGCCTGTTCGGGCGCGGGCTGCTCGGCCTGCACCGCCGGTTCATCGCCGAAGTGCTGCACCAGCCGGCGCAGATTGACCTCGCGGCCGAATTCCCAGCGCACGTGTGCACGGGCGGCCGTGCCCCAGGCGCGCGCATGATCGGGCTGCCCCATGGCGCGCTCGATGCAGGCCGCCAGCGAGGCCGGATCACCGGGCTCGGCCAGCAGTCCGGTCTTGCCGTCGACCACCAGTTCCGGAACGCCGGACAGGCGCGTGGAGACCACCGGCAGGCCCAGCGACATGGCCTCCATCAGGGCCACGGGGATGCCGTCGACATCGCCGCTGCGATCCACCTTGCAGGGCGCCACGAAGAGGTCCAGCGAGCGCATCCACTGCGCCACCGCGTGGTGGGCGACGACACCCACAAAATCGACATGGGCATGGACGCCCAGCTGATCGGCCAGCAGTTGCAGCCGCAGCCGCTCGGGCCCGTCGCCCGCCACCAGAAGGCGCACCGGCGCGCAGCCGCCGCGCACCAGGCGGGCGAGGGCGCGCAGGAGATCATCAACGCCCTTCTTCTCCACCAGGCGGCACAGCGTGCCGATGCGGTAGGCGCCGCTGTGGCGCGCCGTGCGCGGGGTTTCGCGCGTGGCGATGTCGGGCGCGCAGCGCACCACGTCCACCTGCTCCGGCGCCACGCCTTGCTCCTGCAGCCAGGCCTTGTTGTAGTGCGAGATGGTGAGCATCTTGCGCGCACGCTGCGCCTTCTGCGCCAGCAGCAGGCCGTTGCGGAAGAGATCGTTGGCGTGCGCCGTGCAGGTGAAGGGAATGCCCGACAGCGCAGAGGCATACATCGCGATCTGCGTGGGCACATGCACGAAGTGCGCATGGATGTGCGTGCACTGTGCGGCATTCAGGGCCGGCACCATGCGCGCGGCGGCCAGCCACTGGAAGAGCAGCGTCCAGGCGCGACGATCGAACCAGCCCACGCTGCGCATGTCCTGCAGCAGTGTCTTCAAGGCCGGCCAGGCGCGGGGCAGGCGGCGTGCCTCGCGCACGCCCTGCACCACCTGGCGCAGCAGCGAGCCCTGGTAGAGCACGGTGGTGCGGCTGGCGATGCCCTGGGCTTCCCGCGCGGGGACGGCGGCCGGGTGCACGGCATAGGGCAGCACGCGGTAGCCCAGCGCTTCCAGCGCCGCCAGTTCCTGGTAGACGAAGGTCTCCGACAGCGCCGTCAGCTCCGGCGCAAGGTAGGCGATGGTCGGCTGGGGAGGGGGTCGATGCAGCACGTTGACATCTTGGAGCGTGCGCCGGGCGGCCATGCGGTGATGAACGCGGCAATTCAGCCGCTGCTTGGGTCACTGGGCGTGCAGCCTTGCCTTAGGCTTCATCGGGTGTCATCGGCCATCGCCGCGTCACCCCGAGAAGCCCTGATGAACCGCACCAAGCTCTTCGCCATGCTGGCCCTCGCCGCCATCTTCGCCGTCATCTCGCGCGGCGAAGCCGAGCTGGGCGAGGCGGGCGTCCCGCTGCCGGAGAACGTGGCGCGCCAGCAGATGATGCCCCGCGGTCCCTATGCGGAGTTCATCGCCTTGTTCGAGCCCGCGGCGCCGACGCGCCGGCCCTGAGCGGCCCTCAGCGAGCCTTGGCCAGCTGGCCGCAGAGGTAGGTCCAGACGAAGTGCGCGGCGGCCTGGCTGGTGAGCTGCGCATGGTCGTAAGGCGGCGCCACTTCCACGCAATCCATGCCCACGAAGGGCAGGTCGGCCAGTTCCTCCAGCACGGTCAGCACCTGGTTGCTGCTCAGGCCGCCGGGCTCCGGGGTGCCCGTGCCGGGGGCAAAGGCCGGATCCAGGCAGTCGATGTCCAGGCTCAGGTAGAGCGGCGGGTTGCCCAGGGAGGCCAGCCGTTCGCGGATCGCCCCCAGCACCGGGGCCAGCTGCTGCGCGTTGTCCAGGCCGCGCAGCGAGCGGCCGTCAAAGATCAGGCCGCCTTGCGAGCGCACATACTCCCGCGCCGCGCGTTCACCGGCTGAGCGGATGCCCAGCTGCACGAAGCCTGCCGGGATGACCAGCCCTTCCTGCATCGCTTCGTAGACCCAGGTGCCGTGACCACTGGGCTCGCCGAAGTGATCACTCCAGGTATCGCAATGCGCATCGAAGTGGATCACCGCCAGCGGCCGCCCCAGCTCCTGCCGGTAGGCACGCAGCAGCGACAGCGTGACCGAATGGTCTCCGCCCAGCCAGGCCATGTGGTGCTGGCGGATCAACGCCGGCGCCTGGGCTTCCAGGGCCTCGCGCAGCGCCGACAGCGAGGTGTTGGGCAGCGGCAGATCGCCCAGATCGGCCAGCTGGCCCAGGGGTGAGGTCTCGAAGAGCGTGTGCTGCGCATCGCACAGCATGTGGCTGGCCTGCCGGATCGCCGAAGGGCCGAAACGCGCGCCGGGCCGGTTGGTGGTGGCGCCATCGTAGGCAATGCCGGCGACGGCAAAGGGCTCTTGGCCGGCGGGCGCCGGAACTTGAAGGAAGCTGCCGTGGCTGCGGTAGGCAAATTGCGTCACGTGGGTTCTCTTGTCGGCGCCAGGATGTCCAGCAGCGATTCGACCACACGTTCTTCCGAGCGCCGCAGGCTGGAATACTGGCCCGGTGACTCGGCGGCGCCCTGGCTGCTGCCGTTGATCACGTAGACCAGCCCCCAGGCGGGGCGGCGCCCTTGCGGCGGATGGAACAGCAGGCCCGACAGCAGCCCGTAGGCCGACCCGAGGTGGCCATAGGCCATCACGCCGCCGCGCGGGACCAGCCGGTCGCCGCCGCGAGCATCAAAGGTGTCGGTGAAGCGCTGCAGCCCGAGCCCCCAGCTGCGGAACAGCCCGCCGGCGGTCTCGCCCGGGGCATCGGGCGCCAGCTGCCAGTGCGGGCGCAGCAGTTGCGCCCAGCTGTCGGTCGACAGCAGGCGGCGGCCTTCCCAGCGCCCTTCCTGCATCAAGAGGCGCGTCAGGCGCGACAGATCGGTGACGCTGCAGCGCAGCCCGCCCTGAGGCGAATGCAGCGAGGCGTTGTCGCCGATGAGCTGCAGGCCGGCCGGTTCCGGTTGCGTTCCCAGGACGTCGGCCCGCTGGTCGAATTGCGGCACCCAGCCGGGGCTTCGGTCCGGTCGGCGGTACAAGGTGGCCAGCTGGGCGCGCTGGGGCGGCGTCAAGGCCGCCGGCCGGTAGCGGCAGCTCATGCCCAGGGGATCGAACAGCCAGCGTTGCATCAGATCCGCAAAGGTCTGTCGCGCGGCGGCTTCCATGGCCGTGGCCAGCACCACCGAACCCAGGTTGCTGTAGCGGAACATGCGGCCCGGTTCCTCGGCGCCCCAGCTGCCGGGCTGCGCCAGTGTGTGGCGCAAGGCCGCACCGTCGGCAAACGGCAGGGTGGCGGCGTCCAGCAGGCCGCTGCGGTGGCTCAGCAGGAGTCGGGGCGTGATGGGCGTCTGCGGGAAGCCCGGGTGACGAAAGGCCAGGCGCAGCAGGCCGGAGAGATCGTCGTCCAGATCCATCAGCCGCGCGTCATGCAGGCGCAGCATGGCCAGCGCCAGCGCCAGCTTGGAGACGGAGGCGATGCGGAACAGCGTCTGGCCGTCGATGGCCAGCGAGCCTTCAGGATGATCGGCGCCGATGTGGCGCCAGCCCGCCCAGGCCCGCGAGACGCGGTTGTCGCCGTGCAGCCAGGCCACCGAGATGCCCGTCAGCGGGCGCTCGACATCGCTGACGACGGACCTCAGCAGCTCCACGACCGCGGCCCGCGCCTCGGCCTCGGTGCCCCGCGGCAGGGTCGGGCTTTGTGCGTGCGCGGCGGACGCGCCCCAACCGGCACCCGCCGCGCCGGCCACGCAAGCCACGCCCGACAACAGCAGTTGCCTGCGGGTGCTTGGCGGCAAGGCCGGATCGGGCATGGTCTCTCTGCGGCAAGGACGAAGGGCGCGGCCGATGTTGCGAGACGCGGGCCGGCCGCGCAGGCTGGCTTGTCGCCGAAATCAGACGCTTTGTGAGGAATTGTCCCCAGAATGCATCACGAGCATGTGTCGGAAGTCACGCCCGGCCCTACAGCCGCAGCTGGCCCGCGTAGCCGGTCATCTCCAGGTACCCGTGGCCGACCACGCGCTGTTGGGCATCCCGCAGCTCGGACAGGCCTTCCCAGTAGACCGTTCCGGTGGAGCCCCGGCCGTCAAGCTCCTGGGCATCCATCAGCGAGATCACGTCGAAGCGCCCTGCAGGCGTGTGGACGGTCCACTGCACGGGGTACTCGGCGTTGGAGCCGGGGCTGCGCCAGCGGCGTCCGGGCACCATGCGCAGCTCATCCGGTGCAAAGCTGCGGGCAGTTGTCTCGCCCGGTCCGCGCAGGCTGCCGCCGGCCCAAAGAGTGCTGCCGTCGGCCCGGCGCAGCTGGAACGCGGTGAGCGCCCGGCCGTCGTCGAGGTTCATGCCGATCCAGTCCCAGCCCACGGCCTGCGGGTGCAGCAGTTCGTCGCTCCACTCGTGATCGAACCAGGCGCGGCCCTGCACCGGCAGGCGCTGGCCGTCCAGCTGCACCTCGCCGCGCGCCTGCAGCTGGGGCTCCGTCACATAGTGGCTGGCCTGCTGCTCCTGCGGGCCCTTGCGGGAAAAACCGGCGTCGCCCTGCAGCAGCACCGGCTGCGTGGTCTGCAACGCCAGCTGAAGCCCGAAATCGCCGGATTGCACGCGGGTCTCGTAAAGGCTGCCGCCGGCTGCATCGCGCCGCAGGAATGACCACCCGGCCAGCACGATGTCGGCGTCCTGCGTGGCCGCGCGGGCGCGCAGCTCAGGCAGTGGCTGGCCTGACCAGCGGGCGATGCGATCGGCGTGCCGATGCCGCCCGCGCGCAGGATCGCTGAGCGCGGCGTGCGCAAACAGCAGATGGCGCGGTGCGAGCCTGCCTGGCAGATCGGTGGCCAGGCCCGTGGCACTGCGGAAGAAGGTGACCTGGAAGCCCAGTCGTTGCGGCAGTCCCTGCGCCTGCAGCCAGCCCGTGGCGTACCACCACTCGATGCGGCTGCCCAGGTGGGCGCCGTGGTCCCGCGGGAACTGCATGGGGCGTCCGCGCCGCACCGGATCGGCCTCGGGCGGGCCGGTGGCCAGGCCTGCCGGCGTGCCGATCAGACCGGCCCCGGGCGCCCGGGTCGAGCAGGCGGCCAAGGCGGCGAGCAGCAGACCGCGGCGCAGGGTGGACATGAAGGACGGGGGCGGGCGGGATGGCGGGTTGGCGCGGTGCCGTCCCGCGGTTGGAGACGACTGGCATCCTGCCCGGAAAACCGGGGCCGGTCGGGTGTGAGGGCTTCGCCCGTGGCGGGCCTGCGGCGCGAGCGGCCCGGCCCTTTCAGCCGTTGCTGGCGGCGGCGGCGCAAATGCACCGCCGCCGCAGCCGACGGTCACAGCGAGCTGACGCTCAGGCACATCGTTCCTTCTGTGGACCCGGCACCTGAGTCGCGACCCTGCGATTCCTCTCCCTGAGCAACTCTCGCAGACGCATTGACCCATGAAGCCCGCAGCCAGGGGCACCTTGATCCGCGGGGTGTGTGGCGAGGCCGCCGCGGCCAGGTGCAACGACCGGTAAGCGCCGGCCGTCAGATCATGATGTTGCAGGTTATGCTGGAGCGCCGGCGGGGCGCAGGCCGTGCGGCGCAGCAGGTGCGGATCAGGCTTCGACGGCGCGGTAGAAGCTCACCGCGTGTTCGACGCCATCGTCCACGCGTGCCCATATCGCTTCGCGCAGCAGCCAGCGGTGATGCTGGAATACCTCTTCGTGCACGGGGTTGGCATAGGCGATGCGCAGCGGCCGCGCGCCCGGTTCGCGCGCGCGGTGCAGCGACGAGAGCACGGCATCCAGCGTCTGCGGGCCAAACGGGTTGAACATCAGGCAGGCGGTGACACCGCGGTAGTCGAAGGCCTGCGCGCTGGCCTGGTGCACCTCCACCGGCGCGCGGCGGCCGCGCAATCGGCGGGCGTTCTCGCGCGCCTGTTCGACGAACTCGGGCGCCAGGTCCACGCCCACGACACGTTGCACCGGCAGGCGTGCCGCGCAGCACAGCACGCGTCCCTTGCCGCAGCCGATGTCTGCAAACACATCCTGCGGGCCCAGCTGCAGCGCGTCGAGGATGCGGCGCACCGTGCCGTAGGCCATGGTGCTGTAGTGGTAGGCATCGCCTGCCTGGACATCCACAACGCCGCGGGTGGAGATCCCCAGGCGGGCTTCCCACCACAGGTTGGACACGCGCGTGCGCCAGGGATTGGGCTCGAACTGCAGGTGCGCGGGCGGGGTGGATGAAGGCGTTTTCAAAGGTGCTCTGGGCAGTGGAAACCGGCGTGGACATCGCGCCGCGCGGCGAACTGCGGCGGGCGCTGATCGGGCGCCGGTGGCATTCTGTAACAACCTCGGCGCTGCCAGTGTCGCTCACAGGGGGCATTGCGCTTGCCTTCCCGCGCCGGCCCGCTCAGCATCCGCCCCAGAAAGCGCCGCGCAGCGCCGGGCGACGCCTGCGCGCCAGACGGCACGACAGACCCGGATGATCTGCACAGGGGAGTTGACGATGGTTCGCTGCCATCCATCAGCAGGCGCCGTGCGCGCGCCATACAGGAGCCTGCCGTCGCTCGATGGTCTTCGCCTGGCGCGGGAGCGTCGGCTCGTGGACCGGTTCGTCTTCGGCCTGCGGACAGCCGGCCTGCTGGCCGCCTGCGCGCTGGCGCTGTCGGCCCGGGCGCAAGGGGTGACGATCGAGTGCCCGATGCGGGTGATGCCGCTCAGTGCCGCGGTGGCGGATGCCTCGATGCCGGGGTTCAAGCTGGCTTTCCTGCCCACCTCGCTGGCCTATCTGCTGAGCGTCTCCGTGCTGGATGGCCCGGGCGCGGAAGCGCGCGAGCTGCCGCCCGGCGGCAGCGCCACCTCGCCGCAATGGCCGCTGGAAGGCCAGACCCGTGCGGTGCTCAGCTGCCGCTACGAAGGCGGCATCCAGCTGCTGCGCACCTTGCGTGCCGGCACGCGTCAGTGCAGTGCCGTGCTCAAGCGCTCGCAAGCACCCGGAGCCGACGGGTATGGCCTGGATCAGGTCACGGTGGTGTGCCAGTGAGCGGATGCCAAGCGACGAGGCCGGCGGCGGCCCAGGCCGCGGCCCGGCTGTGGGCGCCGCTGAGAAGAGGCCTGGCGGGCGTGCCCCTGCTGCTGGCGGCAGCTTCGCAGCCGGCGGCGGCGCAGACCGGCACGCACAGCTGTCCGGCCACCGTGACGGCGCAGTACGAGAAAGTTGCAGCCTACCCCTCGGATGGCGCGCGCGGCTCGATTCAGGGCTTCACGCCGCAGCTGTCGCCCGCCGGGCCGCTGCGGCTGATCATGGCTCAGCTGGCCATCGCGCATGGGGGCGAGGCCGTGCCTTCCGAGCTGCTTCCGCCCGATGAGCTGGCCTATGTGGTCGGACGGCCGATGCGCTGGACACTGTGGGATGGCCGGCCGCCCGAGCCCATCGGCATCGTGCACCTGGTGTGCGAGTACGAAGGGGGGCTGGTGCTGCACCGCGCGCTGGGCCAGCGGGTGCGTCAATGCAGCCTGGCCAGCGCGGCGGTGGCGTCACCCGCACGAGCGCGCGGCAAGGCAGAGCCGAAGACCGAGCCCGCACCGGCGGCCGGTTTGCGCCCGCTGATCGCGCGCGCTGTCTTCAGCTGCCGCTGAGTGCACGGCAAGCGCGAAGCGGCGCGGGCTACCAGTCCTCCTTCACCGCCAGCACCGCCGCGCGGGAGGCCGCGTGGCGTGCGCTCCAGGCTGCCGTCAGCACCCCGGCGGCGAGCACGGCCGCGGCCAGCCCGCCCAGGCGCAGCCAGGGCCAGACCATGTCCATGGTCCAATGAAAGCTCTGCGGATTGACGACGTGCACCAGCACGGCACTGATGATCGCGCCCAGCGCCAGGCCCACCAGCACGCCCGCTGCGAGCCAGGCGGCGGCCTCGCCGGCGACCAGGCGCATCACCTCGCCGCGCGTGAGGCCCAGGTGCGCCAGCAGGCCGAATTCCTTGCGGCGCGCCAGCACCTGGGCCGACAGCGTGGCGGCGATGCCGACCAGACCGATGCCGATGGCCACGATCTGCAGGTAGGTGGTGACGGCGAAGCTGCGGTCGAAGATGGCCAGCGAGATGCGCCGCAGCTCGGCAGGCGTGGCAAATTCGATCAGCGCAGGATCCGGCACGGCCTGTCGCAGAGCCTGCTTCACGTCGCCGACCGCCGCCCCCGGCTGCAGCCAGATGGCCAGATCGTTGATGCGCAGGTCGCCGGTGAGCCGGCGGTAGGCCTGCAGCTCGATGGCCACGGTGCCGAACTGCCGAGCATAGTCGCGCCATACACCGAGAACACGCACTGACAGGATCTGGTCCCCCACCGGCAGGCTCAGCAGCGTGCCTTGTCGCGCGCCGTAGAGGCTCACCATGGCCTCGCTCACGTAGGCGCCCAATTCGCCCAGCCGCGGCGGCAGCGGGGCCTCGATGAGCGGCAGGTCCTGCTGCGGATCGGCCAGCTCGCGGGCGAACAGCGTGACGGTCGGTCGCCCCGGCGCCAGGCTCAGTGCGCGGCTGCGCGCCACCTGCACCTGCCGCACGCCCGGCAGCGCGGCCACGCGTTGGCTGAACTCCGGTGTCAGCCAGGCTTGCTCGGCCAGCGCGCTGGTCTGCGCGGTGCGCGCGTACAGGTCGGCCGGCAGCACGCGGTCCAGCCACTGCGCCACGCCCTCACGGAAGCTGCTCACCATCACCGTCAGCGCCACACTCAGCGCCAGGCTGGCCACCACACCGGCAACCACGGCGGTGGAGGTCTGGCGCTGGAAGCGCGCGCGCTCCAGCGCCAGCAGCACCAGGGCGCTGCGTGGCGCCGGGGCCAGCCGCAGCAAGGCATTCACGCAGGCCGGCACCAGCGCCACGCCCCCGGACAACCAGGCCGCCACCGAGGCGTAGGCCGCCAGCGGCAGGCCGCCCAGCGGCGGCGCCAGCGCCAGCAGGGCGCCGGCCCCACACAAGGCCAGCCCGAGCCACGGCGCGCGCTGCGGCGCCTGCAGGCTGCCCAGGCCCTTGAGGGCTTGCGCCGGTTGCAGGCCTTGAGCCTGGGTGGCAGGCACCCACGCACCCACCAGTGCCGCCGCCACGCCCAGCGCGCCGAACAAGGCCAGCGCCGGCCAGGGCACACGCAGGGGTGGCGGGCTGCTGCCGGCAGCGCCGAAGTAGCCGCCGCCCAGATCGCCGGAAAGCAGCCGCAGCGCCAGCATCGCCGCGCCCGTGCCCAGGGCCAGGCCCAGCAGCGTGCCCAGGGTGCCCAGTACGGCGTTCTCGCCCAGGATCAGGCGCCTACGATCGCGCGCCGTCAGGCCCAGCACGCCCAGCAGCGCCAGCTGCGGGGTGCGCTGCGCCACCGACAGCGAGACGACCGAATAGACCAGGAAGCTGCCCACGAAGAGGGCGACCAGCGCCAGCACGCTGAGGTTGACCCGGTACGCACGGGAAAGGTTGGAGACGCGCTGCTGGTTCTCGTCCACGTCCGCCAGACGCACCCCCTCGGGCAGCAGGCCGGCAAGGGCCGCAGGCCCGCCGCCCGCGGCCCAGCGGATGTCCACCCGGCTGACGCGCCCCGCCAGGCCGAAGGCCGACTGCACCGCGGCGATGTCCATCACCAGCAGCGGCGGTCCGCCGGCCGCCACATGGCCCGCCAGGCGCGGCCGGATGAAGCCAGTGCCGGCCTGCAGGCGCAGCGGCTCGTCGTCGCGCAGGGCCAGCGCCTCTCGCGCCGCGGCATTGGCAAATGCGCGGTTCGGGTCCAGCGTCGCCAGCCGGTCGGCCGAGGCGATCGGGCGTGGCATCAGATCCGGCGCCAGCCAGGCCACCGCGAGGGCATCCACGCCCATCACGCGAAGGGCCACGCGCTTGCCGGCGCTGTCCAGCGCATAGGTGTCCACCTCAGCCACCGCGCTCACCTGCGCGACGGCTGGCAGCGCAGCCACCCGATCGATCAGCGCTTCGTCCAGGCCCTGGCGCCCGGCACGCAGCACTGCATCGGGTTGACCGTTGGCGGAGCGCACGGCCGAGGCAAATTCGCTCAGCGCCGAATGGTTGATCAAGTGCACCGACCAGGCCAGCGCGACACCCAGCGCCACCGCAAGCAGCGCGGTCAGGTGGCGCCAAGGCTGGTGCCGCCACTCGCTGAGTACCAAGGGCCAGAGGCCGGCCACGCCGATCCGGCTCACAGGGCCCCTTCGCGCTGCGGCGCGCACGCTGGGGAGCGGCCCGGCGCGGCGATCAGAAAACCCCCGCGCGGATCGAAGTCACAGCGGCACGCTGTAGTGGCGCGGTGTCATCAGGTCGATGCCGCACTCGAGCCCGCGCACCCACTGGATGAACTGGCCGATGGCGGGGCCGGCCAGGGGTGCGCCGTGTTGCGGCACCAGCAGCGAGATGGGCAGGGTGGAGGCCATGTCCGCCCACAGGCGCAGCACCTTGCCGCTGACCATGTAGCGGCGGTGAAAGGCCTCCATGCGCGGCAGGGCCGAGGCCAGATCGGTGATCGGCTGCTGAGCCTGGCGTCCGTTGCCGATGGATACGCCCAGATCGCCGCTGAAGAGGATGCGGCTGACGGGGTCGTAGAACTGGAAATTGCCTTCGGCGTGCAGAAAGTGCGCCGGCAGCGCGATCAGCTCGCAGCTGCCCACGCGGATGCGCATGCCGGCATCCGGGATGCCCACCACGCGGCCCGAGGTCTTGCCCGGCTTGCAGAAGTGCGGCACGAAGCGCTCCCAGAGGCGGGAGACATAGATGCGAGCCTGCGTCGCCGTGGTCCAGCGGTCCAGCGAGGCGATGATGTCGGGGTCGGCGTGCGAGGCCAGCAGCGCGCTCAGGCGACTGGGCGGAAAGTGCTGCGTCATGCCCAGGTAGAGCTCGTTGAAGGCCAGGTTGCCGCCCGGGTCGATGACGGCGCCGGTGTCTCCGTCGACCACGAGAAACTGGTTGGATTGCACCGCTTCGCCGCCGTCCTCGGTGAGGTCGGTGAACATCAGCACGCGGTGGCCTTCCTGGGCGAAGAGTTCGATGGGCATGGGGCGATTGTCGGCAGCGGGAGCAGCCTTCGGCTTGCCCTTGGTCAGCCTGCGGTTTCCACGCCGCGTGGCGTGAGGCGCAGCACGCGGTCGGCGCGCCGCGCAGCGCCTTCGGCATGGGTGACCAGCAGGCAGGCCGCGCCGCTGCGGCGCGTGCAGGCCAGCAGCACGTCGAGCACTTTCTCGGCCGTGGCCGGATCCAGGTTGCCGGTGGGTTCATCGGCCAGGATGAGTCGCGGCTGGTGCACAACAGCCCTCGCGATGGCCACGCGCTGCAGCTGGCCGCCGCTGAGCTGCGCCGGATGGCGCCTGCCCAGGCCGTGCAGCCCGACCGCGTCCAGCACGCCCGCCACACGCTGGGCATCCGGCCGGCCCTGCAGTCGCAGCGGCAGTTCGACGTTCTGTTCCACCGTCAGGTGCGGCAGCACGTGAAAGGCCTGGAAGACGAAGCCCAGCGCCTCGCGTCGCACGCGGGCGCGGGCTTCCTCGGGCAGCTGGGTGATGGCCTCGCCTTGCAGCCACACCTGGCCGGTATCCGGCGCTTCCAGGCCGGCGATGCAGTTCAGCAGCGTGGACTTGCCCACGCCCGATTCGCCCACGAGGGCCACGAACTCGCCTGCGCCCAGCGCCAGATCGACGGCGTCGAAGACAGGCGTCTCACCGAAGCGCTTGCCCAGCCCCTGCACGCGCAGCAGCGCAGGGGTCGGCGGCTCAGGCGTCGACATGACGAAGCACCCAATCCTTCAGCTGAGCCGCGGCGTCCGCGGCCTCGGCTGCCATCTGCTGACGCTGCGGCATCGAGCGCAGCCAGGTGAGCTGCCGCTTGGCCAGCTGGCGCGTGGCGGCGATGCCCGTGTCCCGCAGGCGGGCGATGTCGCCGTCCTCCAGCGCCTGCCAGGCCTGGCGGTAGCCCACGCAGCGCATCGAAGGCAGCGCGGCGTGCAGGCGCCTGTCGGCGCGCAGCGCACGCACTTCGTCCAGCAGGCCGGCCGCCAGCATGGCGTCGAAGCGCTGCGCGATGCGCTGGTGCAGCCAGGCCCGATCCCGGGGCTCCACCGAGGCCAGCGGCAGCGGCTGGCCGACCTTGTCGAGACGAGGCGCGTCATGAAAGCTGGACAGGCTGCGGCCGGTCTGGTGCCAGACTTCCAGCGCCCGCTGGATGCGTTGTGCATCGGTGGGTTTCAGGCGGGCGGCCGTGCGCGGATCGACGGCGGCCAGCTCGGCGTGGAGTGCCGGCCAGCCGCGTTCCGCCGCCCGGGCATCCAGCGCAGCGCGCACGGCCGGATCGGCGGCCGGCATCGTGTGCAGGCCTTCGCTCAGGGCCTTGAAGTACAGCATCGTGCCGCCCACCAGCAAGGGCAGCGCGCCACGCGCCTGGATCTCGCCGATCCAGCCCTGCGCACGCGTCACGAACTCGGCCGCCGAGAAGCTGTCGTGGGGATCGATGAGATCGATGCCGTGGTGCGGCACGGCCGCGCGCTCAGCCGCCGTGGGCTTGGCGGTGCCCAGATCCAGGCCGCGATAGACCTGTGCCGAATCGACGCTGATGATCTCGATCGTCAGCTGCGGGCGCAGCGCCTGCGCCAGGCCCAGCGCCAGCGCACTCTTGCCGCTCGCCGTGGGGCCCGCCAGGGCCAGTGCGGGCAGGGGCATCACGCGCGCCGGTCCGTCGCGGGCGAGCGCCCGCGACGGCGATCGCCCCGGGCGAGGCGCGCCTCAGAAGCGCTCGTCATCCCGCAGCAGGCGCCATTGACCGGCCGGCAGCTTGCCCAGCACCACACTGCCGATGCGCACACGCTTGAGGCCCACGACCTTGAGCCCCACCAGCTCGCACATGCGGCGGATCTGCCGCTTGCGGCCCTCGCGCAGCACAAAGCGCAACTGGTCCTCGTTGGCCCAGCTCACTTTGGCGGGCTTGAGCTGCCGGCCGTCCAGTTCCAGGCCATGCTGCAGACGCTCCAGCACATCGGGCGGCACAGCGTCGGGTTGCAGCGGCTCCACGCGTACCAGGTACTCCTTCTCGACATCGGAATCCTCGCCGATCAGGTGCTTGGCCACGCGGCCATCCTGCGTCAGCACCAGCAGCCCGGTGGAATCGATATCCAGCCGTCCCGCGGGGGCCAGGCCGGCCAGGAAGGCCGGGTGCCAGGGCAGGCCGCGGTCTTCGGGCCAGCGGTTGGCCAGCGTCACCAGCACGCTGGCCGGCTGATAGCCGTCCTCGGCCTGACCCGAGACATAGCCAACGGGCTTGTTCAGCAGCACGGTGACGCGGCGGCGCTGCTGCTGGCGTGCGGCGGGGTCGATGTCGATGCGCTCGTGGCCCTGCACGCGCTGGCCCAGCACGGCCAGCCGGCCATCGACGCGCACCCAGCCGGCCGCGATCCAGTCATCGGCCTCGCGCCGCGAGGCCTGGCCCTGTTCGGTGAGCCACTTGGACAGCCGCTTGCCGGTGGACAGGAGTGGCCGGGGTTCGCGCGGGCCAGGGCCATGGCCGGGGCCGCGAAACGCGGGCGGCCCGGGCGGCGCCGGGCGGCCGGGCGGTGCATCGAATCGACGGGCTTCACCGGGATCGCGCGGGCCGTGCCCGGCCTGGCGCGCCACGCCTCGCGCCGGTGGCTGCGCAGGCGGCCCGCGACGATCGTCGCCGCCGCGAGGCAGCTCGCGCGGACGGTCTCGCGGATGATCGCGAAAGCCCTCCGGCGGTCGATCGCGAAAACCTTCCGGCGCCCGATCCCGAAACCCTTCAGGTGGCCGGCCGCGAGGCTCCTGCGGCGGGCGATCCCGAAAGCGCGGCGGCGCACGATCGGCAAAGCGCTCGGGGGGGCGTCCGCGCGGCGGACCGTCAGGGCGATGGCTTTCCGGGTGAGGGCCTTGCGGGCGCCGCGGCCGCTCTGGCGCCGGGCCTTGCGGGCCCTGACCGCCCCGCGACGGGCCGCCTGGCCCGGGCGGTCTGGCCGGGTCAAGCGGTCTGGGCGGCCGCGAGGGCTTCTGCAGCATCGGCGGCTTGGGCCCGCGGGGCGGCCGCTCGCCAAAGCCCGAGGGCGGCCGTGAATCCGGCGGGGCTGGCGAACGCCCACCCCGCACCGGGCGGCGCCGCGGGTCGCGCGGCGCCGGGCCGGTCTTCAAGGCGAGCTTGGGCCGGGGCGGCTTGCTGCTGTCGTCGGTCTCATCGCTCATGCGGGCATTGGACCATGCGCCCGGCACACCCCGCAGGCGCTCAGGGCGATCGCAGGCCGAAGAGCTCGCGCATGGCGACGCGGTACTGCGCCTGGCCGATGCTGTTGGTGTTGTGGTGCGAACCGCCCTCGACGAGGATCCAGCGCTTGGGTTCGGCGGCTCGCTCGAAGAGCGCGCGGCCCAGTTCGGGCGCGATGGTGCGGTCCTCGCTGCCGTGCACCACCAGCACGGGCGATTGCACGCGCGAAATGCGGCGTGCCGCATCGAAGCGCTGCGTGATCAGCGGCCCCACGGGCAGCCATCCCCACTTCATGCTGCCCACCACATCGGGAATCGAGGTGAAGCTGCCTTCGACGATCAGCCCACGTTCATCGCTCACCTCGCTGGCCAGGTGCACGGCGATCGCGCCACCCAGCGAGTGGCCGAAGACATAACGCTCGCGATCAGGATACCGCTGGCCGAGCCAGTGCCAGGCGGCCAGCGCGTCCTCCACGGCCAGGGTCTCCGAAGGCAGCTCGGCCGTGCTGCGCCCGAAGCCGCGGTAATCGTTGCCCAGCACGGCAAAGCCCAGCTGCTGCATGCGACGGATGCGGGTGGCACTGCCGCGCACATCCCAGCGTGCCCCGTGCAGGTAGAGCAGTACCGGCGCGCGCGGGTTCTCCTGCCCCGCCCAGAGCCCGTGGATGCGCACCGGCTGGCCGGTCTCGCGGGAGCGGAAGTCGACCCACACGTCGTCCAGCCCTTCGGCGGCGGCCAGGCCGCCGGACCAGGTGCGGTCGCTCGGCTGGAAGATCCACTTGCGCTGTTGCTCATCCAGCGTGCTGCAGCCCGCCAGGATGGCCACCAGCGAGAGGGCGATCAGTGCCGCCCAGCCGGCACGGCGCACGCGTGAAGGACGATGGGCGGGATGGTCGGGTGCAGCGTGCATGGGCGTCATCGGCCGCGCAGAAACAGCGCGTCCAGGTCTTTCAGGCTGATCT
Organism: Rubrivivax sp.; assembly: GCA_016790225.1. Next base: position 26,555 of record JAEUOZ010000014.1, read on the forward strand.
GCCGCCAGGTCGGGCGGCCGTGGTTGCAGGTGTCGGCCCGCTCGGTGGCTTCCATGTCCCGCAGCAACGCGTTCATTTCAGCCACCGTCAGGCTCCGGTTGGCGCGCACCGCGCCGTGGCAGGCCATGGTGGCCAGCAGATCGTCACGCGCCCGCTGCACGGCCCGGCTGGCGCCGGTGTGCTGCAGTTCGGCCAGCACGCTGCGTGTGAGTTCGGCCAGATCGGCCTGCGGCAGGGCAGCCGGCCGGCTGCGTACCGCCAGGGTGGCCGGGCCGAGCGCCGAGACATCCAGGCCCAGCTGATGCAGCGCGTCGGCCTCGGCCTCGGCCGTGGCGATCTCGGTCGGCGTGGCCGCCAGCGTCACGGGTTCGAGCAGAGGCTGGGCGGGCAGGGTGGAGGAGAGCGACGCGGCTCTCTTGAGGCGTTCATAGACGATGCGCTCGTGCGCGGCATGCATGTCCACCAGCACCAGCCCCTGTGCATTCTCGGCCAGCACGTAGACACCGCCGATCTGGGCGATGGCGCGGCCCAGGGGCCAGGCTTCGTCGGCGCCCTGTTCGGCCCGTGGCGGGGGGTCGGCTGCGTGGGCATCGGCCGCTCGCGGGGCGGCGCCCAGCAGGGCCGACCAGGCCGCGAGCCCGCCGCTGCCCGGGCGCAGCGCGCCATCGGGTGCGTAGCCGCCGGGGCTGCGTTCGCGCGCCGTCCAGGCGGCCGTGGCGGGATCCGTGCTGGCAAAGACGGCCGCCTGCGCCACGGCATCCGGGGAGCGCTCGCCCAGATCCAGCCGCGTCTGCCAGCGCAGCGCGGGATCCGGCGCTTCAGTTGATGCGCCGATGGCGGGCGCAGCCGCCTCGGAGCTGCCGGATGCCTGCGGGTCCGTGCCCGTGCCTGTTCCAGCGCCCGGCGCCGGGGTCCCGGCCCGAGTGGGCGCGAGCGCCGCTTCCACCGCCCGTTGCACCGCCTGGTGCACGGCGCGGCCGTCCCGGAAGCGCACCTCGATCTTGGTCGGATGCACGTTCACATCCACCAGCTCCGGCGCCAGCCGCAGGAAGAGCACGTACGCGGGCTGGCGGCTGCCGTGCAGCTGGTCTTCGTAGGCTGCGCGCACGGCGTGGGCGACGAGGCGGTCACGCACGAAGCGACCGTTGACGAACAGGTACTGCTGGTCGGCGCGGCTGCGGGCGGTTTCCGGGTTGCCCGCCAGGCCGGACAACTGCAGCGGCCCGAGCTGGGCCTCCACGCTGCGGCTGCCGGCGATGAAATCGCTGCCCAGCACATCGCCCAGCCGCTGCAGCGCCCCTGCCGAGCGCCATTGCGCCACCAGCCGGCCTTCGTGCCAGACGGCAAAGCCCACGTCGGGCCGCGCCAGCGCATGGCGGCGCACGGCGTCCAGCGCATGCGCCAGCTCGGTGGCGTCGGTCTTCAGGAACTTGCGGCGCGCCGGTGTGGCAAAGAAGAGTTCACGCACATCGACGCTGGTGCCCAGGCCTCGCGCTGCGGGCGAGAGCTCGCCGCCGCGGGCATCCAGACGCCAGGCGTGCAGGTCCTCGGCCGTGCGGCTGGTCAGGCTGGCATCGGCGATGCTGGCGATCGCGGCCAGTGCCTCGCCCCGAAATCCCATGGTGCTGACCTGCTCCAGCTGCGCCAGGCTGTCGATCTTGCTCGTGGCGTGGCGCCTGAAGGCCAGCGCCAGTTCGGCGCGCGGGATGCCGCAGCCGTCGTCTTCGACCAGGATGCGGCGCACGCCGCCGGCATCCAGCCGCACCGTCACCTGCGTGGCGCCGGCATCCAGCGCGTTGTCCACCAGCTCGCGCACGACCGAGGCCGGTCGCTCCACCACCTCGCCGGCGGCAATCTGGCTGATCAGCTCGTCGGGCAGCTCGCGGATGGCGCGGCGAGCGATCGGCGGGAATGCCACGGACTTAGGGGCCTGCATCGGGCGGATTCTAGGAAGCTGCCACCGATAATTCCGGCGTGGACCTTCTGCTTTTCCTCGTCGATTTCATCCTGCACGTGGATCGCCACCTGGCGGAATTCGTGCAGGCCTATGGCGCCTGGGTCTACGCGCTGCTGTTCCTGATCATCTTCGTCGAGACCGGCGTGGTGGTGATGCCCTTTCTGCCGGGGGATTCGCTCCTCTTTGTCGTCGGCACCCTGTGTGGCGCGGGCTTGTTGAACCTGCCGCTGGTCATGGTGCTGCTGTTCATCGCGGCGATCCTGGGCGATCAGGTCAACTACAGCATCGGGCGCTATTTCGGGCCCAAGGTCTGGCAGTGGGAGCAGAGCCGCTTCTTCAACAAGGCCGCGTTCATCCAGGCCCACAACTTCTATGAACGCTACGGCGGCATCACCATCGTGCTGGCGCGCTTCATGCCGTTCATCCGCACCTTTGCGCCCTTCGTGGCCGGTGTGGCGGCCATGAGCCGCGGCAAGTTCACGTTCTACAACGTGCTGGGTGGCTTCATCTGGGTCTTCGGGCTCACCCTGGCGGGCTATATGTTCGGCAACCTGCCCTGGGTGCAGGCCAACCTGAGCAAGATCATCTGGGCGCTGATCATCATCCCGGGCCTGATTGCGCTGTACGGCGGCTGGAAGGCGCGCCGCGCGCAGGCCGCCTGAGACGGCTCGCACCCAAGCTGTACCGGCAGGCACGGCGGGCGCATAGCGCTGCAACGCGGCGCGGGCGCAAAAACGCCCCAAAGCGCCCCGGGCACTCACCGCTACAACGTGCGCTGGCGGGCCATCGGCGGGTTGCGCTGGAAGTAGCGGCGGATGCCGGAGGCCAGCGCCGCCACGATGCGGTCCTGGTAGGCCGGGTCGCGCAGCTTGGCCTCTTCCTGCGGGTTGGAGATGAAGGCCGTTTCCACCAGGATGCTGGGCACGTCCGGCGCCTTGAGCACGGCAAAGCCGGCCTGTTCGACCTGCCGCTTGTGCAGCTTGCCCACCCGGCCCAGCCGAGCGAGCACCTCGTCGCCGAGCTTGAGGCTGTCACGCACCTGCGCCGCGGTGCTCATGTCCAGCATCGCCCGCAGCAGCTGGGCATCGCCGTTGGCCACATTGGCGCCGCCCACCACATCGGCCGCGTTCTCCTTGTCGGCCAGCCAGCGCGCGGCCGTGCTGGTGGCACCGCGCGTGGACAGCGCAAAGACGCTCGCGCCCGAGGCTTGCGGCCGCATGAAGGCATCGGCGTGGACCGAAATCAGCAGGTCGGCCTGGACGCGGCGGGCCTTGCGAACGCGCTCCTGCAGCGGGACGAAATAGTCGCCTTCGCGCGTCAGCATCACGCGCATGCCGCGCACCTGGTTGAGTGTGTCGCGCAGCTTCAGCGAGATCGCCAGCACCACGTCTTTCTCGCGCAGGCCGGTGGGCCCGATCGCGCCGGGGTCTTCGCCGCCGTGTCCGGGGTCGATGGCGACGATGATCAGGCGGTCGACCTTGTCGCGCGTGGCCGGCGAAATGGCGGGCGGCGCCGCAGGGGCAGGGGTCTGCACCGCCGCGGAAGCCGGCCGCGCCGGTGCCTGGGCAAGCACGGGCGGTGCGCCCGGCGTGACCCCCGGTGGCGAAGGCGCGCCTTGCAGGGCGGGCGCCGCAGCGGCGGGGCCCGTGGCGGCGGCTGTGGCGCTGGCCGCAGCCCCCGCCGTGGCGGCCGCGTTGGCCGTGGTCATCCCGCCCGCGGTGCCGGCTGCGGGCGCCGGCCGGCCGGCCGGCGTGGGCAAGGGCGGCGGGCTCTCCACCCGGGCGATGAAGTCGCCGAGCGTGTCGTTGATGGTGCGCGCGGCCTGGCGCTCTGCTGCTTCCTTCTCCTGCAGCAGCTGCAGCAAGGGATCGCGCGCCTGCTGCGGATACAGATCCAGCACCAGCCGGTGCTGGTAGACGGCCACCGGCGCGAGCGAGAAGCGCTGCGGCACCACCGGCTGCTTGAGATCGAAGACCAGGCGCACCACGCGTGCCTGAAACTGGCCCACCCGAACCCCGGCGATGAAGGGGTCATCGGGGCGAACCTTGCCCAGCAGCTCCTTCAGCGCCGCGTTGAGTTCCAGGTTTTCGATGTCCACCACCAGGCGCGGGGCGCCTTCGGTGAGGCTCATGTGCGTGGCCTTCAGCTCGCCATCGGATTCGATGGTGACGCGCGTGTAGTCCGTCGCGGGCCATACCCGCACGGCCACGATCGCGGCACCGAAGGCCAGCTCCGCGTGGCCCAGCACCAGCACGGCATAACCACCGCGCACCATCAGCTGAAGGGTTTGTCTGCGGTTGCGCATCAGCGAAGCAACTCCTGTCCGGTGGGGGTCAGCGCCTCGATGCGCAGCTGGCGGCCTTCGCCCTGCGGATCGGGTTCGATGTGCAGCCGCAGATCGGGCAGCGGCAGCTGGCCTGCGGCCTTGCGGGGCCACTCCGCCAGCTTCAGGCCCGGGGCCGCGAAGACCTCGCGGAAGCCCGCATCGGCCCATTCGCGCGGATCCTCGAAGCGGTAGAAATCGAAGTGAGAGACCTCCAGCGCGGGCAGCGCATAACTTTCGAGGACCGCGTAGGTGGGGCTCTTGATGCGTCCTTGCACGCCCAGGGCGCGCAGCAGGTGCCGCACGAAGGTGGTCTTGCCCGCGCCCAGCGGGCCGTGCAGCTCGATGAAGGCGTTATGCAGCGCCGGGTGGCGGGCCAGCGCGGCTGCGTGAAGGGAACAGTCGGCCTCGGTGGGCCAGGCCACGCTGCGGGTTTCTAGAATGGCCGTATGGTCGATCGTCATCAGCCGAGCGGTGCGCAATGGCTGCAGGCTTTGCGCGGGTGGGCGAACGAGTTGGGATTCTCCCAGATCGGCGTCAGTGGCGTCGATCTGGTGGGCGCAGAACCCGGGTTGCTGGCCTGGCTGCAGCAGGGCTTTCATGGCGAGATGGGCTACATGGCGCGGCATGGCCTGAAGCGGGCGCGCCCGGCCGAGCTGGTCCCGGGCACGGTGAGCGTCATCAGCGCGCGCATGGATTACCTGCCACGTGAGGCGACGCGCGCTGCGGCGGACATGCCGGCCGACAAGCCAGCCGACATCCCCACGGACTGGATCGCGCAGGAACAGCGCCGCCTGGCGCAGCCTGTGGAGGCCGTGGTCTCCGTCTATGCCCGAGGGCGGGACTATCACAAGGTGCTGCGCCATCGGCTGCAGCAACTGGCGCAGCGGCTCGGCCAGGCCGTCGGGCCCTTTGGGCACCGCGTCTTCACCGACTCAGCGCCCGTGCTGGAAGTGGAGCTGGCCACGCGCGCTGGCCTGGGCTGGCGCGGCAAGCACACGCTCGCCCTCAGCCGGGACGCGGGCTCGATGTTCTTCCTGGGCGAGATCTTTGTCGATCTGCCGCTGCCAGCCACGCCGGCTGTGAGCGCGCATTGCGGCAGCTGCACGGCCTGCCTTGAAGCCTGCCCCACGGCAGCTATCGTGGCGCCGTATCGCCTGGACGCGCGGCGTTGCATCAGCTACCTCACCATCGAGCACGCCGGGCCGATCCCCGTGCCGCTGCGCGCGGCCATCGGCAACCGCATCTACGGCTGCGACGACTGCCAGCTGGTCTGCCCCTGGAACCGTTACGCCCAGCGCTCGGCGCTGCCGGACTTCGATGTCCGCCATGGCCTGGATCAGAGCCCGCTGTTGAGGTTGTGGGCCTGGCGCGAGCCGGACTTTCTGGCCCACACCGAAGGCAGCGCGATTCGCCGCATCGGCTGGCAGCGCTGGCGCCGCAACCTCGCCGTGGCGCTGGGCAATGCCTGGCGGCAGACCGCCGACGAGCGCTTCGCGCAGGCCTTGAGGCAGGCTCAGCCGGAGCCTGATGCCCTGGTGGCCGAGCACATCGCCTGGGCGCTGGCCCAGCGCTGAGGCGCGGCCGCCACCTCACCGAGTCTTCAGCGCAACTGCTCCAGCGCCAGCAACGCCAGCGGCAGACCGGCCATGGCCAGCAAGGTGGAGACGGTCACCAGGCCGGCGACATAGCCGCCGTGGCCGCCCATGCGGACGGCCAGCACGTAAGCGCTGGAGGCCGTGGGCAGTGCCGCGAAGGCCACGATGACGGCTTGCTGGGCGGGCGGCAGCTTCAGTACCAGCACCATTGTGATGGCCAGGATCGGCAGGATCAGATGCCGGATCGAGAGCAAGGCGGCGGCGAGTCGCGGCGCCTCGCGCAGTGCGCCCATCTGCAGGCCGGCGCCCACCGCCATCAGACCCAGCGGCAGGGCTGCCGCACCCACGCGCGACAAGGTCGTGCTCACCACATCCGGAAACTTCAGGCCGATCAGATTGCCGATGAGGCCGCTGACGGTGCTCAGGATCAGCGGGTTGCGCAGCAGTTCCCGCACATAGCCGTGACCACCCTGACGGGCCAGCGGCCAGACGGCGGCCACGTTGCACAGGGGCACGCAGACGGATACGAGCACGGCCGTCCAGGCCAGGCCCTGCGCGCCGGCCAGGCGTTCCGACAAGGCCAGTGCCACGTAGCTGTTGAAGCGGAAGGCCGTCTGCGCGCCCGAAGCGTGCAGCAGCGGATCGACCCTCGGCGCCAGCCGCAGGGAAAAGCTCAAGGCCACGCCGCTGGCGATCACGGCGAGCCCGCAGGCGGCCAGCGGCAGCGCGGTGTGCAGCTGCATCGGGTTGTTCAGAATGGCGTTGAACAGCAGCACCGGGAACAGCAGGTAGTACACCAGCCGCTCGGCGCCGTCCCAGACCGGTCGGTTCAGCGCCGTGAACCGGCACAGAGCCCAGCCCAGTGCGATGAGCAGGAAGTCCGGCAGCAGCAACAGAGGGTCGGCCATGGCGCGAAGTCTGCCAGTTCGTCGTCCCAATCCCCTCGGGCGGCGTTGAGGGGGCGTTTGGACACAATGCCGGCCAGCGTCACCGGCCCGTCAGCGCATGCCCATCCCACGTCGTCCCTTTGTCTTTGGTCTCCTGAGCGCAGCTTTGCCCATGGCCGGCGCCGCGCCCGGCACCGAGCGCGTGCTCTACGAAGGACAGAATTTCGATTCGCGCATCTCGGTCGCTGGCGTGGAATTGCGCCTGAACGGCACCGGCGTGCGTCAGGTTGCCTGGTTCAAGGGCTATCTGGCCGCGCTGTATCTGGTGGCGCCGGCCACGACGGCCGCCCAGGCCGTGGCGCAGCCGGGACCCAAGCGCATCCATCTGCGCATGCTGCAGGAGGTTCCGGCGGTGGAATTCAGCAAGGCCGTGCGCAAGGGCGTGGCGCGCAACGTGGCGCCGGCGCAGCTGGGCGCACTCAACGAGCGGCTCGAGCGCTTCGTCAAGCAGATCGATGCGCTGGGCAAGGTGCGCGTGAAGGATGTGGTCGACCTCGATTTCGAGCCGGGCCGAGGGTTGACCATGACCGTGAATGCCAGCTTGCGCGGAGAACCCATCGCGGGGGAGGATTTCTTTGCGGCGGTCCTGCGCAGTTTTGTGGGTGACGTACCCTACGACGAAAAGATGCGCGCGGGGCTGCTGGGACGGCCGGGCTGAAATCCCGGATCGTGCGGCCCGCTCACAAGGCAGCCTGCGCAGCTGCTGACCTTTCCTTTCCACTTCGGAGACACATGCGATGAAGCGTTCAACTCTTGTCAGGGGTGCCCTGGCTTCCCTGGCTGCGGCCGCCTCCTGGATGCCGCTGGCCGCGCAGGCTCAGGCGTATCCCAGCAAGCCGGTTCGCCTCATCGTGCCATTTGCGCCGGGTGGCACCACCGACATCATCGCCCGCGTGGTCAGCGAAAAGCTTGGCGCGCAGCTTGGCCAGCAGGTGGTGGTGGAAAACCGCGCCGGCGGCGGCGGCTCGGTCGGCGCGCTGGAGATGATCCGCGCCACGCCGGATGGGCATGTGCTGGGCATGGCCACGGTGTCGACCACGGCCTCCAATCCCGCCATCAACCCGAAGATCGGCTATGACCCGGCGGTGGACTTCGTCCCCATCACCAACATCGCGGCCACGCCCAATGTGATTGCGGTGCATCCCAGCTTCCCGGCCCGCGATTACAAGGGCTTCCTGGCCGAGCTCAAGAAGAACCCGGGCAAGTACAGCTACGCCAGCTCCGGCACCGGGGGTATCGGCCACCTGCAGACCGAGCTCTTCAAGACCCTGGCCGGTGTGTTCATGACGCACATCCCGTATCGCGGCGCCGGCCCGGCACTGAACGACACGGTGGCCGGCCAGGTGCCGATCATCTTCGACAACCTGCCGTCCGCGCTGCCCTTCATCCGCGATGGACGCCTGATTCCGATCGTGGTGGCGGCGCCTCAGAAGCTGTCCGTGCTGCCCAACGTGCCCACCTTCCAGGAAGTGGGCCTGGCGCCGGTCAATCGCATGGCCTACTACGGCATCCTGGGACCCAAGGGCACGCCGGCCGACGTCGTGACCAAGGTGAACGCCGCGGTGCGCAAGGTGCTGGAGGATCCGGCCGTGCGCAAGCGCATCGAGGACACGGGCTCGCTGGTGATCGGCAATTCGCCGGCCGAGTTTGCCGCGCAGATGAAGGCCGAGCTGGCGGTTTACGTGGACGTGGTGGCCAAGCAGAAGCTCAGGCTCGATTGAGCGGCTGCGAGCAGGCGGGCGAGCGCAGCGCCGAGCTGACCGAACGCTTTGTCGAAGCCTTGTGGGTCGAAGATGGCCTGGCGCGGCTGACGCTGTCGGCCTACCGGCGCGACCTGAGCCTCTTCGCCCAATGGCTGGCCGCCACGCAGTCGCGCGCGCTGGACGCGGCGCGCGAATCCGATCTGCTGGCCTATGCCGCGGCCAGGCATGCGGCCAGCCGAGCGACCAGCGCCAACCGGCGCCTGTCCTGCTTTCGCCGCTTCTTTCGCTGGGCGCTGCGCGAGCGGCTGGTCGCCGCCGATCCCACGCTGCGCCTCACCGCGGCGCGCCAGCCCGTGCGCGTGCCGCGCAGCCTGAGCGAGGCGCAGGTCGAAGCGCTGCTGGCCGCGCCAGACGTGCAGCAGCCCCTGGGCCTGCGCGATCGCGCCATGCTGGAGCTGATGTACGCCAGCGGCCTGCGCGTGAGCGAGCTGGTCAGCCTGAAGAGCGTGCACCTGAGCCTGGCTGACGGTGCCCTGCGGGTCATGGGCAAGGGCTCGCGCGAGCGCATGCTGCCCTTCGGCGCGGAGGCGCAGGCCTGGGTGGAGCGTTGGCTGGCGGGCCCTCGTGCCGTGGTGCTGGGCGGTCGTTCGAGCGATGCGCTGTTTGTCACCCAGCGCGGCGGGCCGATGACACGCCAGATGTTCTGGAAGCTGATCAAGCGCCATGCGCTGAATGCCGGCATCCTGGCGCCGCTGTCGCCCCACACCTTGAGGCACGCCTTTGCCACTCACCTGCTGAACCATGGCGCCGATCTGCGTGCGGTGCAGCTGCTGCTGGGCCATGCAGACATCTCCACCACGACGATCTACACGCACGTGGCCCGTGAGCGCTTGCGCCAGCTGCATGCGCGACACCATCCGCGCGGCTGAGCCGTCCGCACGCGGCCCGCTGCGGACCGCACCACGCGGCGCATTCACCCCGCAACAGGCTGGTGGTCTGACTTGCGATACCAGCTGCTCACGCGCTGGCCATCCCAGCGCAGGCTGAAGTGGGCGCTCTGCAGCACCGGCAGCTGCACCGCCCGGGGGCGAAGCAGGGCCACGCACTCGCTGCCGGCGTGGCGCACCGAACGGTACAGCAGCCCCCAGGAGCCGGCGCCGCGCAGCTCGCGCGCCAGCGCCACCGAGGCCCCATAGCTGTTTGCATCATGGACCTCCCGGTAGCGCGCGCCGCGCAGATCGTGCAGCGGCTGCTGCACCTGGGCCGCGTAGGCGCGGTAGTCCACATCGATGGCCGGCTGCCGCGTCTGCGCCATGAAGCGCGCGCAATGAAAGCTCACTTCGGCCACCGCGGCATCCAGGCTCTGCGCCGCGTAGTAGACGCCCCAGCTGCCATCGCTGAAGCGTGAGCCCTGGCGATTGATGTGGCAGAACGCGGCCATCACCGGCGTGCTGCCAGGGCCGACCACGCGTTCAGCCGGGGGCACCAGATCGATTTCGCCGAGTTCAGCCCGCAGACGCGGGTTGGTCAAGGCCTGCAGCGCGTAGACCGCTTCCAGCTCTTCTGCCTGGGCGACACGCTCGAACAGCGAGACCGGCGGGAAGCGGCTGGGAATCGCGCGGTAGCAAGGCTGCCAGGGCAGGGCGACGCGGCGCGGGCTCACGCGAAATCGCCGCCGCGCTGCGCATCCAGGAAATCGGCCACGTCCTTCAGGTCACCGATCCGACCGGCCAGCATCCGGGCCAAGGCGGTGCTGCCGCCGAACAGGGGCGAGCTGTTCGGCTGACGGATCCAGGCATCGGCGCGCTCGTCGATGGGCAGCAGCACCTGGAGTGCGCCGTAGATGCGGAACAGATAGCTCAGCCGTTCAGCGGTGGCGGCATCGAGCGCGGCGTTGATCTGGCCGGCCTGCCAGCGGTAGAACACGGTGCGGCTGACACCCAGCAGGGCCTGGCGCTCCGTGGCGGAAAGGCCCCAGCGGTCGGCGATGCGAAAGAACACCGCCAGCGCCTGGGCGGCCGTCTGCGGCGAGCGCAGATCGGCCTGCATGGCGCGGTAAGGGGCGGAGGGTTCGGCGGCGTGCATGGCCTCGACCGTACACCAAGGGACAAAGTTTTGCAAGTCGTCCCAAATGGGATGAGACTCGATGACATGCCCGGCCGCCGGCCCTGACCTCAAGACTCAGTCCGAAGCCCTGCCCGAAACCCAGCCCCGTGCGCGGCCTCAGCCGGTGTTGCGCAGGCCCGCCGCCAGCCCGTTGATCGACAGGTGGATGCCGCGCTGCACGCGCTCGATCCCGGCATCACCCGGCTGCCGCTGGCGGTAGCGCCGCAGCAGTTCGACCTGCAGATGGTTCAGCGGGTCGAGATAGGGGAAGCGGTGCTCGATGGACCGCGCGAGGGCTGGATTGGATTGCAGGCGCGTGGTCTCTCCGGTGATCGCCGCGAGCGCCGCCTCGGTGCGCAGCCACTCGGCGCGCAGCTGCCCGAAGATGCGCTTGCCGCTGCGGCGGTCTTCCACCAGCTCGGCATAGCGCATCGCGATCCGCAGGTCGGCCTTGGCCAGGACCATGTCCAGGTTGCTGAGCAGCGTGCGGAAGAAGGGCCACTGGCGCCACATGCGCTGCAGCAGTTCAAGCCGCGCGGCATCGGGTTGATCGAGCTGGCCGACAAAGGCCTCGATGGCTGTGCCGAAGCCGCACCAGCCCGGCAGGGCCAGCCGGCACTGGCCCCAGCTGAAGCCCCAGGGAATGGCGCGCAGATCCTCGATGGCGCGCGTGGCCTTGCGCGAGGCCGGTCGCGACCCGATGTTCAGCTCGGCAATCTCGCGGATCGGCGTGGCAGAGAAGAAATAGTCCGTGAAGCCGGGGGTCTCGTAGACCAGCCGCCGGTAGGCGGCAAAGCTCGTCCGGCTGATCTCATCGGCCGCCTCCAGAAAGGCCTTTGGCGCGCTCTTGGTTGGGTGCAGCAGGGTGGCTTCAAGGGTTGCAGCGACCAGCGTCTCGAGGTTGCGCCGTCCGATCTCGGGGTGGGCGTATTTCGAGCCGATCACCTCGCCTTGCTCGGTCAGGCGAATCTGGCCGTTCACGCTGCCGGGCGGCTGCGCGAGGATGGCCTGGTAGCTCGGCCCGCCGCCGCGCCCGACCGTGCCGCCGCGGCCATGGAACAGGCGCATGGTGATCCCGTGCGAGGCTTTCAGCTCCTCGAACAGCAGCACCAGCGCCAGCTCGGCACGGTACAGCTCCCAGTTGCTGGTGAAGAAGCCGCCGTCCTTGTTGCTGTCGCTGTAGCCCAGCATGATGTCCTGCTCGGCCCCGCTGCCTTGCACCATCGCCGCGATGCCCGGCAGGGCGTACCACTCGCGCATGATCGGCTCGGCGCGTCGCAGATCGGCAATGGTCTCGAAGAGCGGCACGACGATCAGCTCGTTGCGTGCTTCGCCATCCAGCGTGCCCTGCATCAGGCCGCACTCCTTCTGCAGCAGCAGCACTTCCAGCAGATCGCTGACGTCCTCGGTGTGGCTGATGATGCAATGCCGCAGCGCGTGCGGGCCGTAGCGGCGGCGCAATTCGCCGGCGGTCTCCAGCACGTCCAGCTCGCTGCGCGTGAGCGCAGAGTAGTCGGCGCCGCGCACCCGCAGGCCGCGTGCATCGCACAGCAGTCGCAGCAGCAGTTCGCGGCGGGCGGGCTCGGGCAGCGCGCTGTAGTCGGGCTCGATGCGCGCGGTGCGCAGCAGTTCGGCCACCACGGCCTCGTGCTGGTCGGAGCTCTGGCGGATGTCCAGTGTCGCGAGGTGGAAGCCGAATACCTGCACGGCGCGCTGCAGCGGCTTCAGGCGCGGCGCGATCAGCGCTTCGGCGTGGTGAGAGGCCAGGCTGCGGGCCACGATGGCCAGGTCTTCGCCGAAGGCCTCGGCATCGGGATACGGGTTCTGCGGCGCGACCGCGTGGCGCAGGGCCTCGGTGCCGGTGAGTGACTGCAGCGTGGCAGCCAGGCGGGAGTACACGCCGATCAGCGCGCGGCGGTAGGGCTCGTCCTTGCGGTGCTCGTTTGCATCGGGCGAGCGCTCGGCCAGCGCCAGCATCTCGGGCGCCACGGGCGCGAGCGAGTGCGACATCGACAGCTCGGCGCCCAGCAGATGCACCTCGGTCAGGTAGAAGCGCAGCGCCACCTCGGCCTGGCGTGCCATCGCGCGCCGCATGGTCGGGCCTGCCACATTCGGGTTGCCATCGCGATCGCCGCCGATCCAATGCCCCATGCGCAGAAACGGCGCCACCGGGTGGCCGCGCAGTTCGTGCTCGATTTCGGCATACAGGCGCGGAATCTGCCGCAGGAAGGTGGTGGGGTAGTAGCTCAGCGCGTTTTCGATCTCGTCGTCCACGGTGAGCTTGGCGGTGCGCAGCATGCGCGTCTGCCACAGCTGCGTCACGCGCGCGCGCAGCAGCGACTCGTTTTCCTCGCGCTCGCGGTCGGTCAGCAGGTGATCGCGCCCGGCGATGAGTTCGGCAATGGCGCGCTCGGCATCGAGGATGCTCTTGCGCTGCACTTCCGTGGGGTGCGCGGTGAGCACCGGCGACAAGTGCGCGGCGTCCAGCGTGCGGGCGATGTCCGCGGCGCGGAAGTCCGCGGCATGCAGCCGCTCGAAGGCCACCGTCAGCGAGCCTTCCTGGCGGTGCCCCAGGCGTTCGTGGTGCAGGCGGCGGCGCACGTGGTGCTGGTCCTCGGCGATGTTGGCCAGGTGCGAGAAATAGCTGAAGGCGCGGATGACGCTCACCGTCTGGTCGCCCGAGAGGTTCTTCAGCAGCCGGTCCAGCACACGGCCGGCACTCGCGTCCTGCTTCAGCCGGTAGGCCACCGAGAGCTTGCGCACGCGCTCCACCAGCTCGTAGGCCTCGCGCCCTTCGTGCTCGCGGATCGTGTCACCCAGGATGCGGCCGAGCAGTCGGATGTCGTCCATCAGTGCGCGGTTCTTGTCGGCGGGATCATCGCCGCGGCGGCGGGCCGGCGAGGATGGGCTGGCACTTCGCGATCGGGCGGCGGCTTTCGGGCGCGGGCTGTCAGGTTTCATGTTCGGGCTCACTGGGCGTAACCGAGTTACCAATTCTGCATGCAATTCCGGTGCCGGCTTCATGCCCCGCCGCAGGGCGAGAGCGGCGGGCGGCGCTGCTTCCATAATGGGCATATGAGTCAACGCCCGCAACCGCCTCTTGTCATCGCCACGCGCGAGAGCCGTCTGGCCCTCTGGCAGGCGCATCACGTGGCCGCGCTGTTGCGCGAGCGCCTGGGCCGCAGCGTCGATCTGCTGGGCATGACCACGCGTGGTGACCAGATCCTGGATCGTGCGCTGTCCAAGGTGGGCGGCAAGGGCCTGTTCGTGAAGGAGCTGGAGACGGCCCTGGAAGAAGGCCGCGCGCACCTGGCCGTGCATTCGCTCAAGGACGTGCCGATGGAGCTGCCCGCAGGCTTCATGCTGTCGGCCATCCTCGAGCGCGAGGATCCACGCGATGCTTTCGTCAGCCCTCGGCATGCCAGCCTGGCCGAGCTTCCGCCGGGTGCCTGCGTCGGGACCTCCAGCCTGCGCCGCATCGTGCAGCTGCTGGCGCTGCGCCCCGATCTGCGCATCGAGCCGCTGCGCGGCAATCTGGATACGCGGCTGCGCAAGCTGGATGAGGGCGGCTATGACGCCATCGTCCTGGCCGCTGCGGGCTTGAAGCGTTTGGGTCTGGGCGATCGCATCCGCGCCCACTTCAAGACCGATCAGATGATCCCGGCAGCCGGGCAGGGCGCTCTGGGCATCGAGATCCGCAGCGATGACGCCGCGCTGGGTCAGGCGCTGACCGGCCTGGTGGATCAGCCGACCTGGCTGGCCACACACGCCGAGCGCGCCGTCTCCCGCGGGCTGGGCGGCAGCTGCAGCATGCCGCTGGCGGCCTTTGCGCGCTGGCGCGACGGGCGCCTTCAGCTGCGAGCGGCCCTGGGCAGCGGCAACGAGCTGAAGAGCCCGCTGCTGCGGGCCGCGGTGGAGGCCGAGGTGCACACGGTGGCCGAGGCCGAGGCGCTGGGGGCGCAGGCTGTCCGCGCGCTTCACGACGCCGGCGCTGCCGCGTATCTCGCGGCCTGAGGCGGCCAGACAGGATCGCGCGATGATGCAGACCGAAGACGACAACGACCAGCCAACGCCCGACTTCAGCATGCTGGTGGTGCCGACCCAGCTGCAGGTCATCGTCACCCGACCGCAGGCGCAGGCGCTGCCCTGGGTGGACGCCTTGCGTGCCCACGGTTACGAGGCGCATGCCCTGCCGCTGATCGACATCGAGCCGGCGCGAGATCCCAAGCCCTTGCGCATGGCCTGGCGCCAGCTGAGCCAATATGTGCTGGTGATGTTCGTCAGCGCCAATGCCGTGCAGCATTTCTTCGCGCAGCAGCCCGAGGACGTGGACTGGCCCTTGTCATCGCTGGCCGCCAGCACGGGCCCCGGCACCACCGCCGCACTTCAACAGGCGGGCCTGCGTGGCGCCATGATCGTGGAGCCCTTGCACGGCGCTGGCTACGACAGCGAAGCCCTGTGGGCGCGCCTGAGCAACCGCCACTGGGCAGGCTCGCGGGTGCTGATCGTGCGTGGCGAAGAAGGCCGCGAGTGGCTGTCCGATCAGTTTCGTGCCGCCGGGGCCGAAGTCACGGCGCTCACGGCCTACCGGCGCCTGGCGCCCAACCACAACCCGGCCACCAAGGCGCTGCTGGCGGGTGCCGTGGCCGAGCCTTCGCGCTTCTGCTGGTTCTTCAGCAGCTCCGAGGCGGTGGGCCACCTGGTGGAGCTGGTGCCGACCGCGGATTGGTCCCGTTCGCGTGCGCTGGTCTCTCATCTGCGCATTGCGCAGGCCGCGCGGTCCGCCGGCTTCGGCGATGTCCACCTGGTGGATCCGCAACCCTTGTCCGTGGTGGAAACCATCCGGCAGATCCAGCACCTGCCGCGGCTGGCGTGACAGCAGAAACCCCGTCGAACCTGCCGTCGAGCGCGGATCCTGCAGCAGCGGGTTCCCCGGCCGCGGCCGCGCCTGGGCAGCCGCCCGCCCCGTCACCACAGCCCGAGAGCCTGGCGATCCCGGCCATCATGTCCTCGGCGGTGGCGGCATCCACCAGTTCCGTGGCGCCCATGCCGGCGACCTCGCTGGCACCCACGCCGCCCGAAGCCGCTGACGGGGCCGCGACATCCCGGCCCCCGCCGGCCGACGCTCCACCGGCGCCCGAGGCGCCCACGGCATCCGCGACATCCACGGCATCCACGGAATCCACGGCGCGGCCCGACGGTTCCGGCACGGCGTCTGCCGTTTCGGGCGGGATGGCGGCTTGGCTCGCGCTCCAGCGCGGGCTGCCCCTGCTGGCCTTGCTGCTGGCACTGGCCTCGCTGGTCTGGGCCTTCAACCTGCAGCAGCGCTTGCGCAGCACCGAAGAAGACCTCGCGCGCCGGCTGATGGACAGTGCCCAGCAGTCGGTAGAGGCGCGCACGCTGGCGCGCCAGGCTGAAGCGGTCACGCGCGACCTGTCTGCTCGGCTGAGCCTGCTCGAGGCTCGCGTCTCGGAGTCCACGCTGCAGCGCACCCAGCTTGAGGAGCTGATGCAGTCGCTGTCCCGTTCGCGCGATGAGAACGTTCTGGCCGACATCGAGGCAGCCTTGCGCGTGTCGCAGCAACAGGCGGCCCTCACGGGCAGCGCTGAGCCTCTGGTTGCCGTGCTGCGGCAGACCGATGAGCGGCTGGCACGCATGCAGCAGCCTCGCCTTGACCGGGTGCGTCGTGCGGCACTGAAGGATCTGGAGCGGGTGCGCGCGGCGGGCGCCGTGGACATCACGACGCTCACGCTGAAACTGGATGAATTGACGCGCCTGGTTGATGAGCTGCCGCTGGTGTCGGCCCATGGGGCCCAGCCCCGTCGAGAGGGCGCCCCATCCTCTGCCGGCGCTGATGGGCGCGCTGCGGTGACTGACGCCGTCGCGGGTGGTGTGGCGGGTCCAGCTGGTCGAGCGGCCGCGTCGGCGCCTGTGCCTGCTCCTGCGCCGGGTGCAGCCTCTTCGCCGGCGGGTGCCGCGATGGGGCTGGCAGCCTGGTCCGGGCTGCGCCAGATGGCGGCCCAGGCCTGGGCCGAGGCACGCGAGCTGATCCGTGTCACACGCATCGAAAACCCGGAAGCCGCCTTGCTCGCTCCGGAACAGGCCGTATTCCTGCGTGAGAACCTTCGGCTGCGGCTGCTCAATGCCCGCCTGTCGCTGCTCAGCCGGCAGTTCGACAGCGCGCAGCTGGACATGCGGCAGGCACAGCAGCTGCTGGATCGCTACTTCGATCGCAGCTCGCGGCGCGTGATCGCCGCCTCCGAACTGCTCAAGCAGACCGCAGCGCAGTCGCGCCAGGTGGTGATTCCCGTGCCTGAAGCCACGCTGGCGGCTTTGTCCGCTGCGGCATCGGGCCGTTAGCCCTTCAGAGCGGCGCATGCGGGGCATTGTCTGGCTGATCCTGCTGTTCGTGGTGGCTGTCGTGGCCGCCACCGCCTTGGGGCACAACGACGGCCTGGTGACTATCGCCTGGGGAGGCTGGCGCGCCGAGCTCTCGCTGAACCTTGCGATCGGCTTGCTGCTGGCGGGTGGTTTTGCGCTGATGGGCGTGGTGAAGGCGCTCGATCTCTTCCTGGGCCTGCCGCGACGTGCGGGCGAGTGGCGCGCGCTGCAGCGCGAACGTGCAGCCCACGCGGCGCTCCGCGAGGCTTTCAGCGCGTACTTCGGCGCACGCTACAGCCGCGCACAGAGAGCGGCCCGCCGGGCGCTTGCGCTGTACGCCGAGACATCCGGGGCCATGCTGGGTGCCGATCATCAGTTGCTGGCCCAGCTGGTTCTCGCCGGTGCGCTGCACCGCCTTCAGGACCGCGGCGGACGTGACGCCGTGCTGCAGGCGATCGAAGGCAGCATGTCCGCATACCGACTCACGCCTCGGGGCCCCCAGGCCCGAGCCGCGCACGAGGGTGCTCAACTGCTGGCGGCCGAGTGGGCGCTGGACGATCAGGACGCTGGCCGTGCCCAGGCGCTGCTGCAGATGCTTCCAGCCGGGGTTGCGCGCCGTACGCAGGCCTTGCGACTGCGTCTGCGCGCCGCGCGTCTTGCGCGCCAGACCCGCGAAGCGCTGGAGCTGACGCGGCTGCTCGCCAAGCATCAGGCCTTTTCTGCATCGGCGGCCAGTGGGCTGGTGCGCGCTCTGGCGCTGGAGCATCTGGATGCTGCACGCGATGCCGGGCAGCTGAAGGCGCTCTGGCAGCAGCTGGAAAATGTGGATCGCCGCGACACGGTGGTCCTGGGTCACGCCGTGCGCAAGGCTGCCGCCTGGGGTGCGGCAGCCGAGGCGCGCAGCTGGATCGAGCCGCTGTGGTCGGATCTCGGGCGATTGACGGCCGAAGACCGCGGCCGCGTCGCGATGGCGCTGGCCAGCGTCAGCCAGGGTGCCGGCACCGAGTGGCTGGAGCGCGCCGAGAATGCCGCACGGCAGTGGCCCAGCGAGCCTGCTGTGGCCTTGGCGGCCGGGCAGATCTGCGCCGAGCGAAGACTGTGGGGCAAGGCGCGCCAGCAGTTGGAGACCGCGGCCGCCCATGCGGCGATGCCGGCCACAGCCCGTCGACGCGCCTGGCGCACGCTGGCCCAGATCGCACGAGACGAAGGCGATGAACCGCAGGCGGCTCGCTGCGAACACCAGGCCTCGCAGATCGAGGACAGCCAAGCCATGCTATAGTCACAGGCTTCGCGGCTGTAGCTCAGTTGGATAGAGTACTTGGCTACGAACCAAGGGGTCGTGGGTTCGAATCCTGCCAGCCGCGCCAAAATCGTTGTTCGATCAACAGGCTAGACACTTCGCGGTCTAGCCTGTTTTCTTTTGGGGCTTTCTCTGGAGTGGTGCGACGGTGGCGATGACCGTACAGTCCTGAAGCATGCCGCCGCATTGAGTTTTGCGGCGCCAATCTGTCTCCTCTCAACCATTTCGGTGCGCAATTGTGACCTTCCGTTGCCAGCAAGCGAGGGCCTCGACGCGACAGGGCGCGGTGGCCGTACCCGAGAGTTTGGCATTGCGCCGCAGGCGCTCCCAGCTTCGACCTGAAGAAGCCCGCGGCCGTAGCCAAGATGCCGGCAGGCGAGTGCCAAGGGTCTTCGGTTCGTTGTGCCGCGAACTACTCCGACCGCAGCAAAAAGCACCGGCCACTGGCTTGGCTTTGACCTGCATGGAAAACGCCAAGATGCTTCCCGTCGTATGCGGCCTAACGTTCGCGGTAACCTGACCACAGCGGCAGGTGGCTTGCGCCTGGCGGCGGACAATGAGCGCAGCGCGCGCTGCCAGGCGCAAGACGCCTGCCGTTGTGGGTCAGGTTGACCAAGGTGTTAGGCCGCATTTTGAGCGCTACCGAAGCGAAGAAGAAGTGGCGCCGGGTTTCGC
>JAEUOZ010000021.1 GCA_016790225.1 Rubrivivax sp.
CCGGTGCGCTCCCGGCCCAGTTCGAGGACTTCGGCCCGGTCCTCGTCGCTCAGAGAGAAGTAGGGCTCAGCCACGGGTCTCTTGTTCAACGATCGCTTCGCCGATCGCCCTGGCCATCCAGGAGGGAAGGCCGGCGCGGCCTGCCGTCAGCGCCTGCCATTCCGTGGATGGCAGTGTTCGCCGCAAGGCGGCCAGCGACTCGCGCACATGCGTCGGCCCCATCCAGGCCAGCGCTCGAACGGCAGCACCGGCCTGGCCGCCGCCCAGCGCCAGCATCCAGCGAGGGGCGTGCCTGACGGTCACCTCGTAGCGGCCCAGGCTGAGCTTGCGGCTGCGCCCCGACGTCAGATAGACCTCACGGATCGGCACCTGCTGTGTGAGGCCGAGCGCATTGGCTGCGTTGGCGCCGTGCGGCGTCACCACCTCGCCGCTTTGCACGGCCAGGGACTGGACGACCTTCTCAGGCGCCGGCGCTCGCGTTCCGAATCGGCTTGAGACCGGCGTGACATAGATGCCTCGGCCCACCCGAAGCATCTTGCCTTCCTTGGTGAGCCTCGAAAACGCCTGATCCACCGCAGCTCGGCTCCCGAGATGAAGGAACTCCTTGGGCGACACCAGCCCGCCCTCGGGCAGTGACTCGGCATGCGACAGGATGGAGCGGGGGATCGTGCTCATGGCGGCAGCTTTGAGGTCAGAATGGTACTTCAGTTTCTGACATTCTGCCTTGGCAACGGCTGAGCGGGGAGGGGTGAAGTTGACGGACGGCGAAGCTCGATGAACGTCATCGCAATTTGCAGCATGACGGCACACGGTGCGTTGCCGACGACCGGGGGCATGGCCACAATGGAGTGGCCGACGGTCTCAAGACATCCCGGGCAGGTTAGGGGAACAGGTGGGGGAAGGGATCAATTGCTCCCGCCGCGTTTCCCAATGAGATCAACAGCTTAGGTCGCCGTTTTGTATCCCATCAGCCACCCCACGGAATCCTCTCAGCGCGCACAAGGCCTTGATTTCTCGCGAAGTCAGGGCCTTGTCGCTTCAAGGCTGAACCGCGGTAGCAACACGGTCTGTCCCACAAGCATGGGGAGCAGACCAAGAAGGCTTTCTGGGCGCCTGCCCATGTGTCCACGGTCACGTCTTCGACACCTTGTCCGGCAGCGGGAATACACGCGCAAACTTCCTGGCCAGGAGCAGATCGCCGGTCACGCGCAGCAGCCCTGCTGCCGCCAGGGCCTTGAATGACTGGCCACCGTGAACAGCGGCGGCCAGACCCTGCGCCGTGCCTTCAAAGATCACATCTGCGCCATCGACTGCACCACGCTCCAGAGTGAACTGGCCCTTCGACACGACGCAGCAATAGGTCTCATCACCCAGCATGAACACGACTCGCGCCTGCATGTCGCCCGCGTGAGCGGCGCTGAACATGGTGCGAAGCGAC
Organism: Rubrivivax sp.; assembly: GCA_016790225.1. The sequence continues at coordinate 1,439 of JAEUOZ010000021.1, forward strand.
AGCATCGTGGAAACCGGGCTGATCTGAAGCGTGGGGTCGTGCAACGGCGATCGTGCCGCCCATCGCCCCAAAGACAGCACGATCGTTTCCGCCTCATGGCCCCACGGCGTCAACTCATAGATCGAGACCGACGCGGGCGGCGCCAGCCTGCGGTGCACGAGGATGCCGCGCTCCTCCAGTTCAGCCAGGCGCTGGGTCAGGACATTGGCGCTGATGCCTGGAAGATCCGCTCGAAGCTGACTGAATCGGCGCCCCCCCAGCAACAACTCTCGAACGACGAGCAGCGCCCAACGATCTCCAAGCAGCTCAAGGCCGTGCGCCGTGCCGCACGCATCGTCGTAGCGGCGCACGGGCGCCTGTGGCCGCGGCCGCGACCCCCGCGCTGCGCTTGACACTCTCTTCATGTCCTTCTATCCTACCAAAAAGTTAGTTTAGTTAACTAACATCTCATGCGTCAGAGAGTCGCGAACCGCGAGTCTCGAGTCTCGAGTCTCGAGTCGCGAACCGCCGTCATCCCGGGTTGACGCAGGCTGGCGTGCATCGCTGTGCCAAGGAGTTCGAATGAAGATCACCGTCGCAACCGTGGTCGACGCGCCCATGGACCAGGTGTGGCAAGCCTACACAACGCCAGACGACATCAAGATCTGGAACACAGCATCACCTGACTGGCATACCACCTACGCCTCGGTGGACCTCCGACCTGGCGGCAAGTTTTCTTCTCGCATGGAGGCCAAGGATGGCTCTTTCGGGTTCGACTTTGCGGGTGAGTACACCAGAATCGTTCCGCATCAGCGCATCGAGTACACCCTCGGCGACAGATCCGCTGTCGTTGAGTTCAAGGAACAGGCTGGGGGCATCACGGTAACCGTCACCTTCGACGGCGAAACCACACACTCGGAAGAGCAGCAGCGCGCCGGCTGGCAGGCCATCCTCGACAGCTTCTCACGGCACGTGGCGAGCAAGCGTTGAATGCGATGCAACAGCTGCCGTGCCCTGCGGGTTCGCGGCGCCAGGCAAGGTGCGGCGCCCCGTCGATGCCCGGGCTGCACCGTGCGACGCGCTTCGTGCACTGTTGCCAGGATGGCCGCCGCTTCACGCCCGGGCCGGTTGTCTCGTTCACCCGGCCGCAGCCTCGGCCGCCGAGCCAGAAGTCCCCGTAAGCGCGGCGTCGTCAAGACGCGGTGTCAAGTGATCGGCGCACGAGGGGCCATCGTCCGGGCGCGCCGAAAGGTCAACTCAACTGGAGAGTGAAGACATGGCATACATCGATGGTTTCGTGATCGCGGTTCCCACCGCCAACAAGCAGAAGTTCATCGAGCACGCGCGCCTGCTCGACCCGATCTTCATCGAGCTGGGCGCGATCCGCGTGATTGAAGCTTGGGGCGACGACGTTCCCGATGGCAAGCTCACCGATTTCCGCCGCGCAGTCCAGGCCACGGCCGAAGAGACGGTGGCTTTCTCGTGGATCGAATGGCCGGACAAGGCCACGCGCGACGCCGGCATGAAGAAGCTGATGGAAGACCCGCGCATGGATCCGTCCGCACCAGGGAACCCGCCCATGCCCTTCGACGGCAAACGCATGATCTTCGGCGGCTTCGACCCGGTGTTCGAAGTGACGGCTTGAGCTGAAGGCCAGCGGACCAGGACAAGACCATGCTCATCGTCGTTGCATCGCAAATCGCACATGGCGCGACAACCGCGGGCGTTGCGCCGCCTGCTACACCATCAGGCCTCAGGTCGGGGGCTCAACCGTGAGCACGGCCCGTTGCGCGACAAGCCCGATCAACCAAGGATCGATGACATGAGCATCTCGCCTACCGTATCCGTATGCCTCTGGTATGACGGCAACGCTGAGGAAGCGGCCCGTCTCTACACTTCGCTGATACCCAACTCACAGGTGACCCGTGTCTCGCCAGTGATGGTGACATTCACGCTCGACGGAGCGCCGTTTCAAGCATTGAATGGTGGGCCGCGCTTCAAACCCAACGAAGCGGCGTCCATCGTGGTGAGCACCAAGACCCAGGAAGAAACCGATCGCCTTTGGAGTGCGCTGTTGGCGGATGGTGGTTCGGAGGGACGATGCGCCTGGTTGAAGGACCGCTTCGGGGTTTCTTGGCAAATCGTTCCAGAGGTGCTCCCTCAGCTCTTGAGTGCTCCGGATCGGCAGGCTGCTGATCGGGCGCTGCAGGCGATGTTGAAGATGTCGAGGATAGACATCAAGGCACTGCAATCCGCTTTCAATGCACCCTGAGTGTGGGGACTTCGAATTCCGCACGTGGGAACGGGTGCGGATCAGGCGTGAGTGGAGCAGACCCAAGTGCACAAGCCGCGCGCGATGGCGGGAACCTGCAGCGGGCGCAGCTGCTGTGCCGTTGACCACGCATCGAGATCGCTCCACCGCGCGGAGCGCCAAGGCTCCGGCTAGGAGGTCGGGCGTCACAGGGGTATACCGGCGATGGCGCGGAGGGAGATGGGCGCGGCCGCCCACGCTCTTGGGCTGAGGCCAGCGTGTCCTGAGCGCGAGGGCGCCTGCCCGAAGTCAGACCCGGGCAGGGCTGGCGCGCTGCAGGCCGTGCAAGCGCTGAGGGCAGGCGCAGTGTCCCTGCGTGCAACGCCTGGCTGCTTCAGCGTGCCTTCAGCGGTAGCTTTGGAACACGCGTGCACTGCCGTCGCTGGCGAGCAGCAGCACGTCGTAGGGATCGCGCCGGCCTCCATAGACCGGCCCGTCCATGCCCGGCGACCCCACCGGCATGCCAGGCACCGCCAGGCCCAGTGCGCGCGGCCGCTCCTTCAGCAGGCGCTGGATCTCGCGCGCCGGCACATGGCCTTCGATGGCATAGCCCTCCACCACGGCGGTATGGCAGGAGCCGTAGCGTGGCGCGATGCCCAGCCGGGCGCGGGCGGCCGCGTTGCCGGTGTCGTGCACCTTCACCGTGAAGCCGGCTTGCTGCAGATGGCGTATCCAATCGCCGCAGCATCCGCAGCCGGAGTCCTTCCACACCTGCACGCTGGCCGCCGGCCCGGCAAGCGTTGACGACAGGGGCAGCAACAGGAGAGGCGCGCTCAGCAACTTGCGGCGGCGCAGGCAGGGCAGGGTGTTCATGTGGCGATCGTGCGCACTTGCAGGAGGACGGAGCTTGAGCATGCTCAAGCCGGCGCTTCGTTGCGCGCTAGTGCGCTTGTCTCGCTCACCTGCTCTACAGGAGCCGAGAATCGCCGGATCGAGATGCCGAACGATCCATCCCCCGACAGGGCCGACGAAATGGCCGACGACGGCGCAGGCCAGGCATCCATGGCCAGCGCACCGCAGCCCCTGCCGCAGCCCCTGCCGCAGCCCCTGATGCTGCATTTGCCCGAGTACGCACGCAGTGTCCCCGTGGCGCCGGGGCAGAGCCTGCTGGAGGCGGCCTTGGCGGCTGGCGTGCGCTTGCGGCGCAGCTGCCGCAATGGCACCTGCCGCGCCTGCATCGCCAGGCTCCAGGACGGCGCGGTGAGCTATCGCGTGGAGTGGCCGGGCCTGCTGGCGGAAGAGAAGCAGCAAGGCTGGGTCTTGCCCTGCGTGGCCTTGCCGGCGGGGTGCGACGTGACGCTGATCGAGACGGGCCCGCAGCCCTGAGGCTCGGCCGCTTTGGCCACGGGCGGCCCGCGTGGATCAGCCCTTGTTCGCCTTGGAAGGATGGCCGCCGGGTGGCTGGCTGAAGAGCTTGGCGGCGCGGCCCTTGAGCTCCAGCAGTTCGCTGGGGGTCACGCTGTAGCGCTGCGCGACCACGTCCACCTCGACACGGAATTCCAGCTCGCGCCCGCCGCGCGCCAGCGTGCCGCAAGTGAAGTCATAGTCCTGGCGCTCGGCGGGGAAGCCGTCGACGGCCGGGTCGTGATCGATGGGCTTGACATCCGTGATGTCGCCGCTGGCCATGTCCAGCAGGCCGCTGCTGGCCAGGATCTGGTCTTCGAGTTCGTCGTGCAGGGTGATGGGCAGCTTGAGATCCATGTGGGTCCGTCCCGGGATGGAGGGGCAGGGGTGCGAGGGGTCGCATTCTGCCTGCAGGCAACCCGGCCAGCCCGGTGTGTGCTGAAGATCGCCGTTGGGGCTGTCCGCCGGCCGGGTCGGCGCTTGGCGGCTTCAGCCCCGCGCTACCTGGCTGAAGCCGCGCACGGCTCTGGACAGGGCCAGGGCGCACAGCGATGCCATCCAGGCCCAGGTCGTCAGCAATCGGCGCGCGACCCCGGACACGAATGTGGGCTGCGCCTGCGCCTGGAAACGGGGGAAGGCAGCGGCGCTGGCGGCGGTCAAGGCGATCTCGCCTTCGGCCAGGCCCAGGAAGTGCTGCTGCCAGCGCTCGTGAAAGCGGCCCAGTTCGGCCAGGTGGGTGTCCCAGCGGGCATGGCCATGACCGGCCAGATCCGCCAAGGCGTTCTGCATCAGCATCGGCGGCGCCAGCGCGGACAGGGCGTCGCTGAGGCGCCGTTGCCGCAGCACCTGGGCGTCATGGCGTTCCATCACCTCACGCGCCTGGGCGTCGGCGCGGCGGGTCTGGGCGGCCAGCCGGCGGTCGCGCGTGGCCGCGCTGTCCTGGGCTGGGGACGCCCCGTGATCGGCGCGGAACCCGGCTTGCGCAGCCTCTCGGTCCCGCTCGGCATCGATCGCGCCCTGACGCACCGTCAGCAACAGTTCGGCGCGCGATGGGGCTGGCGCTGCAGCCTGGGCACCGGCATTGATGCCGGCTGGCACGATGACCAGCAGGGCCACCCAGGCCGTCACCAGCATCACCGCGTTGGAAGCCGAGTCCTTGCGCCAGCTGTTGACCCACAGTGCCAGCGCCAGCCACAACAGCGCATAGAGCGTGACGCTCAGCGCCCAGGCCAGCCAGGGCAGAAGGGCCGCTGCGCCGAAGCCGGCGGCATCGATCCCGCGCGCCGTGGCAGAGCCGGCTTCGGCAGGCGACAGGGCGCCGGCCGCCAGGCTCCACGCCACCAGCGGTGTGGCCAGCAGCACCAGCAGCAAGGGCACGATGCGAACGAGACCCTTCACCAGCAGCACGGCCAGCGGCGGTGCCGACGAGGCCGCGATCAGTGCCCAGGTGCCCTGTTCCCGCTCCTGAGACCACAGGTTGTAGTTCAGGCCCAGCACCAGCAAGGGCAGCAGGTAGACGACGACGAAGGCCAGATCGAAAGGGCCGCTGGCCAGCACCATCGGATTGGCCAGTTCATCCACGAAGAAGAAACGGTCACGGCTGCCCAGGCCGATGCGCACGCTGGGGGGATGCAGGTCGGAAAGGCCGGCGGCCGTGAGCGCCAGTGGCGCAGGCGCCAGGTGGGCCACCGTGGCCGCAGCGCCCCGCCCCGTGCCGATGGGGCTGGCCGGATCGCGCCACACCTGCGAAGGACGCTCGGCGCCGCTGGCGCTGAGCTGGGCGATCTGCTGCTGCCATTGCGCCAGCCGCGCGCGCTCGTCCAGCTGCGCCGCGTGCACGGCCGACGCGCGTTCGTGTTCACGCTGCAGGCCGCCCCACATGGCGTAGAGCGAGCACAGCATCAGCAGGGCGACGGCCAGCCACAGGCCGGCGTCGCGCCGCTGCAGGCGCCACTCGGTGCCTGCCACCGTGCGACAGAGAAAGAACCTTGCGCGGCCCGGAGCAGGCGGCGCGGGTTCTGCGGCTGCCGGGGCCGTGGCCTGGGTGGCAGTCACGGTGCGGGCCTGTTGCGCGCGATCCAGGGTGCTCATCGTCGGTCTCCTGTTCACGCCTGCCAGCGGCGGGCAGCGGCCAACAGGGCCAGCAGCGCCAGCAGCCACCAGCCCAGCAGCGCCAGCGCCGGGCCGCGATGCGCATCCATTGACCAGCTCACGTCCGGCGCCTGGTAGCGCAGCGGCGGGATGCGCTTCCACAGCTGCGGATCGGCCACATAGGCGTTGTCGCCCGGGCGCGCGTGGTCGATCAGATCCTGGCTCAAGCTGTCCTGGATGAAGCGCCGGTGGGCCTCCGCCTGGCGCACGAAGTGGTGCTGATGGCGGTTGTCCGTGCCGGCAAGCGCCATCGACAGCGGCTGCACGGCCAGCATCGGAAAGACCCAACCGAAGGAGGCGCGCCGGGCGTCCTGGGCCTCGATCTGCGCCCACAGTCGGCCGAAGTGCAGGTCGAACAGCCGGTAGCCCGCGTGATCGTCCTCGCGCAGCGAGAGGCCGCGAAAACTCACTGGCAGGTCCTCCACACGGGCCACGCCGTATTGCTGCAGCACGCGGTCCCGGAAGGCGATGAAGCCGGGGTGCTTCTCGTCGTGGCCGAAGAGCTTCTTCTTGTCCTGCGCGATCGCGGCGCGGAAGGCCTGCGCCGTGGGCAGCGGATCCGTGGCGCGCAGCACGTCGCTGACCCAGCGCGGCGCGAGGAAGCTGTTGATCAGCCAGAAGCCCAGCAGCAGCATGAGCGCCAGCCGCGGTTGCGGCAGCACGGCCGCCACGGCCATCGCCGCCAGCAGCAGCGTCAGTGCGTACAGCGCGTGCAGGCCCAGCCAGGCGCCGATGCGCAGCAGGGCCTGCGGCCCGAGGGTGTTGCCCGCAGTTCCACCCTCGGCGCCCGTGCCAGCCCCGAGCAGCAGCCCGGCTGCGGCCAGCAGCACGAGCGCCAGCAGCACGGCGCCGTGGGCCAGTGCCTTGCCCAGCAGCAGCTGCACCGGCGAAGCACCCAGGCTCAGCAGCGATCGAAGCGTGCCCTGCTCGCGCTCCACCGCCACGGCGGAGAAGCCCAGCAGCAGCGCCACCAGCGGCAACACCACCTGCAGCACGAAGCCCAGTTGCAGCTGGCCCATGCGCGCACTCAATGTGCCGTCGCGCGCCGCACGGAACTGCGCCTCGTTCTGCTTGTGCGCCTCCAGCCAGATCGCACGGCCGACGAAGGCATCAATGCCGGGTTCGGCCATCGCCAGCGGGCCAGAGGGCTTGAAGGCATATTGGCCAAAGTGCGCCGCGGCGTGCGGGTTCTTGGCCGACTGGGCAGTCCACAGCGCATGGTCTGCTGCCATGGCGTGCTGGTGCTCGTGCGCCAGCGCATGGGCTTGCTGCCGGCCCAGCACCAGCGCCGCCAGCATCAGCAGTAGCGTGGCTGCGAACGGCCAGCGCCAGCGCGCATCGCGCGCCAGATCGCGCCACTCCTTGAGTGCCACCGACAGCCAGCCTGGCCTCGCGCCCGGGCCTGGCACGGGCGCTACCCGCGTCGCGCGCGCCGCCTTCACGCGGCCGCCTGCCAGGCGCGGCGTGCAGCCGCCAGATAGGCCTGCTCCAGGCTGTGGAAGTGCGTGTCTGCGGTGGACAGGGTCTGCACCAGCCGGCCTTGCTGCATGATGCCCACCCGCGTGCCGCACTGCTGCGCCAGAAAGAGATCGTGCGTGACCATCAGGACGGCCATGCCTTGCAGACTGAGCCGCTGGATCAGCGCCGCAAACTGGTGGGCCGCCAGCGGATCGAGGCCCGAGGTCGGCTCATCCAGCAGCAGCGCCTGCGCCTGGCGTGCCAGCGCAATGGCCACGCCCACTTTTTGCCGCATGCCCTTGGAGTAGCCAGCCACGGGCTGCCGATGCGCCGCGTCCTCCAGCCCGGCCTGCTGCAGCAGGGCCAGGGCGCGGTCGGGTGCGAGGCTGCGGCCGGTGCCCAACTCCACAAAATAGCGGAGATTCTCCAGGCCCGTGAGCCGGCCGTAGAGCATCACGTTTTCCGGGATGTAGGCCAGGCGCCGCCGCGCGCCCAGGGGGTCGCGCGCGCTGTCGATGCCGTCGACCAGCGCCTGCCCGCCGCTGGGCTGCACCAGGTTCAGGAACAGGTTGACCGTGGTGGTCTTGCCGGCCCCGTTGGGCCCGAGCAGGCAGAACACTTCACCGGGAGCGATGCGCAGATCCAGCCGATCCAGCGCGGTGTGGCGGCCGTAGAGCTTGCTGAGCGAGCGGGCTTCGAGCATGGCGTTTCCTAGAGCGAGAGCTTGAGTTCGGCCACGGCTGAGCGTGCCGGGAATGGATGGCCGTTCGAGTAGACGCGGTTGGCCAGGTTGTCCACGCCCAGGCTCAGCCGCACGTGGCGGTTGAGGCGGGCGTTCAGGCGCGCATCCAGCACGGTGAAGCGGCTGATGCCGTTGAAGGCGTCGCTGACCGTGTCGTTGTTTTCCAGTGTGCCGAACTGTTCACCCGAGTGGCGTCCGGCCAGGCTGATGTTGAGGTGGTCATCGAAGCGCCAGATGCCGATGAAGCTGGCGCGCACGCGCGGCACGCCCGGGAAGCGCAGGCCCTGCGTGGCCGGCGCGGCGCGGTTGCGCTGGATCACCGCATCGTTGAATGCCAGGCTGCCGGAAAGATCCAGCCGCGGCAGCAGGAGGCCGCGGGTATCGAAGGCCAGCTCCAGGCCGCGTGTGCGCACGCGATCCACGTTCTGCGTCAGGCTGTTGCTGGGCACCGTGGTGCTGTTGGCCAGATTGAAGATCGTGTCGCGGCCGGCTTCCTGGAAGAAGGTCAGGCGAGCGCTGCCGCGGCTGAACCAGCGCTCCAGCGTCAGATCGGCAAACAGGCCGCTCTCGGGCTTGAGGTTCGGGTTCGGTGAAGCCAGCTGGACCGCCGAGACGTTGCCGAAGAACAGCTCCATGGGCGTCGGAAAGCGCGTGGCGCGTGCCAACGATGCGCGGGCCAGCCACTGCGGCGTCGGGCTGAACTCCAGGGCCAGCTTGGGCGAGACGGCCTGCTCGCGGCGGTCCGGCAGCACGATGCTGGCCGGCGTGCCGCCGCTGCTGCGTCCGTCGACGGCCTCCCAGCGCTCCAGCCGCAGGCCGAGGATGGCCTTCCAGTCAGACGTCCAGGACCAGGCGTCCTGAATGAACAGGGCGCTGGTTCGGGTGCTGCCTGTTGCCTGGCTGTTCGTACCGGACGGTGCGCCGTCCAGCCAGTTGGCGGTGGCGAAGTTGGTCTGGCGGAAGTCCGTGCGGCTGTGGTGCAGACCGAGGGTCAGCCAGTGGTCCTCACCGTCCGCCGGGCGGCGGTCCAGCTTCAGATCCAGCGTCTGCCAGCCGCTGCCATCCTGCACATTCAGGCTGCCTGCGCCCCCGCTGAAGGCAGCCGGCGGCGCCGTGGCCGCCGTGCGCGTCTGGTCCTTTGCGATGTCATAGGCGGACACCACGGCGTCCAGGTTCCAGCCTTCGCGATGGCTGGATTTGAGCGTCAGCGAGAGCAGGCGGTGCTCGTCCTCGCCGCGGCGTGGCGCGAAAGTGCCGGCCCCGATGCTGTAGCGCCGCCCCTCGATGGAGAGATTGCCGGCGTAGAGCGGCGCTCCGCTGGCGTCGCGCAGGTAGCTGGTGTTGCCTTCAGCCCCGGCTTGCCGCTCGTTGCTCCAGCGCGTGGCGGTCAGGCGCGCCTGCCACTGCGCTGAAAAGTCATAGCCCAGCTTGAGCTTGAGATCGGTCTGCTGCGTGCGCTCGATGCCTCCGCCCCCGACGCCGGCGATCACGGTGTCCGCGCCGAAGCGATCCTGCACGCGGTAGAAGCCGCTGGAGACGATTCGGTCGGCGCCTGTGGCCGGCGTCGTGGAGGCGCGGAATGCGGCAAAGCTGGTGGGCTGGCTCGTGCTGTCCAGCCGGCTCAGGCCGATCTGCCAGGACCAGGGGCCCTCGCGGCTGCCCACGAAGGCGTTGGCCAGCTGACCCTGCAAGGATTGGTCGGTGCCGAGGTAGCGAAACGCCTGGCGCTGCAGTTGCACGGCTGCCTGGGCCTCGAAGGCCTGGGGCATGCGGGTGGTGAAGAGCACGGCGGCACCCATGGCATTGCCGCTGTACAGCGCCGAGAAGGGCCCGTAGATCACGTCCACCCGGTCGATCTCTTCCGGGAAGACCATCGACCAGCGCGGCGCGATCTGGTTCTGGGAACCCAGCAGGTTGGACAGCAGCACGCCATCGGCCAGCACGAGCGCTCGCGCCGTCTGGCGGTTGTTCGTGCCGCGGGTCTCGACGCCGCCATTGCGATCGCCGATGTAGCGCTTGCGCGTGCCGATGTTCGGCAGGTACTTGATGCTGTCTTCCGGATTGGCGATGTTCAGGTCAGCCAGCCTGGCGCGATCGATGCTGTCAGTCGCGGCCGGGGTATTCGGGTTGATCGCGGTGCGCGAACCGCTGATGACGATGGTTTCCTGGGGCAAGACGTCCTGCGCATGGGCTGCGCAGACGCTCATCCCGCTGGCCAGCGCCAGCAGCTGCCGCGTGAACGGTGGGCGGTGCATGAGTGATTCCTGGGCATGGACGGATGTCCCGCCTTGGCCGCTGAACGGCGCGGATCGCGAGCTGCGCATCGCCTGAGGCTGGATCGGCGCCCTGTCATTGCCACGGCGGGTGACAAGGACAGACCGGCCAGCGTCAGGCCTTGCGCCGTGTGGCGACGCAGCGTCTTCGGCAAGGTGGGGATGGCAGGCCGGGCATCGCCGGGCTGCGATGCCTGCGGACTGCTCCGGCCGCGCGGTCGCGCGACCGGGGCCAGGCTCAGGAACGCGGCGGCTCTTCCGGCAGGCCCGGAATGAAGGATCGCCAACCGGAGGCGGTGTGCCGGGGCGGCATGTCGCCCAGTGTCGCGGGCAGCCAGTGGTAGACCACTCGCACCGCCAGCATCGCCACCAGCAGCAGCGGCACCGCGTGCTCGGCAGCGGCTTCGCCCTCAGCGGGAATTGCCAGATCGGCCTTCGCGTGGTGATGGGGCAGGCCCAGCGCATGCAGCGCGCCGTGATCCAGGCCCATCACGCGCTCCACCGGAAGCACGTGGCGGTGACACGGCCCCTGGCCGATCTGGAACGCCGCCGTCAGCCCCTGCAGCAGCAGGATCACGCAGAGCCAGAAGGCCAGCAGCTGACCCAGCTCCTGGCGCAGGGGCGCCGAGCTTGCGCAGGCTCGCTGGAGGCGGGGGAGTGTCATGGGAGGCCATACGCCCGGCACGATGAACTGGATGCGCCCGGGCGTTGGCGCTCAGTATGCGGGCGGGCGCCAGCGGCCTTCAAGCTTTGATCCGCCGTACAGGCCTGTCGCGGCGCCGTCGGATGCGGCAGAGTGGCCTGGACTTGCGATGCATCAAGGTCGAGGTCTCCCGACAGATCGCGTCGAAGGGCCTGGGCAGCGGCGAATCGGCGCTGCGGCCCGGGCAAACCAGCGGAGCGCGCGGTGGGCGACGCGCACTAACATGCGCGGCCAGATCGCCCGGCCGGTTGATCATCCGATCAAGGGCTCGCGCCACAGGGCGCCACGCGACGACAGGAGCCCATGCCCGCTGCCGATCCCCTTTTCGAGCACGCGCCGTACCGGCTGTCCGGCACGGTGGTGGCCGCCTTGCTGAACCATCGGCAGGATTGGGCCTTGCTCGGCGAGGCGGCTTGCGCCGCACCCTACAAGGCACCGGCGCAGCGGCCGGTGCTGGGCGTGCGCCCGCCCAACACCTGGGCGCGCGATGGCGACGCTCTGCGGCTGCCGGCCGGGCAGGACGCCTGGCAGGTGGGCGCGACGCTGGGCATCGTGATCGGCCGGCCCGCCTGCCGTGTGCCGGTCGGGCAAGCTCTTCAGCAGGTAGCAGGCTATCTGCTGGTGCATGACGGCAGCCTGCCGGTGCAGAGCCACTACCGGCCCGCGCTGCGCCAGCGGGCGCGCGATGGCTGCTGTGTCATCGGTCCGCGGCTGGTGCCGGCCGATGCGATACCGGATCCTGACGCGCTGGCTGTCGAGGTGTGGATCGACGGCCGCTGCGTGCAGCGCACGGATACGGGCAGCCGCGTGCGCCCGGTGGCGGCGCTGCTGTCCGAGGTCTCGGCCTTCATGACGCTGTCGCCGGGCGATCTGCTGCTGCTGGGGGCCGCACCACCGGCACCGTTGGCTGAAGTGGGGAGCCAGGTATGCATCCGCATCGCGGGCCTGGGCGAGCTGAACAACCGGGTGTGCGCCGAGGAGGCCGCATGAAGACCGCGCGGGTCGCCCATGCCGGCGCCATCCACGCCGCCGTGCCGCATGAGCAGGGGCTGCGGCTGGCCGATGGCCGGGTGCTGCGCGAGGATCAGGTGGTGTGGCTGCCGCCGGTGCAGCCCGGGGCGATCATCGCGCTGGGCCTGAACTACGCTGATCACGTGAAGGAGCTGCAGCGGGAGCTCAGCATCGGCGCGCGCGACGAGCCGCTGGTCTTTCTGAAGTCCGCCAGTTCCTTGATCGGCCACCGCGGCCAGACGCGCCGGCCAGCGGGCATCGCTTTCATGCACTATGAGTGCGAGCTGGCGGTGGTGATCGGCCGCCAGGCGCGGCGCGTGTCGCGTGCGCAGGCCATGGCCCATGTGGCCGGCTATACCGTCTGCAACGACTATGCGCTGCGCGACCTGCTCGAAAACTGGTATCGGCCCAACCTGCCGGTGAAGAACCGTGATGGCGGCACGGTGCTGGGCCCCTGGCTGGTGGACGCGGCCGAGGTGCCCGATCCGCATCAGCTCACGCTGCGCACCTGGGTCAACGGCGAGCTGCGCCAGCAGGGCCACACCGGGCAGATGGTCCACGACATCGCGGCGCTGATCGAGTACCTGAGCGCCTTCATGACGCTGAACCCGGGCGACCTCATCCTCACCGGCACACCCGAAGGCGTGAGCAACGTCGCCGAGGGTGACGAAGTGATCACCGAGGTCGAAGGCATCGGGCGTCTGCTCAACACGATCGTTGGCGATGCCGCCTTCGGCCTGTGAACCCACGGCTTGATCACATGCACATCACCCATCTCATCGACGGCAAGCCGGTGGCCAGCGCGCAGCGCTTCGAGACGCTGGATCCCGCCACGCAGGCCGTGCTGGCGGAGGTCTCCCGCGGCGGCGAAGCCGAGGTCCATGCGGCGGTCGCCGCGGCGAAGGCGGCCTTTCCGGCCTGGGCCGCGCGCCCCGCCACGGAACGTGCCCGCATCCTGCGCCGTCTGGCTGAGCTCATCACCGCGCAGGTGCCCGATCTGGCGCGTACCGAGACGCAGGACACGGGCCAGGTGATCGCCCAGACCGGCAAGCAGCTGGTACCGCGTGCCGCCGACAACTTCCACTACTTTGCCGAGATGTGCGTGCGGGTGGATGGCCACACCTACCCGACCCCCACGCATCTGAACTACACGCTCTTCCACCCGGTGGGCGTCTGCGCGCTGATCAGCCCCTGGAACGTGCCCTTCATGACGGCCACCTGGAAGGTGGCGCCCTGCCTGGCCTTCGGCAACACGGCGGTCTTGAAGATGAGCGAGCTTTCGCCCCTGACCGCGGCCAGGCTGGGTGAGCTGGCGCTCGAGGCTGGCGTGCCGCCGGGCGTGCTGAACGTGGTGCAGGGCCTGGGCCGCGAGGCGGGCGAGCCGCTGGCCGCGCACCCGGACGTGCGGGCCATCTCGTTCACCGGGTCCACGGTCACCGGCCAGCGCATCGTGCAGACAGCCGGGCTGAAGAAATTCAGCATGGAGCTCGGCGGCAAGAGCCCCTTCGTGGTCTTTGATGATGCGGACCGCGCGCGCGCCCTGGATGCGGCGCTGTTCATGATCTTCAGCAACAACGGCGAGCGCTGCACCGCCGGCAGCCGCATCCTGGTCCAACGTTCGATCTACGCCGACTTTGCCGAGGCCTTCGCGGCGCGGGCGCGCCGCCTGCGGGTCGGCGATCCGCTGGACGAAGCCACGGTCATCGGCCCGATGATCAGCGCCCAGCACCTGGCCAAGGTGCGCCACTACATCGAGCTGGGGCCGAAGGAGGGCGCGACGCTGCTGTGCGGCGGCGTCGACCGGCCGTCGTATGCACCCGAGCTGCCGGCCGCGCAGGCGCAGGGAAACTACGTGTGGCCGACCGTGTTTGCCGATGTGGACAACCGCATGCGCATCGCCCAGGACGAGATCTTCGGCCCCGTGGCCTGTCTGATCCCGTTCGAGGACGAGGCCGATGCGGTCCGCATCGCCAACGACACGTCCTATGGTTTGTCAAGTTACGTCTGGACCGAGAACCTCGGCCGCGCGCACCGCGTGGCGGCCGCCATCGAGGCCGGCATGTGTTTCGTCAACAGCCAGAACGTGCGCGACCTGCGCCAGCCCTTTGGTGGCACCAAGGCCAGCGGCACCGGGCGCGAAGGCGGCACCTGGAGCTACGAGGTCTTCCTGGAGCCCAAGAACGTGGCGGTCTCGCTGGGCTCGCATCCCATTCCGCGCTGGGGGGCCTGAGATGGGCCGCGTCGCGCTCGCCGCCAAGATCACGCACGTGCCCTCGATGTACCTGAGCGAGCTCGAAGGCCCGCGCAAGGGCACGCGCCAGGATGCCATCGAAGGCCATGTCGAGATCGGCCGGCGCTGCCGCGAGCGCGGCGTGGACACCATCGTGGTCTTCGACACGCACTGGCTGGTCAACGCCAACTACCACATCAATTGCGCGTCGCGCTTCCAGGGGCTGTACACCAGCAACGAGCTGCCGCACTTCATCAGCAACCTGGGCTACGGATTTCCTGGCAACCCGGCGCTCGGGCAGCTGCTGGCGAGGGTCTGCAATGAGCAGGGCGTCGAGACCCTGGCGCACCATGCCACGACCCTGGCGCCCGAGTACGGCACGCTGGTGCCGATGCGCTACATGAATGACGACCAGCACTTCAAGGTGGTGTCGGTCTCGGCGCTGTGCATGGCGCACTACCTGAACGACAGCGCGCGGCTGGGCTGGGCCATGCGGCGCGCGGTGGAAGATCACTACGACGGCACGGTGGCCTTCCTGGCCAGCGGCTCGCTCAGCCACCGCTTTGCGCAGAACGGGCTGGCGCCCGAGTACGCCTTCCGGATCTGGAGCCCCCTCCTGGAGCAGCTGGACCGCAGCGTGATCCAGATGTGGCAGCAAGGCCGCTGGGCGGATTTCTGCGCCATGCTGCCGGAGTACGCGGCCAAGGGCCATGGCGAAGGCTTCATGCATGACACCGCGATGCTGCTGGGCGTGCTGGGCTGGGCCGGGTATGACGGCCAGGCCGAGGTCCTGACGCCGTACTTCGGGGCCTCCGGCACCGGCCAGATCAATGTGGAGCTGCCCGTGACGCCGCAGGATGGCCGGGCCGTGCCGCCGCCCGTGGCTTCGCGAGCCGAGGGCTATACCTCGGTGGCCACGCGTCTGTGAGACGGAAGCCTCCATGCCGCACCTCGTGATCCTGCACACCCCCAACGTCGAACCTGAGGCGCAGATGCCGGCGCTGTGCCGCCGCCTGGCCGATGTGATGGTGGCTGCGCGCGACGAGCGCGGCCAGCCGGTCTTCCCCGTGGGCGGCGTGCGTGTGATGGCCTGCGCTGCGTCGGCCTTCGCCGTGGCGGATGGCTCGGGTGAGCATGGCTTCATCTATTTCAACCTGCGCATGGCGCGGGGCCGCAGCACGGCCGTGCAGCAGGCCGTGGGCCAGGCGCTCAGCGAGGCCGCGCGTCAGCATCTGGCGCCCTTGCTGGCGCGGCGCGCCGTGGGCCTGACGCTGCAGATCGACGAAGGCGCCGAGGTCTTCGATGCGAAGTTTGGCAACCTTCACGCCGTGTTCAACAAGGGCTGAACGATGCTCGATCCCCAGACCATCCAGGCGCTGGCGCAGCAGCTGTACCAGGCGCGCCGCTCGCGCACGCCGCTGCGCCACTTCTCGCGCCAGCATCCGCAGATGAGCATCGACGACGGCTACGCGATCCAGCGCGCCTGGGTGGCGCTGGAGCAGGCCGACGGCCGCGTGATCCGCGGGCGCAAGATCGGCCTCACCTCTCGCGCGATGCAGCAGGCCAGCCAGATCACCGAGCCCGACTATGCACCCCTGATGGACGACATGTTCTTCGACGGCGGTGGCGACATCCCGATCGAGCGCTTCATCGCGCCGCGCGTGGAGGTGGAACTGGCCTTCATCCTGGCGCGCCCGCTGCAGGGGCCGGGCGTGACGCTGTTCGACGTGCTGGGCGCCACCGAGTGGGTGACGCCGGCCATCGAGATCATCGATGCCCGCATCGAGCAGTTCGACCGCGAGACCCGGGCCATGCGCAAGGTCACCGACACCATCAGCGACTTTGCGGCCAATGCCGGCATCGTGCTGGGCGGGCGACCCGTGAAGCCTGATGCGGTGGATCTGCGCTGGGCTGGCGCCTTGCTGCACAAGAACGGCGTGGTCGAGGAAACCGGTCTGGCCGCCGCGGTGCTGAACCACCCCGCCAACGGCGTCGCCTGGCTGGCCAACAAGCTGGCGCCGCATGGCGAGGCGCTGCGCGCGGGCGACGTGGTGCTGGCGGGCTCGTTCACGCGGCCGGTATCCGCGGTCGCCGGCGACAGCTTCCATGCGGACTACGGGCCGCTCGGCTCGATCAGCTTCCGTTTCACTTGAGCGGTGGCACGGCAGCGGCGTCAGAAGTCGCCGCTGCGGTCAGATGTCAGAGCCGCGGCCCTGCCGTTCAGAAGCGCGTTTCGCGCTCCCACTCGTTGCGTGCGTAGACGGCCGGCGGCTGATCCAGGTGGTCGATCTGCACCTCGCAGATGATGCCCTTGGGGTGGTTCTCGCGCCAGCGCACCATGCCGCCCAGCATGCGGCAGCGCTTGCGCACGCCGCCCAACCCCAGGCCGTGAGACCACTGCGAGGGGTCGCGGCCCTTGCCGTTGTCGGCGATCCACAGGCTCAGCCGGCCATTGAGCAGCGTGCCTTCGATGGCCAGCTGGGTGGCCTGCGCGTGGTAGATCGCGTTGGTCACCAGCTCGCGCAGGATGCGCGTCAGGCCCGACCACTGGACCACGGTCAGTGCCAGATCGCGGTCGATGTTGAAGGACCAGTTCAGCGTCATCTGGGCCGCCGCCAGGCGCTGGCCGATGTCGGACTTCCATTCGGCGATGGCGTGCGAGAGCGGATGTTCCGAGGCGGCCAGGCCGCGCGTGAGCGTCTTCAGATCCTGCAGCGTGTGGCGCAGGTAGTCTTCCAGCTCGGGTGTCTGGGCCTTGTACATCAGCGTCAGCAGGCGGGCTCCGATGTCGTCGTGCAGATCCTGCGCGATGCGGCGGCGCTCTTCGGCTCGCCCCCGCTCGACGGCCTTGTCGTAGACCACGGCACGCCGCAGGTGCTCGCCCACGCGGTCGGCCAGCCGTGCATCCTCGCTCGTGAACAGGCGCTTGCCCTTCTGCGCGTGTCGCAGCACCCAGGCCTGTGCCTGCTGGCTCTGCGCGCCGTCGAAATCCGTGTGTCCATCATGTGGCGCCGGGATCAGCAAGGTGGAGCCGTCAGCCACCACGCGAGAGCGCAACTGCGCGCGGTTGATCATGCCCACTTCCAGCGGGTCATACAGATCGCAGAGGAAGTCCTGCATCAGCGCCTGGCGGCGCTCCGGCTCTTTCTCGATCGCGCGGCCCACGCGGTAGAGGCGCTCGAAGATGCGGTCCAGCGACAGCGCGTGGCTGCCGTTGAGGTGGTTGACGATCCACTCGCGCGCAAAGGCGTAGACACCCAGCGAGAGGAATACGGCCAGCGCCACCGAGGCCAGCTGCCCCAGCGAAAAGAGCGCCACGAACATCAGGTCCAGTGAGGTGGCGACCGTGGAGATGCCGGCCAGCAGCGCAAACTCGCGCAGCACCTGGCGCGAGCGTGTCAGGAAGGGCACCAGCAGCAGGATCGACGCGAGGAAGATCGTCCATACCGCCGAGCCCACCTCGGCCACGCGCTGCTGCGTGCCCGGCGTGCCGCCAGCTACCGCCAGCGATAGCAGCAGCAGCAAGAGCGAACCCACCAGCACCAGGCCCAGCCGTCGCATGGTGGTCGTGAAGGGGTTGGGGCTGACCGCCTGAGAACGCGTCAGCACCAGCAGCGACATCACGCCCAGTACCACGACCGTGCCCTGCGCTCCCCACCACACCCCACCACCCGTGCCCAGAACCACCAGGCCCAGCGCAGCCAGCGCGATCAGCCAGCCGCTCGCGGCGATCAAGGGGCCGTAGGTCAAGCGGTGCGGGTGCAGGGTGAACAGGTGAACCATCAGCGCCGCGCTGAGCAGATCCAGCACCAGGCGCACGGACAGGTCCTTGGCCATCACGGCCACGGGCAGGGGCACGCCGGGCACCGTCTGCAGCGCGATGAACAGCAGGTTGCCGGCCTGGCACAGCGAGAGCAGCAGGTAGAAGCCGTTGCGCGGATCCGGGCGCGCCAGGCAGACCACGATGCCGACGAGGGTCAGCACCATCGCCAGTGCGGCCAGTGGCCAGAAGGCCCAGCCGATGCCGGCCAGGCCACGCTCTGCAAACGGTACCTGCACCTGCTGCCCGCCGGCAAAGACCAGCGTGGCGCGATCCTGGGCCAGCATGGCGTTGAGCGCGCGGTGGTTGTCGATCAGCCGCTCGCGCGTCGCGCCGTCGATGATCCAGCGCGGCGCCCGCTGCAGCAGCGAGGCTTCGCTGACCTCCAGCACGCGCCCGTCCGGCGCGCGCACACCGCTCAGCACCTGCCCGATCTGCGCGCTCAGTTCCGGGCGGTCGGTGCCCGCCAGGATGACCCGGCCGCGTGCATCGGAGGTCCACTCGGCATCCAGCCAGGGGCTGAGCGCCATCGCGCGCACCAGTGCAAACAGCAACAGGCACACCAGCAGCGCCGAGATGAAGAGCCCTCGCAGGCGCCACCCCATCCAGCGGGGCGAAGCGATCGGGCCGCCATCGAAGCCCGTGGGCAGCGCGTCGAGCGTGCCGACGCCGGAAATCAGCGTGTCATACCAGCCCTTGCTTGCTGGCGAGGACGGCGGCTTCGGCTCGGCTGGAGACATTCAGCTTCTTGTAGATCGACTTGATGTGGTCATTCACGGTGAACCACTTGATGCCCATCAGGTTGGCGATTTCCTTGATGGTGAAGCCCTTGCTGAGGTAGGTGAGCACCTCGGTCTCGCGCGGGGTCAGACGCTCGTGATCGAGCGGCTTCTCGATCGGGATGGGCCGGCTGTTGCTGCCGTGGTGGCCGGAGGCGGTGAAGGGCGCGTGCGGGGCCTGCGTATCGCCGCCGCTGCCCAGGCGGAAGTGCGTCAGCAGGCGGCGCGCGATGGCGGGCGACAGCGGGGGCTGCCCACGTACGATCTTCTGCAGCTCTTCCACCAGCACCTCGAAGCGGTCTTCCTTCAGCAGGTAGCCATCGGCGCCACGCTGCAGCGCGGGAAAGAGGTGGTCGTCATCGGAATACAGCGTGGTGACGATCTTGGTGGCCGGATAGCCGGTGAGCTCTTCCAGCAGCTCCATGCCGTTGCCATCCGGCAGCTCAAGATCGACCAGAATCAGCTTGAAGGGATCGATCACCGCGCCCGTGGCGGCAGAACGTGTGGCGGCAATCTGTCGCCGCGCGGTCTCCAGATCGCCGGCCTCGCTGATGAGGTTGGCGTCGCTGAAGCTTTCGCGCACGACACGGCGCAGGAAGCCGCGCGCCACGGGGTTGTCTTCGAGAATCAGTACCTTGACCGTCATTCGGGCACCCTGGTGCAGACGGTTGAACACCGTCCTCTCGCGCGCATACTACTGCACCCGGCTGTCAATCCCCCAAACAGTGACTCGGTTTTGTGCTCAGTCATTGCTCAGGACCAGCTTGCCGCAGACCTTTCGAGAGGCCATCAGCGCATAGGCTTCGGGCAGTGCTGACATCGGCAGGCGCTGCTCGATCGCAGGCTTGACCCGCCCTTCGGCGTGCCAGCGCAGCAGCTGTGCGAGATCGGCTGCAAAGGCCTTGGGTTCGCGGCGCACAAAATCGCCCCAGAAGACCCCGGCGATCGACGCGCCCTTGAGCAGCGCCAGGTTGAACGGCAGGGCCGGGATCGGGCCGGCCGCAAAGCCGACCACCAGGTAGCGTCCGCGCCAGGCGATCGAGCGGAACGCGGGCTCGGCCAGATCGCCACCGACCGGGTCGTAGACCACATCCGGCCCTTTGCCGCCGGTGGCCTCTTTCAGGGCCTCGCGCAGCGGAATGCCAGCGCCGAGATCGATGGCGACATCCGCGCCCAGCCGCGTGCAGAACGCAGCCTTGGCGGCATTGGAGGCCGTGGCGATGACGCGCGCGCCCATGGCCTTGGCGATCTGCACCGCGGCAGACCCGACGCCGCCCGAAGCGCCGAGCACCAGCACGGTTTCGCCGGCCTTCAGCGCGCCGCGGTCTGCCAGCGCGTGGTAGGACGTGCCGTAGGTGAATGCAAAGGCCGCACCGTCATCGAAGGGCATGCCCGGTGGCAGCGGCAGCACCTGGCTGGCGAGGGCGCAGGCATGCGTGGCAAAGCCGCCGTGGCTGCCGATGCTGGCGACCGGCATGCCCGGGCGCAGATGGCTCACGCCTTCGCCCACGGCTTCGACCACCCCGGAGAACTCTGCGCCGGGCACAAAGGGCAGCGGCGGCTTGAACTGGTACTTGCCCTCGACGATGAGCAGGTCCGGAAAGTTCAGGCTCGCGCAGCGCACGGCCATGCGCACCTCGCCGCGGCCGGGCTCGGGCGTCGCCTGCTCCTGCCAGCGCATCGAGCCGATGCCGTCCAGCGATTCGCACAACCAGGCCTTCATCGCGCGTCTCCTCGGGTTCTGATGGCGCCGCGCAGGCGCCTGACCACAGGCGAGCCCGTCTGCGGGCCTCGGGTGTCAGCCATGGATGATACGAAGACGCCGACAGGGGATGCGTCGCGCGGGTGACGCCTGCCTACAATCGCCCGATGCGCATCCTGATTGCCAATGACGATGGTTACCTCGCTCCGGGCCTGGCTGCCCTGGTGAAGGCCTGCAAGGGTCTGGGCGAGATCGACGTGGTCGCCCCGGAGCAGAACGCCAGCGGCACCTCCAATGCCCTGACGCTCACGCGGCCGCTGAGCGTCTTCGAGGTGCAGGCCGAGCACGGCTGCCGCGTGCGCGTGGTCACGGGCACGCCCTCGGATTGCGTGCACGTCGCGCTCACCGGCCTGCTGCCGCAGAAGCCCGATCTGGTGCTCTCGGGCATCAACAACGGCGCCAACATGGGCGACGACACGCTCTATTCCGGCACAGTCGCCGCTGCGATGGAGGGTTATCTGTTCGGGATCCCTGCCATCGCCTTCTCGCAGGTGGTGAAGGGCTGGGGCGAACTGGATGCGGCGGCCGCGACGGCACGCTCGGTGGTCGATCAGGTGCTGGCCGTGCGTCGCGGCGGCCATTGGCTGCTCAACGTCAACATTCCCAACCGCGCCGATGCGCCGGTGCTGCCGCGGCAGGTCACCCGGCTCGGTCGCCGGCATGCCAGCGAGCCCGTCATCCGCCAGACCAACCCGCGCGGCGAGGCCATCTACTGGATCGGCCCGGCCGGCGATGCGCGCGAGGCCGGGGAGGGCACGGATTTCCACGCCACGGCCAACGGCAGCGTGTCCATCACACCGCTCCAGGTGGACCTGACCGACCACGCCCGCTGCGCCGACTGGCGCGCGGTGCTGCAGACGGCACCGGACGTGGCCTCGACGTGAGCAAGCCGGCGCGACGCTTTCCGCTGACGCTGGATCGCGTGGCGCCTGCGCCGACGTCCCCACGGCCCGCCTCCGGGCCCGCACCCAAGCCTGGGCCGCTCTTGGGCGAGCTGCTGCGGCCGCAGCGCCCCCTGCGTGACGCGGCGGCTGATGCCAGAAATCAGCAGACGCCCGTGGGCCATGGGCTTGATTCGGACACCGTGCGCGGGCGCATGGTCGAACGCCTTCGCCTGCAGGGCGTGGACAGCGAGCGCGTGCTGCGTGCCATGGGCAGCGTGCCGCGCCACCGCTTCGTCGATTCCGCGCTGGTGGCGCAGGCCTACGAAGAATCGAGCCTGCCCATCGGCTGGGAGCAGACGATCAGCAAGCCCGTGGTGGTGGCGCGCATGCTCAGCCTGCTGGCCGAGGCGCCGGGGGCACGCGGCCGGCCGATCCGCGCGCCGCTGGGGCGTGCGCTGGAAATCGGCACCGGCTGCGGCTACCAGGCGGCCGTGATGCGGCTGCTGTGCACACGGCTGACCTCGATCGAGCGGCTCGGGCCGCTGCTGGACAAGGCCCGCGCCACCCTGCACGAGCTCGGCGTGAACGACATCCGCCTGCTGCACGCCGATGGCCGCCTGGGCCATGCGCCCAACGCGCCTTACGACAGCATCATCGCGGCGGCGGGCGGTGACGCACTGCCAAAGCCCTGGCTGGATCAGCTGGCGGTGGGTGGCCGCCTCGTGGCGCCGCTTCATGACGAGGCGGCCGAGGGCCAGATGCTGGTCGTCATCGACAGGACGGCGGAAGGCCTGGTCCGCAGCGTTCACGATGCGGTGCATTTCGTCCCCTTAAAATCCGGGCACGTCTAGAGGGTTGATCATCAACATGCCTGCGCGCTGGTTTCGAGCGGTTACATACGGTCTGTCTGCCTTGGCTTGCGCGGGCATCGTCGGTTGCGCCAGCACTGGAGGCCGCGCGCCGGTGGAGGATCGTTCCACCGGGGCCGGGCGCCCCACGCCGCCGGCCGCAGGGGCTCCGGCCTCCGGTGCCAATGCGGTGGCCGTGCCGCCCACGCCGGCCGTGCCGCGCCTGAATGCCGAAAACGCCGGCAAGCCGGGCTTCTACACCGTGCGTCCCGGCGATACCCTGGCGCGCATCGCGCTGGATCACGGGCAGAACTGGCGCGACGTGGCGCGCTGGAACGCGATCGACAACCCGAACGTCATCGAAGTGGGCCAGGTGCTGCGCGTGATCACGCCCGGCACGGAAGCCGCTGCGGTGGCGCAGCCGGTGGCCACGGGTTCGCGCATCGAATCGCGTCCGCTGGAGACGCGACCTTCCGCCATGGATTCGGCAGGCGCCGCCCCGGCGCCAGCCCCGGCGCCCGCTCCGGCAGCCGCAGCCGCTCCGGCTCCGGGCCCCACGGCGGCATCCGCGGCTGGTGGGGCGGTGGCCCGCGAAGGCGACGAGGATGTCAACTGGCTCTGGCCGGCAGGCGGCCCGGTGCTCGCCAACTTCGACGAAGCGCGCAACGTGAAGGGTCTGGCCATCGGCGGCAAGCTCGGTGACGCGGTGCTGGCCGCAGCGGATGGCCGTGTGGTCTACGCCGGTTCCGGCCTGCGCGGCTATGGCAACCTGGTGATCGTCAAGCACAACAACACCTTCCTGACGGCCTACGCGCACAACCAGACCCTGCTGGTGCGCGAAGACCAGGTCGTGCGCCGCGGCCAGAAGATTGCCGAGATGGGCTCTTCGGATTCCGACCGCGTGCAACTGCACTTCGAGATCCGCCGCATGGGCAAGCCGGTCGATCCTTCCCGGCTGTTGCCCGCGCGTTGAACACGCCTGCGCCCCAGCGCGCCGCGGATGAAGTCCTGACGGTCGATTCGCTCGATCTGGAAGGTCAGGGCGTCGCGCGCCGCGCGGACGGCAAGGTCGTCTTCATCGAGGGCGCCTTGCCCGGCGAGCGCGTGACGGCGCAGGTCCATCGCCGCAAGAACCAGTGGGAGCAGGGCACGATGTCGGCGCTGCTGAAACCCAGCGCCCAGCGTGTGACGCCGGCCTGCCCGCACTTCGGTCTGCATGCCGGCGCCTGCGGGGGCTGCAAGGTTCAGCACCTCGAACCCACGGCCCAGGTGGCCATGAAGCAGCGCGTGCTGGAAGACGACCTGTGGCATCTGGCCAAGCTGCGGCCGGATCAGGTGCTGCGGCCCATCCACGGGCCGGCCTGGGGCTACCGACACCGAGCGCGGCTGTCGGTGCGGCATGTGCTGAAGAAGGGCGTCGTGCTGGTGGGCTTCCATGAGCGCAAGTCGCGCTACGTGGCGGACATGCGCGTGTGCCCGGTGCTGCCGCCGAAGGTGAGCCTGCTGCTGCCCGCGCTGCGGGAGCTGATTGGCGCGATGGATCAGCGCGACCGGCTGCCGCAGATCGAGCTGGCCGCCGGCGACGAGGTGACGGCTCTGGTGCTGCGCCATCTCGAACCCTTGACGTCAGCGGATGAAGCCCGGCTGCTCGATTTCGGGCGGCGCCACGGCGTGCAGTGGTGGCTGCAGCCCAAGGGCCCGGAGACCGTGCACCGGCTGGATCCGCAAGATCCTCAACCGTTGAACTACCGGCTGCCGGAGTTCAGCGTGACCATGCCCTTCCGGCCCACGGACTTCACGCAGGTCAACCCGTTCATCAACCGGGTGCTGGTGTCGCGCGCCGTGCGCCTGCTGGATCCACAGCCCGGCGAGCGGGTCATCGACTGGTTCTGCGGTCTCGGCAATTTCACGCTGCCGCTGGCCACGCGCTGCGCGCAGGTGCTGGGCATCGAGGGGAGTGCGACGCTCGTGACCCGGGCGCAGGCCAACGCCGGCTTGAATGGCCTGCATTCGGTGGCCACGTTTGCGGCCCGCGATCTCTTCCAGATGACGGCCGCCCAGCTGGTGGCGGACGGACCTGCGGATCGCTGGCTGGTGGATCCTCCCCGTGAAGGCGCCTTCGCGCTGGTCAAGGCCCTGGCGGAGCAGTGCGCCTTGCCGGTGGCCGGCTGGCAGCCACCCCGGCGCATCGTCTATGTCAGCTGCAATCCGGCCACCCTGGCGCGAGACGCCGGGCTGCTGGTGCACCAGGCCGGCTATCGCTGTAGCGCCGCGGGCGTCATCAACATGTTCGCGCACACGGCCCATGTGGAGAGCCTGGCCGTGTTTGATCTCGATCCCCAAGCCTCTCCCAAGGCGGCGGCGCCCGTCCAACCGGGCTGATGCCCGGTGGCCCAGGTGTCGCGTCGGCCGGATCCCTGCAACATCAACAACGACGCCCCATCCCATGATCACTCGACCCGCATTGACCGAAGCCGACGCCCAGCGCATGGGGCAGGCCGCCGCCGCCCACGCACGAGCCCAGGGCTGGGCGGTGACCATCGCCATCGTCGATGACGGCGGCCACCTGCTGTGGCTTCAACGTCTGGACGGCGCGCCACCGATCTCCTCGCACATCGCGCCGGCCAAGGCACGCACGGCCGCACTGGGCCGGCGAGAGAGCCGCATCTACGAAGAGCTGATCAACAACGGACGCACGGCCTTCCTGAGCGCCCCTGTCCTGGAAGGCATGCTCGAAGGCGGTCTTCCGGTGATGGCCGAGGGCCATTGCGTGGGCGCCATCGGCGTGAGCGGCGTGAAGTCCAGTGAAGACGCCCAGATCGGGGGCGCGGGCATCGCTGCACTCTGAGCGGCCGGCCCGGCCTTGACCCTAGGGGTGAGGCACGGGGGGGTGCCCGTTATAATTTCCGCACTCACCCACCACCACGGCACCCAGCGAAACTCGAACACGGTTTCCCCTTGACTCGAAGCCCGCAAGCCAGGCGCACGCCTGCTGAAGCGGCCACTGAGCTGGGTGCGCGAATACCGGAGTTTCCTCTTGCTGCCCGACCAGCCGCCCGCCGTCCTCGCCCTCGCAGACGGCACCGTTTTCCGTGGCACTTCGATCGGCGCAGCCGGTTCCACTGTTGGAGAAGTCGTCTTCAACACGGCGCTCACGGGTTACCAGGAAATCCTCACCGATCCGAGCTATTGCCGGCAGATCGTCACCCTGACGTATCCGCACATCGGCAACTATGGCGTGAACGAGGAAGACGTCGAAGCGACGAAGGTGCATGCGGCGGGCCTGGTCATCCGCGACCTGCCGCTGCTGCACTCCAACTTTCGCCACTCGATGACCCTGGCGCAGTACCTGCAGCGCGAAGGCACGGTGGCCATTGCCGATATCGATACGCGCCGCCTCACGCGTGTGCTGCGCACCACCGGCGCACAGAACGGCTGCATCATCGGCTGGCCACGCGGCACGGCGGTGGGTGACGCCGAGGTCGCGCGGGCGATTGATCTGGCGCGCTCCGCGCCCTCGATGGCCGGCCAGGATCTGGCCCAGGTGGTGAGCGTGCGCGAACCCTACGCCTGGACGCAGACCGAATGGACGCTGGAAGCGGGCTACGGTCAGCTCTCCGACGCTCGCTTTCATGTCGTGGCCTACGATTTTGGTGTCAAGCGCAACATCCTGCGCATGCTCGCCAGCCGTGGCTGCCGCGTGACGGTGGTACCGGCCCGGACGCCGGCGTCCGAGGTGCTGAAGCTGCAGCCCGACGGCATCTTCCTCAGCAACGGTCCGGGTGATCCGGAGCCTTGCGATTACGCGATCAGCGCCACGCGCACGCTCATCGAGACGGGCATTCCCACCTTCGGCATCTGCCTGGGGCACCAGATCATGGCGCTGGCCTCCGGTGCGCGGACCTTCAAGATGAAGTTTGGCCACCATGGCGCCAACCATCCCGTCAAGGATCTGGATTCCGGCCGCGTGAGCATCACCAGCCAGAACCACGGCTTTGCCGTGGACGACAAGACACTGCCGCCCAATCTGCGCCCCACGCACGTGAGCCTGTTCGACGGCACGCTGCAGGGGCTGGCGCGCACCGATCGCCCGGCCTTCTGCTTCCAGGGCCACCCGGAGGCCTCGCCCGGCCCGCACGACATCGCCTACCTGTTCGATCGCTTCATTGCGCTGATGGCCAAGAAGACGGAGAAGACCCATGCCCAAGCGCAGTGACCTCAAGAGCATCCTGATCATCGGCGCGGGCCCCATCGTCATCGGGCAGGCCTGCGAGTTCGACTACTCCGGCGCCCAGGCCTGCAAGGCGCTGCGCGAGGAGGGCTACCGCGTCATCCTCGTCAACAGCAACCCGGCGACGATCATGACCGATCCGGGCATGGCGGACGCCACCTACATCGAGCCCATCACCTGGCAGGTGGTGGAGCGCATCATCGCCAAGGAGCGGCCGGATGCCGTGCTGCCGACCATGGGCGGCCAGACGGCATTGAACTGCGCGCTCGATCTGCACCGCAACGGCGTGCTGGCCAAGTACGGTGTGGAGATGATCGGCGCCAACGAGAAGGCGATCGAGAAAGCCGAAGACCGGCTGAAGTTCAAGGACGCGATGACCTCCATCGGCCTGCAATCGGCCAAGAGCGGCATCGCGCACAGTCTCGAGGAAGCCTGGACGGTGCAGAAGCGCATCCAGGCGGACATCGGCGGCACGGGCTTCCCGATGGTGATCCGGCCCAGCTTCACGCTCGGCGGCACCGGCGGCGGCATCGCCTACAACCCCGATGAGTTCGAGGAGATCTGCAAGCGCGGCCTGGACCTGTCGCCGACCAACGAACTGCTGATCGAAGAATCGCTGATCGGCTGGAAAGAGTTCGAGATGGAAGTCGTGCGTGACCGCGCCGACAACTGCATCATCGTCTGCGCGATCGAGAACCTGGACCCGATGGGCATCCACACCGGCGACTCGATCACGGTGGCGCCGGCGCAGACGCTGACCGATCGCGAGTACCAGCTCATGCGCGACGCGTCGATCGCGATCCTGCGCGAGATCGGCGTCGACACCGGCGGCTCCAACGTGCAGTTCGCGGTCAATCCGACGAACGGCCGCCTGATCGTGATCGAGATGAACCCGCGTGTCAGCCGCTCGTCGGCGCTGGCATCGAAGGCGACCGGCTTCCCGATCGCCAAGATCGCGGCCAAACTCGCGGTCGGCTACACGCTCGACGAACTGAAGAACGAGATCACTGGTGGCGCCACGCCGGCGAGCTTCGAGCCGAGCATCGACTACGTCGTCACCAAGATCCCGCGCTTCGCCTTCGAGAAGTTCCCGGCGGCCGACTCGCGCCTGACGACGCAGATGAAGTCGGTCGGCGAGGTGATGGCGATGGGCCGTACCTTCCAGGAGAGCTTCCAGAAGGCGCTGCGCGGGCTCGAGACCGGAATCGACGGCCTGAGCGAGCGCACCGACTGCGCCGAGGACGATCGCGAGGAGATCATCCAGGAGATCGGCGAGGCCGGGCCCGAGCGCATCCTTTACGTCGCCGATGCCTTCCGCATCGGCATGAGCGCCGAGGAGATCTTCGAGGAAACCGCGATCGACCCCTGGTTCCTGGCGCAGATCGAGGAGATCGTCAGCACCGAGCGGGCGCTCGACGACCGTGGCGCGGCTTCGCTCGGTGCGGACGAGTGGCGCTACCTCAAGGGTAAGGGCTTCTCGGACAAGCGGCTCGGCAAACTGCTCGGCACGACCCAGCACGACGTGCGGGCGCGTCGCCAGGCGCTCGGCGTGCGGCCGGTCTACAAGCGGGTCGACACCTGCGCGGCCGAGTTCGCGACGCCGACGGCCTACCTTTACTCGACCTACGAATCGGCCGAAGGCGAGTGCGAGGCAGAGCCGAGCGAGCGCCGCAAGATCATGGTGCTCGGCGGCGGGCCGAACCGGATCGGGCAGGGCATCGAGTTCGACTACTGCTGCGTCCATGCCGCGCTGGCGATGCGTGAGGACGGCTACGAGACCATCATGGTCAACTGCAACCCCGAGACGGTGTCGACCGACTACGACACCTCGGACCGGCTCTACTTCGAGCCGGTCACGCTCGAGGACGTGCTCGAGATCGTTGACAAGGAGAAGCCGCTCGGCGTGATCGTGCAGTACGGCGGCCAGACCCCGCTGAAGCTGGCGCTCGACCTGGAGCTCGCCGGGGTGCCGATCGTCGGCACGACGCCCGATTCGATCGACGTCGCCGAAGACCGCGAGCGCTTCCAGCAACTGCTCCAAGTGCTCGGCCTGAAGCAGCCGCCGAACCGCACCGCGCGCACCGAAGAGGCCGCGAAGCGCCTGGCCGCCGAGATCGGGTACCCGCTGGTCGTGCGGCCGAGCTACGTGCTCGGCGGGCGCGCGATGGAGATCGTGCACGGCGAGAAGGATCTCGAGCGCTACATGCGCGAGGCGGTGCGCGTCAGCGACGACTCGCCGGTGCTGCTCGACCGCTTCCTCGACGACGCGATCGAGGTCGATGTCGACTGCATCAGCGACGGCGACGCCGTGATGATCGGCGGCATCATGGAGCACGTCGAACAGGCCGGCATCCACTCCGGCGACTCGGCGTGCTCGCTGCCGCCGTACTCCCTGTCTTCGGCGCTCCAGGACGAGTTGCGCCGCCAGACCGTGGCGATGGCCAAGGCGCTGAAGGTCTGCGGGCTGATGAACGTGCAGTTCGCGATCCAGGGCGAGGGCGCCGATGCCGTCGTCTACGTGCTCGAGGTGAACCCTCGCGCCTCGCGCACCGTGCCCTTCGTGTCGAAGGCCACCAGCCTGCCGCTGGCGAAGATTGCCGCGCGCTGCATGGTCGGGCAGAAGCTTTCGGACCAGCGCGGCATCGGCGGCCGGCCGCCGCACGAGGTGGTGCCGCCGTACTTCTCGGTCAAGGAGGCGGTGTTCCCGTTCAACAAGTTCCCGGCTGTCGACCCGATTCTCAGCCCCGAGATGCGCTCGACGGGCGAGGTGATGGGTGTGGGTCGCAGCTTCGGCGAGGCGATGCTCAAGAGCCAGCTCGGCGCCGGTTCGCGGCTGCCCGACAGCGGCACGGTGTGCATCACCGTGAAGAACGGCGACAAGGCGCGCGCGGTCGACGTCGCGCGCGAGCTGCACGAGCTCGGCTTCGCGCTCGTTGCGACCAAGGGCACCGCGGCCGCGATCGCCGATGCAGGCCTTCCGGTGCGTGCGGTGAACAAGGTGAAGGACGGGCGGCCGCACATCGTCGACATGGTCAAGGCGGGCGAGATCCAGCTGATCTTCACCACCGTCGACGAGACACGCACCGCGATCGCCGACTCGCGTCATATCCGCCAGGCAGCGATCGCCAACCGGGTCACCTACTACACGAGCATGGCCGGCTGCGAGGCGGCCGTCGAGGGCATGAAACACCATGAGGACCTGATGGTCCAGCCGCTCCAGGCCTTGCATGCTGAACTGAACTAAACTGCCGCGTTCCAGTACCGCCGCGGTGCGCCCTGCAAAGGGAACTGCGGCGGTTTGCTTTTGGCGGGGCGTTGCATTGAGCAAGTCCCGTCGCTCCGGTCCCGTCGGACCGCTGCGAGGTTGCCATGTCGAAGATTCCCCTCACGAAGCGCGGTGCCGAGAAGCTCAAGGAAGAGCTGCACCGCTTGAAGACTGTCGAGCGTCACGCCGTGATCCAGGCGATTGCGGAGGCGCGCGCCCAGGGCGACCTGTCCGAGAACGCCGAGTACGAGGCAGCCAAGGACCGGCAGGGGTTCATCGAGGGTCGCATCCTCGAGATCGAGGGCAAGCTGGCCGCGGCTCAGATCATCGACCCGGCGGCGCTGGACGCCGGCGGCAAGGTGGTCTTCGGGAGCACGGTCGACCTCGAGGAGGAAGCCACCGGCAATGCCGTGACCTACCAGATCGTCGGCGACGACGAGTCGGACC
>JAEUOZ010000035.1 GCA_016790225.1 Rubrivivax sp.
GGCGCCACGCTCGAAGGGGCCGGGCAGCGTGGCCTCCAGCGCACCGGCGATGTGCTGCGCGCGCGCCTTGAGCTCCAGGGATTCCAGCCCGCGCAGGGCCAGGCGCTCGAAGGCCGCGCCGTCGAAGCCGTCATCGGCGCGCGCCAGATGCCGTGCCGCCTGCCGCACGCGCTCGGCGTTCAGCAGGTTCTTGAAGGGCTCCATGCCGCCGTGTGCCGGGGCCGCTGATCCTCGCGCCCTGCGTCGGCTGGCGGCGCGCTCAGGCCGTGCCGCCCACCGTCAGGCCTTCGATGCGCAACGTTGGCTGGCCCACGCCCACGGGCACGCTCTGGCCTTCCTTGCCGCACACGCCCACGCCCGTGTCCAGCTGCATGTCGTTGCCGATCATCGTGACACGCTTGAGCGCCTCGGGGCCGTTGCCGATGATGGTGGCGCCCTTCACCGGGTACTGGATCTTGCCGTTTTCGACCCAGAAGGCCTCGCTGGCGGAAAAGACGAACTTGCCGCTGGTGATGTCCACCTGCCCGCCGCCGAAATTGGTGGCGTACAGGCCGCGCCGGATGCTGGCGACGATCTCGTCCTTGCTGCGCGTGCCACCCAGCATGTAGGTATTGGTCATGCGCGGCATCGGCACGTGCGCGTAACTCTCGCGCCGGCCGTTGCCCGTGGGCTTCACACCCATCAGGCGTGCGTTCAGGCTGTCCTGGATGTAGCCGCGCAGGATGCCGTCTTCGATCAGCACGTTGCGCTGGCTGGCCTGGCCTTCGTCGTCCACGTTGAGCGAGCCGCGCCGATCCGGCAGCGTGCCGTCGTCGAGCACCGTGACACCCTTGGCCGCCACGCGCTGCCCGATGCGGCCGGCAAAGACGCTGGAGCCCTTGCGGTTGAAGTCGCCTTCCAGGCCATGGCCGACGGCCTCGTGCAGCAGCACGCCGGGCCAGCCGGGGCCGAGCACGACGGTCATCTCACCGGCCGGTGCCGGGCGGCTTTCCAGGTTGGTCAGCGCCGCGTTGACCGCCTGATCGACATAGCTGGAGAGCAGCGCGTCGCTGAAATAGCCGAGACCGAAGCGACCACCGCCGCCACCGGAGCCCACCTCGCGGCGCCCATCCTGCTCGGCGATCACGGTGACGCTCACGCGCACCAGCGGGCGCACATCGGCGGCGCGTGTGCCGTCGGCGCGCGCCACCAGCACCACATCGTGCTCGGCGGCGACACCGGCCATCACCTGCACGATGCGCGGATCGCGCGCGCGGGCCATCTTTTCCACGCGCTCCAGCAGCGCCACCTTCTGCGCGCTGTCCAGGGTGCTGATGGGATCGGTGGGCCCGTACAGCTTGCGGCTGGCCGCCACGCGCGTCTTGCGCGGCAGCTTCACGCGGCGCTGCTGGCCGGCCGCGGCGATGCTGCGCACCGTGCGCGCCGCATCCATCAGCGAGGCCACCGACAGATCGTCGGAATAGGCAAAAGCCGTCTTCTCGCCCGCCACGGCGCGCACGCCCACGCCCTGGTCGATGCTGAAGCTGCCGCTCTTGACGATGCCTTCCTCCAGGCTCCAGCCTTCGTGCCGCGTGGTCTGGAAGTACAGGTCCGCGTCATCCACGCGGTGCTCGCCAATCAGGGCCAGGGCCTGCTGCAGGCTGGCCTCGCTGAGGCCGAAGGGCTCCAGCATCAGCGCCTGGGCCGTGGCCAGGCGTTCGAGCGTGGGTTCGCGGGAGATCATCGAGAGGGCCTTTCAAGGCGCCCCGGGCGGGCGCCGCCGGGGACAGGACGTGGAATTTCTGCGGCCCATTCTAGGAAGCGGGGGCCGCCGCGGGCCGATCAGGCTCTTTGGCACGGCCGGGGCTGCAGCGCCGGGGCGGGGGCTGCGCGTCTTCAAGCCTGGCGCAGCGCCAGCGCCGCCTCGTACAGCGCGTTGCGCGGCGCGCCGGAAATCTGCGCGGCCAGCGAGACGGCCTGCTTCAGCGGCAGCTCCGCCAGCAGACAGCGCAGCGTCGCGAGGGCTGCCTCGGGCAAGGCCGCGGCCGGGGCTGGCGGCAGCGCATGCAGCACCAGCACAAATTCGCCGCGGCGGCGGTGCTCGTCGGCTGCCAGCCAGGCCGGCAGCTCGGCGCCCGTCAGGCGCTGCACCGATTCGAACTGCTTGGTCAGCTCGCGGCACAGGCTGAGCCGTCGCTGCGGCGCCCCCAGCGCCAGCGCCTGTGCCAGCGACTCGATGCGGTGCGGCGCCTCGAACAGCAGCTGCGCGGCCGCATCGGCCAGGCAGCTGGCCAGGGCCGCCTGTCGCTCGGCCCCTTTGGCCGGCAGGAAGCCGACAAAGCGAAAGCCCGCCGCTCCCGTGTCGCCCGCCACGCTGAGGGCGGCCAGCGCGCTGCTGGCGCCGGGAATCGGCGAAACCCCGTGGCCTGCGTCGATCACGGCCGCCACCAGCGCCGCACCGGGATCGGAGACCGCCGGGGTGCCGGCGTCGCTGATGTAGGCCACGCGCAGCCCCTGCGCCAGCAGCGCGCAGACACGGGCCGCGGCCTCGGCCTCGTTGTGCTCGTGCAGTGCCAGCAGCGGCTTGCTCAGGCCCAGGTGGCGCAGCAGGGCGCCGCTGTGGCGCGTGTCCTCGCAGGCCACGTGATCGGCCAGGCCCAGCACGTGCAGCGCGCGCAGGCTCAGATCGGCCAGGTTGCCGATCGGCGTGGCCACCACGTAGAGCGTGCCTTTGGGATACTGCTGCGAGCCGGCCGCTGCCTGGGCCGCGCGCTGCAGCAGGGAAACATCGATGGTCACAGGCCCTCCGGCCGGACAAGCCCGCCCCGCCAGGGCCGGCAGGGCACAGACGGGCACCGAGGCCGAGCAGCGCGCCTTGCGCCACCTGCTGGCCCAGGGCCTGACACTCGTCCAGCGCAATTATCGAGTCGCGCGCGGGCCTTCGGCGCGTGGGGGCGAGATCGATCTCGTGATGCGCGATCGCGACGGCACGCTGGTCTTCGTGGAAGTGCGGGCGCGTCGGGGCGCGGGCCATGGCGGGGCCGCGGCGAGCGTCGGGCCGGCCAAGCGCCGCAGCCTGGTGCGTGCGGCGCAGCATTATCTGATGCGTTGGCCATCGCCGCCGCCCTGCCGCTTCGACGTGGTGGCCATCGACGGCGAGCGGCTGGAGTGGCTGCCGGCGGCCTTCGATGCGGGCTTAACGGCGCTCTGAAAGGCGGCAGATCTGCTGCGGGCATCAAGCGTTGGCGGAACCCGGCCCCCGCAGGCCTGTCTTATGATGCGTGCTCATGCTTGAACAGCGAATTCAGCAGCAGTTCTTCGAAAACGCCGATCTGCAGAACCAGGCGGCCGAGATCCTCTCCCGGCCGCTGGCGCGCGCGGCCGAAGCGATGGCTGGCTGCATCACGGCCGGCGGCAAGGTGCTGGTGGGCGGAAGCCAGGGCGGCGCCCTGCTCTCGCCCTTGCTCGGCAATGCCTTCACCGGCCGCTTCGAACGCGAACGCCCGCCGCTGGCCGCGCTGGCGCTGCGCGACGAATCCTCGAGCCCGATGGCACAGCAGGTGCAGGCGCTGGGCCAGCCCGGCGATCTGCTGCTGCTGCTGGATGCCGGCGACACGCCGTCGCGGCTGCTGCAGGCGGCCCGTGCGGCCCACGCGGCGGACATGTCCGTGATCGTGCTGACCGGCGCCGATGCCGCCCGCTGGCGCGAGGATCTGCTGGAAACCGACACGCTGATCTCGGTGCCGCATGAGCGGGCCGCGCGCGTGCTGGAAACGCATCTGCTGGCCTTGCACTGCCTGTGCGATGCCGTGGATCTTCAATTGATGGGTGAACAGGAATCCTCATGACACATACCCTTCGCCCCCGACATGCCGCGCTGGCGCTGGCCAGCGCCCTGCTGCTGAGTGCCTGCGCGCCGCTGGTGGTGGGCACGGCCGTGGTCGGCGGTGCGCTGATGGTCACGGACCGCCGCACCTCCGGCGCGCAGCTGGAAGACCAGTCGATCGAGCTCAAGGCGGCGGCGCGCATCCGCACGGCGGTCAACGAGCGCGGCCACATCAACGTGACCAGCTACAACCGCACGGTCCTCATCAGCGGCGAGGCCGCCACCGAGGCCGACCGCGCGACGATCGAACAGACGGTGCGTGCGGTGGAAAACGTGCGCTCGGTGGTCAACGAGACCGCCGTGATGGGCAGCAGCTCGATGACCTCGCGCTCCAACGATGCGCTGATCAGCACGCGCGTGAAGGCGGCGTTTGTCGATGCCAAGGACGTGCAGGCCAACGCCTTCAAGGTGGTCGCCGAGCGCGGCACGGTCTTCCTGATGGGCCGCGTGACCGAACGCGAAGCCGCCCGTGCCACGGAGGTGGCGCGCGGCATCCCGGGCGTGCTGAAGGTGGTGCGCGTGTTCGAGATGCTCACCGAAGCCGAGCTGGCTGCGCTGTCGCCCGGCCGGCCCGCAGCACCCGCCAACGGTTCACCCGCGCCGACCGCGCCGAAGTGACCCGGCCGCGGCTCACTTCAGCCGCGTGACCAGGCTGGACGTGTCCCAGCGTCCGCCGCCCGCGGCCTGCACATCGGCATAGAACTGGTCCACCAGCGCCGTCACCGGCGTGGCGGCGCCATTGCGCCGCGCCTCGTCCAGCACCAGGCCGAGATCCTTGCGCATCCAGTCCACGGCAAAGCCGAAGTTGAACTGGCCGTCCACCATGGTCTTGCCGCGGTTGTCCATCTGCCAGCTCTGGGCTGCGCCCTTGCCGATCACATCGAGCACCAGCTTCATGTCCAGGCCGGCATGGCGACCGAAGGCGATGGCCTCGGACAGTGCCTGCACCAGCCCGGCGATGGCGATCTGGTTGACCATCTTGGCCAGCTGGCCGCTGCCGCTGTCGCCCACCCGCGTCACGGCCCGTGCGTAGGCCAGCGCCACCGGCTTCATGGTGTCGAAGGCGGTGGCGTCGCCGCCGCACATGATGGTCAGCGCGCCGTTGACCGCGCCGGCCTGGCCGCCGGAGACGGGCGCATCCACGAACGCGAGGCCCCTGGCGCCCGCGATCCCGTGCAGTTCGCGCGCGATGGCGGCAGACGCGGTGGTGTGATCGACGAAGAGCGCGCCGGGCTGCATGCCCGCGAAGGCGCCCTCGGCACCGGCGCTGACGGCGCGCAGGTCTTCGTCGTTGCCGACGCAGGCGAAGACGATGTCGGCGCCCGCGGCGGCCTCACGCGGGGTCGGCGCCGCCCGGCCGCCGTACTCGGCCGTCCAGGCGGCAGCCTTGGCGGCGGTGCGGTTGTAGACAGTCACGGCATGGCCGGCGCGCGCCAGGTGGCCGGCCATCGGGTAGCCCATGACGCCCAGGCCGATGAAGGCCACGCGGCGCGCGGGAGTGGGTTCGTAGGTGCGGGGAGCGTTCATCCCCGCATGCTGCCACGAGCCGCGCGGCTCAGACGATCTTGAGGTGCTCGGTCCCTGCAGCGAGGTCGGTCTTGGTTCCGCGTTTGCTGTGCAGCTTGATCTGCAGGCGCAGGTCGTTCACCGAGTCGGCGTTGCGCAGGGCGTCCTCGTAGGTCACGAAGTGGCCTTCGTAGAGCTCGAACAGCGACTGGTCGAAGGTCTGCATGCCGATCTCGCGCGAGCGCTTCATCAGATCCTTGATCTCGGTGATCTCGCCCTTGAAGATCAGATCGGCCATCAGCGGCGAGTTCAGCAGCACCTCGACGGCGGCGATGCGCCCGCGGCCTTCCTGGCGCGGCAGCAGCCGCTGCGAGACCAGCGAACGCAGGTTGAGCGAGAGGTCCATCAGCAGCTGCTGGCGGCGCTCTTCGGGGAAGAAGTTGATGATGCGGTCCAGCGCCTGGTTTGAACTGTTGGCGTGCAGCGTGGCCATGCACAGGTGGCCGGTCTCGGAGAAGGCGATGGCGTGATCCATGGACTCGCGGTCGCGGATTTCGCCCATCAGGATCACGTCGGGCGCCTGGCGCAGCGCATTCTTCAGCGCCGCCTCCCAGCTGTCGGTGTCGATGCCCAGCTCGCGCTGCGTGATGATGCAGTTCTTGTGCGGGTGCACGAACTCCACCGGATCCTCGATCGTGATGATGTGGCCGTGCGAGTGCTCGTTGCGCCAGTCCACCATCGCGGCCAGCGAGGTGCTCTTGCCGGAGCCGGTGGAGCCCACGAAGATGATCAGCCCGCGCTTGCTGAGCGCCACGTCCTTCAGGATCTTGGGCAGGCCGAGCGAATCGATGGTCGGCAGCGTCGCCGGGATCGTGCGGAACACCAGGCCCACCTCACCCTGCTGCTGGAAGGCGTTGACGCGGAAACGCCCGATGCCGCCTGGCGAGATGGCGAAGTTGCACTCCCGGGTGCGCTCGAACTCGGCCGCCTGCTTGTCGTTCATCACGGCCCGCGCCAGCTGCAGCGTGTGCTGCCCGGTCAGCGCCTGCGGGCTCACCTTGGTGACCTTGCCGTCCACCTTCATCGCCGGCGGAAATTCCGCGGTGAGGAAGAGGTCCGAGCCATTGCGGGCCAGCATGAGCCGCAGCAGATCGTGGACAAACTTCGAGGCTTGATCGCGTTCCATCGTGCGCTTTCGTGGTCTTCGAACCTTCACCCAGGGAAGTTTTCAGGGATCTTGGCTTTGGCGCGGGCTTCCGCCGGCGTGATCATGTTGCGCCGCACCAGATCGGACAGGTTCTGGTCCAGCGTCTGCATGCCCAGGTTCTGCCCGGTCTGGATCGCCGAGTACATCTGCGCGATCTTGTTTTCGCGGATCAGGTTCTTGATGGCCGAGGTGCCGATCATGATCTCGTGCGCGGCCACGCGCCCGGAACCGTCCTTGGTCTTGCACAGCGTCTGCGAGATCACGGCGACCAGCGACTCCGACAGCATCGCGCGCACCATCTCCTTTTCGGCCGCCGGGAAGACGTCGACGATGCGGTCGACCGTCTTGGCGGCGGAGCTGGTGTGCAGCGTGCCGAAGACCAGATGCCCCGTCTCGGCCGCCGTGAGGGCCAGGCGGATGGTCTCCAGATCGCGCATTTCGCCCACCAGGATGGCATCCGGGTCTTCGCGCAGCGCCGAGCGCAGCGCATTGCTGAAGCTCATCGTGTGCGGGCCGACCTCGCGCTGGTTGACCAGGCACTTCTTGCTCTCGTGCACAAACTCGATCGGGTCCTCCACCGTCAGCACGTGGCCGTACTCGTGCTCGTTGAGGTGGTTGACCATGCCGGCCAGCGTGGTGCTCTTGCCCGAGCCCGTGGGCCCGGTGACCAGCACCATGCCGCGCGGGCGCAGGGCCAGATCGGCAAAGATCTTGGGCGCGTTCAGCTGCTCCAGCGTGAGGATCTTGCTCGGGATGGTGCGGAAGACGGCGCCCGCGCCGCGGTTCTGGTTGAAGGCATTCACGCGAAAGCGCGCCAGGCCCTGGATCTCGAAGCTGAAGTCGCACTCCAGCGTGTCTTCGTAGACCTTGCGCTGGGCATCGTTCATGATGTCGTACACCATGTCGTGCACCTGCTTGTGCTCTAGCGCCTCGACATTGATGCGCCGCACGTCGCCATGCACGCGGATCATCGGCGGCAGCCCGGCCGACAGGTGCAGGTCCGAGGCCTTGTTCTTGACCGAGAAGGCAAGCAGGTTGGTGATGTCCATGGCGGCTCGTGTTGCGGCGGAAGGCGGCAGACCTGCCAGTGTCCAGCCGGGCCTGCGGTAGGCTTGGTCGGTATTGAACCGGCTTTACCGCGCTACTCGGGCCACTTCGGGGCCCGCCGCAGCGAGGTATTCGAACGATTATGACCAGCGTGGTCCACAACCTCCAGCAGGTGCGCGAGCGCATCGCAAGCGCATGTGAACGGGCGGGGCGACCGCCGTCGTCGGTGCGGCTGCTGGCGGTGAGCAAGACGTTCCCGGCCGAAGCGGTGCGCCAGGCCCATGCCGCCGGCCAGCGCGCCTTCGGCGAGAACTACGTGCAGGAGGCGCTGGCCAAGATCGAGGCGCTGGCCGATCTGCGCACCCAGCTCGAATGGCATCTGATCGGCCCGCTGCAGAGCAACAAGACGCGCCCGGTGGCCGAGGCCTTCGACTGGGTGCATTCGGTCGACCGCCTGAAGATCGCGCAGCGCCTGGCCGA
>JAEUOZ010000052.1 GCA_016790225.1 Rubrivivax sp.
GCTGTCGGGCGAGCTGGTCCGCCATCGGCCCGAAGGACTGCCCGACCACACCATCTTCATGCAGATGGAAGGCACGGGCGGCCAGAGCTTCGGCGCCTTCCTGGCCTCGGGCATCACGCTCTACCTGATCGGTGATGCCAATGACTACACCGGCAAGGGCCTGAGCGGCGGCCGCGTGGTCGTGCGCCCAAGCATCGAGTTCCGTGGCGACGCCACCAAGAACATCATCATCGGCAACACGGCGCTGTACGGCGCGACCAGTGGCGAGGCCTTCTTCCGCGGCGTGGCCGGCGAGCGCTTCGCGGTGCGGCTGTCGGGTGCCAGCACGGTGGTCGAAGGCACCGGCGACCATGGCTGCGAATACATGACCGGCGGCACCGTGGTCGTGCTGGGCAAGACCGGCCGCAACTTCGCCGCCGGCATGTCGGGCGGCGTGGCCTTCGTCTACGACGAGGACGGTCAGTTCGCGCGCCGCTGCAACCCCGCGATGGTGGCGCTGGACAAGGTGGTGGCCGCCGCCGACCAGGCCGGCCCTGCCGTGGGCTGGCACCGCGAGATGGCCGACGAGGCGCTGCTGAAGAAGCTGGTCGAAGACCACCACCGCTGGACCGGCTCGCTGAAGGCCCGCGAGATCCTCGACCAGTGGGCCACGGCGCGTGGCCGCTTCGTGAAGGTCTTCCCGCACGAGTACAAGCGCGCACTGGCCGAACGTGCCGCCAAGGCCGAAGCCGCCGCCGCCACCACCAAGGCCAAGGCCGGTGCCGCCACCGCCGCCGCCAAGTAATCAACCGCAGCACACCACGAGATCATCATGGGCAAGGTCACCGGCTTTCTCGAACACGAACGCCTGGAAGAGGGCTACGAGCCCGTCGAACTGCGGCTGAAGAACTGGAAGGAGTTTGTCATCGGCCTCAACGCCGAGCAGAGCAAGGTCCAGGGCGCGCGCTGCATGGACTGCGGCACGCCGTTCTG
This sequence comes from Rubrivivax sp., assembly GCA_016790225.1. The sequence continues at coordinate 973 of JAEUOZ010000052.1, forward strand.
CAACAACGGCTGCCCGGTCAACAACATCATCCCGGACTTCAACGACCTGGTGTACCGGGGCGACTGGACAGCGGCCATCGAGGTGCTGCACCAGACCAACAACTTCCCCGAGTTCACCGGCCGTGTCTGCCCTGCGCCGTGCGAAGCGGCGTGCACGCTCAACGTCAACGACGACGCGGTGGGCATCAAGAGCATCGAGCACGCCATCATCGACCGCGCCTGGGCCGAAGGCTGGGTCAAGCCGCTGCCCGCGGCCACCAAGACCGGCAAGACCGTGGCCGTGGTCGGCAGCGGCCCCGCCGGCCTGGCGGCGGCGCAGCAGCTGGCGCGTGCCGGCCACGCGGTGACGGTGTTCGAGAAGAACAGCCGCATCGGCGGCCTGCTGCGCTACGGCATTCCCGACTTCAAGATGGAGAAGTCGCACATCGACCGCCGTGTCGAGCAGATGAAGGCCGAAGGCGTGGTCTTCCGCACCGGCGTGCTGGTGGGGGCGTTCCCCAAGGAATGCAAGGTCACCAACGACGCCAAGGACACCCTCAGCGCCGAGCAGCTGAAGAAGGACTTCGACGCCGTGCTGCTGACCGGCGGCAGCGAGACCAGCCGCGACCTGCCGGTGCCGGGGCGCGACCTCGACGGCGTGCACTTCGCGATGGAGTTCCTGCCGCAGCAGAACAAGGTGGTGGCCGGCGACAAGATCAAGGGCCAGATCCGCGCCGATGGCAAGCACGTCATCGTCATCGGTGGCGGCGACACCGGCAGCGACTGCGTGGGCACCAGCAACCGCCACGGCGCCGCCAGCGTGACGCAGTTCGAGCTGATGCCCATGCCGCCGGAAGTGGAAGACCGGCCCATGACCTGGCCCTACTGGCCCTACAAGCTGCGCACCAGTTCCAGCCACGACGAAGGTTGCGAGCGCACCTTTGCCATCGCCACCAAGGAATTCACCGGTGCCAAGGGCAAGCTGACCGGCCTGAAGACCGTGCAGGTGCAGTGGCAGGGTGGCAAGATGACCGAGGTGCCGGGTACCGAGAAGGAATGGAAGGCCGATCTCGTGCTGCTGGCCATGGGCTTCGTGGCGCCGGTGTCCACCGTGCTGGAAGCCTTCGGTGTCGACAAGGACCCGCGTGGCAACGCCCGCGCCACCACCGACGGCGCCGGTTGCTACAAGACCAACGTCGACAAGGTGTTTGCCGCCGGTGACATGCGCCGCGGCCAGAGCCTGGTGGTGTGGGCCATCCGCGAGGGCCGCCAGGCCGCGCGTGCGGTGGACGAGTACCTGATGGGCTGCAGCACGCTGCCGCGCTGAAACAATCGACACCGTGCGGCAACACAGCTTTGCCGCACCCCTATTCCCCGTGGTCCGGAGGCGCCATAGGTGCATGCGAGAATCCCTTGCACCCCATGGACCCCCGGGCATCAGGCCCGCTGAGCAGGCTTGAAGTCCGACACCTTCATCGAGATCGATCACGTCACGTTCGGCTATGACGAACGGCGCACGATCCTCACCGACCTGAGCCTGCGCTTCATGCGCGGCAAGGTCACGGCGGTGCTGGGCGGGTCGGGCTGCGGCAAGACCACGCTGCTGCGGCTGATCGGCGGTGTGCATGCGGCCAACAAGGGCCGCGTGGTGTTCGACGGCGAGGTCATCGACACCCACGACCGCGCGCAGCTGTACCGGCTGCGGCGTCGCCTGGGCATGCTGTTCCAGTTCGGCGCCCTGTTCACCGACCTCACGGTCTACGACAACGTGGCCTTTCCGCTGCGCGAGATGAGCGACCTGTCGGAAGGCATGATCCACGACATCGTGCTGATGAAGCTCAACGCCGTGGGCCTGCGCGGCGCCGCGGCGCTGAAGATCAGCGAAGTCTCGGGCGGCATGGCGCGTCGCATCGCGCTGGCGCGTGCCATCGCGCTGGACCCCGAGCTCATCATGTACGACGAGCCGTTCGCGGGGCTGGACCTCATCAGCATGGGCGTGGCCGCCAAGCTGATCCGCACGCTCAATGACGTGACGGGATCCACCTCGCTGGTGATCTCGCACGACGTGCCCGAATGCATGGCCATCAGCGACTGGGTGGTGCTGCTGGCCACCGGCGGACGCATCGTGGCGCAAGGCACGCCGGCCGAACTGATGGACTCCACCGACCCCGAGGTGCGCCAGTTCGTGCGCGGCGAACCCGATGGCCCGGTCAAGTTCCACTACCCGGCGCCCGAGATCGCCGACGACTTCGGCGTGGGGATGCCGAAATGAACTGGCTGGCGCAGCTGGGTGCGCGTGCCTTCGACGTCATGCGCGGCTGGGGCCGCGCCGCCATCTTCTTCATCGACCTGCTGGGCGCGCTGCTGCCTGCGCTGCGGCGCTTCGGCCTGGTGGTGACGCAGATCCACGCCATCGGCAACCGGTCTCTGGTCATCATCCTCGCCTCGGGCGCAGCGGTGGGCTTCGTGCTGGCGCTGCAGCTGTACAACACGCTCATCACCTTCGGCGCCGCTGAATCGCTGGGCCTGGTGGTCAACCTGTCGCTGGTGCGCGAACTGGGGCCGGTGGTCACGGCGCTGCTGTTTGCCGGCCGCGCGGGTACCTCGCTCACGGCCGAGATCGGCCTCATGAAGGCCGGGGAGCAGATCGCCGCGCTCGAACTGATGGCCATCGACCCGCGCCAGCGGGTGCTGGCGCCGCGCTTCATCGCCGGCGTCATCAGCATGCCGCTGCTGGCCATCCTGTTCTCGGCCATCGGCATCCTGGGCACCTGGCTGGTGGCGGTGGGCCTGATCGGGCTGGACGGCGGCAACTTCTGGGCCATCCAGCAGAACGGCGTCGACGTCTGGCGCGACGTGGGCAACGGCGTCATCAAGAGCGCGGTGTTCGGCGTCATCTGCACCGCGGTGGCGCTGTACCAGGGCTACGAGACCGAAGCCACGCCCGAAGGCGTGGCCTATGCCACCACGCGCACGGTGGTGATCTCGTCGCTGGGCGTGCTGGGTTCAGACTTCATCCTCACGGCCCTGATGTTTTCCACGGGTCGGTGACAGGGGGCGCGAATGGCAAAAAGAAACATCGAGATCCTGGTTGGGCTGTTTGTGCTGCTGGGCGCGCTGGCGCTGGTGTTCGTGGCCCTGAAGGCGGCCAACCTCACCAGCTTCAGCAATGCCGACAGCTACACGCTGCAGGCCCGCTTCGACAACATCGGCGGCCTCAAGCCGCGGGCTCCGGTGCGCAGCGCCGGCGTGGTGGTGGGCCGCGTGACGTCGATCGCGCTCGACCCCAAGAGCTTCCAGGGCGTGGTCACGCTCGACGTGGACAAGCGCTTCCAGTTCCCCAAGGATTCGGCCGCCAAGATCCTGACCTCGGGCCTGCTGGGTGACCAGTACATCGGCCTGGAACCCGGCGGCGACGACAAGAACCTGCAGGCCGGCGACACCGTGGCGCAGACGCAGTCGGCCGTGGTGCTGGAGAACCTGATCGGCCAGTTCCTCACCGGCAAGGCGGCCGACGCCGGCGCCGGCGGTGGAGACAAGAAGTGAAGTCGCGCGTTGCCCTGCTGGCGCTGGTGGTGCTGGGCGGCTGTGCCAGCGTGCCCGTCGGAACCACCGCCATCAACCCGGCCGACCCCTGGGAAGCCTGGAACCGCAAGGTCTTCGCCTTCAACGAAGCGGTGGACGAGGCGGTGCTCAAGCCGGTGGCCACGGCCTACCGCGACTGGGTGCCGTCGTTCGTGCGCACCGGCGTCAGCAACGTGTTCGGCAACATCGGCGACGTGTGGTCCACCGCCAACCACTTCCTGCAGGGCAAGGTCGGCACCGGCATGGAAATGGGCATGCGGGTGCTGACCAACACGATCTTCGGCCTGGGCGGTCTGCTCGACCCGGCCACCGAGATGCGCCTGCCGCGCCGGTCCGAAGACCTGGGCCAGACCCTGGGCGTGTGGGGCCTGAAGCCCGGGCCCTACGTCGTGCTGCCCCTGCTGGGCCCGTCGTCGGTGCGCGACGCCGCCGGCCTGCCGCTGGACAGCTACGCCGCATCACCCACCTCCTGGTTCGACGTCAACGGCTATGTGGTGACGCCGGTGCGTGTGGTCAGCCTGCGTGCCGAGCTGCTGTCCACCACCCAGCTGCTGGGCGATGTGTCGCTGGACAAGTACAGCTTCATGCGCGATGCCTACCTGGCGCGCCGCCTCGAACTGGTGTTCGACGGCAACCCGCCGCTGGAGACCTTCGAGGACGAAGGCGCCGATCCTCCCCCCAAGAAGGGGAACTGAGCCAACCGCGCAGGGGTCTGCCGCGTTGAAGGCCTGCGTGGCCGTGACGCGGCCCGTTTGCTGAAAGGAAGAACGTGATCAAGAAGCTGTTCGCCGCTGTCTGCGTGACCCTGGGTCTGGCCGTTTCGGCCTGGGCCGACACCACGCCCGACGCGCTGGTGAAGAAGATCTCCAACGAGGTGCTCGACACCGCCAAGGCCGACAAGGCCATCCAGGCCGGCGACATCAACAAGATCATCGCCCTCGTCGATTCCAAGGTCATGCCCAACGTGAACTTCGAGGTCATGACCCGTTCGGCCGTGGGCCCCAAGTGGCGCGAGGCCACGCCCGAGCAGCGGGGCAAGCTGCAGGCCGAATTCAAGTCGCTGCTGGTGCGCGTGTATGCCGGTGCGCTCACGCAGATCAAGGACCAGACGGCCGAGATCACCAAGACCCAGTCGGTGCCCGGCAGCACGCAGGTGGTGGTGCAGAGCGAGGTGCGCGGCAAGGGCGAACCCATCAAGCTGGACTACCGGCTCGACAAGTACGACGCCGACTGGAAGATCATCGACGTCAACGTGGGAGGCGTGTGGCTGGTCACCAGCTACCGCAGCCAGTTCGGTCCCGAGCTGGCCAACGGCGGCATCGACGGCTTGATCAGCAAGCTGGTCGAGCGCAACAAGGCCGCGGCCGCACCCGCCAAGAGCTGAGCATGTCGACCTGGCCGCTGCCCGCCACCGCCACGCTGCTGCAGGCGCGTGCGCTGCAGGACGAGGTGTCGGCGGCCATCGCGCGCTGCGGCCCCGAAGGCCTGCAGCTTGATGCCAGGGCGCTGGCCGACTTCGACACCTCGCTGATCGCGCTGCTGCTGCACGCGCAGCGCACGGCGCGTGCGCGCGGCGTGCCCTTGCAGGTGACCGGTGCGCCGCCCAAGCTGGCCGACCTGGCGCGGCTCTACGGCGTGGCCGAACTGCTGCCGCTGGACGGCGTGGTCACGTAGCGGCGCGTGCGCAGGTTCTTCTTGATCTCCGAGAGCATGGGCCGCAGCGTGGCGCTGCCCAGCCGCAGCGCGACGCCGGTGGTCAGGATGTCGATGATCACCAGGTGCAGCAGCCGCGACACCATGGGGCTGTAGCGGTCGGCGTCTTCGGGGTGGTCGGCCGCCAGCAGCACATGCTGCGGGCCCTGGGCCTCCAGCGCCAGCGGTGAGCCGCTGGCGGTGATGACGATCACCGTGGCGCCCTTGCGCCGCGCGATGTCGGCCACGTCCAGCAGGTCCTTGCTGCGGCCGCTGTTGCTGATGATCACCGCGCAGTCGCCGCTGTCCAGCATGGTGGCGCTCATCACCTGCACGTGGCCGTCGCAGACGGCGGTGGCGCGCACGCCCAGGCGGAAGAACTTGTGCTGCGCGTCCTGCGCCACGATGCCCGAGTTGCCCACGCCGTAGAAGTCGATGCGCCGGCCGTCGCGGCCCGCCTGCACCAGGGCCGCGATGGCGCGTTCGATCGACTGGCCCGCCGCCGCGTTGCGGTAGCGCAGCAGCGCCGCCACCGCGTTGTCGATCACCTTCACGGTGATGTCGCCGGCCTTGTCGTCCTCGTCCACCGCACGGTGCACGAAGGGCACCCCTTCGTTCACGCTGCCGGCCAGCTTGAGCTTGAAGTCGGCCAGCCCGTCGTAGCCCACGCTGCGGCAGAAGCGCACCACCGTGGGCTTGCTCACGTGCGAGCGCTCGGCCAGTTCGCCCACCGGCAGCGTGGCAAAGCTGCGCGGGTCGGCCAGCAGCAGCCTGGCCACGCGCTGTTCGGCCGGTGGCAGGGCAGGGATGGAGGCGCGGATGCGGTCCAGCATGGGGTGTGTCTCCGTCTGCTCAGTTCTGGAAGGCACCGGGGCGCCAGGTGGTGGGGGCCGGGCGGCTGCGCCGGCCGACCGGTTCGGTGATCTCGTCCGTTGGGGACAGGTCGATGCCGCGGCCACGGCCCGCCACGGCCACGGTCGGCAGCTGGGCCGCCAGCACACGCAGGCCCTGCAGCAGGCCGCGGCTGCGGTCCATCGACGCCAGGTCTTGTCGAACGTTGCCTTGTTCGCCCCGGTCCAGGCCGCCGGCGTCACCGGTGCCCAGCAGCAGGTTGTTCACCAGCCGCAGCTCGGTGCCGGCGGGCAGGCGTTCGGGCCAGTGCCGCACCCAGGTGGCCGGCGCCGCGGCGCCGTTGACGAAGCTGTTGTGCGCCACGAACAGCGCGTTGTCGGCGTGCAGGTTGCGCTCGGCGCCATAGGCCAGCAGCGTGGTGTTCTGCGGCCGCGGGCCCTGGCCCAGCACGTTGCCCAGCACCCAGGCCAGCCCGGCATCGGGCAGGTCCAGTTCGTAGCTGCACGCGCCCTCGTCACCGTCGACCAGCTGGTTGCAGGCGATGAGGTTGCGCGCCGCGCGCGACTTCACCAGGTGACCGCGCCAGCCGTTGCCGAAGCGGCTGCCCGTCAGCACCAGGCTGCGCAGCCGGCCCACGTACAGCAGGTGGTGCAGCAGCCCATCGTGGCGCGGCGCGTCGCCGAAGTCGCAGTCGTGCACCGCCAGCTCGGCGTCGGCCAGGTTGGCCGCCAGCAGGCCCATCTCGTTGTCGAAGAAGCGGCAGCGCTGCAGCGTCAGCGCACCACGCTCGAAGCGGATGCCGGCGCCGTTGCCGTCGGGCACGCGGGCGCCGCGGAACTCGATGTTCTCCACCCGCACGCGGCCGCCGCGCACCACCAGCAGCGCCTTGCCTTCGGCGTGTGCGCCGTCGGCGTGCAGCACGGCGCCGCTGCCGGCGCCACGCAGCGTCAGCAGGCGCTGGCTGATGACGCCGGCCTGTGCCGTGTGCGCGCCCTCGGCCAGCTCGATCACGTCGCCGTCCTGCGCGTCGGCCAGTGCCTGCTGCAGGCTGTCGCCGCGGCCCACCCGCAGCGTGCGGGCGACGGCCGGCGCCACGCCCGCCGCCAGCAGCGCGGCCACGGCGCCGCGGCGGTTCATGCCTCCTCGGCCCAGGCGCAGCCGTCGCGGGCCACCATGGCGCTGGACGCCGCCGGGCCCCAGCTGCCGGCGGCGTAGGGCCGCGGGCCTGCGGGGTCGTTGGCCCAGGCTTCCAGCACCGGCATCACCCAGGCCCAGGCCTGTTCCTGCTCGTCGCTGCGCACGAACAGGTTCAGGCGGCCGGCAATGGCGTCGAGCAGCAGCCGTTCGTAGGCGCCCACACGGTCGCTGGGAAAGGCCTTGTCGAAGTCCAGGTCCAGCGACACCGGGCTCAGCAGCTCGATGCCATGGGCATTGGGGCCGCCGCCCTTGGCCGCCAGCAGCTGCAGTTCCAGCCCGTCCTCGGGCTGCAGCTTGATGATCAGCTTGTTGGCACGGGTGGTGCCCGGGAAGATGGGGTGCGGCACGGCGCGGAAGTTGACCACGATCTGCGCATCGCGCGCGGCCAGCCGCTTGCCGGTGCGGATGTAGAACGGCACGCCCGCCCAGCGCCAGTTCTGCACCTCGGTGCGCAGCGCCACGAAGGTCTCGCAGTGGCTGCCGGCGGGCACCTTCACCTCGTCGAGGTAACCGACCACGGCCTTGCCGTCCACCGTGCCGGCGCGGTACTGGCCACGCACCACGTCACGCACCACGCTGTCGGGCGTGAAGGGGCGCAGCGACTTCAGCACCTTCAGCTTCTCGTCGCGGATGGCGTCGGCGTCGGCCGACGACGGCGGCTCCATCGCCACCATGGTCAGCAGCTGCAGCGCGTGGTTCTGCACCATGTCGCGCAGGGCACCGGTCTTGTCGTAGTAGTCGCCGCGGGTGCCCACGCCCAGGCCCTCGGCCAGCGTGATCTGGATGTTGGCGATGCATTCGCGCCGCCACAGCGGTTCGAACAGCGCGTTGCCGAAGCGCAGCGCCATCAGGTTCTGCACCGCGGGCTTGCCCAGGTAGTGGTCGATGCGGAAGGCCTGCGTCTCGCTGAACACCGAGCGCACCACGCGGTTGATCTGCCGTGCGCTGTCCAGGTCGTGGCCGAGCGGCTTTTCCAGCACCACGCGCACCTTGGGGCCGTTCAGCCCGGCGGCACCCAGCTGTTCGCAGATGACCGGAAACAGGTAGGGGCTGGTGGCCAGGTACAGCACCGCGGTGTCGGCATTGCGCTCGTCGATCCACTGCTTCAGCCCGGCGTAGTGCGCGGGCTGCGACAGGTCCATGCGGCGGTAGTGCAGCAGCTGCGCGAAGCGCGCGAACTCGTCGTCGCTGGGGCGCTTGCTGGCATCCACCTCGGCAAAGCGCTCGTGGATGAAGCTGCGGTACTCGTCGTCGCTGCGTTCGTCGCGGGCCACCGCCAGGATGCGCCCGCCCGGGGGCAGCTTGCCGTGCCGGAAGGCCTGGAACAGCGCCGGCATCAGCTTGCGCCAGGTGAGGTCGCCGGTGCCGCCGAAGAAGACAAGATCGAAGGACATGCCGCGCGAAAGGCCGCGATCAGGCACGACCTGTAATTTAGTTACAGGCCTCGACTATGCATGAGTTTCTTGGGACGGTCAAACCGCCCCGGTCATCAGCGGCTCTGCACCGCGCCCGGCGACCACGCTGCCGGTGGCTTCAGCGGCCGCGTGCCGCGTGGCAGCGTGAACTCGGCCGTGGGCTGCAGCGAGCGGCCGCCGCCCATGCCCGCGGGCCTGGCCGTGCCGGCCCAGTCCGACCCGTCGGCGAGGCCGAACTCCAGCGTGTAGATGCTCTGCAGCGCGCGGCGGCGAAAGGCCCAGCGGTTGCCGCTGAAGTCACCGTCGGTGCCGGGGCTGAACAGGCCCAGCCCCAGGCTGATGTTGTTGACGGCCTTCACCTCGGTGCCGGGCACGCGGTCGGCAAACACGCGCACGAACCAGCTGGGCGGCCAGGGGTTGCCCACGAAGCTGTTGTGCGACAGGTACAGCCCGTTCCTGGGCCACGCCGCCTGCTCGCTGCCGTAGGCCACCATCACCGGGTTCTGCGCCTGCGCGCTCTGGCCGATGACGTTGCCGATGATCCACGCCAGGCCGCCGTTGGGCAGGTCGATCTCGTACGAGGCCTGGCCTTCGTCGCCGTCGTAGATGAGGTTGTAGGTGATGACGCTCTCGCGTGCGCGGCTCTTGATGAGGTGGCCTTCATAGCCGCTGTAGAAGCGTGTGCCGCGCACGCTGAAGCGGCCGATGCGGCCCACGTACAGCAGGTGGTGCAGGCCGCCTTCGACACGCGGCGCGAGGCCGAACTCGCAGTCCTCGACGACCAGCTCGACCTGGTCGTCGTTGCTGGTCAGGATGCCGTTCTCGTTGTCGAGGAACAGGCTGTTGCGCACCGTCACGCGGCCTGTCTCCACGCGGATGCCGGCGCCGTTGGCGTCGTCGGCGCGGGCGCCGCGGAACTCGATGCCGTCCACCGTGATGTCGCCGCCGCGCAGCACCAGGATCGCCTTGCGCTCGGCCAGCGCGCCCTTGGCGCGCAGCACCGGCCGGTCGGTGACGGCACGCAGGGTGAGCTGCTTCTGGGTGACGACGGCGGTCTGCCCTTCGTAGGTGCCGGGCATCAGCGCCACGGTGTCGCCGTCCTGCGCCGCGGCGATGGCTTCCTGCAAGCTCATGGAAGGCTTGGACGGGCCGGCGATCAGCGTGGCGGCCATCGCCAGCGGGGCCAGCACGGCCAGGCCGGCGGCGGCCAGGACACGACCAAGCACCCGTTCGGGTTGTCGATACAGCATGTACGGGATTCTTGCGCCATTTGCGCATCGTCAAGCGTGCACCTGCCGCGCCGACCGGCCCGGGCTTCCCCGCTGTCGCGTCAAGGCGGCAGCTGCCAAGCTCGCGGTATCGTGTCCGGCTGTACCCGAACAACACCACGAAGGAGCCTTTCATGTTCACCCGCGCACCCGTCGCGTTCGCCACCCTGGCCCTGCTGGGCCTGTCGGGCACCGCCCAGGCCCAGGACAACGGCCAGATCAACGTCATCTGCTCGGTGCAGGCCGAGTGGTGCAACATGATCCAGACCGTGTTCGCCAAGACCACCGGCATCAAGGTCAACATGTCGTTGAAGGGCTCGGGCGAGGCGCTGGCGCAGCTGATCGCCGAGCGCGCCAACCCCAAGACCGACGTCTGGTTCGGCGGTACGGGTGACCCGCACCTGCAGGCCGCCGAGCAGGGCCTGTCGATGGAGTACAAGAGCCCGTCGCTGCCGCAGCTGCAGACCTGGGCGCAGCAGCAGGCGTCGCAAAGCGGCTACAAGACGGTGGGCATCTACAGCGGCCCGCTGGGCTTCGGCTACAACACCGAGCTCATCGCCAAGAAGAAGATGCCGGTGCCCAAGAGCTGGGCCGACCTGCTGAACCCGGTCTACAAGAACGACATCCAGGTGGCCAACCCGGCCAGCAGCGGCACCGCCTACACCATGATCGCCACCCTGGTGCAGCTGATGGGCGAGGACAAGGCCTTCGAGTACCTGAAGGCGCTGCACAAGAACATCGCCACCTACACCCGCAGCGGCACCGGCCCCATCAAGGCGGTGGCACGCGGCGAGACCACGGTGTCGATCAGCTTCGTGCACGACGGCCCGGGCGAAGCCATGCAGGGCTTCCCGGTGGCCACCGTGACGCCGGCCGAAGGCACCGGCGCCGAGATCGGCTCGATGAGCATCATCAAGGGCGCGCGCAACCTGGACAACGCCAAGAAGTTCTACGAATGGGCGCTGACGGCGCCGGCGCAGGAGATGGGCGCCGCGGCCAAGCAGTTCCAGGTGCCGTCCAACAAGTCGGCCAAGGTCGACCCGCGCGTGCCCGACTTCAAGAAGATCAAGTTCATCAACTACGACTACGCCAAGTACGGGGCCAGCAACGAACGCAAGCGGCTCATCGCCAAGTGGGAAAAGGAAGTGAACAGCCTGCCGCGCTGACTTGACGGGACCGCGACTTGTCTGAAACGTTGACGCGCGGCCAGGTCCGCGCCCGGCGCATCGTCGCCACCTGGCTGCTGCTGGGGCTGGCCGCCTACGTGCTGCTGCCCTGGTACTTTCCGCAGAACCTGACGCTGCTGAAGTCGCTGCCCGGCGTGTTCGGCGGGCCCGACACCGCCAGCGGCGTGGTGCAGGCGGCCGTGCACCACCGGCCCTGGCTGTGGGTGGGGCTGGCGGGCCTGCTGGTGGCCGGCGCGGGCTGGCTGCTGCCGGCGTCGCGGGCGCAGGGCTGGCTGTGGGTGGGTGGCGCGGCGGCCGGCCTGGCGGGGCTGCTGGCCAGCGGCTTTGCCATCGGTGCGCAGGGCTGGTCGTTCGAGGTCCTGGGCCGCCTGTTCGGTGACCTGGGCCAGGGCCAGTTCGGCGTCGGCCTGGGCGGCGCCCTGGTGCTGCTGGCGCTGCTGATGCTGCTGGGCGCGGGCATCGCGCGGCTGGGCTACTTCCGTGGCGACATCTTCGTCGCCGGCTCGGTGGTGCTGTGCGCGGCGCTGCTGCTGCTGTTCGTGGCGCTGCCGGTGGCCAAGAGCCTGGTCGGCGCCTTCCTCGACGACGCCGGCCTGCCGTCGATCATGGCCCTGGCCGAACGGCTGGGCCACGACCGTGTGTGGGGCCTGTCGTGCGTGGTGGGCGGCGTGCGCTGCGGCGTGGCCTGGAACACGCTGTTCCTGGCGCTGATCACCGCCGCCGGCACCACGGTGCTGGGCACGCTGATCGCGTTGATGGCCGAACGCGGCGGCAGGCGCTTCGGCCGTGCGCTGAACGTGCTGGCGCTGCTGCCCATCATCACGCCGCCCTTCGTGGTGGGCCTGGGCCTGATCCTGCTGTTCGGCCGCGCCGGGCTGGTCAACCAGTTCCTGGAATGGGCCTTCGGCATCCCGCCCACGCGCTGGTTCTATGGCCTGTTCGGCGTCTGGCTGGCGCAGCTGTTCGCCTTCACGCCCATCGCCTTCATGATCATGCGCGGCGTGGTGCAGGGCATCAGCCCCAGCATGGAAGAGGCCGCGCAGACGCTGCGCGCCAGCCGCTGGCAGACCTTCACCACCGTCACGCTGCCACTGATGAAGCCGGGCCTGGCCAACGCCTTCCTGGTCGGCTTCATCGAGAGCATGGCCGACTTCGGCAACCCGGTGGTGGTGGGCGGGCAGTACGCGGTGCTGTCGACCGACATCTTCTTTGCCATCGTCGGCGCGCAGTACGACCAAGGGCGTGCGGCGTCGCTGGCGCTCATCCTCACCGGCTTTGCGCTGGCGGTGTTCTTCATCCAGCAGCGGCTGCTGGGCCGCACCAGCTACACCACGCTGACGGGCAAGGGCGACAGCGGCTTTGCCATGCCGCTGCCCGAGCGCGTGCGCCAGCTGTGCAACGGCGTGGCGCTGCCCTGGCTGGGCTTCACCGTGGTGGTGTACGTGTTTGCCTTCATCGGCGGCTTCGTGCAGACCTGGGGCCGCGACTACACGCCCACGCTCAAGCACTTCAGCACCGCGTTCGACCTGCAGTGGGGCGAATTTGGCCTGGTGTGGGCGGGCACGGCGTGGAACTCGCTGTTCACCACCGTCAAGCTGGCGGCCATCGCGGCGCCCATCTGCGCCGGCATCGGGCTGCTCATCAGCTGGCTGCTGGCGCGCACGCAGTTCGTGGGCCAGAAGGTGTTCGAGTTCAGCGCGCTGCTGGCCTTTGCCATTCCGGGCACGGTGCTGGGCGTGAGCTACATCCTGGCCTTCAACGTGCCGCCGTTCGAGCTGACCGGCACCGCGCTGATCATCGTGCTGTGTTTCGTGTTCCGCAACCTGCCGGTGGGCGTGCGCGCGGGCACCGCCAGCTTCAAGCAGCTGGACAAGAGCCTGGACGAGGCCAGCACCATGCTGCGTGCCGGCACCGCCACCACGCTGCGCCGCGTGGTGCTGCCGCTGCTGAAGCCGGCGGTGGTGGCGGCGCTGGTCTACAGCTTCGTGCGCAGCATGACCACCGTGTCGGCGGTGGTCTTCCTGGTGACGGCCGAGAACGAGCTGGCCACCACCTACATCATCGGCCGCGTCGGCAACGGCGACTACGGCGTGGCGCTGGCCTACTGCACGGTGCTGATCGTGCTGATGTCGGCCATCACCGCACTGATCCAGCTGGCGGTGGGCGAGCGCCAGCTCGGCCGCCGCGGCACCCAGGGACATTGACGCATGACAGCAGGCATCGAATTCCGCAAGGTCACCAAGCGCTACGGCGACGCCAAGGCGCCGCTGGTGGTGAAGGGTGTCGACCTGGTGGTGGAGAAGGGCACGCTCACCACCATCCTTGGGCCTTCGGGCTGCGGCAAGACCACGCTGCTGCGCATGATCGCGGGCCTGGACGCCACCACCTCGGGCACCATCCTGATCGACGGCCAGGACGTCACGGCCCTGGGCCCGGCCGAGCGCAACGTGAGCATGGTGTTCCAGAGCTACGCGCTGTTCCCTCACATGACGGTGCTGGACAACGTGTGCTACGGCCTGTCGGTCACCGGCGTGCCCAAGGACGAGGCCGCGCGCCGCGCCCGTGCCGCGATGGACAGCGTGGGCCTGGCCGGCTACGAGCAGCGGCTGCCCAGCGAACTGTCGGGCGGCCAGCAGCAGCGCGTGGCGGTGGCGCGCAGCCTGGTGCTGGAGCCCAGCGTGATGCTGTTCGACGAGCCGCTGTCCAACCTGGACGCCCGGCTGCGGCGCAGCATGCGCGAGGAGATCCGCGCGCTGCAGCAGCGCCTGAAGCTGACCGTGGCCTACGTCACCCACGACCAGAGCGAAGCGCTGGCCGTCAGCGACCAGATCGTGGTCATGAACGCCGGCCTCATCGCGCAGGCCGGCACGCCGCAGCAGCTGTACGAACACCCGCACAGCGAGTTTGTCGCCGGCTTCATGGGCGAGGCCATGCTGTTCAGCGGCCAGGCCGACACCAGCGGCCAGGTCAGTCTGGGCCCGCTGCGGCTGCGCGCACGGCGCACGGTGCCCGCCGGCACGGTGAAGGTGGCGGTGCGCCCTGAAGCCTGGCACGTGACCGAGCCCGCGCCCGACGCCCTGCCGGGCACCCTGGTCAAGAGCGCCTACCTGGGCAGCTTCCAGGAACTGACCATCAGCACCAGCATCGGCGAGCTCTTTGTCACCAGCCCCGACGTGCGCCGCGCGTGGACACCGGGCGAAGCCCTGTCGCTGCGCCTGTCGGACAACGGCGTCTCGGTGGTCGAGGCGGGCTGAGCTTGCACGCGGGCGGCCCCTTGGGCCACCGCCTGCGGGCTCATCACCCGGTGCGGGGTTCTTTCGGCGCCACGGCCTCTGGCGCTTCAGCTCCAGCGGTCCGGCGGCGCTGAGCCGAACCCGCTCATCGGGCAGCGCCGGCGCCGCCCGGCCCTGGGCCGGCTGTGCACGCAGCCCCAGCCCGTGTCTCGCCCGCTGCCTGTGCCTGCCCCATGTCGCCGCTGCTCCTTGTTGCCTCTGCCCGGCCGGGTGTCGGCTGGTGACTGGGTCTGGTGATGCTGGTGCCGGCCGGCGGCGGTGCCATCGCCCAGCCGCTGCAGTGGGTGGGCCAGCTGGCTGCAGCGTCAGAGCTCACCGACCGTGGTCTGCTGATCGGCCCGCGCAGGCCTCAGCTGCAGGCCGCGGTGACGGCCGTTCACGACCAGCGCTGGACGCTGTCGCTGAGTGCCGGCGCACCCGTCGGCAACCTGAGCCAGGGTCGGCTGCTGGCCCAGATCGGCCGCTACGAACGGCTGTCCGACGACTGGCAGCTGGATGCCGGCCTGGCCTGCTACGCCTACCCCGGCGATGCAGAGGCCGGCAACGGCGACCGCTGGGAA
Organism: Rubrivivax sp.; assembly: GCA_016790225.1. The sequence continues at coordinate 16,001 of JAEUOZ010000052.1, forward strand.
CTGCAGCTGGGAGCCGGCTTTCGCGATGTGCTGAGCCTGGGCCATGCCGACCTGCCGGCCGTGCCGCAATGGCGCTACCGCTATGGCGGCCTTTCCAACCTGGTGAACGTGGCCGCCCGCCAGAACCCGGGCCTGGTGCGCGTGGCGCCGGGTGATGCGGCCAACAGCTACCTGGTGCGCAAGCTCGAAGGCAGCAACATCGCTGGCTCGCGCATGCCGCTGGGGGGGCCCTTCCTGGACGCCGACACCCTGGCGCGCATCAAGTCCTGGATCGCCAGCGGCGCGCCCAACAACTGACGCCTGCGCACAGGCGTCTCAAGGTGCCGCCAGGCCCTGGCGGGTTCAGTGGGCGTCGCCCAGCAGCGCCATGTCGGGCGCAGACATCATGCGTTCGATGTCGACCCGCTGCAGCATGCGCTCGGACCCGGCGTCCGCCTCGGCCTGGCGCACACACCCGATGCCCGTGATGCCGTGGCCGTCGATGCCCGACTGCAGGGCCGGCGCAGGCTTGATCTGGCCATCGGCCAGCTGCAGCACGTCGGACACCGAGTCGACCACCGCCCTTGATGAAGTGCGACGCATGGGCCATGCGCGTGGGCGGCTCGCAGGATCGGATCTCCTGCACGCGCAGGATGTCGACGCCGTACTCCTCGGGGCCGAGCCGAAAGCTGAGGTACTCGCCTGCCTTCGCGATGGCGCCGGCCACCACGTCGGTGGCGGGCGCCGTGGCCGTGAGGGCCGGTGTGTCGAGGGTCATGTCCATCAGGGGGTTCCGGGGGTGTGACGAGGCCTTGCGCGGGCTTCAGGCCGCCTCGGCATGGCGGAACACCGCGACCGCCTTCACCAGCTGCTGGGCCTGCTGTTGCAGGCTGCCGGCGGCTGCGGCACTTTCCTCCACCAGCGCGGCGTTCTGCTGGGTGGCCTGATCCATCTGCGTCACCGCCTGGCCGACCTGCGAGACACCGTTGCTCTGCTCGACGCTGGCGTTGCTGATCTCGCCCACGATGTCGGACACGCGCCGGATCGAGGTCACCACCTCCTGCATGGTCTGGCCGGCCCTGTCGACCAGGGCACTGCCCTGCTCGACGCGCTCGACGCTGTCGGTGATCAGGCTCTTGATCTCGCGCGCCGCCTCGGCGCTGCGTTGCGCCAGGCTGCGCACCTCGCCGGCCACGACGGCAAAGCCGCGGCCCTGTTCGCCGGCGCGTGCGGCTTCGACCGCGGCGTTCAGCGCCAGGATGTTGGTCTGGAAGGCGATGCCGTCGATGGTGGAGATGATGTCGGCGATGCGGCGGCTGCTGTCGTTGATGCCCTTCATGGTCTGCACCACCTCGGCCACCACCTCGCCGCCCTGCTGGGCCACCTGGCTGGCACCGCGTGCCAGCTGGTCGGCCTGGCGCGCGTTGTCGGCGTTCAGGCGCACGGTGCTGCCCAGTTCTTCCATGGAGGACGCCGTCTGCTGCAGGGCGCTGGCCTGTTGCTCGGTGCGGCTGGACAGGTCCTGGTTGCCCTGGGCAATCTGGCTGCTGGCGGTGGCCACGTTGTCGCTGCCCAGCCGGACCTGGGCCACGATGCCGGCCAGGTTGCCGCGCATGGCGGCCATCGAGGCCAGCACGCTGCCGGCGGGGGCCTGCGCGGCACCGGGCACGGGGCTCAGGTCGCCGTCGGCGATGCGCTGCGCCGCCTGGCTCAGGTCGGTGGGCTCGGCGCCCAGCGCCCGCATCAGGCCACGCGGGATGACCACGGCCAGCACGACGGCCGTCGCGGCGGCCAGCACCAGCGCTGCGATCAGCAGCAGCTTGGCGGTGGCAAAGGCGGCCTCAGAGCTGGCCACTTCTTCCTTGCCCCGCTGGCCGCTGTAGTCGAGGTAGGCATCCCCGGCCTTCGTCAGCGATGCCAGCAGCGGGTTGCACTCGGCGTTCATCTTGGCCACGGCAGCGTCGCGCTCGCCGCGGCTGGCCTTGGCCACGATGTCCTGCTCCACCGGCCCGTACCTGGCCTCGATGGCGGCAATGGCCTCGACCATCTCCTTCACCTTCGGGTCCGAGGCTTCGGCGGCGCTCGCGCGAAGCGCGGACAGATGGTCCTGCACCGCGGCGTGGGCCTTGGCCACGGCCTCCTTGGCGGCGGCGACCTGGGCGGCATCGGTCAGCAGGACCAGGTTGCGCGCCGCAATGGCGCGTGCATTGCTCGCATCCAGCAGGTGGTTGGCCAGCTCCATGCGCTTGGCCGGGCCGTTGATGTAGCCTGAGAACGACTTGTGTTCGTTGGACGCCGTACGCAGGCCCAGCAGGGCGGTCAGCAACACCAGGATGGCCAGCGCCACGAAGGCGGATATCAATTTCTGTCGGGTGGTCATGATGGTCGGGCTTGTGGGCGAGGGTCTGCGGATCGTTTCGATCAACCACTGTGTCATCGGCCGAAAGCGTCAGAACTGAAGAAGAAAGGCGGGAACCGCGCTCAGTTCGCGCACAGCTTGGCCGCGGAACTTCTCAGGCGAGTACCCGCCGGCGCGGGCCGGCTACAGCGGCAGTTCCACCGCCTGGCCGGCCACGCGCAGCAGCAGGGAGCGTGGCTCGATGCGTTCGAGCGTGATGCCGGGGCTCAGGGTCTCGCCCTCGCGGGCGATCTGCCCGCCCACCATCACGAAACTCTGGCTGCGGTCCTGCGAGTGCACCACGCCGCCAACCTGCAGCCGCATCACGGCGCTGCGCAGCGGTTCGGGCAGGTTGGCGGCCAGCACCGGCCTGGGTGCAGGCGCCGACGCCGGTGCGGAGGCCACCACCACCGGCGCGGGTGCCGATGCCGGTGCCGATGCGGCAGGCCGGGCCGCAGCTGGTGCCGGCGCCGGCACCACGGCCGGCCTGGGCGCGGGGGGCGGCGTCACGGCCGTGGCATTGGCAGCAGGTGGCGGCTGCGGGGCTGCGGCAGGTGTCGATGGCGGGCGATCGATGGGCGCCGTGGCCGCCGCCACAGGGGTGGCTGCCTCGGGCCGCCGCGCCTGATTCCACCACCAGGCCCCTGCAGCCCCGGCGGCGGCGGTCAGCAGCAAGGCCAGGAGCCAGCCGACCGGAACAACAGGCCGCTGGCGCGCCGGCACCGACAGGGCTTCGTGCGTGATCTGCTGCAGGCCGGGTGCCTGGCCACGCTGCCGTTCGGCTTCGGCGCGGCGCAGGGCATCGAGGATGAAGGACATCAGGGCTCCGGGCGCAGTCGGGGTTCGTCGATGCCCGCGGCGCGGTTCAACAGCATCAGGGTCACCGGGCCGGCCACGCCATCCAGCGCCAGGCCCTGGCTGACCTGGAACGCAAACACGCGCTGGCGCAGCGCGTCGTCGCGCGGCAGCTTGCGCGACGGGCCCTGCAGCGCGGTCAGCTGCTGCAGCACCCAGTCGGCCACCTCGCCCTGCACGCGGCCACCGGCCGCGGCCCAGCCCGGGGGTGGGCGCCACAGCGTGGTGAAGCCGTGGCCCCAGGCCGCATCCAGGTCGGCCAGCGGCACGGTCTGCTCGCCGCCGGCGCCCTGCACCCGTGCCTGCGTGGTGCCCAGCGCCAGCAGCAGCACGGCGCCGCGGCCGCGCAGCGTCAGCAGCGCAGGGCGGCCCAGGTGCTTCAGCAGCGCGGGTTCGGCGTCGCCGCGGTGGCAGGCCAGGTCCTGCGCCGCGGCCGCGGTGCACAGGTCGACCCCGTCGGCCAGCGGCAGCGACCACAGGGCGGCCAGCGCGCCGGCGGCGGCCCGCTCATCGTCGAGCGCCTGCAGGGCCGTGGCGGCCGATGCCGATGACGCCGTCACGGCCGCTGCCGGGGCCAGCGCCGCAAGCGCCGGCAGCGTCGGGGCCGCGGGTCGCAGCAGCAGCACGCCGGCCACCGCGGCCACGCCCAGCCCCAGACCCAGCCCCACGCCGGCGGCAGCCCAGCGGCGACGTGGCGACCGTGCCGTGTCGCCCGCACCAAACACCTCGGCCGCCGCCTGCTTCAGCAGGGTTGGCGTCACGCGCCGCACGCCCTGGCCGTAGGCACCCAGCAGCGCACGCTGGCACAGCAGGTTGATGCGCCGCGGCACGCCGCGGCTGAGCCGGTGCACCACCTGCAGCGCACGGGCGTCGAACGGCGATGCACCCGCCAGCCCGGCCACGGCCAGCCGGTGCTGCACATACAGCGCGGTGTCGGCTGCACCCAGCGGGCCCAGGTGCACGCGCGCGATCACGCGCTGCGACAGCTGTTCCAGTTCAGGCTGCGCCAGCTTGTCGCGCAGTTCGGGCTGGCCGATCAGCATGATCTGCAGCAGCTTGCGGTCGCTGGTCTCCAGGTTGGTCAGCAGCCGCAGCAGTTCCAGCAGCCGGGCCGACAGCGCCTGTGCCTCGTCCACCACCAGCAGGCACTGCAGGCCACGGGCGTGGCAGTCCAGCAGGAACTGGTTCAGCGCGTCGACATAGGGCTTCAGCGTGGCCGGTGGCGGGTCGGGCAGCGCAATGCCAAATTCCTGGCACACCGTCTGCAGCAGTTCGGGCGGCGTCTGCTCCGGGTTGACGACGTAGGCCACACGATGGTCGTGCGGCATCTGCTCCAGGAAGGCGCGGCACACCGTGGTCTTGCCGGTGCCGATGTCGCCGGTCAGCAGCACGAAGCCGCCGCCGCCCTGCAGCCCGTACAGCAGGTGCGCCAGCGCCTCGCGGTGCATCGCGCTCAGGTGAAGGAAGCGCGGGTCGGGCGCGATCGAGAAGGCTTCCTGGCGCAGGCCGAAGTGCGGCGCGTACATGGCCTGCATCGTAGCCGCCGTACCCGTGCCGAAACCCGGGGCCCTGCGCCTCGGGTTCTAATGCGGCCTGTCCCGCAGAACACGCCCCATGAACCAGCTCGACCAGCTCAAGCAGCACACCACCGTGGTGGCCGACACCGGCAACTTCCACCAGCTGGCGGCCTTTGCGCCGCGCGACGCCACCACCAACCCGTCGCTCATCCTCAAGGCCGTGCAGCAGCCCGACTACGCGCCGCTGCTGGCCGACACCGTGGCGGCACACCGCGCCGCACCGCTGGACAGCATCGTCGATCAGGTGCTGGTGCGCTTCGGGCGCGAGATCCTGAAGGTCGTGCCCGGGCGCGTGTCGACCGAGGTCGACGCCCGGCTGTCGTTCGACACCGCGGCCACGGTGGCGCGCGCCCAACGTCTGATGCAACTGTATGCGGCCGCCGGCATCGGCCCCGAGCGTGTGCTGATCAAGATCGCCGCCACCTGGGAAGGCATCCGCGCCGCCGAGCAGCTGGAACGGCAGGGCATCCGCTGCAACCTGACGCTGCTGTTCGCGTTTGCACAGGCCGTGGCCTGCGGCGACGCCGGCGTGCAGCTGATCAGCCCCTTCGTGGGCCGCATCTACGACTGGCACAAGAAGGCCGCCGGCGGCGCCTGGGACGAAGCCGCGCGTGCGGGCGCCAACGATCCCGGCGTGCAGTCGGTGCGTGCCATCTACCAGCACTACAAGCGCCACGGCATCACCACCGAGGTGATGGGCGCCAGCTTCCGCAACGTGGGCCAGATCGTGGCGCTGGCCGGCTGCGACCTGCTGACCATCAGCCCCGAGCTGCTGGCCTCGCTGCAGGGCAGCCAGGCGCCGCTCACGGCGGCTCTCGATGCGGCCGCGGCCGCGCGCATGGACCTGCCCGCCGTGCATTACGACGAGAAGGGCTTTCGCTGGGCGCTCAACGACGACGCGATGGCCACCGAGAAGCTGGCCGAGGGCATCCGCGCGTTTGCTGCCGACGCGGTGAAGCTGGAACGGCTGATCGAGGACCTGCGCAAGTGAAGCCCACCGCGGCACCGGCACAGGGGCCGGTGCCGCTCCCGGCCGGACAGTGGCCGCGCTGCGACCGCACGCGTGCCTGGGCCGCGCTGCAGGGCCACTTCGAAGCGCATGGCCGCGACCTCGACCTGCGCGAGGCCTTCGCGCGCGATCCGCAGCGCTTTGCCACGCTCAGCTTCGAGGCGCCCGAGGTCTTTGCCGATCTCTCGAAGAACCGCGTCGACCTGGCGACACTGCGCTTTCTCGGCGACCTGGCCGACGAATGCGGCCTGGCGGCGCGGCGCGACGCGATGCTGCGCGGCGAGGTCGCCAACGCCACCGAAGGCCGCGCCGTGCTGCACACCGCGTTGCGCGCGCCGCGTTCCCCTTCAGGCACGGGTGCTCCTTTCGAGGCCGAAGTGCACGCCGTGCTCGACGCGATGCTCGCTTTCGCCGACCAGACGCGGGGGCGCGCCGAAGCCGGCGAACTCACCGACATCGTGCACATCGGCATCGGCGGCAGCGACCTCGGCCCGGCGATGGCGGTGCGCGCCCTCGAGGCCTTTCGCCACCCGCGGCTGCGCTTTCACTTCGTCAGCAATGTCGATGGCCACGACATCGCCCCGGTGCTGGCCGGCCTCACGGCCGCACGCACGCTGGTGATCGTCGCGAGCAAGACCTTCACGACGCAGGAGACGATGGCCAACGCGGCCGTGGCCCGCGCGTGGTTCGTGCAGCATGCGCCGGCCGGCACCGAGGTCGCGCGGCACTTCGTCGGCGTGACCACGAACCTGCCCGCGGCCGCCGAGTTCGGCATCACGCGCACCTTCGGCTTCTGGGACTGGGTGGGCGGGCGCTGCTCGCTGTGGAGCGCGGTCGGGCTGCCGATCGCCATCGCCATCGGCAGCGTGCGCTTCCGCCAATTCCTCGATGGCGCGCACGCGATGGACGAGCACTTCGCGCGCACGCCGCTGGCGCGCAACATGCCGGTGCTGCTGGGCCTGCTGGATGTCTGGTACCGCAACTTCCACGGCTTCACCAGCCGCTCGGTGGCGCCCTACCACCAGGGCTTGGCGCGGCTGCCCGCCTACCTGCAGCAGCTGGAGATGGAAAGCAACGGCAAGCGCGTGGACCTCGCGGGCCAGACGCTGCCCTTTGCCACCAGCCCCGTCGTCTGGGGCGAGCCCGGCACCAACGGCCAGCACGCGTTCTTCCAGATGCTGCACCAGGGGACGGATGTCGTGCCGGTGGAGTTCATCGCAGTCAAGCACGCCGCACACGGCCACGCCGACCTGCACGCCAAGCTGCTGGCCAACTGCCTGGCGCAGGCGCAGGCGCTGATGCTCGGCAAGACCACCGACGAGGCTGCCGTCGACCACCCGCCCACCGCCGCGCCCGGCTTCGACCGCGCCGCACTGGCGCGGCACCGCACCTTCCCCGGCAACCGGCCGAGCACCATGCTCGTGCTGGATGCGCTCACGCCGCGCTCGCTGGGCGCGCTGATCGCGCTGTACGAACACCGCGTGTTCGTGAGCGGGGCGCTGTGGGGCATCAACAGTTTTGACCAATGGGGCGTGGAGCTCGGCAAGGCGCTGGCCGGCGAACTGCTGCCGCGGCTGGAGCCTGGGTCGGCACGCCATGGCGACGCGGCCGGCCTGGACAGCTCCACCGCGGGCCTGCTGCGGCGGCTGACTTCCTGACCTGCCGGCACCCGCCCGCCCACTCACCCGCTCGACGCCATCCCCTGAGCGCGCGTCCCTGCGCGCCCCGCCGCTGCACGATGCAAACCAGCCCGCGCAAGAAGATCGTGTTCGATTTCGCCGGCGTGCTCTTCCGCTGGCACCCCGAGACGATGCTCATGCGCGAGGTGCCGCACCTGGCGCCGGACGCGGCCCGTGCACAACGGCTGAAGGCCGAGATCTTCCAGGCCTGGGGCGGCGACTGGGGCGAGTTCGACCGCGGCACGGTCGAGGTACCGGCGCTGATCGAACGCATCTGCCGCCGCACCGGCCTCGCACCGGCGGACGTGCGGCGCGTCGTCGAGCGCATCCCGCTCGAACTGCAGCCGATGGCCGAGACGGTGCAGTGGCTGCAGCGGCTGCGCGGCGAAGGGCGCCCGCTGTACTTCCTCTCGAACATGCCCGAGCCCTATGCCGCGCACCTGGAACGCGAGCACACGTTTGTCACCTGGTTCGCCGATGGCGTGTTCTCGGCGCGCGTGCACCATATCAAGCCCGAGCGCGGCATCTTCGAGCTGGCGGCCGCGCGCTTCGGCGCCGAGCCGGCCGAGCTGGTGTTTCTCGACGACCACCTGCCCAACGTCGAGGCAGCCCGCGCGCTGGGGTGGAACGCCGTGCACTTCACCGATGCCGCGGCGGCCGAGGGGGCGCTCGCGGCGCGTGGCTGGTTGGCGTGAGAGGTGCGCCGTCGCAGGCGGCAAGGGGAGTGCGTCCGATGCGAACATTGCAACGTGTCTTGCTGCTGGCAGGCGCCGCGTGGCTGGTCGCCGCCTGCGGTGGCAACGGCGGCGGTGATGAGGCGGCACCGGCGCCTGCGCCCCCTTCACCGAGCCCGTGCGATACACCGGGCACGACCTACGCGCGCTTCACCAAGGCCGCCGTCTTGTCTGCTGGGGTGGGCGGCGGCGCGGCCATCGCCGGCTGCACCGGCGCCATCGCATCACCCCAGTGGACGCAGACCGGCGGTCCGGCCGTCGAGCTGCTCTCGGCCAAGTCGCAGACGCTGCATTTCGAGGCGCTCACGGGCGGCCGCTACAGCTTTCGCGCCGACTTTCGCGACACCACCGGCGCGGCGCGCAGTGAAGACTTCGTCATCGACTTCGCACCCTTGGGCCTGGGCACGCGCCTGGCGCTGCGCGCAAACCACTCGGTGCGCATGGGCGGCAACGTCTCGGTGCGTGCGTGGCCCACGTTGGCGGGGGGCGACAGCGTGGCCACCATCACCTGGGCCCAGCTCGAGGGCCCGGCGGTCACGCTCGACACCCGCGACCCGAACGTGGCCCTGTTCGTCGCGCCGCAGGTCGCCCGCGACACGCCCATCCGCCTGCGCGCCACGCTCACCACCGCCGCCGGCCACAGCGCCAGCGACGAGGTGCTGGTGCTGGTGGAACGCCACGCGCAGGCCGCGGCCAACGACAGCGGCGCACTGTGGGCAGGCGACCACGTCTCGCGGGTGCATGCCTACCGGCCCAACGGCCCGCACGCCGCGGTGCTGGCCGCCTGCGTGTACGACAGCGCCCAGCGCGACAACAACCTGTGCCGGCTTTCGCAGTTGCCGTTTCTCGCCCAGGAGGTGGGCACCGGCGTGCCCACCGTCGAGCAGGTCATGAACCGCGTCGTCGTCTCGCACGACTGGGCCGGGCGCAACTTCGAGGCATTCCTGAACACGCACGACGTGCAGGGCGACTTCCGCCGCATGCTCAAGAGCGTGGCGGCCATCGTCATCGGCACCCACGTGCGGCCGTCGTTCTACTACGCGGGCACCGGCGCCATCTACCTCGATGCCGACAACTTCTGGCTCACGCCCGAGGAACGCGACACCGTCAACGAGGCGCCAGACTTCCGCAGCAGCTTCGGCCAGACTTTGCAGTACACGACGCTGTGGCGCTACGTGCAGGGCACCCAGAGCATCTTCCGCTTCTACGACCCGCGCCAGCGCGTGACCCGCGGCAACGTGGCGTTGCTGGAAGAAGCCGGCTGGCTGATGTTCCACGAGCTCGGGCACGCGCTCGATTTTCTTCCGCCTTCGGTGTACGGCACGCTGCAAGACGCGAACACGGCGTGGGGCAGCATCGCGCCACGGGCCAACGGCGGCCAGCTCGCATCGCACACCGTGCCGTCGCTGTACCCGCTCACTTCCAGCGTCATGAGCGGCCTGGGCCAGGTGCGCTTCTTCGGCGCCGCCGCCAGCGCCACGCAGAACGCCTATTCGCCGCAACAGGTGGCCGCGTTCTTCGCCGCCGACCTGGCCACCGATGACTACGCGTACGCCACGCCGTTCGAAGACGTGGCGATGACGCTGGAGGAGTTCCTGATGGCGCGGCGCCTGAACTACCGGCGCGACTTCGCGGTGGCCGCCCGGCCCGGGCCCGGCGCCACGGGCTCGACCATCACGGTGGCCTGGGGCCAGCGCGGGCGCATCGGCGAGCCGGCGTTGCGCCCGCGGCTGCGCGCCATCGTGCAGCAGCTCGCACCGTGGATCGACCCGGCCGAAGTGGACCAGCTGGCCGCGCCGATCGCCATGCGCGCGGGCGACTCGTGGACCGGCAACCTCAGCCTGCCCGCGCCGCTGCCCGGCCCGCGCCTGCACAAGACCGAGCCGACACTGGAAGACCTGTGGCAACTGGAACGCGCCGAACGCCGGCGGCACCGGCTGCAGCCGTGGAGCAAGCCGCTGCCTCGGCAGGCCACGGGCACGCCGGCCGCGGCAGTGCGCTGAAAGCGCTGGCCCGGGTTGAGTGACGGCGCGGCCGATGGCCCGACGCGCCGCCGACCCATTCGCACGCTGCTAGGCTTCACGCAACGTTCGGCCCCCTCGCCGATCGTTGCCGCCCTCGCACCACCATGCATCTCACCATCTGGATCTTCACCGCCCTCTTGTTCGGCCTGTGGACGCTGCTGGCCTACGGCACGGCCGCGCTGGTGGGCCTGGCAGGTGGTCTGTCGGGGGGCATGCCTTCGGAGTGGTACGGGCTGATCGCCCAGATTCCGGGCGCGCCGTGGCTGGACCTGTGGCTGCCCGGTTGGCGCGAGGCGCTGGTGTGGTCGGCACAGGTGCTGGGTGCCGTGCTGGGCTGGCTGGGCGGCGCCGCGCCGGTCATCGTGTGGGTGGTGTGGGGCCTAGGCACCGGCGTGCTGGTGCTGTGCGCGGCGCTGCTGTCGGGCTTGGTGGCACTGGTGCGGCGCACGACACCTCGCCCGCCGCCGACACCACCCGCAGTGGCCACGCCGCCGTCGGCATGAGTCGCCTGTGCACAGGCCGGCGGGGTCTCTTCTCGGCGGTCGCGCTGCCTGCCGCACCAACTTCGCCGCCATGCGCAGGCCCCGTGGCCCGACCCCGTGCAACTCGCGCTGCCGGCCTCCGCTACCTGCACGCCGGCACCGGCGGCGGCAGCGCGTCACAGGTCGCCCGATAGGGTTCGTCGCGCATGAAGCGCCGCCACTCCTGGCAGCTCAGGTTGCGGCCGGAGATGGCGCAGGCGCCGCGCACAAGGCTGGATGGGTCCCATTGGTGAAGTGACACCGTATCGTCGGCGTGCCTGAGCGCCACCTGGCGGCCGCGCGCGCTGACGGCCACCGCCTTCAAGTCGGCCTCCCCGCCGCCGCGAACCTGCGCATCGGCACCGACCGCACCGAGCCATCGGCGCGCACTCACGTCCCAGAAGTCCTTCGCTCCGTCCAGCGCGCCGGCGGCGACGATGCTGGTCCCTTCGACAAATGCCAGGCTCCCCGCCGGCGCCGCGTTCTCGCGCGGCGGCACGAGCGTTACGTACAGCGCGCCACTGCGCGCGTCGTGCATCGCGATGACGCCTTTTTTCCGCCCGACCAGCAGCCAGCGGCCATCGGTGCTGAACACGGCCGAATCGGCAAGGGTCTCGGGCTGTGTGGAGTCGACGCCGATGCGCCAGCTTTCGTGCAGGCGTGACAGCGAATACGTGCGCACGCTGCCGTCGGCATGGACCGCAGCGATCACCGGCTCGCGCGGATGGAAGGCAAGCCGATCCGCGTCGTGGTCTGGCAGTTCGATGCGCTCGCGCAAACCACCAGTGCGCAAGTCGGCGATCACGATGGCGCGCTTCACCGCGATGGCCAGTCGCCGCCCATCGGCGTCGAAGGCGAAGTGACGGATGCCGCTTTCGCTGGCGAGGTCGATATCGACCTGCGGCCGCGGCGGTTGCCGTAGCTCGAAGATGCGCACGCGCCGGGCCTTGTCGTCGCTGTCGTAGGTCGCCATCAGCTGTCCACCCAGACCGAACTCGATGCGCGAGAAGCGCAATTCCAATGCCTGGGCCGGAGCACCCGCTACGTTCCAAAGGGCCAAGCCGCCGACGCCGTTGGCGGGTGCGGCACCCAAGTGCGAACCGTCGGCGCTGAACTCGATCTCGCCGGCGCGAAATGGCTGCTGCCCGCGCGTCAGTGCGTTGACCCCGCTCAGCCGCACCCACTGCAAGAGCCGGCCGCGGCCCACGACCGCAAGCGAACCGCCATCGGCAGCGAAGTGCAAGGCGGCCGGGGGCTCCGGCAGCTTGAAGCGCGTGCGAAACCGCGGCTCGGCAAGCCGCTGCAGCTCGAGCTGCCCACCGCTCACGCCATAGGCGAGCCAGCGTCCGTCGGCGCTCGCGCCCACCACGTCGGGCAGCAGTTCCTGCGGCCAGGTGCGTGCAGTGTCGTCGTCGACCGGCCACAGTTCGACGCCCTCGGCGAAGGTCGCCACCACGTAGCGCCCAGCGGCGACGAAGACGGGGTTGCCGATCATTTGCCTCGGCTGCGTGCCCGCCAACACGCGCAGCGTGCGAAGGCTGGTACCGGTGCGCGCGTCGATGGTGCGAAAGCGAGGCTCACCGCCTTCGGCGCTGTCCCTCACCAGTGCCTTCGTGCAGTCGGCGCTGAACGCCAGCGCCGGGCGCGGCAGCGCGACGGTGGTGACCTTGCCGTCGGCCAGGCGCACCGCGTGCGTTTCCGTCTGTGTGCCGACGATGAGCTGCCCGGGAGCCGCCTCGAACGACAGGCAGCCGAAGCCCGCCAGCCGCGGCAGCGCGATGCGGCGCGGTGCCGCCTCGGCCACGCCGTCGAGCACGGCATGCAGCTTGACTTCGGGCCAAGCCTGATTTGCTTCGGCCAAGCGAGTGCCGTCGGCCGACAGCGCCAGGTAGCGGCCACCGCCAGACCCGCCCACCGGCTGCGTGAGCAGGGGCTGGCCGGGCAGGAGCCGCGCCAGCATCGGCGTGCCGTCCACCTCCAGCAGCGCAACCCGGGCATCGGCGGAGACACGCAGGTTCATCTGCTGCACCTGCAAGCCGTACTGTTTTGGCGGCAGTGCCCAGCGACCGACGACCTCGCCGCTGCGCGCGTCGACCAGCGCCAGCTGCCCTCCCTGCGTACCGACGAGCACACGCGTGCCGTCACCAATTGCCGCCGAGGCCAGCAGCGGGGTGTCGAAGTCGACGACGCGCCGCAGCCGGTGCGCCGCCACCAAGCGAGCCAGCAATTCCACCTGCCCGTCCAGGCGTTGCGGGTAGCGGCGCACCGCTTCCGCGCCGAGCAGCAGCGACAGCTGCGGCGCATCTGCCGGCGCGGTGCGCGCTGCGACGATCAAGTCCGTGGCGAGCGCATCGCGCTCGACGCGGTTTGCGCGCAGCGTCTGCTTCCCCGCCGCCTGGCTGGCCGCATCGGCCGCCTGGCTGGCGGCAGCGGCCGCTGCCAGTGCCTGCGCGGCACGCTTGCCGGCCGCCAACGCCTCGGCGATGGCGCGCTCCAGCAGGGCTGTGGCTTCGTCGGCCTGCTGCCGCTGCTCGCTGGCGCGGCTCTCCGCTGCCTGGGCGGCATGGTCGCGTTCGATGGCCCAGCGGCCGGCCAGCACCGCGCCGGCGAGCAGCAGCGCCGCCAGCACGCCGCCGGCCCACACCACGCGCTCGCGCCGTCGCGCGCGCTGCTGGCGGCGGGCCGCATCGCGCTCGAGGCGCAATGCCGCTGCCTCGGCTTCGCGCGCCCGGCGCGCATCACGACTGTCCTTGACAATGCGTGTCAAGACATCGTGCGTCAGCTCCAGCCGGCGCACGCCGAAGCGCTCGTCGACGCGCAGCAAGCGGCCGCTGACCAGCCGCCACAGCGCATCGGCCGTGACGCCCGGCCGGGCCAGCGCGTCGTCGAAGGCGAAGCTGTCGCGGTAGCCGGCCGTGGTGATGAGCTCGTCCTCGACGAAGCGGCGCAGCGCCGGATCGGCGCCACGCATCGAGCGTTCGTAGAACGCCGACAGGATCTCCGTCTCGGCGCCGGCCAGCAGCGCCGGCGCGATGGTCGGCTCGCCCGCCGCAAGGCGGCGCTGGTTCAGCTCGCTGCAAATCACGCTCAGCAGCGCCGGGTCGATTTCGATCGCCGGGTCTTCGTCGGGCGCCGGTGCCTCGGCCCGGTTGCGCCAGGCGAGTCCGACGATGCGCTCGCCGACCTCGGCGGAAACCAGGTCGCCACCGCTGGCGATGACCGAGCGGGCCTGCACGACGTTCATCGGCAACAGCCGGAAACGGTTGCGCGTCACCGAAGGCATGCGCGCGCGCAGCCCTTCCACTTCGGCCAGGTAGTCTTCGCGGAAGCTGATCAACACCTTGCAGCCGGCACGCTCGAAGTCCAGCGCCTCGAGTCGCGACGGGTCGGTGTCGAGCGCGCGCCGCAGTTCGTCCGAAGGTCGATCCTCGACCAGGTCGGCCAACTCGTCGGCAAAGTGGTTGGCCGCGGCGCGCGTGCCCTCGTCGGCCTGACCGAGGGTGAACATCTCCTCGAACTGGTCGAACACCAGCACCGGCAGCACCGGCCGCCGGCGACGGTTCCAGAAGCCACCGCCACGGCGGTGGAAGCAACTCCACATCGACTCTGTCGGCTCGGGCGCTGTGGTCTCCACGGCCGCCTCGGCGCATGCGCTGGCCAGCGCCGCCCACAGCTGCTGGCGCGGCGACAGGCTCGCGCCGTAGCCGATGCGCACCGGCACGGGCAGGAGCCCATCCCCGCGCAGCCGTGGAAAGAGCCCAGCGCTCAGCAGCGACGACTTGCCGAGCCCCGAGCGGCCCAGCAGCACCGTGAGCCGCTCTCGGCGCACCATGCGCGCGAGCTCGTCGGCCTCGGCCTCGCGACCGCGGAAGAAGGCTCGGTCGGCCTCCGTGAACGAGGCCAGGCCCGGCCAGGGGTTCTGCGCGTCGACGCGGGCCGCGTCAGCCATGGCCGATGCGCCGCCGGTAGGCCTGGAACAGCTCGCGCACGCGTGCCACGAACGGGTCGTCCGGCCGGCCGCCGGGGAGCACGGCGAAGTTCGCGGCGGCAAATCGGCGTGGCACCTGCGCGCGGTACGGATCGGTATCGTCCACCACCACCGGCAGAATGAACACTTCTCCGGGCTTCATGCCCAGCGCCAGGTCATCGGCGGTGTTCCATTCGCGCCAGAAGTAGGCGCGACTGCGGTCCTCACGCTGCGTGCTGGCCGAGATCACCGGTACGAACAGCGAGCAGTTCTCGATGCCTCGCAGAATCGACTGAGCCCAGGCGTCACCGGGTTGAAGCTCGTTGCGGTCGAGCCAGACATCGACCCCCTCACGGGCCAGCGTGTCGGCCAGCTGGGCGGCGACCTGCGAGTCGTGGCGCGAGTAGCTGATGAAGACGGCGCCATCGGCGGGCGCCCGGCCGCGAGAGGTGGGCGGTGCGTCCGCAGTCGAAGCCGCTGCGGCGGCTGGATGCGCGGCCTGCCAGCGCCGCCGCAGTTCGGCCAGAAAGTCCTCGGGCGGCATCGCCACCAGCCGCGCGCCTGGGCGGAACGCGGCAAGGAAATGCGCCAGCGGCTCGTCATCGACGACCTGCGGGCCGACCAGCACTTCGATGGTGTCTCCCTCTGGCAGCGACAGTCGCGCCCCCTTGGCGGTGCGCAGAAAGAAGCGCGCCGCCCAGTCGGGCAGCCGGCAGCCCAGCAGCAGCAGATGGTTGTCGCGCAACTCGTCGAACAGCAGCTTGGGGCGGCGGGCGTCGTCTTGCAATGCATGCAGGAACTCGAGCCGATCGTCGTCGCAGATGACGCAGTCCGGGGCCGAAGACAGCCGGCCCATCAGATGAAAAACGCTCGCGTGCGGCGATGCGCCGCGCGGTTCGGCCAGGTCAGCGCTGCGGTTCGGCGCGAAGGCCAGCACCTCGGTGCGTGGGGCGCCACCGTGGCGGACCTGGTCGAAGGCGCGCACGACCAGGTCGTCGAAGGAAACGCTGACCACGAGATCGAAGGCATCGACCGCCGCCAGGTCGAGCAACGCCTGCGGCGGGGCAAGATCCATCTCCTTGAGCAGTTGCTGCAGGCGTAGATAGAGGTTGTCCTTGCGGCCGGCCTGCATCCGCTGGCGGCGCACTACTTCGTCGAGCCGTTGCGGCGTTTCCCCGACGTCGATGCGCAGCCGCTCGGTCAGCCGCCGTGCCAACAGGGACTCCAGCGGCTGTCGCTGCCCGCCACAGTCAACCAGCATTGCGCCGGTGTCGATGATCGGTATGACACGGCGGTCGGCCAGGTAGGCCAGCAGGTCGTCCCAGAAGAGTTCGTCGGGAACGCCCGCGCCCTCGGAGGGCGCAGAAGCAGCGGGATGGCCGTTCATGGGGGGACAGGAGCGTAATCGGCCGCCCGTGCGCCTGGCAAGGACGCGGGCGCTGGCCCGTGCGGCTTGAGCGGGGCGTGCCAGACCCGGCTAGTCCCGCCAGGGCCCGGGCTCGGCCGGCGCCGCTTCGCCGTCGCCGATCCACGCCTCCAGCAGCGTGTAGCCCACCGCCAGCACCACCGGCCCGACGAAGATGCCCACCAGGCCGAAGGCGAACAGGCCGCCGATCACGCCGGCGAAGATCAGCAACAGCGGCAGGTCGGCCCCCATGCGGATGAGCAGCGGCCTGAGCACGTTGTCGAGCATGGTCACCACCACCGCGACGACGATGAGGAATGTGCCCCAGCCCGGGTGGCCGTCGTAGAAGGCCCAGATCAGCGCCGGCACCAGCACCGGCAGCGGCCCCACCTGCGCGATGCACAGCATGAACATCAGCGCCGTGAGCAGGCCGGCAAACGGGATGCCCGCCATCGCCAGCCCGAGGCCGGCGACCACCGACTGCAGCACCGCCGTGACGCCCACGCCCAGCGCCACGCCGCGGATGGCGTCGCCGGCCAGCACCACGGCGCCCTCGCCGCGCTCGCCGGCCAGCCGGCGCGCGAAGCGCCGCACGTGATCGGCGCCTTCTTCGCCCAGCGAGTACATGACCGCGGCGATGGCCACCGTGAGCAGGAACTGCACCACCACGATGCCGATGCTGCCGACCTCGGCGACGAACCACTTCGTGGCGTTGCCGGCGTAGGGCGTCAGCCGCTGCAGCAGGTCATCGAGCCCCAGCGAACGCAACTGCGCCCACAGCGACTCGGCCATGCCGCCGATGACCGGCAGGCTGCGCAGCCAGCCGGGCGCCTGCTCGCCCGGCCGCCAGGTGGTGGCCAGCTTGGCCCACGCCACCAGCTGGTCGGCATTGCCGACGATGGTGACGATGGCGCCCACCAGCGGCACCACGAACAGCAGCAGCAGCAACAGCGTCATCACCGTGACGGCCAGTGCCCGCCGGCCCCACAGCAGCGCCTGCACGCGGCGCATCACCGGCCAGGTGGCCACCACCACCATCGTGGCCCAGATCATCGGCCCGAGGAACGGCCGCAGGATCCACAGCGAGGCCCCCAGCAACAAGCCGATGAACAGCACGGCGAAGGTGGTGCGCGCAAGGTCGCGCGCGCCGGCCGGGGCGAGGGGGCGGTGGCGCATCAGCGGCGGCCGGCCGAAGCTGCACCGGTGGCGGGCGCCGGCTGCGCTGCTGACAGCGTGGCCTCCGGCAGCGTGGCCTCTGGCAGCGTGGCCTCCGGCAGCGTCGCCTCCCGCAGCGTCAGCTCCAGCAGCGTCAGCTCCGCCAGCGCCGCCTTCACTTGCCCGCCTTTTCGACGTAGGGCGTGATGCCCTCGGCCTCGATGCGGTAGCCCGCCGCGCCCATGAAAGAGTCGATGCGCTGGCTGGTGATGCGGCCGTGGATCCACACCGCGTCCATGGACTTCACGCCCTTGGCCGGCGACCTGGGCAGCACGTGGATGATCTGGTTGGCCGGCGGCGGCGGGCTGTGGATGCAGGCCCCGAAATACGGCACGAGCAGGAACTCCGCCAGGCCTTCCTTGCCCTCTTCGAGCGGCACGACGAAGCCGGGGATGCGCACGTGCTGGCCGACGACCTTCGGGTTGGCCGGCGCGTTGTCCCAGGCCTCGCGCATGCGCTTGAGCATCTGCATCGCGCGCGGGTCACCGTCTTGCAGCAGCTGGAAGTCGGTGCCCTTGAAGTCCTTGAACGGGTCCCAGTTCGCCGGCACCAGCGCATCCCAGGTAATGGTGCGCGGCTCGCCGGCGCGGCCCGCTCTGGCTTCAGGCGCGCTGGCGGCGATCGGCTCCTTCATCAGCGGCACGCCGGCAGGCGCCTGGGCGGCAGCCGGTGCCGGCGCCCATCCCGGCACGCTTGCCAGTACGAGCGCCAGCGCGAAGCCCAGTGCAGGCAGGGTCGCCGTCGTCATGGCGAAGGCCGCGACCGGAGCACGCGAGGCGCCTTCATCGCGGCCGCGCGGTCCGGTCGGCGGTTCGAACAGGGGTGTTGTGTTCGGCATGGTCAGGCAGTGACCCGTTGGCGAGCCGGCAAGCTCTCGGCAGCGGCTGGCCAGGGCCTCGAACTCACAACCGTGGCGACAGCCCGTCGGCCAGCGACAGCCGATACGCCCGCCACCCCGGCACGAGGCTGGCAAGCATACCCGCGGCCACCACGGCGGCGAAGAGGCCCCACTGCGCCGGTGTCGGTGCGGCCCACCGCAGCGCGATGCCGAACTGCGCCTGCAGCCACGGCGCGGCCAGCGCCACCGCCGCGGCCGCCGCCAGCGCGCCCACCAGCGCCCCGACGAGCGTCACCCACGCGCCCTCGGCGGCCAGCAGCGCCAGCACATGCCGCGGCCCGGCGCCCACGGCGCGCAGCACGGCCAGCTCGCGCCGCCGCTCGTTCAGCCCCGCCAGCACCACCGCCACCAGCGACGCCAGGCTCACCAGCGCCACCAGCGCCGACATCGCCAGCAGCGCCCGCTCGCCCAGGCCCACCGCCTGCCACAACTCGTCCAGCGCAACGCCGGGCAGCACGGCCAAGAGCGCTTCGCCCTCGTACTCAGCCACGAATCGCTGCACGTTGAACACCGCGACGCGGTTCTTCAGCCCGACCAGCGCCGCGGTCACCTGCTTGGGCTCCAGGTCGAACTTGCGTGCCGCCTCGGCCGGGATCTTCATGCCCGGCAGCGGCGCACCGCCGGCCCAGTCGAGGTGGATGGCCTCGATGGCCTGCAGGCTCACATGCACCGTGCGGTCCACCGGCGTGCCGGTGCGCGCGAGGACGCCGACCACGCTGAACGGCTTGTCGGCGTGCTCGGCGGCCAGGCTGCCCGGCGCGGCTTCCAGGCCATGCGTGAGCGTGAGGCGATCGCCCAGGCGGTAGCCGAGCGCCGCGGCCACCTCGGCGCCGAGCACCGCTTCGTACAGGCCGTCCAGCGTGCCGCTGAACACGCGCCCTTCGGCCAGCACCAGCGGCTGCCGCTGGCCGTAGCGAAAGCGCTCGAAGTACTCGGCGCTGGTGCCCAGCACCGGGTGGCCGCGATGCGAGTCGCCCAGCGCCAGCGGCACCAGCCACGCCACCGCGCGGTGCTGTGCGATGGCCTTCAGGCTCTCGACCTTGACCTGGTTCGTCGCGCTGCCCACGCGAAACACCGCGTGCAGCATCAGCTGCACGGCCCCGGTGCGCGCCCCGACCACGAGGTCGGTGCCGCTGACGGCCTGCGAGAAGCTGGCGCGGATGTCGGTGCGCAGCCGCTCCAGCGTCAGCAGCAAACCGGTGGCCAGCGCGATGGACAGCATCACCAGCGCCAGCGTGCCGCGGCGGTTCCAGGCGCTCTGCGCGGCCAGGGACAGCAAGGCCTTCACGCGGGTTTCGTCGGTTGGGCCGGGTGGGCCGCGGTCACGGCGGCGGCGCCGGCGGGCTCAGCGCCGGCAGGCTCAGCGCCGGCACGTGCGGCCGGCGCGGCAAGGTTGAGCGCACGCAGGTCCAGCTGGCGGTCGAACGGTGCAGCCAACCGGCGGTCGTGGCTGACGAAGACCAGCGCGGCGCCGCCGGCGCGGCACTCGGCCAGCAGCAGGCTCATGAAGCCGTCGCGCAGTTCCTCGTCCAGCGCCGAGGTCGGCTCGTCGGCAATCACCAGTTCGGGCGCGCCGATCAGCGCGCGCGCCGCGGCCACCCGCTGCTGCTGGCCCACCGACAGCTCGCGCGCCGGCCGCGCCCACAGCGCCCCGGGCAGCGCCACCTGGCGCAGCAGCCCTTCGGCAGCGGCACGCGGACCACCGGCACAGCGCGCCGCACGCCGCGACGAGAAGCGGCACGGCAGCAGCACGTTGTCGAGCACGCTCAGGTACGGCAGCAGGTTGAACTGCTGGAAGATCACGCCGACGTGTTCGGCGCGATGGCCGTCGCGCCGCGCGGCGGCCAGCGCCGCCCATTCCTGGCCGAGCAGGCGCACCCGGCCTTCGCGCGGCACCAGCACGCCGGCCAGCAGCGCCAGCAGCGTGCTCTTGCCGCAGCCGCTGGGGCCGTGCAGGAACAGGCGCTGGCCGGCTTGCAGCTCGAAGCCCTCCAGCGCCAGTGTGTCCTCGGCGTGGCCGGGCCAGCCGAAACGCAGCTGGCGGACTTCGAGCAGCGCCAAGGGCAACGCGCGGGCAGTGCGGTGCGGGCGGGCCGGCAGCGCGGGCAGGATCAGCGCGGCAGCGTCACGCGCCCGTTCGGCCGGCGCAGCACCAGCTTCATCTGCCCCTGGCGCGTGACCGCCTGCACCTCGATGCGCTTCAGGCGCGCAAAGGCATCGAACAGGCCGAGATCCAGCTGCGCGGCGCGGTCGGTGTTGCTGCAGCGGAACTCGTAGCTGGCCTGCAGGTCGCCATGTTCCCCGCCGGCCTTGGCGGTCGCGGTCGCGGTCGCGGTCGCGGCCGACGCCGTGGCGGCAGGCGCCGCAGCGCCCACACCCCACAGCGGCGCCACCAGGTTGACCTTGGCCGTGCCGCAGCCGCCGCCCGTATCGATGCGCACGATGCGGGTGGACTCCTGCAGCTTGCCCAGGGCCGCGGCGACGGCGGTGCGCTCGGCGTCGGTGCGCGGCGCACGCTCGAAGCCGACCAGCACCTCCAGCGGCAGGTCCAGGCTCACGGTGATGACGCCGGCCTCCACGCCGACGTCGGCACGCGCCACGCCATGCTCATGGGCCTTGCCAGCCAGCACCGGCGCCGAGGCCAGCGCCGCCCAAAGCAGGGTGGCCTGCACGGTGGCTCGCGCGGTGGCCCCCGGCAGCCACACCGAGCGGCGCCTTGCCGCCAAGGCCGGCCCCCGGGTCGTCACGCTGCGCAGCTCCATGAGCGTTTGCTCCCCAACCGGGCACGCGAGGTGGCGCCCCTCGCTGCCATTGTGGCAGCGGCCTCACCAGCCCTTGCAGATCTTCGGCGAAGGCCTCGCTGCGGTACGGGGCAGGCCACGGTTCGACGCGGGCAGCGGAATCGACGCTCGGAAGCTGGAACATGGTGCACCTCGGCTGGGGTGCGGCAAGCGTGCGGCAAGCGTGCAGATGACGGCCGGCAGGGTGAATACGCAGGCAGCGTGCCGACTGGATGTGACACCCCTATGTCGGCTCGGCGCGGCCGTGCTTTACGGTGTCGGCATCGCTCACGCGCCGCTTGCCCGCCGCGCTGCCGGCGGCCGGCGATCAGTGGGCCACCGGCGCCGACCCCGTACCATCGCCGTCGCCATGCCCGCCAGCCTCGAAGGCCGCCTCGTCGTCGCGATCAGCTCGCGGGCGCTGTTCGATTTCGAGGAAGAGAACAGCCTGTTCGAGGCCGCGGACGACCGCGCCTACATGCAGCTGCAGATGCAGCGGCTGGAGCAGCCCGCGCGCCCGGGCGTGGCGTTCTCCCTGGTGAACAAGCTGCTGGCGTTCAACGCGCCCGGCCTGCCGCGCGTGGAGGTTGTGATCCTGTCGCGCAACGACCCGGTCTCGGGCATGCGCGTGTTCCGCTCGGTGCAGCACTACGGCCTCACGCTCGACCGCGGCGTGTTCACGCGCGGCCAGCCGCCGTGGCGCTATCTCAAGCCGCTGGCGGCCAACCTCTTCCTCAGCACCAACGACGCCGACGTGCGCAGCGCGCTGGCCGCCGGCGTGCCCGCCGCCCGCGTCTACCCCGACAGCGCGCGCGCCTCGGCCGCCCACCCCGGCGAGGTGCGCATCGCCTTCGACGGCGACGCCGTGCTGTTCAGCGACGAGGCCGAGCGCGTCTACCAGCGCGACGGCCTCACCGCCTTCCAGCACCACGAACGCGAGCGCGCCGCCACCCCGCTGGCCCCGGGCCCGTTCAAGCCGCTGCTGGAGGCCTTGCACCGCCTGCAACGCGAGCCGGCCGGCGGCATGGCGCTGCGCACCGCGCTGGTCACGGCGCGCAGCGCACCGGCACACGAGCGTGCGATCCGCACGTTGATGGCCTGGAACATCGACGTCGACGAGGCGATGTTTCTCGGCGGCCTGCCCAAAGGCACCTTCCTCGCCGAGTTCGAGCCCGACTTCTTCTTCGACGATCAGACCGGCCACATCGAGAACGCCGCGCCGCACGTGCCGGCCGGGCACGTGGCCTCGGGGGTGAGCAACGATGGGCCGCGCTGAGCGCGCCACCGCGCCGCCGCGCCCGCTCGGCGTGGAGCGCCTGCCGATGCCGCAAGCGCACCACGACGCCGCGCCGCTGGCCTTCTGGCCCGCCACGGCCGTGCCGCGCGGCGCCGGCGCAGGCACCCCGGCCGCGCTGGTGCTGCCGGCGCTGGGCGTGCCCGCAGGTGCCTACCGCCGGCTGGCCGAGGCGTTGAGCGAAGCCGGCACCGACACCGGCGTGGCGGAGTGGCGCGGCGGCGGAGCCAGCCCTGTGCGCGCCTCGCGCCGCGCGGACTGGGGCTACCTCGACCTGTTCCGCCACGAAGTGCTGGGCGGCATCGCCGCGCTGCGCGCGCGCCTGCCCGGCCGCTGCGTGGCCCTGGTCGGCCATTCGCTGGGCGGCCACCTCGGCCTGATGGCGCGCGCCGAGGCCGCACCGGGCCTGGCCGGCGTGCTCACCGTCGCCTCGGGCACGCCAACGCTGCGCTTCTTCGCGCCAAAGGTGCGCACCCAGCTGCGCTGGGTGCTGGCCGCGCACAGCCTCACGGGGCCGCTGCTGGGCTACTTCCCCGGCGAGCGCGTGGGCTTCGGCGGCCGCCAGCCCCGCCGCCTGATGGACGAGTGGGCGCTGCTGGCGCGCCTGGGCAAGTTCGAGATCGCCGGGCGCAACCTGCTCGAGCCGCACTCCGAGGCTGCGCGCCGCATCCCCGTGCACTCGCTGAGCCTGCCGCTGGACACCTACGCCCCGCGCGCCGCCACCGAGCACCTGCTGCAGCTGGCCCACGTCGGGCCCGAAGCGGTGGAACGCTTCGAGGGGCCGGGGCCGCTGGGGCACTTCGATTGGTTGAAGGAGCCGCAGGGGTTGGCGGCTCGCATGCACGAGTTGCTGACCGCCTGGGCCTAGACAAGACGAACTCCACGGTAGCCGCTCGCAACCTTTGGCCCACGGCCGACCCTCTTGGTACAAGGCCTCAGCGCTGTTGTCCCAAGGGTTGCCGATGCTCGCCGCGAATCAATGTGCCTCGTACGCCGCTGAGTTCAGTGAATTCGTCCTGGCGGATCCGCTGGCCATCTTGGGCTGCTTAGCGCAAGGCCAAGGCGGCGACGTGAGCTCGGCTCAGCGAACAGCGTGGCAACGTCAGATCGGGATCTTGCAGGCGTCATTGCCAAAGGGTCAGCCTGGCGCAATCTGCTTCGAGTTCGTCGTACCACGCGTTGGCAAGCGCGCGGACAACATTCTGCTAATCGGCGATCGAATCGTCGTCATCGAGTTCAAGGTCGGGTCTGCCGACCACGATCTCGGCGCCAAGAAGCAGGTGATGGACTATGCACTCGACCTGAAGCACTTTCACATGGGCAGCCAAGCGGCAATCATCGTTCCTGTGCTGGTCGCGACCAATGCCCGCGCGGCCAAAGCCGAGCCTGCAGAGCCCGACCGCGACATCTGCCCTGTTGTGCTAACTAACGAGGCCTCACTCGCCGCCGTCTTGGTAGAAGTGGTGTCGCGAGCTGGCACGGCCGCACACTCTCCCACCGCGTGGTTCGCATCCGGCTATCGCCCGACCCCAACGATCGTTGAGGCGGCGCAGGCCCTCTATCAGGGCCATGGTGTCGCAGCGATCACGCGCTCAGAAGCCGGGGCCGACAACCTGGGCGCGACCACGGCCGCGATCGCCGAGGCGATCGAGCGTGCGCGAGCCCAGAACGAGAAGATCATCTGCTTGGTGACCGGTGTCCCCGGCGCCGGTAAGACGCTGGCCGGACTCAACCTTGTGTGTCAGCGGCAGCGTACCGATGCACAGGGCAATGAGCACGCGGTGTTCTTATCCGGCAACGGCCCGCTCGTGCGCGTGCTACAGGAGGCGCTCGCAAGGGACGAAGCAGCGCGCGTCACGGCAAGTGGCAAGAGGATCAACAAGAAGGATGCGCATCGAAAGGCGGTGACGTTCATCCAGAACATCCATCACTTTCGCGATGCGAGCCTGACAGACACTGCCGCCCCGGTTGAGCGCGTCGTAGTCTTTGATGAGGCACAGCGAGCCTGGGACCGCGATCAAGCATCGAAGTTCATGAAGCACAAGCGCAATCGGCCGAACTTCGATGCCTCGGAGCCGGAGTTCCTGATTGGGGTCATGGATCGCCATGAGGGATGGGCGGCGATCGTGTGTTTGATCGGGGGTGGTCAGGAAATCAACACCGGCGAGGCGGGCCTCGCAGAGTGGCTGCGCGCCCTTCGTGATCGCTATCCCAACTGGCGGTTGTATATGCCCGCCCAGCTCGACTCGGTCGAACATCTGCGCGAGCTCGAGTTGGAGCCGCTGCGAGACCGAACGACTCGCCTTTCCTCAATGCACTTGGGTGTGTCACTGCGTTCGTTTCGGTCCGAGCGGCTGTCCGCGGGCATCTCAGCGCTGATGTCTGGGCAAGCGCAACGGGCAGCAGACGACTTGAAGGCGGTGCTTCCCCGATTTCCAATCGTCTTGACCCGCTCTCTGACGCAGGCCAGAACCTGGGTCCGACGAAGAGCAAGAGGTACTGAGCGATTCGGCCTGCTGGCGTCCTCAGGCGCCAAGCGCCTCAAGCCCCTCGGCATCAACATGGGCGGGCAGATTGACCCTTGTGTCTGGTTCCTGAACCCAGAGTCGGACGTGCGATCGTCTTGCTACTTGGAGGATGCGGCCAGCGAGTTTGACGTTCAGGGCTTGGAACTTGACTGGACGATCGTGGTTTGGGACGGCGACCTGCTGCACCAAGCCGACGGTTGGCGCTACCGCGCCTTCAGAGGAACACGCTGGCAAGACATCCACGATCAGAGCGCTCAGCGATACCGCCTCAACGCGTATCGAGTGCTACTGACACGGGCCCGGCAAGGCATGGTGGTCGTGGTGCCCCCCGGCGATGAGTTGGACCCAACGAGGCAACCGGCCTTTTACGATCCGACTTGGGCCTATCTGCAACGGGCGGGACTACCGCTGCTGCCCTAGGAATTGATCAGTGTTGGTCCCGAAGGCAGGTCAGCGCTCCGCTTCTTGCGGCCCCACCCCCGCCGCCAGCGCCTGCTGGTCCGCGTGGTAGCTGCTGCGCACCAGCGCGCCCACCGCGGCGTGCGTGAAGCCCATCGCCTGCGCTTCGCTCTCGAACATCTTGAACGTGTCCGGGTGCACGTAGCGCCGCACCGGCAGATGGTGGCCGCTGGGCGCAAGGTACTGGCCGAGGGTCAGCATGTCGATGCCGTGCCTGCGCATGTCGCGCATGACCTGCAGGATCTCGTCGTCGGTTTCGCCCAGGCCCACCATCAGGCCGCTCTTGGTGGGCACGCCCGGCACCTCGGCCTTGAACTTCTTCAGCAGGTTCAGGCTGAAGGCGTAGTCGGAGCCCGGGCGCGCTTCCTTGTACAGGCGCGGCACGGTTTCCAGGTTGTGGTTCATCACGTCGGGCGGCGCGGCCTTCAGGATGCCTAACGCACGGTCGTCACGGCCGCGGAAGTCGGGCGTGAGGATCTCGATGCGCGTTGGCGGCGACAGCGCGCGCACCTGGCGGATGCAGTCGACGAAGTGCGCCGCGCCGCCGTCGCGCAGGTCGTCGCGGTCGACGCTGGTGATGACCACGTACTTCAGCTTCAGCGCGGCGATGGTCTTGGCCAGGTTCGCCGGCTCCTCGGCGTCCAGCGGGTCGGGTCGGCCGTGGCCGACGTCGCAGAACGGGCAGCGCCGCGTGCACTTGTCGCCCATGATCATGAAGGTGGCGGTGCCGTGGCCGAAGCACTCGCCGATGTTCGGGCAGCTGGCCTCTTCGCACACCGTGTGCAGGCGGTGCTCGCGCAGGATCTGCTTGATCTCGTAGAAGCGCGTGGAGGGCGAACCCGCCTTGACGCGAATCCACTCGGGCTTCTTCAGCATCTCGCCGCGCTCGACCGGGGCGATCTTGATCGGGATGCGCGCGGTCTTGGCCTCGGACTTCTGCTTGGCGGTGGGGTCGTAGGCCGGGGTGGAGGACATGGGTTCGCAGCGCCGTTCGTCGGGGCGCTGATTCTAGTTTCGCACCTTGGCATGAGCCGCCATGGCATGAGCCGCCGGCGGGGTCTTCGGCCGCATGGCTTGCTTGCCCGCTTGCTTGCCCGCTTGCTTGCCCGCCTGCTTGCTCGCGAAGGCGAAACCTGCCTCCTACGCCCACGGCCCCGCATCGGATGCATGCCCGAGCGCCGCGCCGGGCCGCCGGCCCCGCCGACATCCGCGGCACCCGCGCGGGCGTAAGTGGGCCTTGCCGGCACCCGATGCCGCCACCTCACGTTCACTTGCAGGAGCACCCGCCATGTCCCGTTCATTCCGTGTGGCGCCCATCGTGGCCGCCCTTCTCGCCAGCGTCGCCGGCCTCGTGGCCGCGCCCGCCACGCAGGCTTCCAGCCACCGCGAGGCGCCGTTCATCACCACCGCGCCCAAGGTCGACGGCACCGACTTCTACATGTTCCGCAGCTACGAGCCCGGCCGCGACGGCTATGTGACGCTGATCGCCAACTACCAGCCGCTGCAGGCCGCGTACGGCGGCCCGAACTACTTCAAGATGGACCCGAACGCGCTGTACGAGATCCACGTCGACAACAACGGCGACGCCAGGGAAGACCTGACGTTCCAGTTCCGCTTCGAGAACAAGCTGGCCAACAACGGCAACGGCATCACGCTGTCGATCGGCGGCAAGGATGTCGCGATCCCGCTCACGCAAGGCGGCCAGATCACCGCGCCGGGCTCGGCGGCCAGCAACGTCGGCGAGAGCTACACCGTGACGCTCGTGCGCGGCGACCGCCGCGGCGGCCAGCGCGCCGCCGTCACCAACGCCTCGGGCGGCGGTACTTCGTTCCTCAAGCCCGTGGACAACATCGGCACCAAGACCATCCCCGACTACGCCGCCTACGCCGGCCAGCACATCTACACGGTCAACATCCCCGGCTGCAACATGCCCGGCAAGCTGTTCGTCGGCCAGCGCAAGGAGGCCTTCGCGGTCAACCTGGGCACCATCTTCGATCTGGTGAACGCGCCGCTGGCGTTCATCACCGACCCCACCAAGATCGGCGCCGCGCCCAACACCATCGACGACGCCAACGTCACGACGCTGGCGCTGGAAGTGCACAAGAGCTGCCTCACCAGCACGCCGGCGGGCACCGACCCGGTGATCGGCGGCTGGACCACCGCCAGCCTGCGCCAGGCGCGCCTGCTCGACCCCACGCCCAAGAGCGGCCACCAGGCCACCGACTTCAACGCCGGCGCCTGGGTGCAGGTGTCGCGCCTGGGCATGCCGCTGGTCAACGAAGTGGTGATCGGCCTGAAGGACAAGGACAAGTTCAACGGCTCGCGGCCGGCCGGCGACGGCCAGTTCGCCGACTACGTGACGAACCCGGCGCTGCCCAAGCTGCTGGAGATCGCGCTGAACATCCCCGGCACGAGCCCCACCAACTTCCCGCGGCTGGACCTGGTGACCACGTTCCTCACCGGCATCCCCGGCGTGAACAAGCCGGCGGGCAACGGCACACCTTCGGAGATGCTGCGCCTGAACACCGACATCGCACCGCAACCGTTCGCGCAGCAGAACCGCCTGGGCATCGTCGGCGCCATCCTCGGCGGCCAGCCCGACCGCGCCGGCTACCCCAACGGCCGCCGCCCGAAGGACGACGTGGTCGACATCTCGCTGGTGGCGGTGATGGGTGGCCTGTGCGTGGCCAACGGCAACACCAACGCGCTGGGCTTCGGCGCCGATTGCAACCCGGGCAAGGTGCCGCTGGGCGCCACGGCGTTCGCGCTGCACGACGGGGTTGACCAGGCAGTGGTGCCGCTGCTGCCGGGCTTCCCGTACCTCTTCACGCCCACGCCGGGCGCCGGCCAGTGAGCCCCGTGGCCTGCTCACCAACGGAAAGGTATCGCACCATGAAGACGAAGACGATCGGCCTCGCCG
The DNA here is from genome assembly GCA_016790225.1 of Rubrivivax sp. The sequence continues at coordinate 44,243 of JAEUOZ010000052.1, forward strand.
CCGCGCTCGGCGCCTCGGCCCTGCTGCTGGCCGCCTGCGGTGGCGGCGGCAGCTACGAAGAGCCGGTGGCGGCCGAAGACCCCGGCGCCGTGCCGGCCAGCGCGGCCAGTTCGGTGGCCACGTGGTTCGCGTTCGCCAAGGCGCTGACCAACAGCGACTCGGCCGACGCGCTCTCGCTGGCCAAGGTGAGCACGCTGCCGGTCAGCGACACCGAGGAGCCGCTGCCGCTCGGGCCCTGAGCGCCGAAACGGCCTCGAGGGGCCCAAGCGGGCCCAAGCGGCCCCAAGCGGCCCCAAGCGGAGGCTAGGCGCCCCACAAGCCCCCGCGGGCCGGCAGTCGCCGCGCCGCGGGGCGCGCTCTCACCCAAGGCGCCGCACGAGGCTTTGCGCAAGCCGCCGTGCGGCGTCTTGCCATGTGCAGCGCACGCCCAGGCTCGCCAGGTCGGTGGTCACGAGCCCCCTGTAGCCGCACGGGTCGATGCGGGTGAACGGCTCGAGGTCCATCGCCACGTTGAGCGCCACGCCGTGGTAGCTGCAGTGGCTGCTCACCTTGATGCCCAGCGCGGCGATCTTGGCCAGGCCGGCCAGCGGCGCCGCCGGGTCCGCCTGCAGCACCGCGTGGCCAAACGGATCGGCCAGCTGCACGTACACGCCCGGCGCCGTGCGCACGCGGTGGCCGGTGACGCCGAACTCGGCGAGCACGTCGATCACCGACTGCTCCAACCGGAACACGTACTCCTTGACGAAGTAGCCGCGGCGCTTGAGGTCCAGCAGCGGATAGGCCACCACCTGCCCGGGGCCGTGGTAGGTCACCTGCCCGCCGCGGTCGGTGCGCACGACGGAAATTTCCCTGGCGCCAAGCACATGTTCGTCGCGGCCGGCGATGCCTTGCGTGAACACCGGGTCGTGCTCGACGAGCCACAGCTCGTCGTCGGTGTCGGCGCGGCGCGCGCGGGTGAACTCGCGCATCGCGGCTTCGACTTCGGCGTAGGGGCGGCGGCCGAGTTCGCGCAGTTGCATCGGCGCAGTCTATGGGGAATGCCAGTGCCAGGCCGGGGGCACGGCGTGGTCGCGACTTGCCGACTTGCCGGGCTGCAGGATCGCAAGATCGAGAGCTTGGGGGATGCGGCTGAGCGCGAGTGTGAAAAGGAAGGCAAGTCGGCCGCGGTGGCGCGCGCCAAGGCCACCGGGCGGTCGGCGCCGCTCATGTCCTTTTTCGAGTGCCCTGCTGCGCAGGTCACTCGAATGCACCCTTTACTTCGCTATGCCGACCGCCCGGTGGCCTTGGCGCGGGCACGCGCTCGGTGTTCGAGCGCCCGTACTCCCAGCCGGGTGCCGGATCGGGCCGACGGGGTGCCCAGCGCAGCGAAATCAAGGGGGCATCTGAGGGCCTTGCGTTAGCCAGGCCCTCAGAAGAGGACATTCGCGGAGCTGGGCACCCCGTCGGCCCGATCCCGCGCGAACCTGCGGTGTGCGCTGAATTGAGTTCAGTCCGCGACCTGACAGTTCAGTTCAGTTCAGTTCACCCGAACCCACCGATCCCAAGGGCCTGTCGCGCACGCAAGCCCGTCAGATCCGCAGCTTGCCGGCGAACACCACCGGCCCGGTCGGTGCGCCGGTGGGCGAGCCGCCGGGCGGCTCCACGCTCACAGCAAGCGCCGCGGTGCCGCCACGCAGCAGCGTCTGAGGCAGCCGTGAGCGCGGCAGCACCGTCAAGCCGTCGGCCCGGATGAGGCCCAGCGACTGCGGCGCCCCCTGCGGCGGCACCGACCACAGCTCGAGCACGCGGTCGGGCTGCAGCGGCAAGCTCAACGACACGGGCTGCATGACCATCGAATGCCCGTCGCCGCTGACGCTGGCAACGAAGGTGGCGCCGGCGGCCGGCGTGCCCGCCTGGCCTTCGAGCACCACGACGATCGGCGGCGCGGCCGGCGGCGTGCGCACCAGCGCGACGGTGAGCACCAGGGCCGCCGCGGTGGCCAGGCCCGACAGGCCGCGCCACCAGGCGAGCCGCTGCCACCATGGCGCCGCGGCCGGCGCAGCCGCGGCCGCAGCCGCGGTCATTTGTGGCCACAGCCTCGCCTCGATGGCGCGCCACACGCGCGGTGGCGGCGCCACCGGCACCACCAGCGCGGCCAGCGGCATCAAGCGGTCTTCCCAGGCACGCACGGCTTCGCGCAACGCGGGGTGGCCGGCCAGCAGCGACTCGAACCTGGCGCGTGCGCGGCCACGCAGCGTGCCGGCGACGTATTGCGCGGCCAGGGCATCGGCACGATGGGGGCGGGCGTAGTCCATGGGCATCAGCTCCCGGCAGCGCCGGCCGAACGGGGCGCGGGCGTGGCCTGCGTGGCCTGCGTGGCCTGAAGGGCCTGAAGGGCCTGAGGGGCCATGCGAGTACCCGGGGCGCCCGTGCCGGCCGCGCCGGCCGGTGCGAGGTCGCGCGCCACCGCGTGATCGAGGCAGCTCTTGAGCGCCAGCAGCGCGCGGCGCACCCAGCTCTTCACCGTGCCCAGCGGCTGGCGCAGCCGCGTGGCCACCTCGCTGTGCGACAGGCCGTCGTAGAACGCCAGCGCCACGCATTGGCGCTGCGCCGCGCTCAGGTGCTCCATGCAGCGGCCGAGCTGGCGCGCCTCGCTCGCGCGGTTCAGCAGCTCCAGCGGGCCGGCCGCCTCGTCGGGCAAGGCCTCCAGCGCGCGGCGCCGCGCCGCGTCGCCGTCGTCATCGTCGTCGGCCGGGCCGGCAGCGAACTCGGCGGTGCGCGGCTGCGTTTCGGCGCGGCGCAGGCTGTCGATGGCGCGGTTGCGTGCGATGTGCGTGAGCCAGGTCAGCGGCTGGCTGCGCGCCGCGTCGAAGCCGGCCGCCGTCTTCCACAGCGTCACATAGACCTCCTGCAGCACCTCCTCGGCCACGGCGCGGTCGCGCTGGATGCGCAGCACCAGGCCGAAGAGGTAGCCGCTGGTGTGCTCGTACAGCTGGGCGAAGGCGCGGCGGTCACCCAGGCCGGCGCGGCCCAGCAGCAGCGCCAGCTCCTGGCTTCGCTCGCTCCAGGCCGCGGCGGGCGCCGCCCCTTGCGGCGGCGCGGTGGACGCGGCGGAACCGGCGTCGTGCGCCATTGGGGCGGCAGCGGGCTGAACCATGGGCCTGGGCTCCTCGGATGGGCGATGGCTGGCGCTGGCGTGGCCAGCGCGCGCGGCAAGGCTCGCCGTGAACGCAAACACCTGCGGCGCGGCACTTCCCCGCAGCTCTACGCAGCGCGAAGGGCCATGGATGCACGGGCTGGCCCACCGCCGGATCGAAGGCGACCCGGTTTGTGGCGTATCTTCCGCGCTCGCTCACACCGTGGGCGGTGGCCTGCGGCGTGCGCCGGGGTCGGCCGCCACGCTTCAGCGCGACTTCACCGCGACAGGCCCATGAACCGCCCCGATCCGCCCCGCCACATCCGACTTACCTCGCACCCCGGCCAGGGCCCGGGCGGCGCGCCGCCGCTGCAGTGGGGCGCGGCCGACGCGCTGGCGCGCGGCCCGATCGTCGGCAGCACCAGCCACCGCGGCCAGCGCAACGTCATCGGCACGCACAGCGGCAGCTACGGCGTGTACCGCGCGCTGGCGGTGGCCGCGGGCAACCTGGTGCGCGGGCACCGTGCCGACCTCACCAACACCTCGCCCACCGATGCCGTCGGGCCCTACCCCGGCTGGGGCGATGCGCACAAGATCGTCTCGCTCGACCCCTGGGGCGCGAGCGTGCAGGAGGTGTACGCCGAGTACCTGGAGCGTGGCTACGACATCCGGCCCACCATCGCGGTGACCCAGGCGCACGTGCACCTGCCGGAGATCAAGCAGGCGCTGGCCTTCCAGCGCCTGTTGCCCGACGGGCGCATCCTGCTGGACGACGCGTCGGCCGCGGTGACCAAGATCGCCGTGGAACCCGTGTGGTGGCTGCCCGGCGTGGCCGAGCGCTTCAAGGTCAGCGAGGCCGAGCTGCGCCGCGCGCTCTTCGAAGAAACCGGCGGCATGTACCCCGAGCTCGTCACGCGCAGCGACCTCGAGGTCTTCCTGCCGCCCATCGGCGGGCAGACGCTGTACGTGTTCGGCGACGTGCGCGACCTGGCCGACCCGGCCGTCACGCTCACCGCTCGTGTGCACGACGAATGCAACGGCAGCGATGTCTTCGGCAGCGACATCTGCACCTGCCGGCCGTACCTCACGCACGCCATCGAGGAGTGCATCGTCGGCGCGCAGCAAGGCGGCGTGGGCCTCATCGCCTACAGCCGCAAGGAAGGCCGCGCCTTGGGCGAAGTCACCAAGTTCCTCGTCTACAACGCACGCAAGCGGCAGGAGGGCGGTGACCGCGCCGACAAGTACTTCCTGCGCACCGAGTGCGTGGCCGGCGTGCAGGACATGCGCTTCCAGGAGCTGATGCCCGACGTGCTGCACTGGCTGGGCATCCGCAGGATCCACCGGCTCGTGAGCATGTCCAACGACAAGTACGATGCCATCACCGGCAGCGGCATCGAGGTGGGCGAGCGCGTGAAGATCCCCGACGACCTGGTGCCTGCCGACGCCAAGGTCGAGATCGAGGCCAAGATCGCCGCCGGCTACTTCACCGACGACGGCCGCATGCCCAGCGACGAGCAACTGGCGCAGGTCAAGGGGCGCGCACTGGAATGAGCGATTCTGAGCCGATCCCGAGCGCGGCGCCGCTGGCCGCCCTGCGCCACCCCGCGACGATCCGACTGCGCTGCGCGGCCATCACGCGCGCGGTGGCAGACGACGTCTCGCTGAACTTCACGATCGACCGCAGCCGGCTGGACGCCTGTGCCGCGCGCGTCGAGGCGGTGATCCGCCGCCGCTTCCCGGACCTGCGCGTGCCGCCGCACAGCCGCTGGCGCCACTTCGAGGCGGGCGGCGTCGATCGCCGCGCCGAGCTGGAAGCGTTGCTGGAAGGCCGCAGCGCCGCGGACCGCCTGCGCGCGATGGTCGACCTGACCGTGGTGAGCGTGCTGCTCGATGCCGGAGCCGGCGCCCGCTGGCGCTACGTCGAGTCGCGGCAGGGCCAGCGCGCGGCGGCCTTGCCGGCGCATCGCCAGAGCCGCGACGACCTGATGGCGATGCTGGATGCGGCGGTCAGCGCGGCCGCACCCGCGGCGGACGCGCAGCCCGCGGCGCCCGCCGAGCCGACTCCGGCCGTCGCCGACGAGGGCCGCAGCTACACGCGATCCGAAGGATTGGGCGTGGCCTCGTTCCGCGCTTTCGTCGACGGCGTGTTCTCCGCGGACCGGGACGATCCGCTGCGCGTCGATGCCGCGACGCTGAAGACGATCGACGCTGCGGCGCTGCGCGCGGTGTTCCAGGCGAGCCCCTCCAACCCGCTGGTCGGCCTGGAAGGCCGGGCGGGCCTGCTCGCCCGGCTCGGCTCGGCGCTGGAAGCCGAAGCCGCGCTCGACGGCGGCGCCGCGCGGCCGAGCCTGGTGATCGACCGCCTCACCGCCGGCCACACGCGCACGCAGATCGATGCATCCGACCTGCTCGGCGGTCTGCTCTCGACCTATGCCCCGATCTGGACCAGCGGAAGCAGCATCCGCGGCAGCCTGGCCGGGGACGTGTGGTCCCACCGGTGGGCCGGCGACGCCGCCGCGGGCGGACGCGACCCGATGACCGAAGGCTGGGTGCCCTTCCACAAGCTCACGCAGTGGCTGGCGTACTCGCTGGTCGAGCCGCTGCAGTGGTCGGGCCTGGTCGTGACCGGCACCGAGGCGCTCACCGGGCTGCCCGAGTACCGCAACGGCGGGTTGCTGATCGACGACGGCGTGATCGTGCCGCGCGACCCGGCCGACCTGCGCAAGACGTGGAAGCCGTCGCAGGAGTTCGTCGTCGAGTGGCGCGCGCTGACGGTGACGCTGCTCGACGAACTGGCCGCACGCGTGCGCGAACGCCTGGGCCCGGCGGGCGCGGCGCTGCCGCTGGCCTGCATCCTCGAAGGCGGCACGTGGCAGGCCGGCCGCGAGGCCGCCGCCGAGCGCCGTTCCGGCGGTGCGCCGCCGGTGCAGCTGGACAGCGACGGCACCATCTTCTGAAGAGATGGACCGCGCCGCCGTCACGTTCGGCAGCCGGCTGCGGCAATGGCGCGCACAGCGCGGGCTCACGCAGCTGGCGCTTGCGCTCTCGGCCGACGTGTCGGCGCGGCACCTGAGCTGGCTCGAAGGTGGCAAGGCCGAGCCCAGCCGTGCGATGGTGCTGCGGCTGTGCGAGCGGCTGGAGGTGCCGCTGCGCGAACGCAATGCGATGCTGGTGGCAGCCGGCTACGCGCCGATGTACGGCGAGCGTGGCGACGACCCCGCCGCGCAGCGCGCGATGCAGGCGCTGCAGCGGCTGCTCGACGCCCACGCGCCGTGGCCGGCGCTGGCGGTCGACCGGCACTGGAACCTCGTGGCGCACAACGCCACCGTGCCGTTGCTGCTGCGGATGGCCGCCCCCGAGCTGCTGGTGCCGCCGGTGAACGTGCTGCGCGTGTCGCTGCACCCGAAGGGCCTGGCGCCGATGATCGGGAACCTCGCCGCGTGGCACGCCCATGCGGTGCACCGCGTGCAGCGGCAGCTCGGCGCCACCGGCGACCCGGCGTCGGCACGGCTGCTCGACGAACTGCGCGCGCTGCGGCCGCCGGGATCCGACACGCTGCACGATGAGCCGGCCCTCGACGACGTCGCGGTGACGCTGGTGCTGAACACGCCGCTGGGCCGGCTGACGTTCATCACGACGATCACCGTGTTCGGCGCGCCGCACGACGTGCGGCTGTCGGAGATCGCCGTGGAGACGCTGCTGCCGGCCGACGAGGCGACCGCCGACGCGCTGCGCGGGCTCGTCGTCGGCTGACTATTTGAACGGGTTCGCCGTGGCGAACCACAGGCCGATGCCGGTGGCGATGATGAAGGCGCCGTCGAGCACGCCCACCAGCAGGAAGACCTTGGTCTGCAGCGGCTCCATCATCTCGGGCTGGCGCGCGCTCGCCTCGAGGTACTTGCTGGCCATGACGCCGACGCCCAGGCACGATCCGATCGCGCCGAGGCCGATCATGTGGCCGACCGCCAGGGGGAGGTATTCGCCGCTCATGCTCGCTGCTCCGTGGTTGGGGACTGCGGGCATCGTGCGGGCATCACCCGGCCGTGTCGATGACGTGGCAGGTCATGCGCCGAGCAGCTGGCCCCCGTCGACCATCAGCGTCTGCCCCGTCACCCAGCGCGCCTGCCGGGATGCGAGGAACAGCGCCGTGTCGGCCACCTCGTCCGGCAGGCCCATGCGCCCGGCCGGGATCATGCGCAGCGTGCGCTCGTACAGCGGGTCGCCGGCGCGCCGGCGCTCGTCCCACAGGCCGCCGGGGAACTCGATCGACCCCGGCGCCACGGCGTTCACGCGCACGCCCTGCCGTGCCACCGCGGCGGCCTGGCTGACGGTGTAGTTCACCAGCAGCGACTTCACCGCGGCATAGGCCGCGGCGCGCGTCGACGGCCGGCCGGCGGCGATCGACGTGATGTTGATGATCGACGCGCCGCGGCCGCTGTCGTCGCGCGGGGCGCGCAGCAGGTGCGGCAGCGCCGCCTGCGATGCGCGCACGGTGGCCATCACGTCGATGTTCAGGCCCGCCGACCAGGCCGCTTCGTCGTCGCCCATGCCGAAGCCGGACGCGTTGTTCACGAGCACGTCCAGGCCGCCGAGCGCGGCCGCCGCATCGTCGACCCACGCCCGCACGGCGGCCGCGTCACCGAGGTCGCAGCTCGCGGCGTGAGCGCGCGCGCCGGCGCGCTCGAGGTCGGCCTGCGTCGCCTCGAGCGCTTCGCGGCCGCGGGCGCAGATCGACACCGATGCGCCGCTGCGCGCGAAGCCGAGCGCGATCGCGCGACCGATGCCGCGGCTGCCGCCGGCGACGGCGACACGATAGCCCTGGAAGTCGAAGGCCATGCGAGGGGTTCCTTTCGGGGTGAGGTCTTGCCGAGGTCGCGATTGTGGTCACGCCCGCGAACCACAATGCCGGCTCCATTGCCGCCGGAGAGATGTCATGCAAGGCGACCCCCAGGTCATCGCGCTGCTGCAGGCGCAGCTGAAGAACGAGCTGACCGCGATCAACCAGTACTTCGTGCACTACCGGATGTTCGAGCACTGGGGCTTCGGCAAGATGGCCAAGCACGAGCACGACGAGTCCATCGGCGAGATGAAGCATGCCGACCGCCTGATGGCGCGGCTGTTCACGCTCGATGCGCTGCCCAACCTGCAGGACCTCGGCAAGCTGCTGATCGGCGAGTCGCTGCTGGAAGCCATGGCCTGCGACCTGAAGCTCGAGCGCGGCGCGCAGGTCACGCTGAAGGACGGCATCGCCGCCTGCGAAGCGGCGCGCGACTACGTGTCGCGCGACCTGCTCGCATCGATCCTCGACGACACCGAGGAGCATGTCGACTGGCTCGAGACGCAGATCGAGCTGGCGGCCAAGGTGGGCGAGGCGAACTACCTGCAGTCGCAAATGTCTTGAGTCGCTTCGGATTTCCGGGCCACGCTCCAACGGGCTCCCTCACGAGTGGACTCAAGCTTGCTAATACGAATCACTCGCATTAAGATCCCGCTCGCCATGATCGTCTGTGTCTGCCACCGCGTCTCCGACCGCGACATCGTCCAGGCGGTGCAGGCCGGCTGCCGCTCGTTCGAGCAGTTGCAGGACGACCTGCGCGTGGCCACCGGCTGCGGCGCCTGCCGCGAGTGCGCGCTGGAGTGCTACGCCGGCGAAGTCGCCCGCATCGAGCTGAAGCGCGCTGCCGCGAGCGTGCCGGCCCCTCAGGACCGCAGCGACTGCAACGCCGCCGCGACGATGCTCGCCCCGTCCACCTCGAAGTAGCGCCGCAGGCGCTGCCGCGTGTCGCTGCGGCCGAAGTCGTCGGTGCCCAGCGTGACGTAGCGCGCGTCGAGGTACTCGGCGATCTGCTGCGGCCAGGCGCGCACGTAGTCGCTCGCGGCCACGATCGGCGCGGCGCCGCCGAGCAGCCGGCGCAGCTGCGTCGTCCGCGGCTGGGGCAGCGGGTCGACGCGATCGAGGCGCTGCGCCTCGCGGGCCTCGCGGGCCAGCTCGGCATAGCTCGTCACGCTGAAGACCTCGCTGGCCACCGCATGCTCGTCGGCCAGGATGCGCGCGGCCGCCAGCACCTCCTGAAGGATCGTGCCCGAGCCCAGCAGCCGCACGCGGCGTACCTCGCGCCCCTCGGCACCGAAGCGCGCGCGATGCACCAGGCCGCGCAGGATGTCCTCGCGCACGCCCGGCTGCCCGGGCAGGCTGGGCATCGCCTGGTTCTCGTTCATCAGCGTGATGTAGTGGAACTCGTCGCGCTGCTCCACCAGCATGCGGCGCATCGCGTGGTCGAGGATCACCGCCAGCTCGGCGGCGGTGGCCGGGTCCCACGCGCGGCAGTTCGGGATCGTCGCGGCCACCAGCAGGCTGGAGCCGTCCTGGTGCTGCAGGCCCTCGCCGCCGAGCGTCGTGCGCCCCGCCGTGGCGCCGAACAGGATGCCGCGCGAGCGCTGGTCGGCCGCGGCCCAGATCAGGTCGCCCACGCGCTGGAAGCCGAACATCGAGTAGTAGATGTACATCGGCAGCATCGGCAGGCCGTGCACGCTGTAGCTGGTGGCCGCAGCGACCCACGAGCTGAGCGCGCCGGCCTCGTTGATGCCTTCCTCGAGCAGCTGGCCGTCGGTGGTCTCGCGGTAGTAGAGCATCTGCCCGGCGTCCTCGGGCTCGTAGCGCTGGCCCTCGGGGCTGTAGATGCCGATCTGGCGGAACAGGTTGGCCATTCCGAAGGTGCGGGCCTCGTCGGCGACGATGGGCACGATGCGCGGCCCCAGCGCCGGGTCCTTCAGCAGGTTGCCGATCATGCGCACCGCGGCCATCGTGGTGCTCATCTCCTTGCCGTCGGCCTTCAGCGCGAAGTCGCCCCAGGCCTCTATCGGCGGCACCGGCAGCACCGGGCAGGCGGCGTTGCGCAGCGGCAGCGTGCCGCCGAGCGCGCTGCGGCGCTCGCGCAGGTAGCGCATCTCGGGGCTGTCGTCGGCGGGCTTGTAGAAGGCAAGCTGGCCGATCTGCGCATCGGTCAGCGGCAGCGCGAAGCGGTCGCGGAAGATGCGCAGCGCGCCGTCGTCAAGCTTCTTGGCCTGGTGCGCCGTCATGCGGCTCTCGCCGGCGCCGCCCATGCCGTAGCCCTTCTTCGTCTTCGCGAGGATCACCGTGGGCCGGCCCCGGTGCGCCAGCGCGGCGGCGAACGCCGCGTGCAGCTTGCGGAAGTCGTGCCCGCCGCGCTTGAGCGCGTCGATCTCCTCCTCGCTCATGTGCGCCACCAGGCGCTGCACGTCGGGATCCTGGCGGAAGAAGTGCTCGATGTTGTAGGCGCCGTCGTTGGCGCCCAGCGTCTGGTACTGGCCGTCGACGGTTCGCGACAGCGCGCGCAGCAGCACGTGGCGCGTGTCGCGCGCGAACAGCGGGTCCCAGTCGGAGCCCCACAGCACCTTGATGACGTTCCAGCCGGCGCCGGTGAAGAGCGCTTCCAGCTCCTGGATGATCTGCCCGTTGCCGCGCACCGGCCCGTCGAGCCGTTGCAGGTTGCAGTTGACGACGAAGGTCAGGTTGTCGAGCCGCTCGCGCGCGGCCAGCGTGAGCCCGGCGATCGACTCGGGCTCGTCCATCTCGCCGTCGCCGAACACGCCCCACACATGGCGGTCACCGGTCTGAAGCATCCCGCGCGCCGAGAGGTAGCGCATGAAGCGCGCCTGGTACACCGCATTCAGCGGGCCCAGGCCCATCGAGCCGGTGGGGAACTGCCAGAAGTCGGGCATCAGCCAAGGGTGCGGGTACGAACACAGGCCCGAGCCCGGGCCGTCGGCGAGTTCCTGCCGGTAGTTGGCGAGCTGCGCTTCGCTGAGCCGCCCTTCGAGGAAGGCGCGCGCATACACGCCGGGTGCGGAGTGCGGCTGGAAATAGACGAGGTCGCTCGCCTGGCCCGCCGCACTGCCACGGAAGAAGTGGTTGAAGCCCACCTCGAAGATTTCGGCCGCCGACGCGTAGCTGGCGATGTGCCCGCCGAGCTCGCCGTAGGCCTGGTTGGCGCGCACCACCATCGCCAGCGCGTTCCAGCGCAGGATGGCGGTCAGCCGCTCCTCGATGCGCAGGTCGCCCGGGTAGGCGCCCTGCTGCTCCAGCGGGATCGTGTTGCGGTAGGCCGAGAACGGCTGCACGTGCGGCACGATGCCCTGCGCCTGCGCCTGTTCCTCGAGCTGTTCGAGCAGGTACAGGCCGCGCGCGGGGCCGCTGCGCGCCACCACGGCCCGCAGCGCGTCGAGCCACTCGCGGGTCTCGTCGGGGTCGCTGTCCGCGCCGCCGGCCAAGGGGGGTTCGTTGAACTGCATGGAATGCTCCGGTGGTGCGGCCGCGGCGAGGCCGTCAGTCGCGGAAGCGCACGTAGCGGGGCTGGATGTGCCGGCGCGTCGTGCCGCCCTTGAGCGTGTAGCCCGCGGCCACCCACTGCGCGCCGGTGCCGTGGAGGGCCGTGCAGCTGAGGAAATCGCCCCAGGCCTGGTCCGGCGGGCCGTGCGTGCTGCTGGCGGTGATCATCGTCTCCCAGCCGGCTTCCACTTTCACGCCGACCGCGTGCCCCGGGTGGCGCGTGCCGCCGCCGTAGAACGCCGTGAAGCCGACGCCGCCGCGCGCATGGCCCGACGCGGCCGGGTACGCCCAGGCCGAGACGCGGCTCCAGATGTCGGGCTCGTCGATCAGCCGCAGGTTCGACTCCAGCAGCCGCACCACGCGGATGTAGGGCATCGGGTGCGTGCTGTCGCGGTTGGCCGTCCACATGAAGCCGACCTTGCCCCCGCCCATCCACGCGCCGGTGATGCGCGGGTCCATCCGGCCGAGCCAGTTCACGCCGCCCGGCCCGTGCGCCGCATAGGCGCCGGCGGACCACGGGCGCACGTCCACGTCGGTCCAGGTCAGCTCGGCGGCGCTGTCGGGCCACTGCAGCACGCGGAGCTGCGCGGTGGTGTTGTGGCTGCCCATGTACATCGTCGGTCCCGGCCCGCGGCACAGGCGGATCGACCCGTTCTCGGTGGTCGCGTGGATGCGGTAGTGAAGCTCGCCCGCCGAGGCCAGCGTGGCCAGCGGAAAGCGCAGCACCGAGGCGCGCTGCCACAAGTGGCCGCGGTAGAGGTTGAAGGTGACGAACAGGTGGGCGTCGGTGGTCGCCATGTCCGGGTAGTCGAACCACTCGCCGCGCCACTTCGCGTCCACCCCGCTGGGCGTGAAGTCCCACCAGTACCACTGGCCGAAGCTCTCCTGCCGCGACACGGCGATGCGGAAGGTGTTCTCGCCGTCGGCCCCCTGCGAGTACTGCAGCAGCCAGACCCACATGCGGTGCGGGGCGTCGTAGAGCACCATCTGGTCGGAGCAGAAGCCGCCGCCGGCGGGTGCCGGGAAGTGCGTGAACGGGTCGAGGAAGGTCCAGTTGGCGCCGGCATCGCTGGAGTTGCACGCGAACCAGTTGCCGGTCATGAAGAGCTGGCGGTCGTGGGCCGCCGCCGTCGGTTCACAGACGCTGGAGGTCTGCGTGCCGGTGGACCCTTCGTCGAGCGCTCGGTTCTGCAGGACCCTGAGCGCCACCGTCACGTTCTCCCGCGCCGGTTGCGGGGGTCCGTTGGGCTGGACAGGACCTCGTTGCGCAGGGCGTCCATGGCCGCCGGCGTGCTCAGGTCACCCACCAGCGGCGGGCCGCCGGGCCGGCGCAGGCCGGACTTCAGCCGGTTGCGCAGGTCCAGGTCCTGCGGGCTGGGCCCCTGCGCCGGGCTGCGCGGCGCCGCGCCGGTGCCGGGCACGGTGGGCATGCCCGCGTTCCCGCTGCCGCTGCTCGCACTGCGTCGCGTCGCCATGCGGCATGGTACCCGGCAGGCGTCACCGCGTCGCCGGCGGATTCGCCGCGTGAAGCGCGTCGGCAGGCAGCATCCGCATCAGCAGCAGGGCGAGCATCGCGGCCGTGGCCGTCACCCATCCGGCGGCGGCCCAGCCCCCGGTGTGCGCCGCGGCCCAGGCCACTGCCGGCGGGCCGAAGAACTGGCCCATCGCCGAGCCCTGCTGCATCCAGCCGACGGTGGTGCCGGTGGTCTGCGGGCTGGGCGCCACGCGCACCGCCAGCGTGAAGAGCGTGGCCGGGATCAGCCCGCCGAACAGCGAGAACGCCGCCACGGCCGCGAGGCGCAGCGGCAGCGGCCAGCCTTCGGCGTAGAAGCCGTTGGCACCCAGCGCCATCACCGTGCAGGCCATCGCGACGATCACCTGCGGCCGCACCCCCCGCTGCTGCAGTCGGCCCGCGCCGAGGTTGCCGATCATGTTCACGGCCGCGGCGCCGGCACCGGCCAGCCCCACCTGCCAGGTCGGCGTGCCCACCTGCCGCAGCAGCGTCGGCAGGAAGCCGATCACCGCCAGCCACTGCCCGGCGTAGAACAGGAACACGCCGGCCACCACCCAGGGCCCGCGGCGCGACAGCGTCTGCGCGAGGCGCTGCCACGTGCTCTCGCCGGCCGCGGCGAGCTGCGTCGGGTGCGCCGCTGCCGCGGCCATGCCACGCACATCGCGCGTGCCGCGCGCCAGGGCCAGCGCCATCGCCGTGGTCACCACGGCCAGCGCCACCCACCAGCCGCGCCACCCCAGCGCCTCCACGGCCGCCGGCCCGATGCCCAGCGCCAGCGCGGTGGCCAGCGGCATGTAGGCGCTCCAGCGGCCGAGCGCGGCCACCACCGTCGGCGGCGGGGCCACCTGCCTCAGCCAGCCCGGCCCTGGCAGCACCACGAGCAGGAATCCCACGCCTTCGAGCGCGCGCAGCGCCATCAGCATCGCTGCTCCGCTGGCCGATGCGCCGGCCGCACTCGCCGCGGCCAGCAGCGCGAGCCCCAGCAGCATGCTGCGCCGCGGCCCCAGCCCATCGGCCCAGGCGCCCATCACGGCACCCAGCAGCATGCCGGCCACCTGCACGATCGACAGCAGGAAGCCAGCCTGCACCAGCGTGATCGCCAGCGCCTGCTGCAGCGCCGCCACCGCCGGCGGCAGCTTGGCCACGTGCAGCGCCGCGCAGACGCCGGCGGCGACGATCAGGTGCTGTTCGCGGGGCATCGGGACACCAGGGCTCTCGTCAGATCAGCCACCCGATCAGCATCATCAGCGCGCCCACCAGCACGCTGGACCCCAGCGGCACGTACCACTCGCGGCCCCCCACGCGCAGCCGGAAGTCGCCGGGCAGCCGCCCGAGGCCCATCTTCAGCAGCCAGCCCTGCGCGAGGTTGAAGACCACGCAGGCGATGACGAAGGTGATCAGCCAGCGCATCGGTGGGTCCCGGCGGTGGCAGTCACAGCGTGTGCATGCGGTCGCCCCGCACGAAGCCGACCGGATCGAACGACACACCGCGGGCCAGCGCCAGCACCTTGAACAGCTCGCCCATCTCGTGCTCGGAGAGCAGCACCTGCGCGGCGGCGCGTGTGCGCACGTCGGCCTCGGCGAGCCGCCCGGTGATGCCGCAGTTCAGCAGGAAGTGCGCCTGCGTGGTGTAGCCGATCACGTCCCAGCCGGCGTCCTGCGCGGCCAGCGCGATGGCGCTCCAGTCGACGTGCGCGGTGATGTCCTTCTCGCCCGGGTCGGCCAGCGGATCGGTGTCGGCGCGATGCCCGCGGTGGCACATCAGCGTGCCGCCGTGGCGCTGCGCGTGGTGGTACTCGCGCTCGGGGAAGCCGTAGTCGATGAAGAAGGCGGCACCGCGGCCGACGTGTTCGGCCAGCGTGCGCACCCAGGCTTCGGCGTGCGTGTGGCGTTCGGTGACGGCGCCGGGCAGCGCCGAGGCGATCGCGGTCTCGGGCGGCCGCAGATGCGTCGGGCGGTCGCCCCATCCGCAACCGTCGCCTTGCCGCACGACGCCGCGCTCCAGCCAGGCGGTGCCGTCGAAGTGCAGCAGCTGCACCGGCATGGCGTCGAGCACCTCGTTGCCGACGATCACGCCGTCGAGCGAGTCGGGCAGCACATCCAGCCACTGCACCTTGGGCGCGTGGCGGGCCAGGTGCTGCTGCTGCCGCTCGCGCAGCGTGCCCGAGAGATCGACGATGCGGTAGCCGGTGCAGGCGTCGCCGAGCGCCTCCAGCAACTGCCCGGCCAGCGCGCCCGACCCGGCCCCGAACTCCCACACGGTGCCGCTGCCGCAGGCCTCGAGCGCCTGGCGGACCTGCACCGCCAGCGTGGCACCGAACACCGGCGTCAGCTCCGGCGCGGTGACGAAGTCGCTGCCCGACGACGGCATCGTGCCGAACTGGCGGTTGCCGCGGGCGTAGTAGCCCAGGCCCGGCTCGTACAGCGCCATCGCCATGTAGCGGTCGAAGCCGATCCAGCCGCGCGCCGCGGCGATGGCCTCGTGGATCCGCCGGACGAGCGGCGCCGATACACTGCCTGCCCCTGCGTCAGACGACCCCATGCCGGCCATTATGGGCAGCCGCCCCACGTCCGCCCCTGTCCCCGAGCCGACGCGTCCGTCGCAGCTGGCGACCCCGCGGCCTGTGGCGCTCGTCACCGGCGCGGCGCGGCGCATCGGCCGCGTCATCGCGCTGGACCTCGCCGCCGCCGGCTGGGACGTGGCGGTGCACGCGCACCGGTCGATGGACGACGCCGCGCAGACCGCCGCCGACGTGCGCGCCGCCGGTGGCCGCGCCGAGGTCTACTCCGCCGATCTCTCCGACGAGGCCGCCTGCGCGGCGCTGGTGCCCTGCGTGCACGGCGAGATGGGCCGCCTGGACGCCGTGGTCAACAACGCATCGCTGTTCGAGCACGATGAGGTGGCCAGCTTCGGCACCGCGACGCTGGAGCGCCACCTGCGCGCCAACACCGTGGCGCCGGTGCTGCTGGCGCGCGCGCTGCACGCGTTCGGCGGCACGGGCGTGGTCGTGAACCTGCTCGACCAGAAGCTGTGGAACCCCAACCCCGACCACTTCTCGTACACGCTGTCGAAGGCCGCGCTGCTCTCGGCCACGACGATGCTCGCGCAGGCGCTGGCGCCGCGCGTGCGGGTGTGCGGCGTGGCGCCGGGCGTCACGCTGCCGTCGGGGGACATGAACGCCGCCGAGTTCGCCGCCTCGCACCGCCTCACGCCCCTGCGGCGCTCGTCCACGCCCGAGGACGTGGCGCGCGCGGTGCGCTTCCTGCTCGAATCGCCGGCCATCACCGGCACCACGCTGCTCGTCGACGGCGGCCAGCACCTGCAGGCCCAGCCCCGCGACGTGATGTTCCTCGTGCGCGAAGCCTCCGTTCTCGCCTGATCCTGCCCATGTCCACCCCCGACCTGCCACGCGGCTGCCGCCGCCTGTTCCTGCGCAACCACGAGGTGCACATCCACATCGGCGTGCACGACTTCGAGAAGCAGGGTGCGCAGCGCGTGCGCATCAACGTCGACCTGTGGGTGCCGATGGCGCTGTCCACGCCGCGCGCCGACGACCTCGACGAAGTGGTCGACTACGACTTCATCCGCCGCGAGATCGCCGCGCGCGTCAGCCAGGGCCACATCCAGTTGCAGGAGACGCTGGCCGACGACGTGCTGGCGCGGCTGCTGGCGCACCCGAAGGTGCGTGCCGCCCGCGTCTCCACCGAGAAGCCCGACGTCTACCCCGACTGCGAGGCGGTGGGCGTGGAGGTGTACGGCGCCAAGGAGGGCACTGCATGAACGCGCCGGGCCGCTCCCAAGCGTTCATCCCGGCATGCAGTGCGGAGGGCACTCCCATGAACGACCTCACCGACGCCGCGGCGCTGGCGCCCGAGCCGCACCCATCGGCCGCCGCGCGCAAGGCCGCCTTCGAGGCCAACAAGCTCGGCAAGCGGCTGCACCGGCAGGTGGGCCAGGCGATCGCCGACTACAACATGATCGAGGCCGGCGACAAGGTCATGGTGTGCCTGTCCGGCGGCAAGGACAGCTACGCGATGCTGGACATCCTGCTGTCGCTGCGGCGGCGCGCACCGGTGGACTTCGAGATCATCGCCGTCAACCTCGACCAGAAGCAGCCCGGCTTCCCGGAGCACGTGCTGCCCGAGTACTTGTCGTCGATCGGCGTGCCCTTCCGCATCGAGGAGCAGGACACCTACTCCATCGTCAAGAAGCTCGTGCCCGAGGGCAAGACGATGTGCAGCCTGTGCTCGCGGCTGCGGCGCGGCATCCTGTACCGGGTCGCGGGTGAGCTCGGGGCGACGAAGATCGCGCTGGGCCACCACCGCGACGACATCGTCGTGACGCTGCTGATGAACATGTTCTTCGGCAGCAAGATGAAGGGCATGCCACCCAAGCTCGTCAGCGACGATGGCCGCCACGTCGTGATCCGGCCGCTGGCCTACGTGGCCGAGACCGATCTGGAACGCTGGGCCGAGCACCGCCGCTTCCCGATCATCCCGTGCACGCTGTGCGGCAGCCAGGACAACCTGCAGCGCGTGCAGGTGAAGAGGATGATCCGCGAGTGGGAGCGGCAGTACCCGGGGCGCATCGAGAACATGCTCACCGCGATGGGCAACGTGGTGCCCTCGCACCTGATGGACCGGAACCTGCACCCGTTCACCACGCTCCAAGCCACCGGCGTGCCCGACCCCGGCGGCGACATCGCGTTCGACGACGACACGTCGTGCGCACCGCCGGCGCTGGCCACGATCCGCATCACCCCGGGAGACGCACGATGAGATCGATCCTCGTCCTCGCCACGGCCGCCGCGCTGCTCGGCGGCTGTGCCGCGCTGAACAGCGTGTCCAGCGAGGTGGCCAGCTACGGCGAGTGGCCGACCGACCGCAAGCCCGGCACCTATGCCTTCGAGCGGCTGCCGTCGCAGGAGGCCGAGCCCACCGCGAAGGCCCGCGCCGAGGCGCTGGAGGCCGCGGCGGCGGCAGCCCTGGCCAAGGCAGGCTTCACCAAGGCCGCGACCGGCACCTCGCCCGACGTGCTCGTGCAGGTCGGCCACCGCGTGCAGCGCGAACGCGCGATCTGGGCCGACCCGCTGTGGTGGCGCGGCGGCTTCGGCTACTACCGCCACGGCCCCTGGTACGGGCCGGGCTGGGGCCTGAACTACCGGGTCGACGCGGTGCGCGTGGAGTCGGAGGTGGCGGTGCTGCTGCGCGACCGTGCCAGCGGCAAGCCGCTGTACGAGGCGCGCGCCAGCACCGACGGCTCGTCGCGCGCCGATGCGGCGATGCTGTCGGCGATGTACCAGGCCGCGTTGATGGACTTCCCGAAGACCGGCCTGAACCCGCGCCGCGTGACGGTGCAGTTGCCCGGCAGCTGATTCACGGCGCGGCGGCCTGTGCCGCCAGCGACTGCAGCGTCTCTTCCCACTCCTTCAGCACCTTGCGCAGTTCGCCGCGCTGCTTCGGCGTGGTGCTGTTGTGCAGCTCGGCACTGACGCGGCAGTTGTGCTCGGTGAGCCGGGCCGCGTATTGCCGATAGGCCGGGTCGGGCGACGCCTCGGCGTTGCGGGCCAGTTGCCGGATGCCGGCGGCCACCTGCGTGCGGTCGGCCTTCTCGGTCGTCCAGCGGCGCAGCGCGGCGAGCACGTCCTTCTGGCGCCGCTCGCGCTCGGCCAGCGACAGCGCTGGGTCGAATGGCGACGACGCCACGGCCGCCTCCAGCATCGAGCGCTGGGCGTCGTTCAGGCGGCCGTAGAAGGACTCCGAGCGCTCCACCGCGCGCTGGATCGCGGCCTTGCGCCGCGCCGGCGCATCGGTCTGCATCTGCTCCTTGCGGAACTCGGCGGCGTTCTTCGCCAGCTTCGTCTCCAGCGCGGCGAGCTGCGCCGGGCCGAGCAGCGGCACGAGGTCGGCAGCGCTGTCGTACGCGCGCTCCAGGGCCGGGTCCAGCCGCTGGCGCAACTGCTCGTACCAGCCGCACAACTGGGTAGGCGTGATCGGCCCTTCGGCCTGTGCCGCCACGCCCGCGAGGAAGCCCGCATAGCTGTTCAGCTGCGTGCGGCGGTGCCACTGGAACCAGTGCTCGATGGCGTCCTTGACGCGCGGTGCGGCCTCGGAGGCCACGTCGAAGTAGCCGTCGAGCCACCACCACGTGAGTTGTGGCGCATTGTTGTAGGCCAGCCGCGGCGTGTTGCAGCCGGCCAGCACGAGGGTGCTGCCGATAATCGCCAGCACGGTCTGCAGCCAGCGGACGGAGCGAACGAGGACGGCGCGCATGTCGATGAATGTCGTGATCATGGCCGCGGGCAAGGGCACGCGCATGAAGTCGGCGAAGCCGAAGGTGCTGCACGAGATCGGCGGTCGCAGTCTATTGCAGCACGTGCTGGCCACCGCGTCGGGCGTGGGGGCGTCGCGCACGGTGGTCGTCACCGGCCACGGCGCCGATGCCGTGGGCCCGGTGGCAGAGGCGGCGGGCGCCCGCTGCGTGCTGCAGATGCCACAGCTCGGCACCGGCCACGCGATGCAGCAGGCCGTGCCGGCGCTCGATGGCGCGCAGCCCGCCACGCTGGTGCTCTACGGCGACGTGCCGCTGCTGCGCGCCGACACCGCGCGTGCGCTGACCGCGGCCTGCGGCGGCGAGCGGCTCGCGCTGCTGACGTTCCGCCCGGCCGACCCGGCCCGTTACGGCCGCATCTTGCGCGACGCGCAAGGCCGCGTGCGCGCGATCGTCGAGTACAAGGACGCGAGCCCCGAGCAGCGGGCCATCGGCGAGGTCTACAGCGGCATCATGGCCGCGCCCACCGCGGCGCTGACGCGCTGGGTGGCGGCGCTGCGCAACGACAACGCGCAGGCCGAGTACTACCTCACCGACGTCGTCGCGATGGCGGTGGCCGAGGGCATGCCGGTGGTGGCCGAGGTGGTTGCCGACGAGGCCGAGGTCGCCGGCGTCAACGACGCGGCGCAGCTCGCCGAGCTGGAGCGCGTCTACCAGCGGCGCCAGGCCGCGGCGCTGCTCGAACACGGCGTGCGGCTGGCCGACCCGGCGCGACTGGACGTGCGCGGCCGCCTGCAGTGCGGCAGCGACGTGGAGATCGACGTCAACTGCGTCTTCGAGGGCGAGGTGACGCTCGGCGACGGCGCGCGCATCGGCGCGAACTGCGTGATCCGCGACGCCTCGATCGGCGCCGGCGCGGTGATCCACCCGTTCACGCACATCGAAGGCGCGCGGGTCGGGGACGGTGCCCTGGTCGGGCCCTACGCGCGGCTGCGCCCCGGCGCCGAACTCGGGCGCGACGTGCACGTCGGCAATTTCGTCGAGGTGAAGAACTCGACGCTGGCCGCCGGCGCCAAGGCCAACCACCTGGCCTACCTGGGCGACGCCACCGTCGGCGAGCGCGTCAACTACGGGGCCGGCAGCATCACCGGCAACTACGACGGCGCGAACAAGCACCGCACCGTGATCGGCAACGACGTGCACATCGGCAGCAACTGCGTGCTGGTCGCGCCCATCACGATCGGCGACGGTGCCACCGTGGGCGGCGGCTCGACGGTGACGAAGTCGGTGCCGCCGGGGCAGCTCACCGTGGCGCGCAGCCGCGCCATCACGATCCCCGGCTGGCAGCGGCCGAAGAAGGCGCCGAAGGGCTAAGGCGCGGGCGGCGCCGCGCCGGTCGCGCGCACCCAGGCCTCGAAGTCCTCGGCCGGCATCGGCGCGGCCACCAGGAAGCCCTGCACCGCGTCGCAGCCCTGCGACGCGACCCAGTCGCGCTGCGCGGCCGTCTCCACACCCTCGGCGACGACGCCCATGTTCAGGCCCTGCCCCATCTGGATGATCGCGCGTGCGATCGCTGCGGCGCCGCGCCCGCCGGGCAGTTCGCAGACGAACGAGCGGTCGATCTTCAGCCGGTCGATCGGCAGGTCCTTCAGGTGGCCCAGCGAACTGTAGCCGGTGCCGAAGTCGTCCACCGCGATGCGCGCGCCGAGCCGCTTCAGCAGCATCAGCCGCTCGTGCACGCCGGCGACGTCATCCATCAGCATGCGCTCGGTCAGCTCGAGTTCCAGCAGCGAGCCCGGGCAGCCGTGGCGCTGCAGCGCGTCGCGCACGCTGTCGACGAAGTGGCTGTCCTGGAACTGCATCGACGACAGGTTCACCGCCACCGGCACCTGCAGCCAGCCGGCGGCGTGCCAGCGCGCGGCATGGCGCAGCGCCTCGTCGAGCACCCACTGGCCGATCGGCAGCATCAACCGCCGCGCTTCGGCCACCGGCAGGAATTCGGTCGGCAGGATCAGCCCCTGCTGCGGGTGCGCCCAGCGCATCAGGGCCTCGACGCCCACCAGCCGCCCGGTGGCCAGCGACAGCTGCGGCTGGTAGTGCAGCACGAACTCGTGCGCGCGCACACCCTGGGCCAGGCGCCCTTCCAGCGCCAGCTCGCCGATCACCGCGGCGGCCATGCGCGGTTCGAAGAAGCTGCAGCTGGCGCGGCCGCGCGCCTTGGCGTCGTACATCGCGGTGTCGGCGTGCTTGACGAGTTCGGCCGGCGTGCGCCCGTGCTGCGGGTACATCGCCACGCCGATCGACGGCGTCACCGAGATGTCGTGGCCCAGCACGTCCACCGCGGCGCCGACGGCCACCAGCAGCTTGTCGGCCACCTCGCGCACCGCGTCCTCGGGCGGGGCGCCGGTGAGCACGACGACGAACTCGTCGCCGCCGAAGCGCGCGACGAGATCGCCCGAGCGCAGCGACGACGCGATGCGCCGCGCCACCGTCTGCAGCAGCACGTCGCCGACCACGTGGCCCAGCGAGTCGTTCACGCGCTTGAAGTGATCGAGGTCGATGAACAGCAGCGCGAAGCCCGGCTCGCCCTGCCGCGAGCGCTCGACCAGCGACTGCACGCGCTCGTCGAAGGTGGTGCGGTTGGGCAGCCCGGTGAGGCTGTCGTGGTGCGCCAGGTGGTGGATGCGCGCCTCGGCCTCGACGCGGTCGCGCCGGTCGCGCACGATGGTCATGCGCTGCTGGGTGTCCTGGTGCTCCATCGTGCGCACGATGAACTCCACCGGGATCGGCGTGCCGTCCTTGTGCACGGCCACGCTGTCGTAGGTGATCTCCGAGCCCGCGGCGATCACCGCGGCCACCTTCGCACGCTCGTCGGGGGCGACGAACTCCAGCGTCTTGCGCCCCAGCATCTCGTCGAGCGTGTAGCCCAGCATCTGCAGCAGCGGCGGGTTCACGTCGGTGATCGAGCCGCCCCTGTGGAACACGATGCCCTCGGCGCTGGCCTGCATGAACTTGGCCAGCCGCTCCTCGCTCTTGCGCAGCGCCATCTCGGCGCGCCGGTGGCGCGTGATGTCGGCGATCAGCACGAAGGCACCGGCGAGCTGGTCCTGCTCGTCGATGTGCGGCAGCAGCTGCACCTCGATGTAGCGGGCGCGGCCGTCGGGGCCGGGCAGCTCGCGCTCATAGGCGGCGCGCTCGCGGTCGCGCAGCATGCGCTGCACGGTGGGGTCGATCTGGCGCGCGGCCTCCTCGCCGATGATCTGCGCGAAGGTCCTGCCCACCACCTCCATCTCGTCGTAGCCGAACATCGCCGCGTAGCCGCGGTTCGCGAGCTGGCAGGTGAAGGTGGCGGCGTCGTAGTAGGCCACCGCCACCGGCACGTTGTTGGCGAGCAGCCGCAGCCTCTCGAGCTCGGCGCGCAGCTGGCGTTCGCGGTCGGTCATGGCGTGAGAGCCTCCTCGGCGGCCTGCGCGGCCAGGCACAGGTCGTCCCAGGCGCGCGCCTTCTCGGTGAGGCTGCGCAGCAGGTAGGCGGGGTGGTAGGTGACGACCAGCGGCACGCCCTGGAAGCGGTGCACGCGCCCTCGCAGCCGGCCCACAGGCTCGTTGCTGCGCAGCAGCGACTGGATCGCGAAGCGCCCCATCGCCAGCACCATGCGCGGCTGCAGCAGCTCGATCTGGCGGCGCAGGAACGGCTCGCAGAGCTGCATCTCCTCGGGCGTCGGGTTGCGGTTGTGGGGCGGGCGGCACTTCAGCGTGTTGGCGATGTAGACGCGGCGTTCAGGCGGCAGCGTCTCGTCTTCGGCGCGCGAGAGGCCGAGCGCGCGCAGCATCGCGTCGAGCAACTGCCCGGCCGCGCCGACGAAAGGCTCGCCCTGCCGGTCTTCCTGCTCGCCGGGCGCCTCGCCGACGATCAGCCAGCGCGCCTGCGTGTGGCCGACGCCGAAGACCGTCTGGCGCCGCGTCTCGCACAGCGCGCAGGCGCGGCACGCGGCGACGGCGCCGCGCAGCTCCGGCCAGGCCAGCGTGGCGATGTGGCGGCTGCGCTCGTCGTCGGCCATCGCGGCCACCGGTCCTGCGACAGCGGGTGGCGTGGCGGCCGGGGCAGTCGCCGGTTCGGGTGGCCGGCGCATGGCGGCCTGCGGGGCGGGCGTCATCGGCGGGTCAGGTTCGGCCACCGCCGCCGCCGTTGGCGGCCCGTCCTCCGCCGGCTCCGCTGCGGGCGACCACACGCGCAGGCCCATGGCCTGCAGCATGCGCTGCTGGCGTTCAGTCCACGGCATGGCCAGCCCCTGCCGGTTCGATCGGCGCGCGCATCACCACCGCGTCCTCGCGTCGGCCGCCCGGCGCCGGGTAGTAGTGGCGCCGCAGGCCGACCTCGACGAAGCCGCGCCGGCGATAGAGGGCCAGCGCATGGGTGTTGCTGTGCCGCACCTCGAGCCACACCTGCGCCAGCGCGAGCCGGCGGCACTCGGCGACGAGCGCATCGAGCAGCGTCGTCGCATGGCCGCGGCCCTGGCTCTCGGGGGCCACGGTGATGTTCAGCAGGTGCATCTCGTCGACACCGCACATCGCCACGAGGTAGCCGACCACCGCGCCGCCGGGCTCGACCAGCACCAGGGCCAGGTAGCCTGCGGCCAGCGAATCGACGAAGTTGCCGTGCGTCCACGGGAAGCTGTAGCAGCGCGACTCGATGTGCATCACCTGCGCCAGGTGCGACAGGCGCATCGGCTGCAGGGATGGCCGCGGCTGCAGCACGGCGCTCACCCTGCCGCTCCCGCCGCCGCCTTCGCGGCGCTGGCGGCGTCGCGCTCGGCGGTGGTCAGCGCCACCTTGTCGCGCAGGTACACCGGCAGCGCCTGCGCAGCAGGCACCGTGTGGGCCGGGGACCAGCGCTGCAGCGCCAGCCGCATCGCAGCGGCCGCGCGGTCGGCTTCGGCGGGCACTCGGCGGCACGGCGGCAACGCGAGGCGGTCGCCGTAAGCCGCCCAGGCCGAGCCGGCGACGATCTGCGGCCGCGCGTCGCGCCACGCATCGGCCAGCGCGTCGACGTCTAGCAGCGCCGGCGCCTGCACCTCGTGCCACGCGTCGCCGTCGTGGCCCTCGTGGCGGTACCGGGCCGCGTAGACCTGCTCGATGCGTGCGTCCATCGCCACCGCGATCTCCACGGGGCCGGCGGGCGCCACCTGCAGCCGCGCGTCCTCGGCGACGATGAGCAGGCTCGGCAGCGGCAGCACCGGCCGGTCGAGGCCCCAGCCCAGGCCTTGCGCCACGGCGCAGCTCGTGCGCAGCCCCGTGAACGCGCCCGGCCCGCAGCCGTAGGCGATGCCGTCGAGCGACCGCATCTGCAGCCCGGCGGCAGCCAGCAGCTCGTGCACCAGCGGCAGCAGCCGCGTCGACGCGCGTGCGCCGCCATCCTCGTTGGCCACGTGCGCGCGCAGGCCATCGTGCAGCGCCACCGACAGGGTCGACGTGGACGTGTCGAGGGCCAGCAGGCGCAGCGTCATCGAGTCAGTTTAGCCGTGCCATCATGGCCGCCATGGGTGCGGAAACCATTGCGGGCGTGGCCTTGCGGGCAGCCGTCACGGCGGCTGCCGCCCTGCTGCTCGCGGGCGCCGGGCCCTCGGCCGGTCGGGCTGCCGCGCAGGGCCTGCCGGCCGAGATCGAGGCCGCGCTGCAGCGCGCCCGCGTGCCGGCCGAAGCGCTCGGGCTCGTGGTGCAGGAGATCGGCGCGCGCACGCCCATGGTCGCGCACCGCGCGGCCGTGCCGATGAATCCGGCATCGGTGGTCAAGCTGCTGCCCAGCGCGGTGGCGCTGGACCAGCTCGGCCCCGCGTGGACCTGGTCCACGCCGGTGTGGCTGGCCGGGCGCACCGACGCGAACGGCGTGCTCGACGGCTCGCTGCACATCAAGGGCGGCGGCGATCCCAAGCTCGTGCAGGAGCGCCTGTGGCTGCTGCTGCGCCGCGTGCAGCAGCTCGGCGTGCGCGAGATCCGCGGCGACATCGTGCTCGACGGCAGCGCCTTCGCGGTGGCCGACGGCACGCCGGCCGACTTCGACGGCGAGGCCACGCGCCCGTACAACGCGCGTCCCGGCGCGCTGCTGCTGAACTACCGCGCCGTCATCTACACGTTCACGCCCGACGCGGCGGCCGGTGTGGCGCGCATCGGCGTGGAGCCGCCGCTGGCCGGGTTCACCGTGGACCGCACGGTGCCGCTCTCCACGGGCCCGTGCGACGACTGGGCCGGCGGCCTGAAGGCGACCTTCGGCCCGCCGCGCACCCGCTTCGCCGGCAGCTACCCCGCGGCCTGCGGCGAACAGGTGTGGCCGCTGGCCGACGCGCAACCCGCCACCTACGACCGCCGGCTGATCGAAGGCTTGTGGCGCGAGATGGGCGGCCGCCTCGGCGGCACGGTGCGCGAAGGCCCGGCGCCGGCGGAGCAGAAGCCGACCTTCGAGCTGCGCTCGCCGCCGCTGGTGGAGGTGGTGCGCGAGATCAACAAGTTCAGCAACAACGTGATGGCGCAGCAGCTCACCTACACGCTGGCGCTGCAGCGGCAGCCCGAGCGCGCGGCCACCGCCGAGGCCGCGCGGGACGTGCTGCGGCGCTGGTGGGCCGAGCGCATCGGCGAGTGGCCGGCCGACGCGGTGATCGACAACGGCTCGGGGCTCTCGCGCGAGACGCGGCTGTCGCCGCAGATGCTCGCGCGGCTGCTGCAGGTGGCATGGGAGAGCCCGTGGATGCCCGAGCTGATGAGCGCGCTGCCGATCGCCGGCATGGACGGCACGCTGCGCCGCTCGCGCGCCGGGGGAGCCGGCGGCCGGGCGCACCTGAAGACCGGCTCGCTGCGCGACGTGGCGGCGCGCGCCGGCTACGTGCTCTCGGCCAGCGGCCGCCGCTACGTGGTGGTGGCGATCGTCAACCACCCCGCGGCGCGCGACACCCGCCCGCTGCTCGATGCGCTCGTGCAGTGGGTGCTGCGCGACGCGCCGCCGGCGCGGTAGCTCAGGCGTCCGGCGAGGCGATGCCGCGCCGCGCCCGCATGGCCCGCCCGATGCGGTCCAGTTCGACTTCGCTCAGCAAGCGGCCCGCCATCGGCAGCAACTCGGATTCCTCGCGGGCGATGTGCTGCTCGTACAACTCGACGAAGCCTGGGACACCGGCGTCGGCCAGTGTCGAGGCGGTGCCGTGGCCCTCCGCGATCTGCACCAGCCGCTCCCGCAGTGCACCCCAGCGTTCTTCGAGTCCCCGGTGATCGCGGCACAGCGAGGCCGTCAGTTCGCGCAGGCAGACGGCATCCGAGCCGGCCATGGACTCCAGCAAGGCGGGAAACAGATCCAGTTCCTCGTCTTCGTGGTGGTGGCGCGCCGCGGTGTCGAAGTAGCGCATGACGGCCTGCGCAGCCTCCTGCGCCGAGCGGTCCGGGCCATGGGATTCCAGATGGGCCAGCAGGCGCAGCAAGGTGTCGCACTGGTGCTGCACGCGCCCGTGGCAGGCGGCCAGCATTTCCAGCGGCACCTCGAAGCCGACCGCGGGTGAGTGGTGGCCGGGCAGGGCGTGGGTCATGGTGACGTGCAGAACTACAACGGCCGGAAGGTGACGTTGGCGTGTTCGGACACACGCACGGCACCCCTTGAAGATGCGCGCAGTGTATTGGTTCAGGCGCGACCCCGAGGACGGCACGGTCGAGAACGTGTACCGGATCCAGATCAGGAACCGCACCGAAGCGGGCCGAGGCAGCTCGGGAGTTCCAGGGCCGATCGGTGCCCGTGCGCTTCGAGAAGTCGACGTTCCTCGTCCCGCGCTGAGCGCGGCCGGGGCAGCGTCTCTGCCGGGAAGTCGGCGCCGGCTAGAAGCGGTACCAGGTCCCCAGCGAATACGTCACGGGCCGGAAGTCGACGGTGGTGCGCAGGACCGTGCTGGCCACGGCCACGACATCGGACTTCACTTCGAGCCGGGCGACGCTCGTGAACAGGCCCCAGTTCGGCGCCAGCTGCAGGCTCAGGCCCGCCTGCACCACCGGGCCCACCGAGTCGGTCATCGAGACCTCGGGCGCCAGCCGCGAGCGGATGCCGGCGAAGCGCGTGTAGTTGACGCCGGCGCCGATGTAGGGCCGCAGCTTCTGGCCCGGCTCGCCGAAGGTGTAGTTGAACAGCAGCGTGGGCGCGACGTTCTTCGCCGACAGCACATCGTCGCCGAGGAAGGCGACGGTGCCGGTGCCCTTGGCCTGGACCCGCGGTGGCACACCCAGCACCAGCTCCACCGATGTGTTCGGCGTGAACTGGATCTCGCCGATCAGCATCGCGGTGGTGGCGCTGCCGACGTCGATGTCGGCGCCCGGCGGGATGCCGATGCCGCGCACGCCGTCGGTCCTGGAGTGCGGCTGGTAGAGGATGGCGCCGGCCTTGATGGCGTAGCTCTGCGCGAGCGCGGCATCGGTGGCCGCCAGGCCAGCCAGCAGCGGCAACAGCAGGTAGGTGGAACGCATGGGGGCTCTCCGCGGCACGGTCACAGCCAGCCGAAGCTGCGCAGCAGCCTCAGCGCCTCGTCGCTGATCACCTTGTGCCCGCCGGTGGACGGATGCACGCCGTCGGCGAACTGCCAGGTGCTCACGTCGGCACCGGTGCGCAAGGTGTTGAACGGCACGCCGGGAGTACCGTTGCAGAACAGCGAACTGCCATCGGTGATACGGCCCGCCGTCAACGCCCGGATGCGCTCGACGTCGCACACCGGAATCGTGCCGTTGGTCAGGCCGTAGGCCCCGGGCGACGCCTTCACCGCCTTGTTCAGCGCGTACATGCTGGCGATGCGCACCGGCTGTCCGGCGAGCCCTTCGACCAGCCACAGGTTGAAGGTCTCCGAGAGCGCCCGCAGCACCGGCTGCGCCGCGGGCGTGACCGTGGCGCCGAAGGGCGTGTCGACGATGTCGGGCAGATCCAGCACCGCGACGTAGCGCGCGCCCCTGGCCAGGATCTCGGTCTTCACGTAACCCGCCAGCTCCAGCGCGGCCTGCTTCATCGCCTCTTGCGCGGCGAGTTGGGCGGCGAGCAGCTGGTTGTTCGCCTCGTCGGCGGTGATCCGGCCGGCGGCTGCGTTGGCCTGCACCTGCCCGGCCGCGGCGCCGAACACCGCGAACTGCGTGAACACGTCGTTGGCACCGGCCCAGACCAGCACCAGGTCGCTGTCCCTGAAGCTGCCGAAACGCGCCAGGTGGTTGGCGATCTGCGTCTTCACCGGCACCGTCAACGCACCGCCGGACCTGCCGATGCCGTTGGGATCGGTGACTCGGGCGCCGCCCTGGCCATAGGCGGTGCAACTGGAGGCGAGCGCCGCGTTGGCGGCAGCCGGGCACTTCACCGATTGCCCTGCGAAGCCGACCTCGTGGGGGGTCAATGCAATGCCCAGACGGGCCGCGATGTTCTCCACCCACACGGTGCTCGTCGCGCCGTTGTTCGTGAACTTGCCGCCCAGGTAGGGTGCCTGGCCGTTGCCCGCCAGCGAGGTGGCCGGCGCGTAACTGCCCGCATCGCTCAGGCTGTCGCCGAATGACACGACGGCGCGGAACGCGCCCGGCGTCGTCGGTGCGCCGGCCGGTGGCGTGGTGCCGGGCACCTCGCCACCGCCACCGCCGCAGGCGGCCAGCAGCACCGCGACGACAGTGCCGGCCAGCGCCGGCTTCCAGGATCGGTGGGCCATCGCCATCGTCGTCTCCGTCGTACTCGGGCCGTCTAGAACGGGTTGTTGAGCGCGCGCTGCTGAGCGAGCAGCCCGACGCGGCTGTGGTACGGCACGCCGAGCTGCACGCCGTCGGCCCACAGCGCGGTGGCGGCGGTCACGGTGCTCTGCAGCGTCTTGGTCGTGCAGTCGGGCAGCGCCACGGTGCAGGCGGCGCCGGTGACGTCGACCAGGGCGAACGCGTCCGGCACCCGCACCATCACCTGCACTGCCTCGTCGGCCAGCACCAGCCCCAGAAGCCGGCCGTCGTTGACGATGCCCACGCGCATGCGGGCGTTCAGCGCGGCGACCAGGCGCGAGATCAGCGCCGCGCGGTCGGTGTCGGTGTTGGCGGCTTTCTGCGCCAGCGCATACGGCGACAGGCCGATGTCCGGCGCGGTGGAAATGATCACGCGCGGGCCGAGGCCGACGATGCGGTTGACCAGCGCTGCCAGGCGGTCGCCGGCCGCGCGCGCGTCGGCGGTCAGTGCGGCTTCGTCGCGCTGCGGGAACTGCCTGTACAGCGCGAGCACGTCGTTGACGCCCACGAGCACCGTCACCAGATCCTTGCTCGTGAAGCCGCCGGAGGCGATCTGCGCGTCGATCTGCGCCGAGAGGTCGTCGATCCTGGCTCCCACCGTGGCCCGG
The DNA here is from genome assembly GCA_016790225.1 of Rubrivivax sp. The sequence continues at coordinate 73,855 of JAEUOZ010000052.1, forward strand.
GTGTAGGCCTGCACGGTGCCGGTGCCCCCGGGATTGCAGGCTTCGAACACGTAGCCGTAGCTGCTCGCCACGATCTGCGTCCACAGCGGCTGGTCGGCGCACGACAGCGCGTCGTTCGCGTCGAGCGCGTTGACGCTGTACTTCTTGCCGGCGGCCGTGATCACGCTGGCTTCGTCGCCGAGCGCGATCACGCGATCGGGCTTGAAGACCACCTGCTGCGAGGTGCCGCCGCCGCACGACGCGAGCATCCCCAAGGCCACCAGCGCCACCGCGCGCCACGATCGGCGAGCCCCGTCGCACAGGTGATTGCCGCTGAACATCATCGTCACTCCAAGCACTCGCAACATGCGGCAGGGCGGGGAGTCAGCCCGCGGCGGCTCGCTTCAGGCGGTCGCGCACGCCCTCCCACTCCGGCGTGCCGGGGGGCGTCTCGACCCAGATCTGCTGCATTCCGGCGGCGTCCCACTCGCGCAACAGGGCGAACAACTCGTGGGCCGCCGCGTCGGCATCGGCCGGCAGGGCCTTCCAGGCCACGCCGGCTGCAGGCTGCGGCAGGGTGCGGGAATATACCGCCAGCGCCGCGGGGCGCCCGGGCGCGGCCAGCGCCTGCTGCAGGGCCAGCGCATCCATCAGCACCAGCCGCGCCGTCGGGGCGTAGTGCGCCTCCAGCGTGCCCGGGGCGCGCGGCGCATCGGCGTCGCGCTCACTCAGCGGGAGCCCCAGTTCGGCCTCGATGCGGGCGCGCGAGAGGCCACCGGGGCGCAGCAGCACCGCCGGCCCGCGGCTGAGGTCGACGATGGTCGACTCGATGCCCACCGGGCAGTCGCCGCCGTCGAGCACGGGCACGCGGCCGCCGAACTCGTCGAGCACGTGCTGCGCGCGCGTGGGGCTGACGCGGCCGAAGCGGTTCGCGCTCGGGCCGGCCACGCCCGCCACGCCACGCTCCGCGGCGGCCCGCAGCAGCGCGTGCGTCTGCGGATGCGCCGGCATGCGCAGCCCGATCGTCGGCAGCCCGCCGGCCGCCGCCGTGGCGATGCCTTCGCGCCGCCGCAGGATCAGCGTCAGCGGGCCGGGCCAGAAGCGCTGCATCAGGTGCCGGGCGGTCTCGGGCACGTCGGTGGCGAAGTGCGCCACGTCGTCGACGCTCGCCACGTGCACGATCAGCGGATGGTCGCTGGGGCGGCCCTTGGCGGCAAAGATGCGCGCCACCGCCGCGTCGTCGTCCGCGCGGGCACCGAGTCCGTAGACGGTCTCGGTGGGGAAGGCCACCAGCCCGCCGGCCGCCAGGCGCTCGGCCGCGGCATCGACGCTCAGCAGCGGCGCAGGGGCCGCATCGGCGGGCGACTTCGTCACGCGGGTCTTCAGAAGGCGGCGAAGCCGATCGCGGCGCCCGCCTGCCGGGCGGTGGCGAGCGCCTGCGCCGCCGTGGGGGCCGTGATCGTCAGATGGCCCATCTTGCGGCCGGGGCGGGCTTCGGCCTTGCCGTAGAGGTGCAGGTGCACGCCGGGCAGAGCCAGCACGGCGCGCCAGTCGGGCGGCTGCAGCGTGCCGGAGGCGTCCGCACGCCAGAGGTCACCGAGCAGGTTGAGCATCACCGCCGATGAATGCTGCCGCGGCGGCACCAGCGGCAGACCGGCCATCGTGCGCACCTGCAGCTCGAACTGCGAGACATCGCAGCTGTCGATGCTGTGGTGCCCCGAGTTGTGCGGGCGCGGCGCCATCTCGTTGGCCACCAGCCGGCCGTCGTCGAGCACGAAGAACTCGACGCATAGCACGCCGACATAGCCGAAGCCCGCGGCCAGGCGCGCGGCGCAGACAACCGCTTCCGCGGCCGTCTCGGCGGCGACCCCCGGGGCGGGCACCTGCGTCACCTCGAGGATGCCGCCGCGATGCAGGTTCTGCTGCACCGGCAGATGCACGCAGGCCCCGTCGGCGCCGCGGGCCACCACCACGCTGATCTCCAGCGCCAGCGGCAGTCGTTGCTCGAGCACGCAGCGCACGCCGCCGAGCGCAGCCCAGGCCGAGCGCAAGGCCGCTGCATCGTCGACTGTCGCCTGCCCCTTGCCGTCGTAGCCCAGCTGCGCGGTCTTCAGGATGCCCGGCAGCAGGCCTGGCGGCAGGCGGTCGATGTCGGCGGTCGACGCGATCACGGCGTGCGGCGCGCACGGCACCCCGGCGGCGGCGAAGTGGGCCTTCTCCAGCGCGCGGTCCTGGCAGATGCGCACCGCGGCGGCCGGGGGCGACACCGTGCAGCCGCGCGCCAGCCGCTCGAGGGCGGCGGAGGGCACGTTCTCGAACTCGGTCGTCACGGCGGCGCAGCCGAGCGCGAGCGTGTCGAGCGCGGCCTCGTCGAGGTAGGCGCTGGAGAGATGCGCGTGCGACACGAGGCCGGCGGGGCTGGCCGGGTCGGGATCGAGCACCGCCGTGCGCCAGCCCATCGCCTGCGCCGCGTGCGCCCACATGCGGCCGAGCTGGCCGCCGCCCATCACGCCCAGCGTGCGGGCCCGCTCCTCCGGCGCCGGCGTCATCGGCGCAGGTCCTGCGTCATCGCTCGTGCGGCCTCGGTCTGCTCGACACGGAATGCGGCCAGCCTCGCGGCCAGCGCCGGGTCGTCCAGGGCCAGCATCGCCACGGCGAACAGCGCCGCGTTGGCCGCACCCGCGGCGCCGATGGCGAACGTGGCCACCGGGATGCCCTTGGGCATCTGCACGATCGAGTAGAGCGAGTCGACGCCCTGCAGGTGCTTGCTGGCCACCGGGACGCCGAGCACGGGCACGGTGGTCTTGGCCGCCAGCATGCCGGGCAGGTGGGCCGCGCCGCCGGCGCCGGCGATGATCGCCCTCACTCCGGCCGCGGCCGCGCCCTCCGCGAAGGCGAACATGTCGTCCGGCATCCGGTGCGCCGACACGACCTTCGCCTCGAACGCCACGTCGAAACGATCGAGCAGGTCGGCCGCGTGGCGCAGGGTCTCCCAGTCGCTGGAGGAGCCCATGAGGATGGCGATGGGGGGCATGCGGTTTCGTCGCTCTAGGCGGCGGTTGGCCGCTGTATGGCCAAAAACGCAGGACGATAGAGCTCGCGCTCGACCTCAAAGCGCTTCATGCTATCCCTCGCTCGGCTTGCCAAGAGGGTTGACTGTTGATCTCGACCAACAAGTCCGGCGGCCCGAGAGCATTGAAACTGAATGATTGCCAAGTCGTCACTCTCAGCATCCGGTGCAATTTGCTCAAGGACTCCGTCAATGGCCGCGCCTGCAGCGTCTGCGCGACCTAGCCTTGCCAAGCATACAGCGCGATCAGCACGCAATATGGATCCGTGACGACCTGGGGCGCTCGCGCCGAGCGCTGACAACCATTCCTCAATCTGATTCAAGGCTTGCTGCCACTCTTCTTCGACCATTGCCAGATGAATCTCTTGCAACGGAATCATCCATCGAAAAGAGGCAGGCGCTTTCATTCGATCGTAGTTTTGGCTGGACGCCAATTCCATCGACGCTCTTCGGATCTCTTCTGGATCAGGCGTTTCAGACAACTCCATCAATCTGAGCTTGTTCAGATGAAATGCCGCAATGCCATGCAGGATTGCGTCAATTGTCAAGTCATCCTCTTGGGCGACCGCGTGGAGCCGTGCAAGCTCATACCAGGGTCTGGCTGATGAGTATCCGTCAAAGAAGTGACAAGCGCCGGCGACCGTCGTAGCAGCCCGAGAGATGGCGGAGTGCTCGTCCGGGGCGCACTGTTCGAGCACTGCGGCAGCAAGCTTGGCCGAATCTGCGTACTTGGCTGAACTGTAGAGTACGTGACACTGCCAAGCCTCTGCCCAATTCAACAGCGACTTCTCGCCAATTGAGTTTGCCATGGCAATAGCGCGACGGAGCTTGTCAGAGGAGGTGCTGAAGTGCATTTCGCAAAATGCCTCAACACCTTCGATCAAATTAGCTGCCGCAATCGCCCGTGTATATTCGCTCGGGGAAGATCGAGTGCGAAGCTCCTGGACTTCGCGAGCGACTGCTTCTTTGTCTCCTCGCCGCGCGTGATAGACGCCAACTTGGGTCCTCCAAATCAGTCGAGAATGTTCGTCTCGAGCCCCGGAGACTTCCAACCTTGCGCGATCGAGCAATGACATGCCACAGCCCAAAAAGAATTCAGGCCTGCCGGTACCCCTGCAGGCCTGAAGCCAGAAGCTGAACCTAGGGGACGATTACTTCAGTTGGGAACTGATCAGCTTGGTCATCTCGAACATCGAAACCTGGGCCTTCTTGAAGATCTCCTTCAGCTTGGCATCGGCGTTGATCATCGTCTTCTTCGCCTTGTCCTGCAGGCCGTTCTTCTTGATGTATTCCCACACCTTCTTCGTCACCTCGGTGCGGGGCATCGGCTTGTCACCGATCACGGCGGCCAGGGCAGCACTCGGAGTCATCGCCTTCATGAAGGCGGCGTTCGGAGTGCGCTTCTTCGCCGGGGCCTTCTTCGCGGCGGCCTTCTTCGCAACGGGAGCGGCCTTCTTGGCCGGTGCCGCCTTCTTCGCCGGTGCCGCCTTCTTCGCCGCGGCCTTCTTTGCAGGTGCCTTCTTCGCAGTTGCCATTGTGTGCTCCATCGGTTTTGTGAGAGGAACCTCGTTGTCCGCTGCTCATGGATGGCCGCTATGACACCGGGGCGGCTGGATCGTACCGCCGGCTTTCCTCGGTGAGAAGCAGTTTTGCCTAGGTAAATGGCCTCCTGCTCCCAGGTGCGGCCCTGGGGCAACACCGGAGGCGGCACCCGTGGGCGGGCGGCTGGGGCCCTGCGGCGTATCCTCGGCGGACCATGAAGCTCATCGTTCGCTGGATCCTGCTGGCCATCGCGCTGCTGTTCGTCACACACGTCGTGCCCGGCGTGGTGGTGACGAGCTTCGGTGCGGCGATGCTCGCGGCGTTCGTGCTCGGCCTGCTGAACACGCTGGTGCGGCCGGTCCTCGTGCTGCTGACGCTGCCGGTGACGGTGCTGACGCTGGGACTCTTCCTCTTCGTCATCAACGCGCTGATGTTCTGGGCCGCCGCGCGCATCCTCGAGGGGCTCGAGGTCACCGGCTTCGGCGCGGCGCTGCTCGGTTCGCTGCTCTACAGCGTCTGCGGCGTGGTGATCGACGCCGCCATCGAGCGGCTGCTCGGCCGCGGCGGCACGCCGGCCTGACCGCGGCGCGGCCCTGCCGGCGCAGGTCCCGGGCCGATGCCCGGCCGGACCTCGAAGCGCACGCGGTCGATGAGTCGAGCGCCGTCCCACAGCTCGACGACATGCCGGCCGGGCGCGAGCGGCCACTCGATGCGCTCGCCTCGCCCGTACGGCCGGCCGTCGACGCTCCACGTGCCGGCCGGGCCGTGGAGCGACAGCCGCTGCCGGGCCAGCGGGATGTCGGGGTCCATCGCCAGCACCGCGCCGTCCTGCAACGGGCCGATGCGGAACGGCCGCGGGCTGGTGGAGGCGGGCCCGGCGCGGGCTTCGAGCCATGTCGACGGCGCGCCTTCGAGCGCGCGCGTCAGCCCCGCCGGCAGCGCTTCCATCACCGCCCGCCACACCGGCGCGGCGCCCTGCACGCCGCTGATGCCGTGCATCGGCGCGCCGCCGCGGTTGCCGATCCACACGCCCACGGTGTACGTATCGTTGTAGCCGATGCACCAGTTGTCGCGCATGTCCTTGCTGGTGCCGGTCTTCACCGCGGCGGGGCGCCGCGTGGCGAGTGGGTTGTCGAAGCCGAAGCCCGGCGCGCGCGCCGCGGTGTCGGCGAGGATCGAGGTGACCGCGGCGGCGGTGACGGCATCGAAGGCGGCCACCGGCCGTGCGGCGCGTTGGCCGGAAGGCCAGCTCAGCGCCGATGCCTGGCCGCGGTTGGCCAGCATCCGGTAGCCGTTGGTCAGGTCCAGCAGCGTCACCTCGGCGCTGCCCAGCGCCAGCGCATGGCCGTGGAAGCCGGCGCTCTCGCGCAGGCGCAGCCCGCTGCGCTGCATCGCGTCGAACATGGCGTCGGGCCCGAGCATGGCGCCCACGCGCACCGCCGGCACGTTCAGGCTGGAGGCCAGCGCGATGCGCGCCGGCACCCAGCCGCGCCAGGCGTGGTCGTGGTTCTGCGGCTGGTAGGCGTCGCGGCCTGACGCGAGCTGCACCGGTTCGTCGGCCAGCCACGATTGCGGCGTGATCAGCCGCTGCTGGAAGGCCTGTGCGTAGACGAAGGGCTTGACGGTGGAGCCCGGCTGGCGCCGCGCGAGCACCGCATCGACGTCGCCGCCATCGCTGCCGGCCGAGCCGACCCACGCGCGCACCTCGCCGCTGGCGTTGTGCAGCACCAGCACGGCACCGTCCTCGACGTTGCGCCCGCGCAGTTCGGCGAGCTGCTGCCGCAGCGCGCGCAGCGCGAGGCGCTGCAATCGGGCATCGAGCGGCGTGCCCGCGGCGCCGCCGGCGGCCACCCAGGCGCGCGCGTAGTGGGGCGCGAGCTGCGGCCCCGGCGCCGCGCCGGGCCGGCGCGCCAGCGCTTGTGCGGCGATCAGCGCCAGCCCGGTGCACTCGCCCTGCATCGCCCGCATCAGCTCGCAGCCGCGCCGCACCAGCGTGGCCTCGTCGGCGTTGGGCGCGCGCACGAGGGCGGCCAGCAGCGCCGCCTCGGGCCGGTCGAGGCCGCTGGCCTGCTTGCCGAAGAGCTGCTGCGCGGCAGCCGGCACGCCGACGAGCTCGCCACGCATCGGCACGAGGTTCAGGTAGGCCTCGAGGATCTCGGCCTTGCTCCAGCGCCGCTCGATCGCCGCGGCCGCGGCGATCTGCTGCACCTTGGTGACGGCGCTGCGGCCGCCGGCCGGGCGGGCGAGGTCGGCGTCGAGCATCCCGGCGAGCTGCATCGTCACCGTCGAGGCACCCCGCGTGCGGCGGTTCCAGGCCTGCGCGAACGCGCCCGCGGCCAGTGCGCGCCAGTCGACGCCGCTGTGCTCCCAGAAGCGCCGGTCCTCGCCGAGCACGATGGCCTCGCGCAGCGCGGGCGAGAGTTCCGCCAGCGGCACCCAGGCGGCGCGGCGCACCTGGGGATCGGTGCGCAGCATTTGCAGCGGCTCGCCCCGGCGGTCGAGCAGCAGCAGGTCGGAGGGCCGGTGCGCGGCGCGGACCTGCGCGTACTCCGGCGTGGTCGCGCCGGCCGTGGCTGCGCAAGCCATGACGAGCGCGGCCAGGCCGGCAGCGAGCGGGGCGAACCCGCGCCGGGTGCCGCGCGTCGCCGACGGCGCGCGCCGCAGGTTCAAGGCCGCACCTCCACCGCCTCACCCGGCCGCTCGCCGAACGTCTCGGGTGCGTACATCGCTTCCACGCGGGTCGGTGGCAACTGGAAGCGGCCCGGGTTGTTCAGCCGCATCGTGTACTCGACGACGTGCCGCCCGCGCGGCAGCCACTCGTAATAGCCGCGCCAGGCGTCCTGGCCGCGCTCCTCGTAGGCCAGCCAGGCACTGCCTTCGCGCTTCTCGTCGCGCGTGGCGATGGCCGAATCGCGCCCGAGGCCGCTGCCGAGCAGCGCGGCGCCGGCGGGCAGCGGGTCCTGCACGGCCACCCAGGTCATGTCGCCGGTCGCCTCGATCTCCAGCCGCACGCGCACGATGTCGCCGCGCGACCAGGCGTCGGCCACCTTGCGCTCCACCGCGGTGATGCTGCGCTGGATGCGGTAGCCGGCGGCCAGCGGCGCCTTCAGCGGCACGGCGGCCAGCGTCTGCATCGTCAGCCACGGCTTGCCGGTGCCCTGGTGCTGCGCCGTGAATGGCCCCGCGGCGGCCGGCCACGGCAGGGCCTGCACGGCCGGGTCGCCGCCCGGCGGCCAGTCGACCGTGCGCGTCGTGGCACCGAGGGCGAACTGGGTGCGGCCGGCCACCGGCTGGCTCTCGAAGGCAGCCGAGAAGCGCTCGAGCGCCAGCGCGCTCCACAGGTTGGCGGTGGTCGTCAGCCACGCGCCGCGCTGCTGGCGCGCCAGGTGGCCGGCCACGAGGCGCGGCACGTCGTCCTTCCACGCCGGCACCTGCACGGCGGCCAGCAGCAGCCGCGCGGCGTTGCCGTCGGGGCTGTCCATGAGCCACCACCAGAAGTCGCTCTCCTCGGTCGAGAACTTGAGCGTCGTGCCGCCTTGCACCAGCCGCGCGCGCAGCAGGTTCTGCACCTGGTCGAGCTTTGCCGTGCGGTCGGGGATGGCCTCCACGCGGCGCAGGATCGACCACCAGTCCAGCAGCGCCGCGGTCGGCCACTGGCCGATGCCGGCGAAGTCCAGCGACCCCAGCATGCGCGGCTGCACGCGGCCGTGGCGCGCCAGTGCTTCGAGCGCGGCCAGCTTGCGCACGTCGAGGTCGGGGCGAGGCGCGCGCGACCGGCGTTCGAGCCGCCCATCGACGAACGCGGCCAGCCCTTGCAGCATGCGTTCGCGCGCCCCGTCCGGCCAGGCCCAGCCACGTTCGTGCGCGGCCGCGAGCAGGTAGGCCGTGAGCCGGTCGCTGCCGCGCGATCCGTCTTCAGCCCGCAGCGGGAAGTAGCTGGCCAGGCCGTCGGCATCGAGGTAGGCGTCGACCTCGGCGGTGATCGTCTGCCAGCGAGCCTCGTCGCGCAGCGCGATGGCCCGCGAGCTGCGCTGTTCCAGGCAGCTGAACGGGTAGACCTCGAACCATCGCCGCAGCCCCGGCAGCGCGCTGCCGAGCGTCCGCTGCAGCCCGGCCTGCACGCCGCCCGCGCCGGGCAGCGCATCGGCCGGCGGGGCGGCGGGGATGCTCAGCGGCCCGTCGATCTGCTGCAGCGTCGATTGCCACACGCGCACCGGCACCGCCGGCTGCACCGCCTGCTTCACCGTCAGCGCGTCCTTGGCCGTGCCGGTACCCTGCTCGATGGCGGTGGCGGTCCACTCCAGACGCTCGAAGCTCGCCGGCACCGTCACCGGCCAGCGCAGCTCGGTCGACTGCCCGGCCGCGAGCTGCACGGTCTGTTCGGGCAGCGCCGGTGCCTGGTTGGAGGCGAGCGTGGCCTTCACCGTCATTGGGCGCGGCGTGGCGTTGCGCAGCGTGAGCATCGCGTCGAAGCGGTCGCCGTCGCGCACCACCGGCGGCAGCCCGGCGTAGAGCTGCAGGTCCTGCGACACGCGCACCGTGGCGTTGCCGGTGCCGAAGCGGTCGGCGCCGGCATCGGCGATGGCCACGAGGCGGAAGCTCGTCAGCGAGTCGTTCAGCGGCACGTCGATGCGCGCCTGGCCCTGCGCGTCGAGCTTCACGGTGCCGCGCCACAGCAGCAGCGTGTCGAACAGCTCGCGCGTCGGGTTGCCGCCGCCATCGCCGCCGGGCGGCAGCGCCTTGCGGCCGTAATGGCGGCGGCCGATGACTTCGCTCTGCGCGGTGGCGGTCTCCACGCCCCAGCCGCGGCGGCGCATCAGCGCGTCCAGCAGGTTCCACGAGTCGTTGCCGCGCAGCGCGAGCAGCCCTTCGTCCACCGCCGCGAAGGCGACCTCGGCATCGGCCGCGGGCTTGCCGCCGCGCGTCACCGTCACGGTCGTGCGCACCGTCTCGCGCACGCCGTAGGTGGCCTTCTCGGGCACGACCTTCACGTCGAGGCGGTGCTGCGCCACGCCCACCTTCAGCTCGGCCACGCCGAATCGGAACGCGGGCTTGGCGAGGTCGACCATCGCGGTGGGTGCTCGCCAGTCGGGGCCTTCGTCGCGGAAAGCCCGCCACCAGTCGATCGGCGAGCGCCAGCCCCACGAGAAGAACGATGTCCACGGCACGTCGCGCACGCGGCCGCGCAGCACCATCACCGAGACCATCACGTTGGGCGCATAGCTGGCCGCGTCGCCGGAAGGGATCGGCACCTCGACGATCGGCGTGCGGCCCGAGAGCCGCACCACGCGCGCGTCGACCACGCCTTCGCGCTCCACCGACACCAGCGCCGTGGCGGCACGGAACGGCATGCGCACCTGCAGCTTCGCGGTCTGCCCGGGCTGCAGCTCGCGCTGCTCGGGCAGCACGTCGATGCGGTCGTCGTTGCCCTGCTCGAACCACTGCTCGCCGTCGCCGGCCACCCAGATCGACGTGGCGGCCTGCGCCACGCGCTGGGCGTCGTCACGCGCCCGGGCGATCAGCTCGATCTCGCCGACCGCGTCGGTCTGCGCGACGCAGGCGACACGGCCTTGCGCGTCGCTCTTGCCCTGGCACAGGCGTCCGAGGTCGCGCGACTGGCTGTGGCTGTCGTAGGCGTAGAAGCCGCCGACGATGCGCTTGCGCACGCTGTAGGTCTGCTGCAGGCGGCCGACCACTTCCACCTCGCGGCCGGCCAGCGGCTTGCCGTCGGTGTCGAGCACGATCGCATCGAAGCGCAGCTCGCCCTGGCTCGCCGTCCAGTTGCGGGCGCGCAGGCCCACCACCACGGCGCTGGGCCACAGGCGCAGCCGGCGCGAGACCGTCTGCACCTCGCCGTTGGGGTCGTTGAAGGTCAGCTCGGCCGTGAGGTCGGCGGGCGCCTCGAGCTTGGGCAGCCCCGGAATCGCCACGCTGGCCGCGCCGCGCGCGTCGGTGGTGGCGTCGAGCTTGTCGGCGACGAGGCGCGCCGGGCCTTCGGCGTCGTCGTCGCGGTCGGGGCCGTCGCGGCGTGCACGCGGCGGCGAGAACTCGAAGTCGTCGAAGGCCGGGAACGACGGCACCGTGTTCTGCAGCAGCGCCGAGAGCCGCGCCGGCGCCTTCGCCAGCGGCCCGCCCGCGTTCATGTTCAGCTGCACGGCCATCGGCAGCTGCGCCGGCGCCACGAGCACGCCGCGTGGCCCCGAGAGCTGCGCATCGACCAGCGGCACGCGGAAGGCCTCGACGCGCACGTTGCCGCTGCTCCAACGGCGATCGCCCTTCTTCAACGACAGCTCGTACAGGCCGAGCTTGGCGGTCTTCGGGATGGCCCAGCGGCTCTCGGAGGCGCGCCCGCCGGCGCTCCAGGTGATCGGCAGCAGCGTCTCGCTGCCGCTGCCCACGTGCGTGACGACGAGCTGATCGGGCAGCGCGTCAGCGGCCACCATCGCCAGGCCGGCGGCGGTCTCGTCGCGCATGTAGTGCTTCATCGACACCGTCTCGCCGGCGCGCAGCAGCGTGCGGTCGAGCACCGTGTGGGCCACGCGGCTGCGCGGCTCGCTGGTGGTCGGCAGCTTGAAGCGCCACGGCTCGATGCCGCGGTTCCAGCTGCTGAACACCCAGCCGAGGTCGTCGGCGGTGCGCGCGGTGACGAACAGGCCCTGCGTGCTGGTGCACTTCTCGCCTTCGACGAGATCGTCGTCGAAGCCGCGGTCGACGCGTGCGAGACCGGCGGCGTCGGTGGTGCCGCTCCAGATCGGCTGGCCGCGGCAGTCGTTCACCGCGACGCGCGCGCCGGCGACCGGACGGCCGCGGTCCAGCGACGTCACCCAGACGAGGCTCGTGCTGCGCCCGCGCTTGAAGTGCACGCCCAGGTTGGTGACGAGCACGCCGGTGCGCACGTACATCGGCGCTCGCGTGGCCAGCAGCGCGTCGCCGAGCACCTTCGATTCGACCTCGACCACGTGGTAGCCGGGCTGCGGCAGCGGCACGCCGATGACCTCGGTGGCGCGCGGCTCGCTGGCCGTGGGCTTGGGCAGCTCGGTGCGGCGGGCCTCGGCGTCGGTCTTCAGCAGCGACAGCTCGCGCGTGGCGATGCGGCGCTCGCGCTTCACGTCGCGCAGGCGGCCCTTCTCGTCGGGCTCGCGCTCGATCACCATCCACTCGCCGCGCGGCAGCCCGGCCTCCTTCGCGCTCAGCTCGCTCTCGTGGTAGCGCGCAAGCTTCGCGATCCACGCGAGCAGTTCGGCATCGGGCCGGTCCGGGGCCAGCCGGCGCACGCGGACCTGGCCGGTGGTGGTGGCGCCCTGCAGGTCGGCCTGCACGTGGCGCAGCGTGAGCGGCAGCAGCGCCTCGGGGCCGGCCTCGACGATGCCGAACGGCGCGGCGGCGAACTTCGCCAGCGGCGGCATGCCGCCCGTGGCCACGGCGAGCGGGAACGAGCCGGCATTGGCGAGGGCACGGCCCCCGTCGTCCTTCAGTGTGGCCGGCAACGTCAGCGTGAAGCGCGCGTTCTCGGGCAGCGGCGCCGGGAACTGGACCTCGTTGACCAGCGGTCCGGCTTCGTTGGACGAGGTCTTCGGCGCGATCGGCGTGCCGCCGGCCGCCGGCACCAACCGTGCGGCCAGGGCCTGCTCGCGCGGCACCGGCGCTGCGAAGCGCAGCGTCATCGGCCGCAGCGGCAGGCAGGGCTTGTTCGCCTGCTCGCGCTCGCAGCTGAACTCGGCCGTGAAGCGCGGGCGCACGGTCCACTCGAAGGGGCGCGGCGCGGTGGTGACGAGCGCCGGCTGGCCCGCAGCGGCGATGCCGGGCCCCCAGACCAGCCGCACGCCGGCGTCGGCCGGGAACACGCGGTCGCAGGCCAGCAGCAGCGCCCGCGCCGGCACCTTCACGCGGCGCTCGCGCAGCACCGACTCGCGCGCCGCGCCGCCCACGACCCTGACGGCGATGCGATCGCCCAGGCCCTCCACCTCGCACCAGGCGCTCTTCTGCACCGTGGCCGCGTCGACGGCGCCGTTGAGCAGCAGCAGGAAGTGCTGCTCCTCCTCGATGGTGGCGCCGGGGTAGGGATCGATGCGCGTCGGCGTCGGTGCGCCGGTGGAGAAGCGGAACTCGGTCGGGCCTTCGAGCGTGCCGGTGAGCGGCTTCCATCCGGCCGCGGCCTGCAGCGTGCAGCGGTTGCCGGCGAGCAGCGGCTCGCGCAGGTCGTACACCCAGCGCTGCGCGTCGAGCCAGCGGCCGTCACCTGCCGGCGCGCCGCCCGAGCATTGCAGCGTGACCGGCGCCGGCAGTCGGGGGTCGCCGGCGGTGACCACCGCTTCGCTGAAGCGCACGCTGACCTGGCGCACCTCGGGCACCTCGCCGGCCGGCGTCACCGCGGTGATGCGCGCGGCCTGCGCCGCAAAGGCCATCAACGCCAGCGCGGCCCATGTGGCGGCAGCCCGTCGTATGCTCATCGTGACTCGTCCCGAACACCCTGCAGACCAGGGCGCGACGAGTGTAGGTGCGGCCTCGTGGCCGCGGTGCAGCCGCGCGTGGCGGCTACTGCGGCTGCGGCGCGCCGTCGCCCTCGGGGCCGCCGCGTCCGCCGCGGTTGCCGCGCATCTCGAGCGCGAGCTGCCGGCGCTGGCCGAGCAGGTCCCGCAGCCGCGCGTCGATGATCGACGCCTCGATGAAGTCCTGCCCCGCGCTGGCGGTGCGCGCGGCGGTCTGCGCGGCGCGGAAGCGGTCGATGGCGCCGTTGAGGTCGCCGTCGGCGGCGCGGGCCTCGGCGTTGGCGCGCAGCGAGCGCAGCTGCAATCCGATCGCCCCCGAGGTGCTGGCGAGCATCTCCCAGGCCTTTGCGTCGCGGCGGTGGTTGGCCAGCCAGGTCTGCAGCGCTTCGGTGCTGGTGCGCAGTTCGTCGGGTGCGCCCTTCACGTTGAGGCGCTGCGCGTCGAGCGCGGCCTGCGCGCGCAGCATCATCGGCGCCCGGGCATCGGTTTCCCCCGGCAATTGCCGGAGGGCCTGCAGCGCGCCGCCGGGGTCGCCGCGCGCCAGCCGCACCTGCGCCTGCAGCAGCAGCACGTAGCGCTCGGCCTGGGGCTCGCGTTCGGCTGCGCCGGTGAGCAGGGCCTGCGCCTCGCGTGTGGCGGTCTCGGCCAGGGCGTGATCACGCAGCATCGACGAGGCCAGCGCGCCGGCGTAGAGCTGGCTGAGGCGGTCGCGCAGCTGCGGCGTCGCCGAACCGGCCAGCGGCTCCTGCAGACGGCGCAATGTCTGCACGTTCGGGTCCATCAGCACGCGCGCCCGCGCCTGCATCAGCGCATGGGTGAGCGGCAGCGTCGGCTTGCCGGCACCCGCCAGCAGCGTGCGCGAGCGCGCCTCGCTCATGCGCTCGGTGGTGAGCGGGTGGCTGCGCAGATAGGGGTAGGCGCCGCTGTCGTTCAGCCGGTTGGCGTTGTCGAGCTTCTCGAACATGGTCGCCATGCCACCGGGGGCGTAGCCGGCGTCGCGCAGCACGAGGAAGCCGATGCGGTCGGCCTCGCGTTCCATGTCGCGCGAGAAGTTCAGCTGGCCCTGCATCGCCGCGGCCTGCCCGCCGATCACCGCGGCCTGGACGGCGTCGGCGTTGTTGCTGCGGCTGGCCGCGAGGATCGCCAGGATGGCGCCGGCCAGCCCGATCAGCGACGTGCGGCTCGAGTTGGCGATGCTGCGCGCGATGTGCCGTTGCGTGACGTGCGACAACTCGTGCGCGAGCACCGACGCGAGCTCGTCGCGGCTGGCGGTCATCGCGATCAGGCCCAGGTGCACGCCGACCCAGCCGCCCGGCAGCGCGAAGGCGTTGACGGTGCGGTCGCGCACGAGGAAGGCGTCCCACGCGAACGCCGCCTCGGCGTCGCTCTCGATGTCGCCGCGCGCTCTCGCGGCGTCGACGATCGGCCTCCACAGCGACTGCAGGTACTCCAGCAGCACCGGATCGTCGAGGTAGTCGGGATCGCGCCAGACGTCGCGCATGATCTGCTCGCCCAGCTTGCGCTCGGTGCCTGCACTGAAGTCCTCGGCGGCGCCCTCGCCCAGCGCGGGCAGGCGCACCTGGGCGGAGACGGGATGCGCCGCCGCGCACAGCATCGCGGCCGCGACCAGGGCGGGCCACGCACGTCGGCGCATCGGCGCGGGGAGCAGGCGGAACATCGACCGATATCATGACACCGCGGGTTGCCCACACTGTTGCCCGCTTGTTTCCCCCATGAGCAGCCCGCTGACACACTTCGACCCGCAAGGGCAGGCGCACATGGTCGACGTCTCGGCCAAGGACGCCACCCATCGCGTGGCCCGCGCCACCGGCACCATCCGCATGCTGCCGGCGACGTTCGCGCTGGTGGCTTCGGGGCAGGCGAAGAAGGGCGACGTGATCGGCGTGGCGCGCATCGCGGCGATCCAGGCCGCCAAGCGCACCGCCGACCTGGTGCCGCTGTGCCACCCGCTGCCGATCACCCGCGTGGCCGTCGAGTTCGAGCTCGACGCCGCCGCCAGCGAGGTGCGCTGCACCGCGCAGGTCGAGACCGTCGGCCGCACCGGCGTCGAGATGGAGGCGCTCACCGCCGTGCAGATCGGCCTGCTGACGGTCTACGACATGTGCAAGGCCGCCGACCGGGTGATGGTGATGGGCGGCATCCGGGTGATCGAGAAGAGCGGCGGCAAGTCGGGGGACTGGAAGGCGGCCTGAAGCCTTTCGGCCCCGGTCGGCCCACGGGTGATCAGCGCTTCAGGAAGTCACGCCAGGAGACCGGGCGCGCCGGTGGATCGCACTGGAACGGCCGCGGCACGGCGTTCGCCTCGCAGGGTTCGAAGAAGTCGGCCGACAGCGGGTTGTCGAACTCGCGCAGCCGCTGCGCCAGATGGCGCGCCTGGTCGTAGCGGCCGGTGTCTTCCAGCGCCTGCGCCCAGGCCGTGACGAGCCGGGTGTCCAGAAGGTAGTGCGGGGCTCGCGCGAACGGCTTCAGCAGATCGCCGCGGGACATGTTCGGCGTGGTGGCCGCGGCGTAGTCGGCGTGGTGTGCGAAGAACCAGCTGCGCTGGCCGTCGGCGATGCGCTGCTCGAGCGGCGCCGCGCCGGCGCGTGAGCCGAAGATGACCGTCACCCTCCGGTAGTCGTAGACCGACGCGACCGCGCCCACCACGAGCAGCAGGCCGGCGAGCGCGGACCACACCGGCCCGGGCCCCGATCGTGACCCCGCCGACGGGGCGGCCGACATGCGGTCCACCAGCGCGTAGCCCCAGATCCAGGCCGTCGGCAGCAGGAAGTAGGCGTACCAGAGCGGGTACTCGAGCATGCTGTGCAGCCCGATCATCAGCAGCATCACGAACGCGCAGCGGCGTTCCGCACCGGCCTCGCCCGGCTCCCGCCAAGCCCCCAGCGCCACGCGCATCAGCCCCCACAGCAGCAGCAGGATGACCAGCGTGCCCAGCGGCACGCCGAGTTCGACCAGGAACTGCAGCAGCAGGTTGTGCGTGTGGTCGAAGAAGGCAGTCGGCCGCCCCGGGAACGGCGTCAGCGACCACGCGAAGTTGAACTCGCCGAAGCCCACGCCGGTGAGCGGCTGCTGCGCGATCAGCGCCAGCGTATCGCGCCAGATGCCGAAGCGCGACCCCGAGATGTCGGTCTCGGCGAGGCGTTCCTGTCCGCCGAAGCGGTGCTCGCCCTGCTGCCCCCACAGCGACAGCGCCTCCCACGAGCCGTAGTACACGACGGGCGCGATCACGAGCATCCAGCGCGTCGACCGCGACAGGCGGCTGTCGGCTAGGCCCCAGAGCGCGAGCAGCAGCACGCTGACCAGCCCCGTGCGTGACGCCGTGAGCACGACCGAGAACACGAGCAGCGCGCCCACCGGTGCCGCGACGCGCCAGTTCAGCCGCCGTGTCTCGGTGAGGGCCACGACCGCCACCGCGCCCCACAGCAGGATGCTCGACAGGTGGTTGGGCTGTCGCAGGTTGCCCACCGCGCGGCCGACCAGCGTCGAGTGCGCGATCAGCGTGCCGTCGGTCCACTGCGGCGCGAAGACCTGGACGATGGCGATGGCGGCACCGGCCACCGCGGCCGCGAGCCATCCCGCGGCGTAGGCCGTGTGGCACGCCGCCGCGGCAGCGCCACCGGTGGCGGCGGCGCGGGCGCCGGCGAGCATCACCAGCGCCGTCGCGAACAAGGTCGCCAGCGCCGACAGGCCGAGGCTCGCCGGCAATGCCCCGGGTCCCCAGGACCATGCCGCGGCGCCGGCCAGCACCGCCAGTCCGGCCAGCGGCGGCGTTGCCGCCCGCCAGGTGGGCGTGGGGGGCGTTGCGCCTGCCGTGGCCACCAGGAACCAGCCCCAGAACGCGAACGACAGCGCCTGGTTCAGGAAGGTCGAGGACGGTGCGAGGTTGTAGGCCAGCAACGTCGGCAGGGCGATCGCGGCGATGGCGGCAGCCGGGATCAACAGGCGGGCGGGCGAGGGTGTCACCGGGCGAGCGTGGGGGTACTCCACATGCCGTGATGATGCCCGGCCCGCACAACGAAAAACGGCAGCCGAAGCTGCCGTTGTTGCGAGGGTCGTGTGTGCGTCAGCTCTTGCACGAGCCCGGCAGGATCTTGGCCGGGACGGTGGTGCCGTCGGCTGCATTGCCGCAACGCCAGGCGGCCACGGTGCCACCCGCCGACGGGGCGGTCGTGAAGCCGGTGTCGGCGAAAGGCTTGAGCGTGACGACCTTGGTGTCGATGGTCGCGTCGCCGAAGCCCTGCACGGTCACGAGGATCTTGCCGGTACCGTCGGTATCGATCTTGTTGACGTACTTGGTGCCCGAACCCGCGGCGATCTCGCAGCCCCACGCGCCGGCCGCCGGGAGGGCGCTGGCGGACTGGATCGCCTCGGTGATCGACGTGCGGCAGGCCGATGCGGCCAGCACGACTTCGGACATCTTGGCCTTCTTCGTGTAGTCCTGGTACGCGGGCAGTGCCACGGCGGCCAGGATGCCGATGATCGCCACGACGATCATCAGTTCGATCAGTGTGAAGCCCTTCTGGGCGGTGCGGTGGAGGCGCTGCATGCGATTCATCGACGAACTCCTGGAGGAGAGGCTGGGGGAGGGGACATCCCCTCGAATGCAGGGTGCGTGCCAGCCGCGATCCCGTCCTGGAATGGCCAGCGACGCGTGGAATGTGACACGGTTGGTCGTTCCCTTCCGGGAATCGCGGCGCCCAGGCGCTGCATGTGACCAGTTTGGTCACATGCAGCAGCGCGTTCAGCCGATCGGGAACACCTGTCCGGCGGCCAGCGCGGCCACCCGGTGGACGCTGCCGGCAGCGCTGATCTCGGCCATCACCGCGTCGACCTCGCCGGGCTTGATGTGCGTGATCATCACGCGGGTCGGCCGCTTCAGCGCCCGCAGCTCGCCGGCCAGCAGCGAGGGGCACAAGTGCTTGCTGATCCGGGCCAGTTCGAGCTCGTCGTCGCGGAAGGCGGTCTCGATCACGAGCGTATCCACCTCGAGGACCGACAACCGCTCCCACAGGGCCGGGTTCGGTCCGGTGTCGCCGGTGTAGACCCACGCGCCGCCGGTGCTCGTCGACCGGTCGGACACCGCATAACCCACCGTCGGAACGGTGTGCGAGGCCGGCAGCACTTCGATGCGGCGGGTGCCCAGGTCGATGAGGTCGCCGACCCGCACGTCCTCCAGCGCCAGCACCGGATGGTCGATGCTCGGCAGACGGGTGAAGTCGGGCCAGATGACGCCGTTGAGCACATGCGTGCGCAGCGCGGCCAGGGTCTGTGGCAGGGCCCGGATGCGGATCGCCGGCCGGCCGGCCGCATGGCGCCGCCGCGTGACGCTGTCGGCCAGCAGGCCGATGGCCAGCACGTGATCGAGATGCGAGTGGCTGACGAAGATGTGATCGATGCGGCACATCTCCTCGAGCGTCAAGTCGCCGACGCCGGTGCCGGCATCGATCAGGACATCGTCATCGAGCAGGAACGCGGTGGTGCGCGACCCTGCGGCGATCGACCCGGAGCACCCGAGAACGCGAACTTGCATGCGCACGACCAGCTATGGAGCGGCGATGCTGATGCGGCGCGGCTGTTCGATCAAGTTCATATTGCCGCGCCGTTCCCCGGGCGCCGCCGATGTTCGCGCGACGCGTGACATCCGTCCTGCGCGCACGTCCGCAGGGCGCGGCACGCCGTCGCGTGCCGCGAAAGGGCGTCAGCGGTAGATGAATTGCATCTGCGTGCCGGCGAGCTCGATCACGTCACCGTTGCGCAGGGGGATCGATTCGCCGGTCAGCGGGATGCCGTTGACGCTGGGGCGGGCCGAGCCTTCGACGTGCGCGAAGGCATAGCCGTTCGGGCGCTTGGTGATCGAGGCCACCTGGACGCCGGGCTTGCCGACGGTGGTGACGACCTTGGTCAGCGTGACCTCTCGCCCCGCCGCGGCGCCATTCAGGACCTTGATCAGCGCGGGCTGCGCAGGCGCCGGTGGTGGCTGCAGCGCACCGAAGCCGGACGGCTGGCGATCGATTGGCTGCGTGGCGGCACCGGCAGGCGTCATCGCGCCGGGGCGCATGATCATCGTCTTCTCGTAGTCGCCGGCATCGTCGACCAGGTATCGGATCTTGTACTTGCCGATCTCGACCGTGTCGTTGTGCTGCAGCAGCTGCTTCTTGATCGCCTTGCCGTTGATGTAGGTGCCGTTGGTGCTGTTGAGGTCTTCGATGAAGACGTCGGCGCCCACCATCTGCAGCACCGCGTGCTCGCCGCTCACCGCCAGGTTGTCGATGACGATGTCGTTATAGGGCCTGCGGCCGAGCGTCGTCTTGTCCTTCGTGATCTGCACCTCCTTGATCACGACCCCGTCGAGCGAAACGACCAGTTTGCCCATGCCTCGTCAACCCCCGCGCTGTTCGCGCTTTGTTGGCATCTCTTGTTCGGCGGTCAGCGTTTGAACCGCCACCAGGACTTCGCGGTCGTTCCCGAGGACGGGCCGCCATTGCCGATGCGCGCCAGAACCACCGAGATATTATCCTTTCCCCCCGCCTCATTGGCTGCATCGATGAGGGCCTGCGCCGCATCCTGGAGCGAGTCGTGGGCCATCACCACCTGCGCGATGCTCGGATCGTCGAGCATGTCGGACAAGCCGTCCGAGCACAACAGGTAGATGTCACCGTTCTGCGTGTCGTGCGCGTGTGTCTCGAGCAGCACGGTGTCCTCGACCCCCACGGCGCGCGTGACGAGGTTCTTGTTGGCCGAGAACGCGGCCTGCTCCACCGTGATCAGGCCGGCGTCGATCTGCTCCTGCAGCAGCGAGTGGTCCCGCGTGATCTGGGCGAGCCGGCCGCCGCGCAGCCGGTAGCAGCGCGAGTCGCCGACATGGCCGACGAGCAGGCGCGTGTCGCGGAAGACGATCAGCACGAGCGTGGTGCCCATGCCGGCGTACTGCGGGTTGGCGTTCGCGGCGTTGAAGATCGCCCGATTGGCGTTGTCGACGCAGATGTCCATCGCGCGACGCACGTCGGTGTCGCTGGCCTGCCGGCTCGCCTCGCGCAGCCAGCGGCCGAGTTCGGCGCTGACGAAGGAGGTCAGCATGTGGCTGGCCACCTCGCCGGCGTTGTAGCCGCCCATGCCGTCAGCCAGCACCGCAAGCCCGGCTTCCGCCTCGACGGCCACCGAATCTTCGTTGTTGCTGCGAGCCCGCCCAGCATCCAGGGCGGCATGGAACTCGATGGGCATGGAAAGGCTGGCGGACAGGCTGCAGGGCTGCCGGGAAGGGGCATTGTGCATCCCACCCCAGACCTGGGCACCCGGCGTTGCCCTGAAGTCCTGCGGCGGCGTGAACTCGGCACGCCGGCCGGTCGGCCTGTCCCGACGACCGGCGCGACAGGCCGGCCCTTCAAGTCGTGGTTGCTGCAATCCCCTTCAGGTGGGCGGCCACCTCGACGGCCGTGGACGGCCGGTCGGCCGCACGCTTGGCCAGCAGCGGTCCGACGAGCTCGGCCAGTGCCGGCGTGACGCGCGGCGCCAGCTCTCGCAGATCGGGTGCCGGTGTCTGCGCCACGTCGCGCAGCAGCGCCCCCATCGTCGATGCGGTGAAGGGCAACCGGCCAGCGACCAGCTCGTAGATCGTCACGCCCAGCGCGTAGAGATCGGTGCGCGGGTCGGGCCGCGCACCGGCGAGCTGCTCGGGTGCCAGGTAGGCCGGCGTGCCGACCACGACGCCGGTGCCGGTGGGCGAGCCGTCGCCCTCGAAGCCGCGCGCGGCGCCGAAGTCGGTGAGCGTCACGCACATCAGGGGCCAGTGCACGATCACATTGGACGGCTTGACGTCGCGGTGCACGATGCCCTGGCCGTGGGCGTGGGCGAGTGCCTCGGCCACACACTGCGCCGCATGCACGACCAGCGGCTCCGGCAACAGGCGGTTCGGGTGCACATAGCGGCGCAGGCTCGTGCCCGGCGCGAAATTCGTCGCCAGCCAGCCGATGCCGTCGTCCTCGCCGGCAGCGAGCACCGCCGCGATGCAGGGGTGATCGAGCTTGCGCGCGTGGTAGGCCTCGGCGAGGAAGCGGCCCCGATCCTGCGCGCGGTTGTCGCCTTCCCGCGGCAACGGCATGAGTTTCAGCGCGACGAGGCGATCGGCTTCGGCATCATGCGCCAGGAAGACCCGGCCCTGCCCACCCTCGCCGAGCCGCCTCAGGATGCGGTAGGGGCCCCAGGTCAGCCGCGCGGGAAGATCGGTCAATCTGCGTCAGCCGCCCTCGGCCTCTGCACCGGCCCGGGCTGCGCGCCGTCGCCGGGCCAGCCATTGCCCGACGAGCACGACGCCGATGGCGCCCGCCAGCTCGACGACGGTGATGGACGTATCGCCCATCTCGTGGAAGTAGGCCTCCGACGCCGCGTCGTGCACGAGCATCTCGCCGGCGACGAAGCCCAGCAGGGCCGCCCCCAGCGTGATGATCACCGGATAGCGCTCCATCACCTTCATCAGCAGTTGGCTGCCCACGATGATCAATGGGATCGACGTGCCCAGGCCCAGCATCAGCAGCAGCAGGCGCGACTCGGGTGGGCCGCTCTGCGCAGCCGCGGCCACTGCGATGACGTTGTCCAGGCTCATCACGAGATCGGCGATGAGGATCGTGCGGACGGCCGCCCACAGCTGGTCGCTGGACTTGATGCCGTCTTCCGACTCGTCCTCGGGCACCAGCAGCTGCACGCCGATCCAGAACAGCAGCACGGCGCCGACGATCTTCAGGTACGGCAGTTGCAGCAGCCCGACCGCGAAGAGCGTGAGCACGACCCGCATGACGATCGCGGCAGCGCTGCCGCCGAACACGGCCTTGCGGCGCTGCTGCTCAGGCAGGCTGCGTGCAGCCAGCGCGATGACCACCGCGTTGTCGCCCGACAGCAGGATGTTGACCCAGATGATCTTGGCCAGAGCGATCCAGAAGGCGCCGTTCGCGAGTTGGTCCATGGATGTCTCGTTCGATGATGGTTGCGGTTCGACGCGGCAATTCCGTGTCGATCCAGGGCAAACCCCGAGCGGAACATTCTAGGAACGACCCCGGAGGCGGCTGTTCGTAGTAATACGAACGAACCTGAGCGAGCGAGCGATGCCGCGCCTGTGCGGGCGCGAGGTCCGGCAGGCAGCCAGACCTCGGCGGAAACTACAGCAGCGACTTCAGCAGACGCCCCATCTCGCTGGGGTTGCGCGTGACCTTGAAGCCGCACTCCTCCATGATCGCGAGCTTCGCGTCGGCGGTGTCGGCGCCGCCGGAGATCAGCGCCCCGGCGTGGCCCATGCGCTTGCCCGGGGGCGCCGTCACGCCCGCGATGAAGCCGACCACGGGCTTCTTCATGTTCGCCTTGCACCAGCGCGCGGCCTCGGCTTCGTCGGGCCCGCCGATCTCGCCGATCATGATCACCGCGTCGGTGCCCGGATCGTCGTTGAAGGCCTTCATCACGTCGATGTGCTTCAGGCCGTTGATCGGATCGCCCCCGATGCCCACGGCGCTCGACTGGCCGAGGCCGATCTCGGTGAGCTGCGCCACGGCTTCGTACGTCAGCGTGCCCGAGCGCGAGACCACGCCGATGCGGCCCTTGCGGTGGATGTGCCCCGGCATGATGCCGATCTTGATCTCTTCAGGCGTGATCAGGCCCGGGCAGTTGGGGCCGAGCAGCAGCGTCTTCTTGCCGCCGGCCGCCTCCTTCTGCTTCATCTTGTTGCGCACCACCAGCATGTCCTTCACGGGGATGCCCTCGGTGATGCAGATCACCAGGTCGAGGTCGGCCTCGACGGCTTCCCAGATGGCGTCGGCGGCACCCGCAGGCGGCACGTAGATCACGCTGACGTTCGCGCCATGCTGCGTCTTGGCGTCCTTCACGCTCGCGAGGATGGGGATGCCCTCGAAGCTTTCGCCGGCCTTCTTCGGGTTCACCCCGGCGACGAAGCAGGCCTTGCCATTGGCGTAGGCCTGGCAGCCCTTGGTGTGGAACTGGCCCGTCTTGCCGGTGATGCCCTGCGTGACGACGCGCGTGTTCTTGTCGATGAAGATGCTCATGGCGTGGGCTCCTCGGTTACTTGACCGCGGCGACGATGCGCGTCGCGGCTTCGGCCATGGTGTCGGCGCTGATGATGGGCAGGCCCGATTCGGCCAGCATCTTCTTGCCCAGGTCCTCGTTGGTGCCCTTCATGCGCACCACCAGCGGCACGCTGAGGTTCACCGCCTTGCAGGCGGCGATCACACCCTCGGCGATGGTGTCGCACTTCATGATGCCGCCGAAGATGTTGACCAGGATGCCCTTCACGCTCTTGTTCTTGAGCATGATCTTGAAGGCCTCGGTCACCTTCTCGGCCGTGGCGCCGCCGCCGACGTCGAGGAAGTTGGCCGGCTCGCCGCCGAAGAGCTTGATGGTGTCCATCGTCGCCATCGCCAGGCCGGCGCCGTTGACCAGGCAGCCGATGTTGCCGTCGAGGCTGATGTAGGCGAGGTCGAACTTGCTGGCCTCGATCTCGGCCGGATCTTCCTCGTCGAGGTCGCGGTAGGCCACGATCTCGGGGTGGCGGAAGAGCGCGTTGCTGTCGAAGTTGAACTTCGCGTCCAGCGCCTTGATGTTGCCGTTGCCTTCCAGGATCAGCGGGTTGATCTCGGCCAGCGATGCGTCGGTATCCATGTAGCAGGCGTAGAGCTTCTTCAGCACGTCCACCGCCTGCGGCTGGCTGGCCGCGGGAACGCCGATGCCGGCGGCCAGTTCGGTGGCCTGAGCGTCGGTGAGGCCGGTGAGCGGGTCGACGAAGACCTTGAGGATCGTCTCGGGCGTGGCGTGCGCCACTTCCTCGATGTCCATGCCGCCTTCGCTGCTGGCCATGATGGCCACCTTCTGCGTCGCGCGGTCGGTCAGCGCGGCGACGTAGTACTCCTTCTTGATGTCGGCGCCTTCCTCGATCAGCAGGCGGCGCACCTTCTGGCCCTCGGGGCCGGTCTGGTGGGTCTTGAGTTGCATGCCCAGGATCTGGCCGCTCAAGGTCTCGACATCGGCCATGCTGCGCGCGAGCTTGACGCCGCCGCCCTTGCCACGGCCGCCGGCATGGATCTGCGCCTTGACGACCCAGAAGTTGCCGCCCAGCTTCTGCGCGGCCTCCTGCGCCTCGCGCACGGTGAACGCGGGGTAGCCGCGCGGCACCGGTACGCCGTGCTGGCGCAGCAACTCCTTGGCCTGGTATTCGTGGATCTTCATCGTCTAGTCCTCGCTCGCCTCGTCGGGGGGTCAGTCGGAAATCAGGGTGGTGTCTCGCCGGCCGCGGCCGCATCGCGGCGGATGAATGTGGCGCTGGCCTCCCGCGGGCAGCCGTCGCGCACGAACGCCTGCACCTCGATGCTGCGGCGGTGCTTGAGCTGGCGCCGGGGCGCCGCGGGCGGGAGGCTCATGAAAGGGGGGGCGGAAGGGGCAGGCTGCAGGCGCAGCGCAGCGGCGAAATTTAGCATGCTGCTCCGCAGCAACCCTGACGGCGGGCTGTCAGCGGCCCAGCCCGTGGGCAGGGCAGGGATCAGTCGCTGGCGCGCTTCAGCAGGCGCCGGATCACGTCCGTGTCAAAGCCGCGGGCCAGCAGGAAACGCGCTTGCCGCGCATGTTCGGCCGCGTCGGCCGGCGTGGCGCCAAAACGGCGACGCCAGACTTCCTGCGCGCGTTCGAACTCGGTGGCCCTGGCCTGCTGCAAGGTGTGGCTCACCAGTTCCGGCGCCAGGCCCTTGCCCTGCATGACCTGCTTGAGCCGCCGGCTGCCGTAGCGCCGGCCCTGCGCCATGAGCACCGATTCCGCGGCGCGTGCGTCACTCAGCAGGCCGGCCGCGGCCAGTTCGTCGAGTGCGAGGTTGATCTGCGCCTGAGCCGCGTCGGCATCTTCCGCTTCAGCGTGCCGCGCCAGCTTGCGCGCCAGTTCAGCGCGCGAATGTTCACGCTGCGCCAGGTAGCGCAGCGCGCGACCTTTCAGCGAAGGTGCGCCGAAGGCCATGCCGCCTGCACCGCCGCCCGATCAGCCCTCGGCCGCCGCGGCGCCGATGAGCGGGATGCCCAACGACTCCCGCACCTTGTTCTCGATCTCCACCGCCAGCTCGGGGTTCTCGCGCAGGAACTCGCGCGCGTTGTCCTTGCCCTGGCCGATCTTCTCGCCGTTGTAGGCGAACCAGGCGCCGCTCTTGTCGACGATGCGCGCGTTCACGCCCATGTCGATGATCTCGCCCTCGCGGCTGATGCCTTCGCCGTAGAGGATGTCGAACTCGGCGGTCTTGAAAGGCGGGCTGACCTTGTTCTTGACGACCTTGACCTTGGTCTCGCTGCCGATGACCTCTTCGCCCTTCTTGATGTTGCCGGTGCGGCGGATGTCCAGGCGCACGCTGGCGTAGAACTTGAGCGCGTTGCCGCCGGTGGTGGTTTCGGGGTTGCCGAACATCACGCCGATCTTCATGCGGATCTGGTTGATGAAGATGACCATGGTGTTGGTCTTCTTGATCGTGGCCGTGAGCTTGCGCAGCGCCTGGCTCATCAGGCGGGCCTGCAGGCCGGGCAGCGAGTCACCCATCTCGCCCTCCAGTTCGGCCTTGGGCGTGAGCGCGGCCACCGAGTCGACGACGATGAGGTCGATGGAGCCGCTGCGCACCAGCGCGTCGACGATTTCGAGCGCCTGCTCGCCGGTGTCGGGCTGGCTGATCAGCAGATCCTGCAGGTCCACGCCCAGCTTCTGCGCGTACTGGATGTCCAGCGCGTGCTCGGCGTCGATGAAGGCGGCGGTGCCACCGAGCTTCTGCATCTCGGCGATCACCTGCAGCGTGAGCGTGGTCTTGCCCGAGCTTTCAGGGCCGTAGATCTCCACCACCCGCCCGCGCGGCAGGCCGCCGACGCCGAGCGCGATGTCCAGGCCCAGCGAGCCGGTGGAGACGACCTGGATGTCCTCGATCTTCTCGCCCTCGCCCAGGCGCATGATCGACCCCTTGCCGAACTGCTTCTCGATCTGGGCCAGCGCGGCCTGCAGGGCCTTGGCCTTCTCGGTGTTCAGCGCCTTGACGGGTGCGTCCATGAATCTCTCCTGAGCAATGGGTTCGGTATCGGTTGGTCGCGATCATAGGCCAAAGGCTGGATGTACGTACAGCCCTTTGTGGTGCGCGTGGGGGTAACTCCCCGGTGGGCACCCGGCCGGGGGCGCGGTTGACGCGGCTCAAGGCTGGCGTCAGGCTGCTGCCTAGAATCCGCACGGCTGCAAGGCCGCCAGAGCCGCAGGAGACAAGCGAATGCGAATCCTCATCGCCGAAGACGACCAGGTCTTGGCAGACGGCCTGCTCAGGTCCTTGCGTTCTTCGGGTTACGCCGTCGACCAGGTCAGCAGCGGCAGCGAAGCCGACGCCGCACTGGCCGCGCACGAGTTCGACATGGTCATCCTCGACCTCGGGCTGCCCAAGCTGCACGGCTTCGAGGTGCTGCGCAAGCTGCGCGGGCGCGGCTCCAGCATGCCGGTGCTGATCCTCACCGCGGCCGACAGCGTCGAGCAGCGCGTGAAGGGCCTGGACCTGGGCGCAGACGACTACATGGCCAAGCCCTTCTCGCTGCAGGACCTGGAAGCGCGTGTGCGGGCGCTCACGCGGCGCGGCCTGGGCACCGCCAGCAGCGTGCTCAAGCATGGGCCGCTGACCTTCGACGCCACCGGGCGGGTCGCCTACCTGAACGACCAGATGGTGGAGCTGAGCGCGCGTGAACTCAGCCTGCTGGAGGTGCTGCTGCAGCGTGCCGGCCGCCTGGTGAGCAAGGACCAGCTGGTGGAGCGCCTGTGCGAGTGGGGCGACGAGGTCAGCAACAACGCCATCGAGGTCTACATCCACCGCCTGCGCAAGAAGATCGAGCAGGGGCCGGTGCGCATCGCCACCGTGCGCGGGCTGGGCTATTGCCTGGAGAAGATCGCCGCATGACGAAGGTGCAGCGCCGGGCCGCTGCGTGATCCGCCGCCACCACACCGAGCAGCGTTCGCTGTTCGGCGAGATCCTCGACTGGATGCTCGCGCCGCTGCTGCTGCTGTGGCCGACCAGCGTGGGCCTGACCTGGGTGGTGGCGCAGGCCATCGCCAACGGCCCCTACGACCGCGAGCTGGCCGACGTGGTGCAGGCGCTGGCGCGCCAGAGCTCGGCCGCGGTGGCCGAGGGCCAGCACCCGGCGGTGGCGCGGCGCCGCGAGCTCGAACGCACGATGGCCGCCTTCAACCGCGGCAGCAGCGGCGACCCCGAGGAAGACAGCACCACCTTCCAGGTGCTGGGCGCGCGCGGCGAGCTGGTGGCCGGCGACCCGCGCCTGAGCGTGCCACCCGAGGAGTTCCGCCCCAGCAGCGGCGTGCGCTTCCGCGACGACGTGCTGGCCGATGAGCCGGTGCGCGTGGCCTGGATGCGGCTGCCCGGCACCGGCGCTGGCAGCGACGAAGGCGAGGCCGTGGTGCAGGTGGCCGAGACGCTGGGCAAACGCTCGCGCCTGGCCACCGAGATCATCAAGGGCGTGATCCTGCCGCAGTTCGTGATCCTGCCGCTGGCGGTGCTGCTGGTGTGGCTGGCGCTCGCGCGTGGCGTCAAGCCGCTGGCGGAGGTGCAGCAGACGATCCGCGAGCGCGAGAACACCGACCTCTCGCCGATACCCACCGGCGACGTGCCCGACGAGGTGGTGCCGCTGGTCGATGCCATCAACGACCTGCTGGGCCGGCTGGACAAGTCCATCGCCGCGCAGCGCCACTTCCTGGCCGACGCCGCGCACCAGCTGAAGACGCCGCTGGCGGGCCTGCGCATGCAGGCCGAGCTGGCCGCGCGCGAGATCGACAGCGGCCGCGGCGACCCGGCCTCGATGAAGCAGAGCCTGCGCCAGATCGCCGTCAGCTGCCAGCGCGCCGCGCGCATGGTCAACCAGCTGCTGGCCATGGCGCGTGCCGAAGACCCCGGCCAGGCGATGCGCATGGTGCCGGTGGACCTGGCGGCGGTGGTGCGCGCCGCCGTGCGCGACTTCGTGCCGCGTGCGCTGGAAAAGCGCATCGACCTCGGCTACGAAGGCCCCGAGGCCGGCGAGGGCCCGCGCCTGAAGGGCGAGCCGGTGCTGCTGGGCGAGGTGGTGCGCAACCTGGTGGACAACGCGTTGCAGTACACGCCGCGTGGTGGCACCGTCACCGCGCGTGTGCTGCCCGACCCCTTCGGCCAGGTGACGGTGCTGCAGGTGGAGGACACCGGCCCCGGCATCCCGCCGGGCGAGCGCGAGGCCGTGTTCAGGCCCTTCTACCGCGCGCTCGGCACCGAGGTCGAAGGCAGCGGGCTCGGCCTGGCCATCGTGCAGGAGATCGTGCGCCACCACGGCGGCGAGATCACGGTGGGGGACGCGCGGCCACGCACATCGGATGGAAGCCCACACCCGCCGGGCGCGCTGTTCACGGTGCGGCTGCCGCTCAACTCTGCATCAGCCGGCGACTCCGTGCCACCGACATGAGGATGCCAAGCCCGAGCCCGAGCGTGACCATGGCCGTGCCGCCGTAGCTCACGAAGGGCAGCGGCACGCCCACCACGGGCAGGATGCCGCTGACCATGCCCATGTTGACGAAGGCGTAGGTGAAGAAGCTCAGCGTGATCGCGCCGGCGAGCAGCCGCGAGAACACGGTAGGCGCCTCACCCGCGATCATGAGCCCGCGGATGATGAGGAAGATGAAGGTGCCGAGCAGGATCACCACGCCCACCAGGCCGAACTCTTCGCAGAAGGCCGCGAAGATGAAGTCGGTCGTGCGCTCGGGGATGAACTCCAGGTGGGTCTGCGTGCCGGCCATGAAGCCCTTGCCGGTCAGGCCGCCGGAGCCGATGGCGATCATGCCCTGGATGATGTGGAAGCCCTTGCCCAGCGGATCCTTGCTCGGATCCAGCAGGGTGCAGATGCGGTGGCGCTGGTATTCGCGAAGCAAGGGCCAGTCCACTTCGGGCTGGCACAGCGTGGGCTCGCTGATCACCAGTGCGATCACGCCGACCGTCGCCAGCACCACCACCGGCGCGATCAGCATCCAGCTCAGGCCGGCAAAGAACATCACGTAAAGGCCCGCGCTGAGGATCAGCAGGCCAGTGCCCAGATCAGGCTGCTTGATGACCATCGCCACGGGGATCAGCAGGATGATCGCTGCCAGCGCGAAGTCGCTTGTCCGCAGGTGGCCTTCGCGTTTCTGAAACCACCAGGCCAGCATCAGCGGCACGGCGATCTTCAGGATTTCGCTGGGCTGGATCACGAGCCCTCCCACGCTGAGCCAGCGTGTCGCGCCCTTCTTCGTGATGCCGAAGATCGCGGTGGCCACCAGCAGGGCGATCCCCAGCACGTACAGCGGCACGGCCAGGGCCATCAGCTTCTGCGGGGGCAGCTGCGCCACGAGGAACATGACGATGAAGGCCAGCAGCATGTTGCGCGCATGGCCGACAAAGCGCGTGCCATGGTCGAAGCCCGCCGAATACATGGTGACCAGGCCGATGATCGCCAGCACGGCGATGGCCGCGGCCAGGGGCCCGTCAAAGCCCTTGAACACGGGCTGTATGCGCTGCCACAGCGACGGACGGTCGAAGACGCTGTTGATCATGGCGGGGTGACCGGCACGCTGCCGGGCAGCGCGATGTCCGCGGCGCGACGGGCCTCGCCGGTGGGTGCCGAGGACTTGCCCACGCGTGTGAGCGCGATGTCCTCTTCGCTCGGGTACTTGCCCATCAGCAGGTAATCGAACACGCGGCGTGCGATCGGCGCCGCAGCCTCGGCCCCGAAACCGGCGTTCTCGACGATCACGGCCAGCGCCACGCTCGGCTGATCCACCGGAGCCATGGCGATGTACCAGGAGTGGTCGCGCTTGTGTTCTTCCATCTTGGCTGCGTTGTACTTCTCGCCGCGACCGATGCCCACGGCCTGCGCCGTGCCGGTCTTGCCGCCGCTCAGGTAGCCCGCGCCGGCAAACACCCGCGTGGACGTGCCTTCCTGCGTGACGCCCTGCAGCGCGCGCTTGATGAGCTCCACATGCTCGGCCTGGAGAGCCAGGGGTGGCAGGGCGTCGCTGGCGACGCGGCGGCGCTGGTGCGTCACCACGTCCTCGATCTCGCGCACCAGGCGCGGCTTGAAGCGCTGGCCACCGGCAACCAGAGTGGCGGTCGCGCTGGCCATCTGCAAGGCGGTGAAGTTGTTGTAGCCCTGCCCGATGCCCAGCGAGATGGTCTCGCCGGCGTACCACCGCTGCTCTTCGGGCCGCTTGTAGGCACGGCGTTTCCACTCGGTGGACGGCAGTACGCCGGTGACCTCGTTTTCCATGTCGATCCCGGTCTTCACGCCGAAGCCGAAGGGCTGCAGCTGGGCGTGCATCAGGTCCACGCCCATCTCGTTGGCCAGCGAGTAGTAGTAGACGTTGCTGGACTTGACGATCGAGCGGACCATGTCCACCGGACCCAGGCCGTGGTCGCCATGGCTGCGGAACACATGGTTGCCGAAAGGAAACGTGCCCCCGTCGTAGATGACGGTACCGGCTGCGCGCTTGCCCGAGTTCAGCGCGGCCATCGCCATGAAGGGCTTGAAGGTGGAGCCTGGCGGATAGGTGCCGCGCAGCGCCCGGTTCAGCAGGGGCTTGTCGACGCTCTCGTTGAGTTCGCGCCAGCTTTCGGCGTCGATGCCATCGACGAACAGGTTGGGGTCGAAGGTGGGCATGCTGACGAAGGCCAGCACCTCGCCGCTGCGCGGATCGATGGCCACCAGCGCGCCGCGCCGGTCGCCGAAGAGCTGCTCCACCAGAAACTGCAGCCGGATGTCCACTGAGAGCACCAGTTTGTTCCCCGGCGTGGCGGGGTGGCTGCGCAGGCGGCGCACGGCGCGCCCGCCTGCGCTGGTCTCGATCTCCTCGAAGCCGGTGGTGCCGTGCAGCTCTTCTTCGTAGGCCTGCTCCAGGCCGAGCTTGCCGATGTATTCCGTGCCTTTGTAGTTGGCCTGCTTGTCTTCCGGCCAGTCCTCCATGGCCGCCTTCTCGTACTGGTTCACGCGGCCGATGTAGCCCAGCAGGTGGCTGCCGGTCTCGCCCAGCGGATAGCTTCTGAACAGGCGGGCCTTGACCTCCACACCGGGAAACTGGAAGCGCCGCGCCGTGAACCGGGCCACTTCCTCGTCGCTCAGCTTGGTGCGGATCGGCAAGGTCTCCGCACCCTTCATCTCTTCCTGCAGCCGCTTGAAGCGGCGCCGATCGCGGTTGCTGATGTCGACGACGGACGACAGCTCCTGAATCAGCGCTTCCAGCTCTGCCGCGCTGCGCCGGGGCGAGATCTCGAGCGTGTAGGCCGAGTAGTTGTTGGCCAGCACCACGCCGTTGCGATCGACGATCAGGCCGCGGTTGGGCACCACGGGCACGACGGCGATCCGGTTGGCCTCGGCCTGCAGGGCCAGTTCATCGTGGCGCAGCACCTGGAGGTAGACCATGCGCGCCGCGATCAGGCCAAAGCCGATCAGCACGAAGGCCGCCGCCGCCAGCAGGCGGCCGCGGAATCGATCGAGTTCCTGTTCGAGGTTCTTCAGCTCCATGGCTGCAATCCCTACAGCGGCCGGGTTTCGTCCGGATCGGGCGGGCGCCGTTGAGGGGCGAGCAACAGGATAGTCGCCAACGGCCACAGCATGGCCTCGAACAGGGGGGCCAGCAACAGGCTCCAACCCGGAAACATCCCGCCGACGGCCATGCGCGCCAGCAAGGAGGCCAGCTTGGCCAGCAGCAGCAGCGGAAAGACCTGAACCGCCTGCGCGAGGGGCCCGAACCAGAGCAGCCGGCGGTGGATGGCGATCGCGCCGAAGCTCAGCAGGGTGTAGGACAGCGCGTGCTGGCCCAGGCGCGCGCCCTCGTGCACGTCCATCAGGAGACCGCAGAAAAAGGCAATGCCCACGCCGACGCGGCGCGGCTGGTGCACGGCCCAGAAGACCAGCGTCAAGGCAAGCAGATCCGGCATCGCCGGCACGCGCCCCATGGGCAGCAGGTTGAAGCCGAAGGCCAGCAACAGGGAAACCGCCACGAAGACCGGGTTGACCGGCAGCAGCAGCTGATCGTTGCTCTGGGGCAGGATCATCGGGTTTCCTGGGTGGCGGCGCCGCGTGGCTCAGCGGATCAGCGCGCGTGGCACGCGCCCGGGGGCCTGCACCGCGGCAGCCGGCGCTTCCGGGCGGGGCGGCAGCTGCGTCGCGGTGGGGTCCAGCACCATGACATGGCGCACCGCGTCCGGAGAGGCCACGGGCAGCAGCAGGATGCGCGCGAAGCCGCTGTCGGCACGGCGCTCGACGCTCACGACGCGGGCTACCGGAAGCCCCGCCGGATAGACCCCGTCGATGCCGCTCGTCACCAGCGCATCGCCGACCTGCACGTCGGCATTGCCGGCCATGAAGCGCAGCTCCAGCTGCGGATTGGAGCCACCGCCGGCGCCGCCCGCGGCGGCGCTGCGCTGCTGCGTTCGGGTGTTGAGCACGGGGATCGCCGCGTCGCGGTCGGTCAGCAGGGTTACCTCGGCGCTCAGCGGATAGACGCGGGTGACCTGGCCCAGCAGGCCGATCTCGTTGATCACCGGAGAACCGAGGAGCACCGATTGCGTGGCGCCGCGGTCGATGTAGACCTTGCGCGAGTACGGATCCGAGGCCTCATACATGACTTCCGCGGCCTGCGAGCGCACGCTGAGCGCCGATCGCAGATCCAGGAGCGCGCGCAGGCGCTGGTTTTCAACGGCCAGCTGATCCGCCGCGGCCGCGCGATCGGATTGCCGCACCAGCGCAGCGCGCGCCTCGCGCTCGCCGCGCAGCGCGCCTTGCAGGCCGGCCAGGTAGGCGCTGGCGTCCTGCCCCAGCTGCACCGGCACCTGCAGCCCGCGCTGCACCGGCAGCAGCGCGGTGGCGATCGTCGAGCGCAGCGGCTCGACAAAGCCGAAGCGGCTGTCCGACACCATCAGGAAGACCGCCAGCGCCGAAAAGAAGACCAGCTTCGTCAGTGCCGAGGTGCCCTGACGGAAGAACGGTGGCGGCGTGCGCTCCAGGGTCCCCAGGTGCATGGGGCTTGCGGCCGGCCGGCCTTATTCGGACGTGAAGATGTTGCCCAGGCGCTCCATGCGCTCGAGCGCCATGCCGCAGCCGCGCACCACGCAGGTCAGCGGATCCTCGGCCACCAGCACCGGCAGGCCGGTTTCTTCGGCCAGCAGACGGTCCAGATCGCGCAGCAGGGCACCGCCGCCGGTGAGCATCATGCCGCGCTCGGCGATGTCCGCGCCCAGTTCGGGCGGCGTCTGTTCCAGCGCGTTCTTCACCGAGCTGACGATCTGGTTCAGCGGATCGGTGAGCGCTTCCAGAATCTCGTTGGAGCTGATGGTGAAGCTGCGCGGCACGCCTTCGGAGAGGTTGCGGCCCTTGACCTCCATCTCCTTGACCTCGCTGCCAGGGAAGGCCGAACCGATCTGCTTCTTGATGGACTCGGCGGTGGGCTCGCCGATCAGCATGCCGTAGTTGCGGCGGATGTAGTTGATGATGGCTTCGTCGAACTTGTCGCCGCCCACGCGCACGCTGCCCTTGTAGACCATGCCTCCCAGCGAGATGACGCCCACTTCCGTGGTGCCGCCGCCGATATCGACGACCATCGAGCCCGAGGCCTCGCTCACCGGCAGCCCGGCGCCGATGGCCGCGGCCATCGGTTCCTCGATCAGGTAGACATCGCTGGCGCCGGCGCCGAGCGCGGATTCACGGATGGCGCGCCGCTCGACCTGGGTGGAACCGCAGGGTACGCAGATGATGATGCGCGGGCTGGGCTTCATCATGGACCGCGGGTGGACCATCTTGATGAACTGCTTGAGCATTTGCTCGGTGACCGTGAAGTCGGCGATCACGCCGTCCTTCATCGGGCGGATCGCCTCGATGTTGCCGGGCACCTTGCCGAGCATGGCCTTGGCCTCATGGCCGACGGCCTGGATCGTCTTCTTGCCGTTGGGCCCGCCTTCGTGGCGGATGGACACCACCGAGGGCTCGTCCAGCACGATGCCCTTGCCACGCACATAGATCAGCGTATTGGCGGTGCCGAGGTCGATGGCCAGATCGGTGGAAAAGTAGCGGCGCAGGGATGCGAACATGGGAACAGCAGTACGGTGCAACCGCTCTTGGCGGCGTGAGGATCAGGCGAGCAGGCCTTGTCGGCCCCGCCTGCGGTATGCGACTCCTGCGCGCCATTCACCCGAATGGCCGTTGCAAGCAAGCCAGATGGCCGGGCGGTCTGACGGCGCCTGTGGCACCGTCACGGGAGACCCGACCCGTTCCTGTGGCCAAACGCGGCCCGTGGATCAACCGCTGATAATAACGCAGCAAACCGCATGCCTGCCGGCACGGACAGCGGTAAGCCACCATCCCCTGGGGGATCTGGATCGGGTCCTGCCTGCCGGCGGCCCGGTCGAGCGACAGCCCTTGATCCGTGCCACCTCCGGACCCTCTTTCCAACCGCCCACCCCGACATGGCCTTGACCCCTCAGGATGTGCAGCGCATCGCCCAGCTGGCGCGGCTGCAGCTGCAGGCCGACGAATCGGCCCTGATGCTCGATCAGCTCAACAGCTTCTTCCACATCGTCGATCAGATGCAGTCGGTGGACACGCGGGGCGTGGAGCCCCTGTACACACCGCTGTCCGCCGTCGCGGCGGTTTCGCTGCGCCTGCGCGAGGACGCGGTCACCGAACCCGACGCGCGCGAAGCCAATCAGCGCAGTGCCCCTGCCGTCGAAGACGGCCTGTTTCTCGTGCCCAAGGTGATCGAATGAGCGCGCCGCTGTGGAGCCGTGACGACAGCGTCGCCGGGCTGTCCGGGCAACTGGCGCGTGGCAGCGTGAGTGCCGTGGAGCTGGCGCAGCAGGCGCTGCAACGCGCGCGAGAGCAGGCCTCTCTGGGCGTCTATCTGGCCATCGACGAGGCGCAGGCGCTGGCCCAGGCGCAGGCGGCGGATGCGCGGCGCGCGTGCGCGCAGGCCGGGCCGCTCACCGGCATTCCGATCGGCCACAAGGACATCTTCGCCACCGATCATGCGCGCACAGGCTTGCCCACGACCGCGGGCTCGATGATGCTGCAAGGCTATCGCAGCCCCTTTGACGCGACGGTCGTCTCGCGCCTGGCGCAGGCCGGTGCCGTGACCCTGGGCAAGCTCAACTGCGATGAATTTGCGATGGGCTCGGCCAACGAGAACTCGGCCTTCGGGCCGGTGCACAACCCCTGGGATCTGCAGCGCGTGCCGGGCGGCTCTTCGGGTGGCTCCGCCGCTGCAGTGGCTGCCGGCCTGCTGCCCGCGGCGACCGGCACCGACACCGGCGGCTCGATCCGCCAGCCCGCGAGCTTCTGCGGCATCACCGGCATCAAGCCGACCTACGGCCTGTGCTCACGCTATGGCATGGTGGCCTTCGCGTCCAGCCTGGATCAGGCCGGCCCCATGGCGCGCAGCGCCGAGGACTGCGCGCTGCTGCTTTCGGCGATGAGCGGCTTCGACGAGCGCGACGCCACCAGCGTGCAGCGCCCGCCCCAGGACTTTGCCGCCCTGATGCGCCAGCCGCGCGAAGGGGCCGACGCGGCACGGCCGCTGGCCGGCCTGCGCATCGGACTGCCGCGCGAGTTCTTTCCCGCAGCCCTGGATGCCGATGTCGAAGCCGCGGTGCGCGGCGCGCTGCGCGAGCTGGAGCGGCTGGGCGCCACCCTGGTGGATGTCAGCCTGCCGCGCACGGAGCTGTCGATCCCGGTGTACTACATCATCGCGCCGGCCGAAGCGAGCTCCAACCTCAGCCGCTTTGACGGCGTGAAGTTCGGCCACCGGGCGGCGCAGTACGCCGATCTGGCGGACATGTACCGCAAGACGCGCGCGGAAGGCTTCGGCGCCGAGGTCAAGCGCCGCATCATGATCGGCACCTACGTGCTCAGCCACGGCTACTACGACGCCTACTACCTGCAGGCGCAGAAGCTGCGGCGCATGATCGCCGACGACTTCCAGGCCTGCTTCGGCCAGTGCGACCTGATCGCCGGGCCGGTGGCGCCCACCGTGGCCTGGCGCCTGGGCGAGCAAGGTGGTGATCCGATGGCGGCCTACCTGGCCGACATCTTCACGCTGCCGGCGAGCCTGGCCGGCCTGCCCGGCATGAGTGTGCCGGCCGGCTTCGGCGCGGCGGGCATGCCGGTGGGGCTGCAGCTCATCGGCAACTACTTCGCCGAAGGCCAGCTGCTGCACGCCGCCCACGCGCTGCAGCAGGTCACCGACACCCATCTGCGCCGCCCCGCCCCCCACGCCGGCTGAACCGACACCATGCCCACGCCCAGCCCTCTCATCCGCGGCTACGAGGTCGTCATCGGCCTGGAGACGCACGCCCAGCTGTCCACGCGCAGCAAGATCTTCAGCGGCGCGGCCACGCAGTTTGGCGCGCCGCCCAATACGCAGGCCTGCGCGGTGGATCTCGCGCTGCCCGGCACCCTGCCCGTGCTCAACCGCGGCGCGGTGGAGCGAGCCATCCGCTTCGGCCTGGCGGTGGGCGCGCAGGTCGCGCCGCTGTCGGTCTTTGCGCGCAAGAACTACTTCTATCCCGATCTGCCCAAGGGCTACCAGATCAGCCAGTACGAGGTGCCGGTGGTGCAAGGCGGCCAGGTGGACTTCCTGCTCGACGGGCGGCCGCGCAGCGTGCGGCTGACGCGCGCGCACCTGGAAGAAGACGCCGGCAAGAGCCTGCACGAGGATTACCACGGGCAATCCGGCATCGATCTCAACCGCGCCGGCACGCCCTTGCTGGAGATCGTGACGGAACCCGACATGCGCTCCTCGGCCGAGGCCACCGAGTACGCCAAGGCCCTGCACCGGCTGGTGGTCTGGCTGGGCATCTGCGACGGCAACATGCAGGAAGGCAGCTTCCGCTGCGATGCCAATGTCTCGGTGCGCAAGCCCGGCGCCCCCTTCGGCACCCGGCGCGAGGTGAAGAACCTCAACAGTTTCCGCTTCCTGCAGCAGGCGATCGATTTCGAAGTGCAGTGGCAGATCGACCGGCTCGAGGATGGCCTGTCGATCGAGCAGGCCACGGTGCTGTTCAACCCGGACACCGGCGAGACGCGGGCGATGCGCAGCAAGGAAGACGCGCACGACTACCGCTATTTCCCGGATCCCGATCTGCCGCCGCTGGTGATCGAGGGCGCGTGGGTCGATGCGGTGCGGGCCTCGATGCCGGAGCTGCCGGCGGCGATGGCCGATCGCTTCGTGCGTGAAGACGGCCTGCCGGCTTACGACGCGGCGATGATGACCCAGAGCCTGCCTTTCGCCCGCTTCTACGAGGCGGTGCGTGAGGTTTGCGGGCAGCCCAAGCTGGCCGCCAACTGGCTGATGGGCGAACTCAGCAAACGGCTGAATGCCGAAGCGCGGGAGATCACCGGCAGCCCGGTGACGCCCGCGCAGCTGGCCGCGCTGATCACGCGCGTGGCCGACGGCACGGTGTCCCACAATGGCGCGCGCCAGATCTTCGACGCCCGCTGGACAGCCGGATCGGCCTCAGCCGCTGTGGCGGCCGAAGGCGATGCGCGCGCCTCGATCGACGGGCTGATCGAGACCCTGGGCCTGCGCCAGATGAACGACAGCAGCGCGCTGGAAGCCATCGTCGACGAGGTGCTGGCGGCCAACGCGCGCTCGGTGGAGGAATTCCGCGCCGGCAAGGACAAGGCCTTCAACGCGCTGGTCGGCCAGGTGATGAAGGCGAGCAAGGGCAAGGCGAACCCGGCGCAGGCCAGCGAACTGCTGCGGCGCAAGCTGGGCTGAGCCGCCATCCGGGCCGGTTTCGGGGCCGGCTTCAGGGCCGGTCTCAGGGCTGATTTCAGGGCTTGAGGGCGGCAGTCCCGGCGGAGGCGGCGCTGGCGGCCGCCTGGGGCGGCCGCGGTGCCTGCAGCGGCCCCAGCGATCCTGGCGTGGCGCCCGCCCACAGGCGGCGCAGGCGCTCCAGCTCGATGTCGTAGATGCGGTTGATGCGCTCGATCTCGGTCTGCTGTCCGGCGGCCGCATCGCGCTGCGCCAGCAAGGCCGCGTCATTGGCGTCCAGCTGGTTCTTCAGCCGCACCGGCAGCGGCTTGCCCTTGTAGAACTCCTGCTCGTCCAGCAGCGGCTTGCGCTCGCGCTGGAGGTCGACCAGGCGGTTCTGCGTGATCCTCTGGGCCACCCGCACGGAATCCAGCGCCGCTTCGCGGGCGCGCTGGTGCGTGGCCTCGGTTTTGTAGCGCTGCATCAGGTTGCGGTCGCGCCGTGCCGCATCGGCCTGCGCCGCGCGCGCCTCGGCGGCCTTGCGCTCGCGCGCTTCCAGCTCGGCACGCTCTTCGGCGCTCATCGCCGGGGGGCGCACGGCCTTGAGCGATCCGTCCTGGTTGAGCACGCGCTGCTCGCGCGTGTTGCACTCCGGGATCGGGCGGTCCGAGGTGATGCGGCGCCCGCGCTCGTCCACGCAGGAGTAGATGCCGCCCGCGCCCTGTGCTGCGGCGATGGCCGGCAGCACGGCCAGACTGAGCACACCCCGGCGCGTCAGCAGCAGAGCGCCCGCACGGGCCGTTGACCGCTCAGCCCTGCCGCCGGCTTGCAAGGTCCGCGCAGGTGCGGGCAGCAGCGGGGGCCAGTGAGTCATCGGCTGCCGTACGCGCTGGCGCGCATCACACGCCGTACCGCTGGCGGTAGCTGCGCACCGCAGACGCATAACCGCCCAGTGCAGGGTCGTCGGCCATGGCCAGGAACTGCAGCAGGTCTTCCAGCGTGGCGATGGCCGAGACCGCCAGGCCCAGCTGACGCTGCACATACTGCACCGCCGAGTGCGGCACGTCGGCGCCGTTCTCGGTGGCCTTTTCCTGGCGGTCCAGGGCGATGGCCACGCCACAGGGCTGGGCCCCCGCGGCCTGGATCAGGGCGATCGATTCGCGCACGGAGGTGCCGGCCGAGATGACGTCATCGATGATCAGAACGCGGCCGGCCACCTTGGCGCCGACCAGCGTGCCGCCTTCGCCGTGATCCTTGGCTTCCTTGCGGTTGTAGGCGTAGGGCACGTTGCGTCCGCGACGCGCCAGTTCCACGGCCACGGCGGACGCCAGGGTGATGCCCTTGTAGGCCGGGCCGAAGAGCATGTCGAAGGGCAGTTCCGAAGCCAGCAGGCGGCGTGCATAGAATTCCGCCAGGCGCCCGAGCTTGGCGCCGTCGTCAAACAGCCCGGCGTTGAAGAAGTACGGAGAAAGCCGGCCCGCCTTGGTCTTGAACTCGCCGAAGCGCAGCACGCCGGCCTCGACCGAGAACTTGACGAATTCGAGCGCCAGGGCGTCGGACGCGGTGCCGTTCATAGCAGGAGTTCCCGTGGGTTTTCGACTGGTCACGCTCAACCTGAACGGCATCCGTTCCGCGGCCGACAAGGGCTTTGTCGATTGGGCCGACAGCGCGCAAATCGATTGTATGGGGGTGCAGGAAGTCAAGGCGCAGGCTGACATCCTGGACGGCCGCTTCGACCAGCTGGGTGCGCTGCGGGGCTACTTCCACTGTGCCCAGAAGAAGGGCTACTCGGGCGTGGGCCTTTACTGCCGCAAGGCGCCCAGCCAGGTCATCACCGGCTTTGGCGACGAGGAATTTGATGCCGAGGGCCGCTACGTGGAGGCGCGTTTCGACACCGCGCGGCGCAAGCTCAGCGTGATCAGCTGCTACTTCCCCAGCGGCAGCAGCGGCGAAGAGCGCCAGGCGGCCAAGTTCCGCTTCCTGGCGCGCATCCATCCGCACCTGATGCGCCTGAAGGCCGAGCGGGAATTTGTGCTCGTGGGCGACATCAACATCGCGCACCGGGCCATCGATCTGAAGAACTGGAAGAGCAACCAGAAGAACTCCGGCTTCCTGCCCGAAGAGCGTGCCTGGCTGGATCAGCTGTTCGGCGAAGCGGGCCTGGTGGATGTCTTTCGCCGCCTCAACGACCAGCCGGAGCAGTACACGTGGTGGAGCAACCGCGGACAGGCCTGGGCGAAGAACGTGGGCTGGCGGCTCGACTACCACATCGCCACGCCGGCGATTGCAGCCAAGGCTCAGGTCCCCGCGATCTACCTCGCGCAGCGCTTTTCCGATCACGCGCCGCTGACCATCGACTACGGCTTCAAGCTCTAGGCGCGTGGCGCCGCGCTCGCCTCCAGGCGCCGCGAGAGCCTTGCGTCAGCTGCGAAGCTGGCCCAGTTTGCGGTAGAGCGTGCGCAGGCTGATGCCCAGCTGCCGCGCCAGCGCTTCGCGGCTGCCCTGATGGGCGGCCAGCGCCCGGCGCAGCGCCGCCGCTTCGGCCTGTTGCAGCAGGCCGGGTGAGGCGCCCTCGGGCTCGACGGCCGTGGGCGCCTGCTCGGTCCGTGGTGCAGCCAGCGGCCGGCCCAGGGCGAGTGCCTGCTCCACGCCGTCCAGGCCGACCTCGCGCCCGTCACACAGCACGATGGCGCGCTCCAGCACATTGCGCAGTTCGCGCACGTTGCCGGCAAAGGGATGCTCCAGCAGCCGCGCGCGGGCGGCCGGCGCCAGGCTCAGGCCACGCCGCGGCGCCAGGCGCGACAGCAGCGCCTCGGCGAGCAGCGGGATGTCCTCGCGGCGTTCGCGCAGCGGCGGCAGGCGGATCGGAAAGGTGCTCAGCCGGTGGTAGAGGTCCTCGCGAAACCGCCCCTGGCGGATCAGCGCATCCAGGTCGCGGTGCGTGGCGGACACCACGCGCAGATCCGCATGCCGCAGCTCGCTGCTGCCCACGCGCCGGTAGGTGCCGCTTTCCAGCAGGCGCAGCAGCTTCACCTGCATCACCAGCGGGATGTCGCCGACCTCATCGAGAAACAGCGTGCCGCCGGCTGCAGCGGCCACCAGGCCGGGGCGTGCCTGATGTGCCCCGGTGAAGGCGCCCCGCTCGTGGCCGAAGAGCTCGCTTTCGAACAAGGTTTCCGGCAGGCTCGCGCAGTCGACCACCACCAGGGCCTGCGGCGCACGCGGGCTGGCCTCGTGCAGCGCGCGCGCGACCAGCTCCTTGCCGGTGCCGGATTCGCCTTGCAGCAGCACGCTGGCTTCGGAAGGGGCCACACGCGCCACCTGCTCCAGCATGGCGCGGAAGGCCGGGCTGCGCCCGATCAGGCCCTGAGCGGCCGGCTTGCCCTGCGCCACGCGCAGCGGTTCCATCTTCTCGATGAACCAGGCCGCCTCGCCCGCCGCGTTGCGCAGCGGCGTCAGCTCGATCTGCACGTAGGCCTGCCCGGTGGGCGTGTGGTGCAGGTGCAGCACGCGCTCGCGCTGCCCGCTGGCCAGCGAGCGCGTCAGCGGGCAGCTCTCGCCGGCCTGATCGCAGGGGCGGTCGAAGTGATGCGAGACCTCGTAGCAGCAGCGCCCCAGCACCGCATCGGCCGCGGCCGCGGGGTGGCCGAACTGGCGCCGGTATGCCGCATTGGCCGCGACGATGCGGTAGCCGCGATCGAAGAGGATGTGCGGTTCAGGCAGGCCTTCCAGGTAGGAGACCAGTTCCGGAAGCAGCGAAGCCGTCGCAGCAGGGTGCGCTGAAGGGGGCAACCGGGCGCCGGCTGGGTCGAGGCGAGGCATGCGCGATCGTGCCAGCAATGGCAGCTGCTGCCAGTTGTGTCATGTCAAGGCACGGCGGGTCAATCCGCAGCGGGGTCAGCCGGCCGCCGTCGACGCAGCCAACGCCGCCTGGGGCTGCCGTGGCCGGCGCCGCGTCGGCACAGGGCCCGTACCGAGCAGCGCCCGCTGGGTGAGGCTGCCGAAGGCACGCCCGGCAGGGCGCGTGGGCGGCGATGCGCCGGCTGGCACGCGTCTTGAAGAAAGGCGGCATCGCGCGCCCATGCCGGGCGCCTGCCAGGAAGCTTCATGGACGCCCCCTTGACCCCTTCGACCCCTTCGACCCCTTCGCCCCTCTTGCCCGCTGCCGCTCCCGTGGTGGCGCCTGCCGCCGATCCCGAGCGCCGCTTCTGGCTGCTGGCCTGCGGTTGCGCCAGCGGCATGGCCGCCACGGCCACGGCGGTTCCGTTTGTCTCGAGCCTTGCGCCCAGCGAGCGTGCCAAGGCCCTGGGGGCCGCGGTGGAGGTGGACATCGCCGATATCCCGCCCGGCGGCATGAAGACGGTGGAGTGGCGCGGCAAGCCGGTCTGGGTGGTGCGGCGCACGCCCGAGATGCTGGCGGCCTTGCAGGGCCATGACGACCAGCTGGCGGATCCCGCCTCCCGGCAGCCCCAGCAGCCACCCGCAGCCACCAACCCGACGCGCTCGCTGAGGCCGGAGATCTTCGTGGCCGTGGGCATCTGCACGCACCTGGGCTGCTCGCCCACCGCGCTGCCGGCTGGCACGTCCAACCCGAGCGTGGGCGCCGACTGGCCGGGCGGCTTCTTCTGCCCCTGCCATGGCTCCAGCTTCGATGGCGCCGGGCGCGTCTATCGCAACAAGCCCGCGCCCTCCAACCTGGAAGTTCCGCCGCACCGCTTCGTGGGCGAGACGCGCGTGCTGATCGGCGAAGAGGGCGCGGCGTGAGCGCGAAGGCTTTCGCCGGCCTTGATGCGCGTCAGCCGCGCTATATCGCCCAATGCTTATATTGAGACATCACCCCCAGAGACCGCCATGAGCCCCAGCCCGAACGAAGCCGCCGCGTCACATCCGCAGCAAGTGTCGCTGTACGCGGCACACCAGAAGATCTATGCGCGCTCGGTCAAGGGCCGCTTCGTGCAGTGGCGCTGGGCCTTCGTGTGGCTCACGCAGCTGGTCTTCTATGGCCTGCCCTGGCTGGTGTGGAACAACCGCCAGGCGGTGCTGTTCGATCTGGAAGCGCGCCGCTTCTACATCTTCGGCCTGGTGCTGTACCCGCAGGACTTCATCTACCTCACGGCGCTGCTGCTGCTGTCGGCGTACTCGCTGTTTCTCTTCACCGCCGTGGCCGGCCGCCTGTGGTGCGGCTATGCCTGCCCGCAGACGGTCTACAGCGAGATGTTCATGTGGATCGAACGCCGCATCGAAGGGGACCGACCGGCGCGCATGAAGCTGGATGCTGCGCCCTGGTCCGGCGCCAAGCTCGCACGCAAGAGCGGCAAGCAGGCCGCCTGGGTGGCCCTGGCGCTGTTCACGGGCTTCAGCTTCGTCGGCTACTTCACGCCGGTACGCGAACTGGCCGCCGCGGTCAGCACGGCCAGCCTCAGCGGCTGGGAGAGCTTCTGGGTGCTCTTCTACGGCCTGGCCACCTATGGCAATGCCGGCTTCCTGCGCGAGCAGGTCTGCAAGTACATGTGCCCCTATGCCCGCTTCCAGAGCGCGATGTTCGACAAGGACACGCTCATCATCACCTACGACACCCAGCGCGGCGAGCCGCGCGGCGCCCGCTCCCGCCAGGGCGCAGAGGCTGCCCTGGGCGCCTGTGTCGATTGCGGCCTGTGCGTGCAGGTCTGCCCGACCGGCATCGACATCCGCAAGGGGCTGCAGTACGAGTGCATCGGCTGCGCCGCCTGCGTGGACGCCTGCGACGGCGTGATGCGCAAGCTGCGCCAGCCCACGGGGCTGGTCCGCTACGACACGCAGAACGGCATGGCGCAAGGCCTGGATCAGCGGCAGCTGATGCGGCGCGTGCTGCGCCCGCGGGTGCTGGTCTACAGCGCCGTGCTGGTGCTGATCACCGTGGCCGTGGGCATCAGCCTCTTCAACCGCATGCCCTTCAAGGTGGACGTGGTGCGCGATCGTGCGACGCTGGCGCGCATCGTCGAAGACGGCCAGGTGGAGAACGTCTACCGCCTGCAGCTGATGAACGCCACCGAGCGCCGCCAGACCTACCGCATCGAGGCCGAAGGCCTGAACGGCCTGGCGCTGAGCACGCCGGTGAGCGCCGTGGTGGAGCCCACGCAGGCACGCTGGGTGACCGTGGCGCTGCGTGTGCCGGCCCAAACGGCTCAGACCGAAAAGCCCGGTGCGCACGAGATCCACTTCCGCATCGAGCGTGAGGCGTCGGTCGAGGACGAGGCGCGCAGCCTGCGCGAGAAATCCACCTTCGTGCTGCCGCGCTGAGCGTCCTGCGGCACCCCCGGCGCCGACGCTGCGGCGGCGGACGTGCACTCCAGCCGCCAGCCTTCGGCGGCTGCTGAAGCGTCCAGCCAGCGCAGGGCCTGCCCGGTCAGGCCGCGCTGCACGGCCAGCCGCACGATGCGCTCGCAATCGCTGCGGCGCAGGCGCAGGGCCAGCTGTTCCCAGCGGCGCTGGATCACCGGGTGCAGCCAGGCGTCTTCCAGGCCCTGGCGCACGCGGGCCCGCTCGGCGCTCCAGCCCAGCGCCAGGCGCCGTGCCAGCATCGCATTCATGAACAGGAAGTAGCAGCGGCGCGCATCGGCATCGGG
The DNA here is from genome assembly GCA_016790225.1 of Rubrivivax sp. Next base: position 118,351 of record JAEUOZ010000052.1, read on the forward strand.
CATCAGCGTGCCCAGCGCCGCCATGCGCCGCGCATAGGCCTCACCCAGAAAGAGCTGGGTCATCACCGTCTGCAGCGCCTGCACCGGATTGAACAGGCGCACGCGGTTGGGCGCCAGCACGGCCAGCGGACGGCAGGCCAGGGCGGCATGCGGCGACTCGACGGCCAGACTCAGCAGCGCGGCCAGGCGCGTCCACTGGGTGGCATCCAGCCCGGCCAGCTGCGGCCGGCCCTCCTCCTGCACCCGCCGCGCGAGCGCCGCGACGGCAGAGGCATCGGCCTGTCCGCGCGCCAGCAGCACGCGGCGGCTGACCATGACGAGGTTGCCCGCAGCGTAGGCGCTGTCCAGATCCAGGCGCATCAGCACGGCCGCGCCCGCATCGTCATCGCCCGCGCTCAGCGGCTCGCGCGTCACCGGGCAGTGCGTGGCCTCGATCTGCGCCAGGTAGCGCGGACTCAGCATCACGTCCTCGAAGGGCACGCCCTGCCGCCAGGCCTGCAGGCGCAGCGCCAGCCAACGCTGTACCGCAGGAGCGGGCTTCAGCGTGCGCGTGCCGAAGGCGGCTCGGCCGGCTTCCCAGCCCTGCCGCACCGGGCTCATGCCGTGCAGGTGTTCGGCCGGCGGCGTGAGGCGGTGGTGCGCGTGATCCCAGCCGATCTCGAAGCCGACGGTCTCGAAGGAGCCGGCGGTGGCGGCCTCGCGGGCTGGCAGCGGTTGGGCGGGCAGGTTCAGGGGCAGGGCGATCTGCGTCATGGCGGGCTCCGGGGGCTTGCGGTCATCACCGGGACGTCCCCGGCACAGCCAGTCTCAACGCGGGGTGTCTCAGGAGATGAGACACCCGCATCACAATCGGGTCATCGCTGTGAAGGGCCCGCCCGCCATGGACCGCACCGAACGCCTCTACCAGATCGAACGCCTGATCCGCCACCGCGGGCAGGTCTCGTTCGCGGCACTGCAGGAGGCGCTGGAGGTCTCGCGCGCGACGCTGTGGCGCGACATCGAATACCTGCGCAGCCGCCTGGGCGCGCCGATCGAGTACGACCGCTTCGCCAACGGCTACCGCTTCGCCAGCCCGGCCGGCGCGGCGCGCGGCCAGGCGCACGAGCTGCCCGGCATGTGGTTCAGCGAGCGCGAGCTGTACTCGCTGCTGATGGCGCACCAGCTGCTGGCCGAGCTGGACAGCGATGGCCTGCTCAGCCGGCACCTGCAGCCGCTGCTGGAACGCATCCACGCGCTGCTGGCCGATGGCTCGCCGGATGAGGCTGCCGGCCCGCCAGCGCTGACGCAGCGGGTGCGCATCATCAGCGCAGCCCGACGGCCTGTGGCGGCGCGCTGCTTCGAGCGCGTGGGCGAGGCGCTGATGAAGCGCCAGCGCCTGCACCTGCGCTATCTGACGCGCGGGCGCGGCGAAAGCGGCGAGCGCGAGGTCTCGCCGCAGCGCCTGGTGCACCACCGCAACACCTGGTACCTGGATGCCTGGTGCCACCGCGTGCAGGCGCTGCGCCGCTTTTCGCTGGACGCCATCGAAGAGGCCGCGCTGCTGCCGGCCCGCGCACACGAGCTGGCGCTGGCCACAGTGCGCGCGCAGATGGACGCCGGCTACGGCATCTACGCGGGCGGCCGGCGGCGCTGGGCGCGCCTGCGCTTTGCACCGCAGGCGGCGCGCTGGATCAGCCGCGAGCAGTGGCACCCCGAACAGCAGGGCCACTGGCGTGAGGACGGCAGCTGGGAACTGCGGCTGCCCTACGTCAACCAGACCGAGCTGGTGATGGACCTGCTGCGCCAGGGGCCCGAAGTGACGGTGCTGGCGCCCGCCAGCCTGCGGGAGGCCGTGCGCGAGCGGCTCTCGGCGGCGCTGGCCCTCTACGCGCCGGACGCGCCCGGGCGCCTCACCCGGCGCGCGAATCCGGAAACAGCTCCAGCGCCAGGTCGACGAAGGCGCGCACCTTCGGCGTGAGGTAGCGGTTGCTGGGGTAGACCGCAAAAACCTCCACCGCGGGCGGTTGCCAGGGCAGCAGCACCGGCTGCAGCCGCCCATCGGCCAGCAGCTCGGCGGCCGCGGGCTGCGGCAATTGCCCGATGCCCAGCCCCGCCAGCAGCGCACTGCGCACGCCGGCACCGGCATTCACGCGCAGCTGCGCCGGGCCGGCCACGCGCACCGGCTCGCGCTGCTGCGGGTGCTGCAGCATCCAGGCGCCGGTGCGTGCACTGTCGCCGGTGAAGACCACCAGCCGGTGCCCGCTCAGTGCCTCGGGCGTGGCGGGCAGGCCGAAGCGCTGCACATAGGCCGGGCTGGCAAACAGCCCGTAGTCGAAGCGCCCGAGGCGGCGCGCGGCCAGGCGCGAATCCGGCAGCGGGCCGGCGCGGATCGCCAGGTCAAAGCCTTCGTGCACCAGATCCAGCTCGCGGCTGGCGTATTCGATCTCGGCCGTGCACTGCGGGTGGCGCGCCAGGAAGGTCTCGACCCAGCCGCTGAGCACCGCGATGCCGAAGGCCACGCCGCAGGTGATGCGCAGATGGCCCTGGGGCTGGGCGCGCATGTCCTGGGTGACGCGCACGGTGTCCTCGATGGCGGCGAGCACGCCGACGGCGCGCTCGTAGACCGCGCGCCCGGCTTCGCTGACCGATTGCCGGCGCGTCGTGCGTTCCAGCAGGGTCACGCCCAGCTCGGCCTCCAGCTGCGCGATCACGCGGCTGACGTGGCTGCGCTGCACACCCAGCACATCGGCCGCCGTGGTGAAGCTGCCGGCATCGACCACCTTCACCAGCACGCGCAACTGCTCCAGCGTCATGAGTTTTGATATCTCTGAAGTGACCAGTGAAGTGTAGACCTGCGTATTTATCACCGCACGGGTTCCAAAAACAATCGCCTCTGGCCATCGACGCCACTTGTCCGACCCCGCTTTCAACCCAGGAGACCGCCATGCGAAAGTCCTTGATCGTGCTGCTCTCGCTGAGCCTCGCTGCCACGGTGGCCGCCGTTGCCGCGGTGCAGACCGGCGCCCGCCCCGTGGCCAGCGACTGCGGCGGCGCCCTGCCCACCGGGGCCTTCACGGCCTACCGCGCAACAGCCACCGACGGCAACTGCCTGCAGGGCTACGCCTGGGCTCCCGCACAGGGCAGCCCCGTGCGGGCCGCGCTGGTCGTGGTGCACGGCCTGGGTGATCACGCGCGGCGCTACGCCGGCCTGGCGCAGGCGCTCAACGCGCAGGGCGTGGCGATGCTGGCGCAGGATCAGCGCGGGCACGCTGGATCGGGCGGCGCGCGCCAGCGCATCGACTCGGTCGCGCAGGCGGCCGGCGATGTCGAACAAGCCCTGAAGGAAGCCGCGCGCCGCTGGCCCGGCGTGCCGCTGCTGCTGCACGGCCACAGCTTCGGTGGCCTGGTGGTCACCCACCTGGCGGCGAGCGGGCCCCAGGCGCTGGCCGGCGTCGTGATCAGCAGCGCGGCCTTGCAACGCCCGCCGGGCGTGAGCGGCGTGCAACTCGGCGTCGTGCGCACGCTCTCGGCCCTGGCGCCCGGGCTGGGCCTGGAGCCGCTGGACCCCACCAAGGTGCTGCGAGACCCCGGCGCACAAGCTGCGCTGGTCGCCGACCCGCTGATCGCCCGCGACAAGCTGCCCGCCCGCACCGTGGCCACCCTGCTGACCGGAATCGACGACATCCAGCCGCAGCTCGCGCAGCTGCGCCAGCCGCTGCTGATCCTGCACGGCAGCGCCGACACGGTGACCCCGCCCGACGGCAGCCGCGCGCTGCACGCCAAGGCCGCCAGCACCGAGAAGACCCTGCGCATCATCGATGCGGCGCTCCACGACCTGCTGCACGAGCCGGAAGCCGAGGCCGTGACGCAGGCCATCGTCGGCTTTGCAACGAAGGAGCGGCGCTGAACGGGGAGAGTGGAGGCGGTAGAAGCGACGCAGGAAAGAGGGGACGCGCCGAAAGGGACGCAAGGGTAGGGAAAAGGTGCGGTCTGTTGTGGCACGCGGGGCGCGGCGTGACGGCACCACACGCCGCCCTGGAACCCCGTGGCCGCCCAGGCCAGCGCGCGGGTGTCGACGCTTCGACGCCGTGAACCTGGGCCGTCGGTTCTGCGGACAGCCTGCCCAGACATCAGCTTCGCAACCGGAGCGCGACTCCGGGCGATCGGGCTGCCGGGGTTGTTTGGCAGAGTCAGACTGAAAGTAGACACTCGGGACGGAGCCAGCGAACGACAGCTTGTACACACACCGGTCGTTCGGGGCGCTCGCATAGAAGCCCGGCGTGAAGCCGCGTCAGGAGCCGAGTTGACCATCACTACGCAAGGAAGCCGCGCGGCCAGTCGTTGGATGCGCAGCGCCCACTCCGGTTACGCCTATGCTGCGACGGAGGGCTTGCGCGGTAAAGTGCTTGCTGGCTCGTAGCCTGCCTATGAGTCCGCGGCACGGGGAGGCTCGGTCGCGAAGACAGTGAACCGGAAGACGGCATGTCGCGACCCCTCAGATTCGAAGACTTGGCAGAGCGCCACCCCATCGACCCCTACCAGCTGCAGGGCTACGCAAATGCCGCCAAGGTGAGGCTTGAGGCCCACCATTCCTCACCGGTGGACTTCGAGCTGTGCAGTAACGGCGAGACGGTGGTCTGCGAGGTGATGTGGGACCCCGTCGACGACATGCTGCGTCGCTCGTACAACAACGCCGATGACGCCAAGCGGGACGGCGCGTACGTTATGGCGTTCGCCGCAGTAGAAGAGCTCGAAGGCTTGGTCGGCATCGGCCGTGCCGAGACCAAGACTGGAGCCGACTACTACGTCGCGCCTCGTGGCACTGACCCTGCCGACCTCGAGGAAGCCCTGAGGTTGGAGGTGTCCGGTACGGATGGCACTGCTGCGCAAGTGCGTGCCCGCCTGCGCCAGAAGCAAGAGCAGACTCGGGCTGGCGCTGGCACGGAGCCGGCAATCGCTGCCGTTGTAGGCTTCAAGACGCGGCTCATCCTCGTCGAGAGGGCGTAGCGATGGACTGGCTCACTCATCACCGCCGCAGCGAGGAACTGGCAGCACGAGCTCATGAGCACGCGCGCTTGGGAGAGGCGTCGCAGGCCGAGGCGTTCTTTCGCGAAGCAGCGGAAGCCGAGCAAACAGCGTTGGGCCTCGTGGACGAGTCAAAGCCCCGAACCTTGGGTATCACCGCCGTCAGCGCGGTGTCGCTCTTGTACAAATCCAAGGCGTTCGAACGTGCGGAAGTGCTTGCACATCAATGCTTGGCCCGAACCGTGATCACGGGAGCCGCGCGAGAGCAACTGGACGACTTGCTGCTGACGCTCTACAACGAACGCGACAAGCAACGCATGTCTGGCCATTTCCTTCCAGGGTCTGTCACTGTCGCCGTCAAGGGGGGAGAGGTTCTCCGCGGCGCAGCTCCGCTGGAACTCATCGTCGATAAGGTCAAGACGCTGCAGGCTATCTTCGTTCGGGTGGTCGAATGGCAGGCCAACAAGCCTCTGCGCCGGCGCGGCGGGCCGACCCGAGACATCTCGAGTGCATTCGAACCCTGGCTGGTGCAGGAGGCCCCTGCGAGCTTCCAGTTCTCGGTGGCCGTCAAAGTCAACGGCCAGCTCGACATGTTCAGCCCCGACCGACTGGAGGCCGCTGACATCGGTAGAAAGTTTCTCGACGTAGTGACGACCATCGCCACTGACGCTACGGGTGACGCGAGCAAGGAACTCGTGCCGGAAGACGACTACCGGGGGACGTTCAGGAAGCTGATTCGCAATCTGACGCCGACTGGTGGTAGCTTCGAGTCGATGGTCATCTCCTCCAAGGAGCGCAGCGACACTGTCGTGGCGCTAGACGACACGACTCGGCCACTACTTGCGAGCGTTCTAAGGGCCGAGCAGGCCAAAGCCGACCCCGCTGCTGGCGAAGTGCCAGCAGAGTTCCGCGGAGTGCTTCGCGCCCTGGACCTCGACAAGGATTGGCTCAAGGTCGAAGTCGAAGACGGCACCCAGGTGGAGGTCCGTCAGCTGTCCCAGGCCGTGGACGATGTCATTGGCCCGATGGTGAATAAGAAGGTGACCGTCAGAGCTATCAAGACCCAGCGCGGCGAACTTCGCTTTTCCGACATCGAGTTGGCGGCGGACTGACCTACTTCCTACGCACGAAGGGACCCTCAACGCTCATTGAAGAAGGGACTGCACCCATGGCCAAGCTCGGGCGCCAGCGCCAACTACTGCGAGAACCGCAGTGATGGCTCCGACCAGCCAGTGCTCTTTCAGCCACTCGCCCAAGGCTTTGAGCGACCGGCCATTGAGCTCCCACCAGGATGCAAGCGTCTTGAGGTCCCTGGCGTGAGCGCGGCTCGCGAAATTCGCCAAGATATCGACCTTGCGGAGTGTCGACTGGTGCAGCTTCACGAACTGCTTGTTCTCGAAGGCGTCAGCTTCCTGCTTCCCCGTCAAGAAGTCGCGCGCCGTAATCGAGTTGTGCTTCATCAGGCTCTCTAGCCTGGGGTGCGCGATATAGCCCACGCCGTAGATGCTGATAAGGATCCGCGACAGGTCCACGCGCTTGTCCTCAGCAACGCTGGCGACGGGCTTGCCGCCCAGCGCTTTGAGCCGGTTCTCGAGCGCTTCGAATCCATAGTTGGCGTCACGCATGTTCCAGTGCAACCACCGACAGTGAGGGCGCTCGCGAACGGCATCGAAAAAGTTCTCCAACATCTCCTTCTCGAGCTGGTCATAGTGCTGCTCAATGCTCTCAAGCAGCCCTTGACGCTCGGCGATGAGATGGATTGAAAAGGACTTGGTCTGACCCGAATCGAGGTTGCGGACGGCAATTGAAGTGACGCGCGGCGACTTCGGGTTGTCATCGCGGTCGTAGAAGCTCTCGCACGAGTAATGCACGACAACCGTATGCTCGGGTGGCTGGAACACTCCGTCCAGCTGCTCTCTGGCTCGCTTCCAGCTCTTGTAGAGCTCGCGTTGTTTGCCCATCTTGATGCCCCAGTGAAGTGTTCCTGTTTGACTGTGCGGCGGACCTGAAGCTCACCCCTTTCGTCGACAGGCGCCCTGTGACTTGCGCTGCTCTTGCAAGTTCGGCTTCGCGCGCGACGAACCGAATGTGAAGTCAACGTCCAAGCTCCCAGACGACCGCATACCCGCGATGGTCGCTTTCGTTGGCTGGTGAGGTCGAGTCGTCGACATGCAGCGGGAGCAAGCCGCCATTTCAAGCCACGAGTTTATGGGTCAGCATCGCGCCCCATGCAGCTCGATGGGTAGGGCATTCCGGGCGGATCGCGTCACAGCGGCGCGGATTCGATTTCAACGACAGCAATGTTGCCGGAAACGTGAGTTCGATCATCGGCGGCCACCGACTCCTTTCGCTGCCGAGCAGCCATTGCGTCATCCAAGCCAAGCAGTGACCCAGCCGTGTCCGGCGCTCGGCTCACTAGGGCACGACTTGGAGCCTTGGGAGGCAGCTGCTTGGCGCATGTTCGTAGAACCCAGCGCGGCGCGAGGACTCGTCACCTAGGAGGGCTGGGGCACGACGCCCGACGGATAACCATGGCGGAGGCATTCGACGCTTTGTTGCACAACGGACCGGCTGACGCCGGTCAAAACCAGGCTCTGAGACCCCGAAAATTGACACTAAGTTGCCAGAACCCACGCCACTCCATGCTGCGCTACCAGACCATCCCCGTCACCCCCTTTGCCCAGAACTGCTCGCTGCTGTGGTGCGACGAAACCTTGGAGGCTGCGCTGGTGGATCCGGGCGGCGATCTGCCGCGGCTGCGCGAGGCGGTGCGCCGCCAGGGGGTGACGCTGCGCCAGATCCTGCTGACCCATGCGCATATCGATCATGCGGGCGGCACCGGGACCCTGGCGCGCGAGGACGGGCTGCCGATCGTCGGGCCGCACCCGGGTGATCAGTTCTGGATCGATGGCCTGGCGCAGCAGAGCCGCATGTTCGGTTTTCCGCCGGCCGAGAGCTTCGTGCCCACGCGCTGGCTGGCCGATGGCGATACGGTGGCTGTCGGTCGCGTGAGCTTGAACGTCAGGCATTGCCCCGGGCACACGCCGGGTCATGTGGTCTTCCATGATCCGCACACGCGTCGCGCCTTCGTGGGCGACGTGCTCTTTGCCGGCAGCATCGGCCGCACGGACTTTCCCGGTGGCGACCATCAGACCCTGATCGACAGCATCACGCAGCGGCTGTGGCCGATGGGCGACGACACCGTCTTCATCCCGGGCCACGGGCCGGAAAGCAGCTTCGGCCGCGAGCGGGCGGGCAACCCTTTCGTGCGCGGCACCTGAGGCCGCTGACGAGGGCCAGGTCCGCGGGTTCGCGGGCCTCGCGGCGTGTCGAAGCGCGCTGCGGCCCGGTGTGAACAAGTCACAAGGCGTCGGCGGCAGATTCCCCACTTGCATCGGGGGGGGCTGCGTAACGTTCGCTCCATGCCAACCGCACCGCGCCACCGGCGCAGGCGGCAGGCCTCAAGAAGGAGCCAGCGACATGAACCCCAGCACCATCGAGTTTTCCGCACGCGCGCCGTCACCCGCCCTGCGCCCGGGCCTGACCGAGGCTGCCGGTGCCGCGCCGGCTGCCCTGGCGCACTGGCTGGCCCGCAGCCTGGACGAGATCGACTACGGCCTTGTGCTGATCGGCGAGGACGGCCGCGTGCAGTACGCCAACCAGGCGGCCCGCGACGCGATCGACCATCACCATCCGCTTCACCTGCCCGGCGGCCGGATCGCGGCCAAGGGTGACGATGACGAGGCGCTCTTGCAAGAGGCGCTGGCGGCGGCCTCGCGCCGCGGGCTGCGCCGCCTGCTGACGCTGGGCCTGGGCGAGCACCGGGCCAGCGTGGCGGTCGTGCCGCTGGAACTGGCGCCCGGCCTGCCCAGCGGCGCCACGCTGCTGCTGCTGGGCCGCCGCGAGGCCTGCCAACGGCTGTCGATCGAATGGTTTGCCCGCACGCACGGCCTGACGCCGGCCGAGACGCGCGTGCTGGAGGCCCTGGTGCGCGGCGACGAACCGCGCGAGATCGCCGACAGCTTCGCGGTGGGCCTGGCCACGGTGCGCACGCAGATCGGCTGCATCCGCGCCAAGGTGGGCGCACCCAGCATCCGCGATCTGCTGCGCCGCGTGGGCACGCTGCCGCCGATGCTCAGCGCGCTGCGCATGAACTGAAAAGTTCAACGGCGCCGCCCTGTGCGCTGCCGGGGCCGGCCTCATGGCCGGGCCAGCGAAGGACCGTAACATCGCGGGTACCTGAACCCGCGGCGGACAGGCCCTGCAGGGGGCCGACGTCGCGGCTGGTACGCCCATGTCCGCTGCCCCACTGAACAAGCCCGATCCCACCGAACACCCGGCTCTCACGCCCGCGCTGCGCGAACTGTCGCAGCGCGGCGAATTGCGGCGCTTTCGTCGCGGCGCGGTGCTGATCCACGAAGGGGACTTCGGCCAGACGATGTTCATCATCCTGTCGGGCCGGCTGCGCGCCTACAGCGCCAGCGCGCTGGGCGACAAGGAGATCACCTTCGGCACCTACGGCCCGGGCGATTACGTGGGCGAGATCAGCCTCGATGGCGGCCCGCGCTCGGCCAGCGTGGATGCGGTCGATGCCTGCCTGTGCTCGGTGGTGACGCGCCGCACGATCGAGGCCTACCTGGCGCAGAACCCCTCCTTCGCCTTCGAACTGCTGGCCAAGGTGACGCGCCGTGCACGCGAAGCCACGCTGAGCGCGCGGCAGATGGCGCTGGAGGATGTCTATGGCCGCCTGCGCCGGCACCTGCTGGCGTCGAGCACACCGCAGGCCGACGGCACCCAGCTGCTGCGGCCGCGGCCCACGCACAAGGCCATCGCGCAGAGCATCGGCTGCGGGCGAGAAATGGTCAGCCGCGTGCTCAAGCAGCTGGAGCGCGGCGGCTATGTCGAGCCCCGGCCGGGTGAACTGCGGCTGCTGCGCGCCTTGCCGCCCCGCTATTGACGGCTTCAGCCGGTTCCCGGGTTTGCGCGCGGGGCGTCCAGCGCCCGCTTTCCTTCCTGGCACACCGCGGCGCGAGCCGCGGCGTCTTGCCGTCAGCGCCGCGACGCGGGCGCGGCCCCCTCGGCAGGGCGGGCGGGCGGGCTGAAGCGGCGTGGCGGCTTGGCTGCCGCACGGAAGACGGGCTCCATGCGCGGCAGGCGGGCTTGAATCTCGGCCACCCGCTTCTCGTTGGTGGGGTGCGTGGACAGCAGCTTGATGGGCGTGCCGCCACCCACGCGCATCATCTTCTGCCACAGGCTGATGCCGGCTCTCGGGTTGTAGCCCGCCTGCGCGGACATCAGCAACCCCAGGGCATCAGCCTGCGATTCGTCGCTGCGGCTGAAGCTCAGGCTGGCCAGCTTGCCGCCAATCTGGGCGAAGATGTCGCCGACGTCGCCAAGGCCGAAGATGGCCGCCCCCAGCCGCAGCGCGCCGGTGGTGACGAAGTTCTTGCCGATCTGTTCGCGCGCGTGCTCCAGCAGGGCGTGCGCCGCCTCGTGGCCCATGATGGCCGCCACCTCGTCGTCGTCCAGCTGCAGGCGTGAGAGGATGCCCAGGAAGAAACCGATCTTGCCGCCCGGCATGCAGAAGGCGTTGATCTCGTTGCTGCCGATGAGGTTGACTTCCCACTGCCAGCGGCTGGCCCGTTCGTTGCAGGCCGGCGCAAAGGGAATGATGCGGTCCGCGATGAAGCGCAGGCGAAGCGCCTGCGGATGGTCGCGCGCGGCCAGCATGCGCTGGCCATCGGCTTCTCGCAGCATCTGGCGGTACTGCTGTGCTGCCGCACCTTCGACCTGTCCAGCAGGGATCGCACCGGTGTAAATGGATCGCTCGCACTCCGGTATCGAGGCCAGCGCCGCGCCGGGCGCGGCCGCCGCAGCCGCGAGCAGCGCGGTGAACCCGCGTCGCGAGGTCCGGCCGCACCAGCAGGCCGCCGGTTCGTGCGATGCGGCGGCTTCCAGATCGGCTTGACCGGCCGGGCCGGCAAGATCCAACGATGTCATGTGTCGTTCACTCCTGCCGGCGGCGGGCGCCGGCCCAGCAACGATCCCGGTATCCGGCCGGCGCCTCGTGCGTGGCCCGGCCCGGCTTTCTGAAGGCCTTTGCAGCATAGCCCTTGGGCAGCCGGGCTGCCTGAGACCGCCGCATGGCCCCGCGCCATAACGGACAGCGCTGGCTGGCGGGTTGACGGCGCCCTCTCGATGCCCTCTTGACGCGTGCCGCGGCGCCCCCAACTGGACCGCATGACCGCAGCCGCCGACACCTCACACGCCCACATCGCCTGCGCGCATTGCGGCGCGCAGAACCGCGTCCCTCGGGCGCGTCTGGCCGATCAGCCCGTCTGCGGGCGCTGCGGCAGCGCCTTGCTGGATGGCCAGCCCATCGAACTCTCGGATGCGGATTTCGACCGTTACGTCAGCCGCACCGAGTTGCCGGTGCTGGTGGACTTCTGGGCGCCCTGGTGTGGGCCCTGCCGCTCGATGGCGCCGGCCTTCGAGCAGGCGGCGGCCTCGCTGCGCGGGCGCGCGGTGCTGGTCAAGGTCGATACGGATCGCAACCCGCAGCTGGCAGCCCGCTTCGGCATCCGCAGCATTCCCACGCTGGTGCGCCTGGAGGCGGGCGATGAGCGCAGCCGGCTCAGCGGCGCGCTGCCAGCGGCCCGGATCGTTCAGTTTGCGCAGGGCTGAGCCCCTGAGGCTTTCCGCCCCGCGGGCGAGTGCGCGCCGCAGAAGTCAGCCGGGCTGAGCCGCGTCAGGCGGGGTCGGCGGATCCGGCGTCGGTGGGCGCGCTGTCGGCGCGCCAGTGGCCGGACTGGCCGCCCAGCTTTTCCAGCAGGCGCACATCACCCATCACCATGCCGCGGTCCACGGCCTTGCACATGTCGTAGATCGTCAGCAGGCCCACCTGCACGGCGGTCAGCGCTTCCATCTCCACGCCGGTACGGCCCAGGGTTTCCACACGGGCCAGGCAGCGCACGCCGGGGCGATCGTCGAGCCACTCGAAATCGACCGCCACGCGCGTGAGCGCCAGGGGGTGACACAGCGGGATCAGATCCGCCGTGCGCTTGGCGCCCTGGATCGCGGCGATGCGCGCGATGCCGATCACATCGCCCTTGGCGGCCTGGCCTTCGCGGATGCGCTGCAGCGTCTGCGGCAGCATCCAGATGCAGCCTGCGGCGCGGGCCACGCGATGGGTGACGTCCTTTTCAGCCACGTCCACCATGTGGGCACGGCCGGCGGCGTCGAAGTGGGTGAGCGTCACGGCAAAGGGGGCGCGGGGTGCGCGCGGAGTGGGCGGAAACAGGAACTTTACGCGGCGGCCTCATCATATCGACCGGTGCATCCCGGCACCGGCTGAAACTCCACCGCATGAAATCTCTCTTTCGTTGGGCCTGGTGCACCCGGGCGCCGGCCACCGTGGCGCTGACGCTGGCCGCCGTGCTGGCGCTGGCCAGCCTGAGGCTGGAGCCGGCGCAGGCGCAGGTGCGGCTGCCCGAAATGGGCGAGACGGTCAGTGCCAGCATGCCGCTGGGCGCCGAGCGCCGGCTGGGCGAGCAGATCTGGCAGGAAGTCCGGCGCGATCCGGCCTGGTTTGATGACCCCGTGCTCACCGATTACCTGCACCGCCACTGGTGGCCGCTGGTGGCGGCGGCCGAGCGGCGCGGCGAGATCGATGCCGAGATGCGGCAGCAGTTTGCCTGGGATGCCTTCCTCATCCGGGACCGCAGCATCAATGCCTTTGCGCTGCCCGGTGGCTTCGTGGGCATGCACCTGGGCCTCATCGCGGCGACCACGGCGCGCGAGGAGATGGTCTCGGTGCTGGCGCACGAGCTCTCGCATGTGACGCAGCGCCACATCGCGCGCAGCATCGAAAGCTCCGGGCGCCAGACGGCGCTGGGCGTGGCGGCCATGCTGCTGGGCGTGATCGCCGCTTCGCGCAGCGGCAACCCCGACATCGCCAACGCCGCCATCGCCGGAGGCCAGGCGGCCATGATCCAGGGACAGCTGAATTTCTCGCGCGACATGGAGCGCGAGGCCGACCGCGTCGGCCAGGCGCTGATGGTCGATGCCGGCTTCTCCGCCACCGGCATGCCCTCGATGTTCGACAAGCTGGACAAGGCCTACCGGCTGAACGACGCGGGCAACTTCCCGTACCTGCGCAGCCACCCGCTAACGGTTGAACGCATCGCCGAAGCGCAGGCGCGGGCCGGCATCGACCGCACGGTGCGGCTGGCCGGCGACGAAGAGCACGAGCTGATGCGCGCCCGGGCGCGGGTGCTGATGGATCCCTCGGTGGCGCACCTGCGCTCGATCCTGGCGGCGCCCGGCAGCCAGCCGGCCGACAAGCCGCTGGCAGCCAGCGCAGCGTATGCGGCGGCACTGGCCGCCGTGCTGCTGAAGGATGGCGCGGCCACGCGGGCTGCGCTGGTGCGCCTGGACAGCGTCTCGCGCAGCCCGGCCGAGCGCCGCTGGGCTGGGCTGATGCAGGCCGAGGCCGCCCTGGCGCTGCCCACCGAGCTGCCGCTGCCATCGCCCGCGTCCGCCGGATCGGCAGACGGCTGGGCCCGGCCCGACGTGCTGATCTGGGGCCGCGTGCTGCTCGCGCGCGAAGCCACCGGCGCCGCGGCGGGCGACGGCGCCTTGCGCAACCTGCACCAGTCCCTGCGCACGCGCGTCGTGCGCGAGCCGCGCGATGCCGCGCTGTGGGAGCTGCTCGCGGCCTGCGAGACGCTGCGGGACAACCGGCTGGCGGCCCTGCGTGCCACGGCGGAGTCCTACCTCTGGAGCGGGCGGCCGGATGCCGCCATCCTGACGCTGCAGTCTGCCCGCAGCGGCGCACGCCAGTGGCGCGAGGCCGATACGGTGGAACTGGCCGTGATCGACGCCCGGCTCAACGAGCTGCGGCGCCAGCGTGCGCAACAGCGCCAGGCGCGGGGCGAGCGCGGGCCGCGCGAGGAGTGAACAGGCCCGCGCGGCGCGCGCGGCCTAGGGTCCAATGCCGAGTGGAGAGGCCTGATTTCCCCGCTACACTGGAATTCAAACCGGGCGCTGGGCATTCGTCGGGACCTCAAGCGTCCACCCGTGGTTCCAAGAGAACCTGAAGACAGGGTGTCGGCCACCCCGTTGCGACATCTAACTTTCCATCGGAGATGCAAGCACATGGTCACTGCGAAGAAGAAGTCCGCTCCCGCCAAGAAGGCGGCAGCGCCGGCCAAGAAGGCAGCGCCCGCCAAGAAGGCGGCCGTCGCCAAGCCGGCTGCGAAGCCGGTCGCCAAGGCGGCTCCGGCCAAGAAGGCCGCCGCGCCCGCCAAGAAGGCCCCCGCGGTCAAGAAGCGCACGCCCAATGCGGCCTTCATGAAGGCACTCACGCCCAGCGCCGCACTCGCCGCGATCATTGGTGACAAGCCGCTGCCGCGCACCGAGGTGACGCGCAAGCTGTGGGAATACATCAAGAAGCACAACCTGCAGGACGCCGCCAAGCGCACCATGATCAACGCCGATGCGAAGCTGAAGGAAGTCTTCAAGAAGGCGCAGGTCTCGATGTTCGAGATGACCAAGCTGGTCGGTGCCCACCTGAAGTGATCGACGCCTGCCGCGCGGCGCCTGAAGGGGCACTGCGCGAAGCGTGAGCGGCTTCCTTTCGGGGGCCAGCGCCGTCTCGAAGCCGCCTTGTGGGCGGCTTTGGTTTTTCCGGGCTCCCGGTCAGCGCAGGTCCATCACCTGCCGCAGGTAGCGCCCGGTCGGCGTCTCTGCGGCCGCGGCCAGCTCGGCGGGTGTCGAACAGGCCAGGATCTGCCCGCCGGCGCTGCCGCCATCCGGCCCCAGATCGATCACCCAGTCGGCCGTCTTGATCACGTCGAGGTTGTGCTCGATGACCACGATGGTGTTGCCCGCATCGCGCAGCCGGTGCAGCACCTGCAGCAGCTGCACCACGTCATGGAAGTGCAGTCCGGTGGTGGGCTCGTCCAGGATGTAGAGCGTGCGGCCGGTATCGCGTTTGCTGAGTTCAAGCGCCAGCTTCACGCGCTGCGCTTCACCGCCTGAGAGCGTGGTGGCGCTCTGACCCAGGCGGATGTAGCCCAGGCCCACATCCAGCAGCGTCTGCAGCTTGCGCGCCAGCGTCGGCACGGCGCTGAAGAAGGCATGCGCATCCTGCACCGTCAGATCCAGCACCTGGCTGATGTTCAGGCCCTTGTAGAGCACCTCCAGCGTCTCGCGGTTGTAGCGCAGGCCGGCGCAGGTGTCGCAGCGCACGTAGACGTCGGGCAGGAAGTGCATCTCCACCTTCACCACGCCGTCGCCCTGGCAGGCCTCGCAGCGCCCGCCCGGCACGTTGAACGAAAAGCGGCCGGCACCGTAGCCGCGCTCGCGTGCCATCGGCACCTCGGCATAGAGCTCGCGTATCGGCGTGAACAGGCCGGTGTAGGTGGCCGGGTTGCTGCGCGGCGTGCGGCCGATCGGGCTCTGGTCGACATTGATGACCTTGTCGATGGCGTCCAGGCCCTCGATGTCGTCGTGCGGCGCGGGCTCTTCGTGCGCCTGGTAGAGCCGCCGGGCGACGGCGGCGTAGAGCGTGTCGTTGACCAGCGTGCTCTTGCCCGAGCCGGAGACGCCGGTGACGCAGGTGAACAAGCCCACCGGCAGCTCCACCGAGACGTTCTTGAGGTTGTGCCCGCGCGCGCCCCGCACGCGGATCACGCGCGGATCCACGCTGTCCTGCAGGCGCCGCACGGCACCCGGCATGGCGATGCGCAGGCGCCGCGAGAGGTACGCGCCGGTCAGCGAATCCGCACTGTCGGCCACCTGCTGCGGCGTGCCCTGGGCCATCACGCGGCCGCCGTGCACGCCCGCGCCCGGGCCGATGTCGATCACATGGTCGGCGGCGCGGATCATGTCCTCGTCGTGCTCGACCACGAGCACCGAATTGCCCAGATCGCGCAGGCGCTGCAGCGTGCCGATCAGGCGCTCGTTGTCGCGCTGGTGCAGCCCGATGCTGGGCTCGTCCAGCACATACATCACGCCGGTGAGCCCGGAGCCGATCTGGCTGGCCAGCCGGATGCGCTGGGCCTCGCCGCCGGACAGCGTGTCGGCGCTGCGTTCCAGGCTGAGGTAGCTCAGCCCCACATCGTTGAGGAAGCGCAGCCGCGCGTGGATCTCCTGCAGGATCTTGGCGGCGATCTCGGCGCGCGCGCCGGCCAGCCGCAGCCCGCCGAAGTAGCCCAGCGCATCGCTCAGGGTGCTGTGCTCGATCTCGTGCAGAGAGCGCCCGCGCTCGCCCGGCGCGGCCTCGGCCGGCTGCAGGAAGACATGCCGCGCCTCGCGCCGCAGCCGCGTGCCGCAGCAGGCCGCGCAGGGCCGCGCGGACTGGTAGCGCGCGAGGTCTTCGCGCACGGCCGCGGAATCGGTTTCGCGGTAGCGGCGCTGGAAATTGGGGATGATCCCTTCGAAGGGATGCCAGCGCTTGACGGAGCGGCTGCGGCCCTGGCTGCCTTCGGCCTTGTAGACGAAGGGGATCTCTTCACTGCCCGAGCCATACAGCAGCACCTGCTGCGCCGCGGCGGGCAGATCCTGGAAGGCCTGCTCGAGATCGAAGCGCTGGTGGCGCGCCACGCTTTCCAGCAGCGAGTAGGTATAGGCGTTGCGCCGGTCCCAGCCCTTGACCGCGCCGGCGCCCAGGCTCAGCTCCGGGAAGGCCACCACCCGCTGCGGATCGAAATCGGTGATCTGCCCCAGGCCGTCGCAGGCCGGACAGGCACCCTGGGGTGAATTGAACGAGAAGAGCCGCGGCTCCAGCTCCGCCAGCGAGTAGCTGCAGTGCGGGCAGCCGTACTTGCTGTTGAACGGGTGTTCGCGCCCGCTGTCCGGGCTGGCCGCGCCGCCGGCCGAGCTGCTGCCTGCCGAGCTGTCGCCCAGCTCCCAGGCGGTGGCGCGCCCATCGGCGAGCTTCAGGGCGGCTTCCAGGCTCTCGGCCAGCCGCTGTCGCGCACCCGGCTGCACGCGCAGCCGATCCACCACCACGTCGATGTCGTGGCGCTCGGACTTCTTCAGCGCTGGCAGATCGGCGGCTTCCAGCACCTGCCCGTTGACGCGAAAGCGCACATAGCCGCGCGCCTGCAAGTCGGCCAGCAGATCGCCGAATTCGCCCTTGCGCTCGCGCGCCACGGGCGCCAGCACCATCAGGCGCGTGCCTTCGGGCAGCGCCAGGCAGGCATCGACCATCTGCGCCACGCTCTGCGCCTGCAGCGGCACGCCGTGATCCGGGCAGAACGGTGTGCCGGCGCGTGCAAACAGCAGGCGCAGGTAGTCGTGGATCTCGGTGATCGTGCCCACCGTGGAGCGCGGGTTGTGCGAGGTGGCCTTCTGCTCGATGCTGATGGCTGGCGACAGCCCCTCGATCACATCGACATCGGGCTTGTCCATCAGCTGCAGGAACTGCCGCGCGTAGGCCGAGAGGCTCTCCACGTAGCGGCGCTGCCCCTCGGCATACAGCGTGTCGAAGGCCAGGCTGGACTTGCCGGAGCCGGACAGGCCGGTGATCACCACCAGCGCGTCCTTGGGAATGTCCAGGTCGACGTTCTTCAGGTTGTGCGTGCGGGCACCGCGCACACGCAGCATCCGGCCCTCAGTCACGGAAGCTGCCAAGGGGGCCGAGCTGCGCGGCGCATCCGAGGGTTTGTCGGCTTCGCTCACGGGCGCTCAGGCGTCGCTGCGCAGCAGGCGCAGCAGGTCTTCGCCGTAGGCCTGCAGCTTCTTCACGCCCACGCCGCCGATGCGGCCCAGGGCGTCCAGATCGGCTGGCGCGGCGCGTGCCATCTCTGCCAGCGTGGCGTCGTGGAAGACGATGTAGGCCGGCAGGTTGTGCTCGCGCGCCACCTCGGCGCGC
Organism: Rubrivivax sp.; assembly: GCA_016790225.1. The sequence goes on from JAEUOZ010000052.1 coordinate 136,235, forward strand.
CAGGCCTTCAGCTGGGCAAAGCGCGCCAGCCCGGCGTCGTCCAGCGGCAGCGGCGGGGGCTTGTCGCCCCGCGGGCGGGCCCCGCGCGCGCCCTTGGCGCGCGGCGTGGGCTCGCTCGGCACGCGCAGGAGCAGCTGCACGCCGCCGCGCAGCACCTCGCGCGAGCTGGGGGTGAGCACCAGCGTGCCGTACTCGCCCTCCGAGCGCAGGTGCCCCAGCGCGATCAGCTGGCGCAGCACGCCGCGCCAGCGCGAATCGCTCACCTCGGCCCCGATGCCGAAGGTGCTCAGCGATTCGTGACCGTGCTGGCGCGTCTTGTCGGTGGACTTGCCGCGCAGCACGTCGATCAGATGGCCGGCACCGAAGCTCAGCCCGCTGTGCTGCTGGAAGCGGTAGATGCACGACAGTGCCTTGCGCGCCGCCTCGGTGGCGTCCCAGGTGGCCGGCGGCTGCAGGCAGTTGTCGCAGTTGCCGCAGAGCGGCCGCGGGCGCAGCACGGCGCCGGCATCGTCCGGGCGCGCCTCGCCGGTGGCTTCATCGGCGCCCGCGGCCCCCGAGCCCAGCGTTTCACCAAAGTAGCGCAGCAGGCGCAGGCGTCGGCAGTCGTGGGCTTCGGCCAGCCCCAGCAGTGCATCCAGCTTGGCGCGCTGCAGGCGCTTGAATTCCTCTTCCGCCTCGCTCTCGTCGATCATGCGCCGCTGGTTGACCACGTCGGCCAGGCCGTAGGCCATCCAGGCATCCGCGGGCTCGCCGTCGCGCCCCGCGCGCCCGGTCTCCTGGTAGTAGCCTTCGATGTTCTTGGGCAGATCCAGGTGCGCCACGAAGCGCACGTCGGGCTTGTCGATGCCCATGCCGAAGGCGATGGTGGCCACCATCACCACGCCGTCTTCGCGCAGGAAGCGGTCCTGGTGGCGGCGCCGCACGCCGGCTTCCAGCCCGGCGTGGTAGGGCAGCGCATCGAAGCCTTCCTCGGCCAGCCAGGCGGCGGTCTCTTCCACCTTGCGCCGGCTCTGGCAGTAGACGATGCCGGCATCGCCCTCGTGCTCGTCCCGCAGGAAGCGCAGCAGCTGCGTTCGCGCGTTATCCTTCTCGACGATGGTGTAGCGGATGTTGGGCCGGTCGAAGCTGGCCACGAAGCTGCGCGCCCCTTGCAGCTGCAGCCGCTCGACGATGTCGCGCCGCGTGTGGGCATCGGCGGTCGCCGTCAGCGCCAGGCGCGGCACGCCGGCATAGCGCTCGTGCAGCACCGACAGGCCCAGATACTCCTCGCGGAAGTCATGGCCCCACTGGCTCACGCAGTGTGCTTCGTCGATGGCAAACAGGCTCAGCTGGCCGCGCTCGTGCAGCGAATCGAGCATCGCCAGGAAGCGCGGCGTGAGGATGCGCTCCGGTGCCGCGTACAGCAGCACCAGGCGTCCCGAGAGCAGCTCGCGCTCGGTGCGGCGGGCCTCGTCGCCATCGAGCGTGCTGTTCAGGAAGGCGGCCTGCACGCCGGCTTCCTCCAGGGCGCCGACCTGATCGTGCATCAGCGCGATCAGCGGGCTCACCACCACGGCCACGCCCTGGCCGGCCCGGTGGCGCACGATCGCGGGCACCTGGTAGCACAGGCTCTTGCCGCCGCCGGTGGGCATCAGCACCAGGGCGTCACCCCCGGCGCAGACATGCTGGACCACGGCCTGCTGCTGCCCGCGGAACGCGGCATAGCCGAAGACTTCCTGAAGGATGGCCTGGGGCGCGCGCGCGGGCCCAGGTACCGCGTCTGGGATCGGGCCGGGGCCCGCAGGGGCGGCAAGGGCGCTGGTCATGGTCAACCGGCATGGTACGCGAGCGGCTTTGCTGCGAGCATCGCGCGAGCCGGCACAAAGGAGCCCCCAGCATGAGCGACAGCAGCGAGAAGGCCCGCGAACTGCGCGCGCAGTTGATCCGCAACTGGGACGAGGTCCCGCGCGAGACGCTGGAGCGCGCGCCCCGCTTCGCCTCCTGCTTTGCCTCGCTGGCGGCGGGCACGGCGGCGCGCAAGCTGGGTGCCTCGGTGGACACGGTGCCGCCCGGGAGCACGAGCTGTCCCTACCACTACCACCTTGCGCAGGAGGAGATGTTCGTGCTGCTGCAGGGCGAGGGCACGCTGCGTGTTGCCGGCGAGCGGCTCGCGGTGCGGGCTGGCGACGTGATCTTCATCCCGTCCGGCCCCGTGTACCCGCACCACCTGATCAACACCTCGCAGGCGCCGCTGACCTATCTGTCGATCGGCACGCAGGAGCGCCCGGAAATCTGTGGCTACCCGGATTCCGGGAAGCTGTACGCCTCTCACCCGGGCGCGCGACTGCTGCAGAAGCCCGAGAACAACCTGGACTACTGGGAGGGCGAAGGATGATGCCCGCCCGCGGCCGCCCAGCCGGTTGACACCCCCGCGGGTGACCAGTGCGAAGGGCCCCGTCAGCCGGCGCCCCCAAGGACGAAGCGGGCACCGGGGCCGCAACTTATGATCCCCGCATCCCCATCTTTCCAGGCTTGGCCGCACGCGTGACGGTCAGGCCGCATCAGCAGGAGCGCACGCCATGGCCTCGGTCAACAAAGTCATCCTCATCGGCAACTGCGGGCGCGATCCGGAGGTGCGCTACGCGCCCAGCGGCACGGCCATCTGCACCATCTCGGTGGCCACCTCCAGCCGCCGCAAGGACAAGGCCTCGGGCGAATCGATCGAGGATACGCAGTGGCACCGCGTCACCTTCTATGACCGCCTGGCCGAGATCGCCGGCGAGTACCTCAAGAAGGGCCGCCCGGTCTATGTCGAAGGCCGCCTGAAGTACGGCAAATACACCGACAAGGACGGCATCGAGCGCAATACGGTGGACATCGTGGCCAGCGAGATGCAGCTGCTGGGCGGCCGCGAAGGCGGCGGCATGGGTGGTGGCATGGGCGGCGGCATGGACGACGCGGGTGGTGCCCCGGCCCGCAGCGCACCTGCAGCGCGCGCTGGCGGCGTGTCCAAGCCCCCTGCGCAGAAGTCGTCGACGGGTTTCGACGACATGGATGACGACATCCCCTTCTGAGCATTCCCAGCGCCGGCCCGCGCCCGGCCCGCCGCTCGGGCGGTCAAGCAAGCCCGGCGTGGCCTGCTTCGCCTTGCGCGCGCGCTGGTCTGCAGCGCGCTGCCGGGCCTCAGCCGCCTGCGGGCGGCGCCTGCAGCTTCTTCCAGGCCTGGAAGCCGCCGGCCACGCTGAGCGTCTTGGGATAGCCCATCGAGCGCAGCAACTGCGCCGCGTACAGGCTGCGCCGGCCGCTGTTGCATACCAGCAGCACGATGTGATCGCGCCCGTGGTGCAGCCGGTTCACCGTGGTGAAGAAGCCCTGCACGTCCATCGGCGTGGGCTGGCCGGCATCCAGGATGTCCTGCTCGTTCTCGCTCAAGGGGTGCCCCAGCAGCTGCTTCACCTCGAACAGCGGGATGTGCACGGTGTCGGGAATCGCGCCCTTCATGTCGATCTCGAAGGCCTGGCGGATATCGACCATCGTGCCCAGGCCCAGCTGGGACAGCTCCAGCGCGCCTGGCAGTGAGATCTCCAGGCCCGCAGGGTCGATCGGGGTGGGGTTGTCGGTGCTCATGGCGCGGATTGTGACGGGCAGCGCCTTACGGCAAGGTCTCGCCGGGCTGGCGGGACGGCACGGGCCGTGTCACACCAGCAGCCGCTCCGGGGCGAGGTACTGCAGCCGGTAGTCCTCGAAGGGCAGGCTGTCGGCGGCTTCGCGCCGACGCTGCTCGCGCAGCGAGACGTCCGAAGCCACCTGCAGGCGGCTGCGCACCTCGGGCTCCAGCGGCAGTGATTGCCAGTGCTGCCGGGTCTGCTCGGACTGCGCCTTCACCAAGTCCTGGAACGAGCCGCCGAAGTCCGAGCGCAGGGCCTGCAGCAGGCGCGCCGAGGGCGCGGTCTCGGGCTGCTGCCACTGCTGCGCCGCCGCCTCCAGGGCCTGGCGGTAGCGCGAACCGGTGCCCAGCACCTCATCGAGCTGTTCGGCCAGCGGCAGGCACTCGGCGATCAGCCGCGCGCCCCAGTCGGCCATCGAGACCGGATCGCTGCCGCTCTGGATCAGCAGCGCGGGATCGCGCCCGTGCGAGGCCACCTGGTGCTGATTGCGCGCGATCGCCACGGTTTCTTCGGGCGTGTCCGGCGGGCTGTCGCTGAGCAGGCAATGCAGCAGGAAGACATCCAGGAAGCGCATGGTCTGCGCGCTGATGCCGGCCGGCTCGAAGGGATCCAGATCCATGCAGCGCACTTCGACATACTCGACGCCGCGCTCGCGCAGCGCATGCAGCGGGCGCTCGCCCATGCGGATGGTGCGCTTGGGGCGGATCGTGCCGTAAAACTCGTTCTCGATCTGCAGCAGGCTGGTGGCGAGCTGGTTGTACTCGCCGCCCAGGTTGCGCACGCCGATGGCCTCGTAGGGCGGGTGCGGCGTGGTCAGCGCGCCATGCAGCGAAGCGGCATAGCCCGACAGGCTGTTGTAGCTGACATTCAGCGCGGCCTGCGCGTCGCTCTGGTAGCCCAGCCGGCCCATGCGCAGCGAGGTGGCCTGCGGCAGACCGAAGGTATCCGGGCCCAGCGCCTCCAGCGCGTGCTTGCGGCCTTCGACGAAGCAGGCGCAGACCGCGGGCGAGGCGCCGAACAGGCGCAGCAGCACGAAGGAATGGCGCCGGAAGTTGCGGATCAGCGAGAAGTACTCGGTGTTGTCCAGCCCCGGCAGCGACCAGTTGTAGTGGATGCCCGAGATGGTCTGCATGCGCCGGCCGTAGCGCAGCCCCAGGCCCATGCGGTAGACACTCTTGGCCCGGCCGATGTTGCTGCCGCCGTAGCGCCCGATCGGGATGGTTTCGTCCGGCGGCAGCTGGCAGGGCATGCTGGCCACCCACATGCGCTCGTCGCCCAGGGTCTGGGCGACAAACTGGTGGATCTGCGCCAGCTCGGCCGCGCAGGCTTCGGCCGAGGTGTGGGCCGCGGTGATCAGCTCCAGCTGGGATTCGCAGAAGTCCGTGGTGATGCAGGGGTGCGTCAGCGCCGATCCCAGGGCCGCGGGATGCGGCGTGAGGGCCAGCGCGCCGCTGGCATCGATGCGCAGGCTTTCCTTCTCGATGCCGCGCTTCATGCCGGCCATGCGCTCGGATCCCAACGCGCGCAGGCGCTCGCTCAGTGACGAAGTCATGCGTCGATGATAGGCCGCAGCCGTGAAGGCTGCCGGCGCGGGGTCAGGCCGCCTTTTCGAAGCGGAAGACCGCCACGCTGGCCAGCAGGTTGGGCCAGTGGCGCACCACGCGCCCGCCGTTCAGGCCGAAGCTGTCGGTGATGCGCAGGCCGCTCTCGCGCGCCAGCTCGGCAAAGTCGGCATGCGTGCCGAAACGCACGTTGGGCGTGTCGAACCAGCGATAGGGCAGCGCGCGCGAGATCGGCATGCGCCCGGCCGCCACGCGCAGTCGGTTGGGCCCATGCGCAAAGTTCGGGAAGCTCACGATGCCGATGCGGCCCACGCGCGCCGTCTCGCGCAGCAGGTGCTGCGTGTTGCGCACGTGCTGCAGCGTGTCCAGCTGCAGCACCACGTCGAAGCTGGCATCGGCAAACAGCGCCAGGCCGTCTTCCAGATTGAGCTGGATGACCTGCACGCCGCGTTGCACGCAGGCCAGCACGTTGGCGTCGGCGATCTCGATGCCGTAGCCGCTGCAGCCACGATGGTCGCGCAGGTGCGCCAGCAGCTCGCCATCGCCGCAGCCCAGATCCAGCACCCGCGCACCCTGCGGCACGAGACTGGCGATGACTTCCAGATCCTTGCGCTCGGACATGCTCAGAGCTCCGCCGCCACGCGCTCGAAGCCGGCGCGCATCACCGCGTGGTAGCGCGCGTCGTCCAGCAGGAAGGCATCGTGCCCGTGCGGCGCGTCGATCTCCGCATAGCTCACGGCAATGCGGTTGTCCACCAGCGCCTTGACGATCTCGCGCGAGCGCGCCGGGGAGAAGCGCCAGTCGGTGGTGAAGCTGACGATCTGGAAGCGGTGCTGGCGCGCCGGCGCGAAGGCGCGCGCCAGATCGCCGCCATGCTCTCGCGCCGGATCGAAGTAGTCCAGCGCGCGTGTGATCAGCAGGTAGGTGTTGGCGTCGAAGTATTCGCTGAACTTGTCGCCCTGATGGCGCAGGTAGCTCTCGATCTGGAAATCGACATCCTGCGTGCTGTAGCGCAGCTCGGCGGCGCGCAGCTCGCGGCCGAACTTTTCTTCCATCGAGTCGTCAGAGAGGTAGGTGATGTGGCCGATCATGCGCGCCACGCGCAGGCCGCGCCGGGGCACGACGCCATGCCCATAGAAGTGGCCGCCGTGGAAATCCGGATCGGTGATGATGGCGCGCCGCGCGACCTCGTTGAAGGCGATGTTCTGCGCCGACAGGTTGGGTGCGGTGGCCACGGCAAAGCAGTGGCGCACGCGCTGCGGATGGCGCATCGTCCAGGCCAGGGCCTGCATGCCGCCCAGGCTGCCGCCCAGCACGGCCGCAAGCTGCGCAATGCCCAGGCGCTCGATCAGGCGCGCCTGCGCGTCGACCCAGTCTTCCACGGTCACCACCGGAAAGTCCGCACCATAGGGTCGGCCGTTGGACGGATGGGCGTGCATCGGGCCGGTGGAGCCGAAGCAGGAGCCGGGGTTGTTGATGCCGATGACGAAGAAGCGCTCGGTGTCCAGCGGCTTGCCCGGACCGATGAGGTTGTCCCACCAGCCTTCGCTGCGCTCCTGGTCGGCGTAGCGGCCCGCCACGTGGTGGCTGGCATTCAGCGCGTGGCACACCAGCACCGCATTGCTGCGGTCGTCGTTGAGGCGGCCGTAGGTCTCGTAGACCAGCGTGTAGTCGGCCAGCGTCGCGCCGCTGCGCAGCGGCAGCGGCTCGCTGAAGTGCATCTGCTGGGGTGAAACGACGCCGACGGAAGGCATGTGAGCAACAAAAAACCCGATGCCGCCGGGGAGGACATCGGGTTGGAAGTCCTGTTTAGCGGCATTTGTTGAGCGCCCGCAAGCTGGAAGCAAATCGGCGCTATGGTTGGCAGTATAGCCAGTGCGTCTGGCCCGGAAACAGGAGACCCCGACATGGCCGAGACGCCCCGCTTCGAAGGCTTCAGCGACCAGCGCATGGCCGTGGGCGCGCTGCAGCTGCGCGTGCGCCACGGCGGCAGTGCAGGCGCGCCACCCTTGCTGCTGCTGCACGGATTCCCGCAGACCGGGGCGATGTGGCGGCGTGTGGCCCTGCGGCTCGCACCGCACTTTCAGCTGGTGATCCCCGATCTGCGCGGCTACGGCGAATCCGACAAGCCGGCCGATGAGCCTGGCCACGCCCAGCAGAGCAAGCGCGCGATGGCGGCCGACCTGCACGCCCTGATGCAGACGCTGGGCCACACGCGCTACGCGGTGGCCGGGCACGACCGCGGCGGGCGCGTGGCCCACCGCCTGGCGATGGACCAGCCGCAGGCGGTGCAGCGGCTGGCGCTGCTGGACATCGCGCCGACGCTGGACATGTATGCCGCCACCGACATGGCCTTCGCCCGCGCCTACTACCACTGGTTCTTCCTGATCCAGCCCGCGCCGCACCCCGAGCGCATGATCAACCAGGACCCGGACGCCTACCTGCGCTGGAAGATCGGCGGCTGGGGCTCGGGCGGGGCATCGTTCTTCGAGCCAGAAGCGCTCGACGAATACCTGCGTTGCTGGCGCAACCCGGCCACGGTGCACGCGGCCTGCGAGGATTACCGCGCCTCGGCGGCGCTGGACCTCGAACACGACCAGGCCGATCGCGACGCGGGCCGCCAGCTGGCCTGCGAGCTGCTGGTGCTGTGGGGCGAACGCGGCGTGGTGCATGCGCAGTTCGATCCGCTGGCGCTGTGGCAGGCCCGGTGCGCCCGCCCGGTGCGCGGCGAGAGCCTGCCCTGCGGCCACTACCTGGCCGAGGAGCAGCCCGAGCGGACGGCGCAGCGGCTGCGGGACTTCCTCGCCTCATGAACTGAAGTGTCAGCCCGGGGCGCGGCGCGCGGCGGGCGGGCTTTGGGGCGGGTCCGGGTCGGTCAGGGCCGTGGAGGCCGGCGGCGCGCGCCGCGAAGGCCCTCTGTCGCCCACCCGCGCTAGCATCGGCGCCCCCCTCGCACCCGGGAGCCCGCCATGCACGCCTGGCTACAGCGCATCGATCAGCACTTCCCCGTGCGCTATCTGGCCTGGTTCTGCTGCGGCCTGGGCCTGCTGCTGAGCAGCTTCACCTGGATCGCGTTCGGGCGCGGCGGCGAGCTGGCGCTGCTGCTGCTCTTTCTGAGCGGCCTGGGCCTGCACGATGTGCAGCAGCGGCGCCATTCGGTGCTGCGCAACTACCCGGTCATCGGGCATCTGCGCTTCCTGCTGGAGTTCATCCGCCCGGAGATCCGCCAGTATTTCATCGAGAGCGACAACGAGGCCGCGCCGTTCTCGCGCCAGCAGCGCTCGCTGGTCTACCAGCGCGCCAAGGGCGATCCGGACAAGCGCCCCTTCGGCACGCAGCTGGATGTGCAGGCCGAAGGTTACGAGTGGATCAACCACTCCATCGTGCCGACCGCGCTGCCCACGCACGACTTCCGCGTCCTGATCGGTGCGGGCGGCAGTTCCTGCACGCAGCCCTATGCCGCCAGCCTGTTCAACATCTCGGCCATGAGTTTCGGCGCGCTCAGCGCCAACGCCATCCTGGCGCTCAATGCCGGTGCGCGCCGCGGCGGCTTTGCGCACGATACCGGCGAGGGTTCGATCAGCGAGCACCACCGCGTGCATGGCGGAGACCTGATCTGGGAGATCGGTTCAGGCTACTTCGGTTGCCGTGACGAGCAGGGCCGCTTCGACGAGCAGCGCTTTGCGCAGAACGCGCGCGAGCCGCAGGTGAAGATGATCGAGGTGAAGCTGAGCCAGGGCGCCAAGCCCGGGCACGGTGGTGTGCTGCCCGGCCCCAAGGTGACGGCCGAGATCGCCGCGGCGCGCGGCGTGCCGGTGGGCGTGGACTGCGTCAGCCCGGCGCGCCATGGCGCCTTTTCCACGCCGCTGGAACTGCTGCAGTTCGTCGAGCGCCTGCGGCAGCTCTCTGGCGGCAAGCCGGTGGGCTTCAAGCTGTGCATCGGCCACCCCTGGGAGTGGTTCGGCATTGCCAAGGCGATGCAGCACAGCGGTCTGCTGCCGGACTTCATCGTCGTCGATGGTGCGGAGGGCGGCACCGGTGCCGCGCCGCTGGAGTTCACCGATCACGTGGGGGCGCCGCTGCAGGAGGGGCTGCTGCTGGTGCACAACACCCTGGTCGGCCTGGATCTGAGACGGCGCATCAAGCTGGGCTGTGCCGGCAAGATCATCGGCGCCTTCGACATCGCCCGCGCGCTGGCGCTGGGCGCCGACTGGTGCAACTCGGCGCGCGGCTTCATGTTTGCGCTGGGCTGCATCCAGGCCCAGACCTGCCACACCGGCGCCTGCCCCACGGGCGTCACCACGCAGGACCCCCAACGCCAGAAAGCACTGGTCGTGACGGACAAGACCGATCGGGTCTACCGCTTCCACCAGGGCACGCTGATGGCCTTCAAGGAACTGGTGCAGGCCGCCGGACTGGACAGCCCGGATCAGCTGGACGCGCGGCACATCGTCTGCCGCGGCGATGATGGCCAGGTGAAGTTGCTGGTCAACCACCTGAACTTCATCCGGCGTGGCTCGCTGCTGGCCGCGGAGAAGGGCGAGCAGCCCTGGCCGCACAAGGTCTTCGAGCTGTACTGGCCGCTGGCCGCGGCAGACAGCTTCAGGGCGTCGGCGGCTTCGACTCCTGGAAGCTCGGCCGTGCGCTGATCTTGTCGTACAGCTGTGCCAGGTTGCGGTGTCGGCTGCGCCAGTCGATCTGCGGGAAGCGGAAATCCAGATAGCCCAGCGCACAGCCCGCCGCCACGTCGGCCAGCGAGAAGTACACGCCGCAGCAGTGGGCCTTGGTGCCCAGGCCCCGGCTCATCGCGGCCAGTGCGGCATCCACGCGGCTGAGCTGGCGGTCTATCCACAGCTGCGAGCGCTGCGCCTCGCTGCGGCCGCTCCAGGTGGCTTCCAGTCGCGCCAGGATGCTGGCGTCCAGCAGCCCATCGGCCAGCGCCTCCCAGGTGCGCACTTCCACACGTTCGCGGCCTGAGGCGGGGATCAGCTTGCCCACCGGCGAGAGGGTGTCGAGGTATTCGACGATGACGCGGGAATCGAAGATCGCCTCGCCGCCTTCCATCACCAGGCAGGGCACCTTGCCCAGAGGGTTGGACTTGAGGATCTCGTCGTTGCCCCAGACGTCTTCGAGCACGAGCTGGAAATCGAGCTTCTTCTCGGCCATCACGATGCGCACCTTGCGCACGTAGGGGCTGGTCAAGGAGCCAATGAGTTTCATGTGGTTGGTTCGTGGAGTTCCCTGGTCGAAATCATTCTAGGGTGCAGCCGCGGTCGGCGTGCGCACAGGGATGCGCGCACCGGGCCCTCACTTGGTGCCGAACAGGCGATCTCCGGCATCGCCGAGCCCGGGCAGGATGTAGCCATGCTCGTTGAGACAGCGGTCGACCGCAGCGGTGTAGACCGGCACGTCCGGGTGATGATCATGAAAGGTCTTCAGGCCCTCGGGCGCCGCCAGCAGGCTGACGAAGCGGATTGATCGCGGGCGTGTCTCCTTCAGCCGCTCCACCGCCGCGACGGCGGAATTGCCGGTGGCCAGCATGGGATCCAGCACCACGGCGTCGCGCTCGTGCATGTCGTGCGGCATCTTGAAGTAGTACTCCACCGCCACCAGCGTGCGCGGATCGCGGTAGAGCCCCACGTGGCCCACGCGCGCGCCGGGCACGACGTCCAGCATGCCATCCAGGAAGCCGCTGCCCGCGCGCATGATGACCACGAAGACCGTCTTCTTGCCATCGATGACGGGCGACATCATCGGCTCCAGCGGCGTCTCGATGGCCATCAGCGAGGTCGGCATGTCGCGCGTGATCTCGTAGGCCATGAGCATCGAGATCTCGTGCAGCAGGCGCCGGAAGCTCATGGTGCTCAGGTCCTTCTGGCGCAGCAGCGTGAGCTTGTGCTGCACCAGGGGGTGATCGATCACGTGGACGGCGCGGTCGCTGCTCATGGGGCGGTATCTCCGGTTCGAACAGGGGTGGGATCGTCGAAGCCAGCCACCAGCTGACGGACGAGTTCAGCGGCAGGCACGGCACGGCAGCCGCTGGCATTCTGGCCGCACCACAGCGGGCTGAAGTCGCTCAGCCCGCGCGCTTCGGCCGCGGCGCGCAGCGGCGCCAGCGCCGCCGTGGCCAGCGGAAAGGCCGGCGCCGCGGGGCTCAGCGGGCCCTGCTCGCGCATCAGGCGGTTGACGATGCCGCGGGCCGGCCGGCCGGTGAAGCAGTTGCTCAGGGCCGTGTGGCGTGCCTGCGGCTCCTGCAGCGCCTGGCGGTGCAGCTTGGATGTGAGCGCCTCGTCGCACAGCAGGAAGCTGGTGCCCAGCTGCACGCCCTGCGCGCCCAGCGCGCGCGCCGCGGCGATGCCGGCGGCATCCGCCAGCCCGCCGGCGGCGATCACCGGGACCTGCAGCGCGCGCGCGAGCTGGGGCACCAGGGCCAGCGTGCCCGGTTGGCGGCTGAGATCCTCGTCCAGAAAGTGGCCGCGGTGGCCGCCCGCTTCCAGGCCCTGGGCGATCACCGCATGCACGCCCTGGTCCTGCAGCCACAAGGCCTCGTCCAGTGTGGTGGCCGAAGAGAGCAAGGTGCAGCCCCAGCGCCGCACGCGCGCCAGCAGCGCGGGCTCGGGCAGGCCGAAGTGGAAGCTCAGCACCGGCGGCTGGAACGGCTCGATGCGATCGGCGAGTGCCTCGCTGAACGGCGCCCGGCCGGCGCCTGCCAGGATGCCGCGGGCGTCGATGCCGTACTCCGCGTAGTAGGGCGCCAGCGCCTGGCGCCAGCCCGCTTCGCGCGCGGCATCGGGCGTGGGTGGGCGGTGGCAGAAGAAGTTCAGGTTCCATGGCAGCCGACCGGGTGTTCCGGGCTCGCCGAGCGCGGTATTCAGCGCCTGCAGCTCGCCTTGCAGGGCGTCCGGCGAGAGCATCGCGGCGGGCAGCGAGCCCAGGCCGCCGGCGCGCGACACCGCCACGGCCAGCGCATGCCCCTGCACCCCCGCCATCGGTGCCTGGATCAGCGGCCAGCGGCTGCCCAGCCGCTGCGCCAGCGCGGCGCTGCCGAATGTGCTCATCCTTGACCTCCGAGGTCATCGACAGCCCGGGGTGCGCAGCCGAACATGCCGCCATCGCCACTTCCGGAGCACTGCATGAACGGCATCGATGTCCTGCCTCTCGCCGTCGGCCACATGATCGGCCTGGGCGCCGTGGGTTCCTGCATCGGTGTGGGCATCATGGCCTCGCGCTACCTCGATGCCTCGGCCCGCCAGCCGGAACTCATGGAGCCGCTGCAGACCAAGGTCTTCCTGCTGGTGGGCGTGCTCGACGGCGCCTTCATCATCGCCACCGGCATCGGGCTGTGGTTCGCCACGGCCAATCCTTTCAAGGGTTAGCCACCGAGGCCGTCCGTCGCGCGCCGGGGCCGGCCGGCCGCGGGCCGGCGTCGGACACCGCCTCCACCGCCTGCGCCCGGATCTGGCGCAAGGCCTCGCCCGTGGCGGCATCGGCCGGCAGCAGCGTCTCGATCGCCAGCTCGGACAGCGTGATGTCGCGCGGCGCCCCGAAGACGGTGAGCGTGGTGATGAAGTTCAGCGTGCCAAACGGGCTGCGCAGCTTCAGCGGCACGGCGACATCCGACGGCGCCCGGGGTCGGTCCCCCGGCTCCGGGTGCGCGTCGTGCGCGCCGTGAGCGGGCCAGGGCGGGTGGCCGGCCGGCGGCGGCAGCTTGCGCAGTTCTTCGTGCAGCGCTTGCAGCGCCGCATCGCCGCCATGGCGGATCTGCCGCTCCAGCCGCGACAGCACATGATGTCGCCAGTCAGCCAGGCCGTCGATGTGAGGGGCCAGACCTTCGGGGTGCAGCGACAGCCGCAGCACGTTGACCGGGGGCTGGGCTAGCGTCGGCGCCAGTGCACCGATCAGCAGCGGCACCATGCGGTTGTGCGCGACAAGCTGCCAGCCGCGATCCACCGCCAGTGCCGGGAAGGGCTCGTGCGCGTCCAGCAGGCGCTGCACGGCCGCGCGCGCTTCGGCACAGGCCGGCTCGCCCCAGGCATGTTCCGCATACAGGGCGGCATACCCGGCGGCTTCGAGCCAGGCGTTGCGCTCACGCAGGGGTACGTCCAGCTGCTCGGCCAGGCGCAGCACCATCGCGCGGCTGGGGCTGGCCTTGTCGGACTCCAGCCAGCTCAGGTGGCGTGCCGAGACCTGCGCCAGCAGCGACAAGGCCAGTTGCGAGAAGCCGCGTCGGCGGCGCCACTCGCGCAGCCTGGCGCCGAAGCCGGCTCCCGTCATCAGAAGACCGTGCCGTCGCTGTCGATGCGCAGCGGCGGCTGTCCGCCCCGCAGGCGCTGTGCCATCGCACGCCCTGCCAGCCAGGTGCCGCCTTCCAGCACCGCCGCCAGCGGCAGCTGCGCGGGCGTCAGCCCCAGCTCACGCCGCACCTCGGCCGCCAGCTCGTCCAGCAGGTGCACGGTGAGGGCGCGCCACTCGACGACCAGCTCGTCGCCCGCCTTCCAGGTGCGCGCCAGATCGCGCGGATCGCGCGGCACGATGACGCCGCCATCGATCAGCAGCCCGCCGTTGCGGTATTCCGGCAGGCCGGTGAGCTGATCCAGCCCGGTGAGCGCGACGCCGGCAGCCTGCAGCGGCTCGGCCAGCGAGTAGACGAGCCACTGGCTCAACTTGTGGAACGGCACCCAGCCGCCGGTGGGTGCGTGCGGGCCCTCGGGCGAGGCGCTGCCGGCCCAGAGGTGGCGCCACACGTCGCCCCCCGGCAGGCCCAGCACGCGGCTGCCATGCAGCCAGATCGGTGCCCATTCGTGGGCCAGGCGGGCCAGCAGCTCGGCGGCGTCCACCGGTTCGCCCGAACTCAGCCAGGGCTCCAGCAGCTGCGAGGGACGCGCCGTGCGCGTGCCGCCGCCGGCCTGCTCTTCGAGCACGGCGCCCAGACGCCGCAGCAGCTCGGCGCGGCCTTCCAGCCCCGGCATGGCATTGCTTGGCCCGGCCTGGAAGACCGCGCGCAGCGCGGCGGCGTCCAGCCGCGTGAGCACCCGCGCGTCCACGCGCAGCGGATCTTCGGCGCGGTTGGAGAAGGTGCCGTCCATGAAGGCGCGAAAGCTGGCGACCGCCAGGCCTTCGGATCGGGCATAACGTTTCAGCGGAGCTGCCGCAGTGACAGCCGTCGCAGCCGTCGCGGTCTGTGCAGGGCTCTGCGTCGGCGTCGGCTCGGGAGTCTCGGCAGGCTCCTCAGCGGCCCCCTCGGCAGCGGCCGAAGGGGCCGGCGCCGGCACGGGTGCAGCCGAGGTGCCGCTCGCCTGATCCAGCAGCGCCAGCAGCGCATCGCGCCCTTGCCGGTGTGCGGGCAGGGCCAGTGCGGCCGCGGCGCCGCCACGCCCTTCTTCGTAGTGCCAGTCGGCGCCCGCGCCGGCGTCCAGCAGCACGCTCACGATGGTCAGGTCGATGCGCGCGCGGGCGGCATCCAGAGGCTCACGCGAGGCCAGCGCCGCCTCCAGCTCGGCCGCGCGATCCACGCCGCCGGCCTGGAAGTGGCGCCAGCGGCTGTGCAGCGGCACCTGCAGATCGGGAAACCGCTGACGGATCAGATCAGCCACCTGCTGCGCCAGCGCCGGCAGCGCCGCCCGGTCGATCGAGAACCAGCCGGAGCGGCCGTCCTCCACCGCCTGGGCGACGGCCGCGCAGCGCGCGCGGATGGTGGCGGGCTGCCACAGCGGGCCGATGGGATCGCGCGGCGGCCCGCTGTCTTCAGCGCCAGCCGCTGCGGGATCGGAAACGAGGGGATGTGTCATGGTTCAAGCGGTGCCGCAGGGCCAGGGCGAGCCTTGTCGGGTGGGTGAGGCCGTCAGGGCGGCGATTCGTCGAGGTTGCGGCCGCGCACGCGCGCCAGCTCGGATTCGCTGGGTACCGCGCCGTCGGTGAAGTATCCGGCGGCGATCTTCGCCTCGATTTCCACGCGGGCATCGGCCGGTACCAGCGCGTCCGGGATCTTCACGCGCTCGCCGACCTCGATGCCCGAGCCGGTGATGGCGTCGTACTTGTCGTTGCTCATGCTGACCAGCCGGTGGATCTTGCGGATGCCCAGCCAGTGCAGCACGTCGGGCATCAGTTCCTGGAAGCGCATGTCCTGCACGCCGGCCACGCACTCGGTGCGCAGGAAGTATTTGTCCGCGCGGTCGCCGCCCTGCTGTCGCTTGCGTGCGTTGTAGACGAGGAATTTGGTGACTTCGCCGAGCGCGCGGCCTTCCTTGCGGCTGTAGGCGATCAGCCCGACGCCGCCTTGCTGCGCGCCGCGGATGCATTCCTCGATCGCGTGCGTGAGATAGGGGCGGCAGGTGCAGATGTCCGATCCGAAGACGTCCGAGCCGTTGCACTCGTCGTGCACGCGCGCGGTCAGCGTCACCGACGGGTCGGCCAGATCGGCCAGGCGGCCGAAGACGTAGAGCGTCTGGCCGCCGATGGGCGGCAGGAAGACCTCCAGGTCGCCGCGTGTCACCAGCTCGGGATACATGCCCCCGGTTTCCTCGAAGAGCGTGCGTCGCAGATCGGCCTCGCTGACGCCGAAGCGCCGCGCCACGCCGGGCAGCCACCACACCGGCTCGACAGCCACCTTGGTGACCGCGGCCGAGGCGTCGTCCATCAGGATCTGCCCGTCGATGCTCAGCCGCTGAAAGGCGATCGCCTGCTGGATCTCCGGCAGGTGCACGCGGGCCTGCGTGACGGCAATGGTCGGGCGGATGTCGTAGCCCTCGGCCAGGTAGTCTGCAAACACCTGCTGCACGGCCGCTCCCCAGGGATCGAGCGAGACGATGGCCTGCGGATCGCTCCAGGCCGGGTGCGGGCCGATGCGCTCGGTCGGTGCGGTGTCGGTCAGGTCCGCCCGGTGGCCGCGCGGCAGGTTGCCGGCCGCCACGGCGAGCGCCCGGTAGACACCATAGCTGCCGCTGTGCGTGCCCACCACGTTGCGCTGGTGGCGCGCGGCGGTCGTGCCCACCACCGGGCCGCGCGCCAGTGCATCGGCGGCGCCCCAGCGGATCAGCGGCGCGCCGATGCTGCCCTGGCCGGGATGCGAGGTCAGCCGGATGTGGCGCGGCGCTGGCGCGGGCGTGCTGGAGCCGGTCGGCTCGGTGGGTGTCATTCGGGCTCTCCTGGGTGGCCGGTTGTGCCGGGCCCATGGCCCGGCGACGTCCCGCCGCAGTGGCGACGATACGACAGCACGGCGGCTTGTCACGCGTCAAGGCCGTCAGCGCCCTACCATGGCACGCCGATTGCATTTCGTTGCAGACCTTCTGGAGGAGTCCCATGCTGCACCGTCCCTTTCCCCGTGCGCGCCTGAATGCGCTGTCTGCCGCCATGCTGCTGGCGCTGCCTTCGCTGGCCTGGTCCCAGGCGGCGTCTGCGCCCGGCACTGAAGCTGGCAAGCTGCAGACCGTCACGGTGACGGCCGAGCGCCGCGTCGAGAACATCCAGAACATCCCGAACTCGGTCAGCACCATCGGCAGCGAGCTGCTGGACACGCTCAATACCAGCGGCCAGGACGTGCGCATGCTCTCCGGTCGCGTGCCGAGCCTGAACATCGAAAGCTCGTTCGGCCGTGCCTTCCCGCGCTTCTACATCCGCGGCTACGGCAACACCGACTTCCGCCTCAACGCCTCGCAGCCCGTCTCCCTGGTCTATGACGACGTGGTGCAGGAGAACCCGATCCTCAAGGGCTTCCCGGCCTTCGACCTGGATCGCATCGAAGTGCTGCGCGGCCCGCAGGGTTCGCTCTTCGGCCGCAACACGCCGGCTGGCGTGGTGAAGTTCGAATCCGTGCGTCCGCGCCTGGGCAAGACCGAGGGCTATGGCAGCGTCTCGGTGGGCACCTTCAGCAGCGTCAACCTCGAAGGCGCCGGCAACTTTGCCGTCGGCAAGGATTCGGCGCTGCGCATCTCGCTGATGAGCCAGTCGCGCGACGACTGGGTCACCAACACCTTTGCCGCCGGCCCCACGAAGGAGCTTGAAGGCTATCGCGACAGTGCCCTGCGCATCCAGTGGCTGTCCAACATCGACAAGGACCTCAGCGTGCTGGCCAATGTGCATGCGCGCGATTACGACGGCTCGGCACGCCTGTTCCGCGCCAACATCATCACCACCGGCAGCAACGCGCTGGTGGCGGGCTTCGATCCCAAGAAGATCTCGATCGACGGCAAGAACGAATCGGGCCTGCAGAACACCGGCGCCAACCTGCGCGTGCGCTGGAACCTGGGCGGCGGCCTCGCGCTGCACTCGATCACCGGCTACGAAACCGTCAAGACCTTCAGCCGCGGCGACATCGATGGCGGCTTCGGCGCCGCCTTCCTGCCTGTCTCCGGCCCCGGCCTGATCCCGTTTGCCAGCGAGACGGCCGATGGCATCCCCAAGCACAGCCAGATCACGCAGGAACTTCGGCTGGAATCCGACAGCAAGGGCCCGCTGGACTGGCAGGGCGGTGTCTTCTTCTTCAAGGAAGACTACAAGATCGAAAGCTTCAGCTATGACTCGCTGGCCGCCGGCGCACAGGATGGCTACCAGCGCATCCGCCAGACCAATGACGCCGTCGCGCTCTTCGGCGCCCTGAACTACGCGGTCAGCCCGGCGCTGAAACTGCGGGCCGGCCTGCGCTACACCACCGACAAGAAGCAGCTCACGGTGGAGGCCTACAACACCACGGCCTTCGTGCCTTGCGTGCTGCTGGGCAAGTGCACGCTTGCGCAGCTGGCCTCGCAAGAGCCCGACGGCAATCTCTCGGCCTCGCCGAAGGACAGCAAGGCCAGCTGGGATCTGTCCGGCACCTATGCGCTGAGCAAGGACATCAATCTGTATGCCCGCGCGGCCACCGGCTTCCGCGGCAGCAGCGTGCAGAGCGCCGGCGCCTTCAACGGCAAGTCGGTCGCCAACGCCGAGAACAACACCTCCTTCGAAGCCGGCGTGAAGGCCGATCTGCTGGATCGCCGCGCGCGACTGAACTTCGGCCTCTTCAACTACACCGTGAAGGATCTGCAGCTCACGGCGGTGGGTGGCGCGGGCAATGCCAACATCCTGCTCAACGCCAAGAAGGCCCGCGGCCAGGGCTTCGAGATGGATCTGCAGGCGTTGCTCAGCGACAACCTGCTGGCCAGTGTGGGTGTGGGCTACAACGACACCAAGATCCAGGATCCGAACCTGCTGGTGGCCTTCTGTGCCCAGTGCACGGTGACCGACCCGATCGTCACCATCGCCACGCCCGGCGGCCCGGCGCAGCGCGCGCGCATCGACGGCAACCCGCTGCCGCAGGCGCCCAAGACCACGGTCAACTTCACGCTGCGCTGGTCGCAGCCGACCGCGGGCGGCGAGCTCTATGTGCTGACCGACTGGGTCTACCGCAGCAAGGTGAACTTCTTCCTCTACGAATCGCGCGAATTTGTCGGCCCGGCGCTCACCGAAGGCGGCATCCGCGTGGGCTACGTCTTCGGCAACGGCAAGTACGAGATCGCGGCCTTCGGGCGCAACATCACCAACCAGATCAAGGTGGTGGGCGGCATCGATTTCAACAACAACACCGGCTTCATCAACGAGCCGCGCGCCTGGGGCCTGCAATTCAAGGGCAGCTTCTGAGGCCCCGGCGCCCCTGGCGCAGGGCTCGCGCCCTGATGCTGCGATGAACCGTTGGGCCATTGCCCTGGCGGCCGGCGCGCTGGCGCTGGCCTTCGGCCCGCGCCCGGCCAAAGCGCAGCCCGCGGTCATCTACGAACTCGGCGGCAAGGCGGATCGCTCCTTCAACCAGGCGGCCTTCCAGGGCGCCGAAGCCTGGAAGCGCCAGAGCGGCAAGCCCTATCTCGAGTTCGAGATCGCCAACGCGGCGCAGCGTGAGCAGGCGGCGCGGCGCTTTGCCGAGCGCGGGGCGCAGCCGATCGTGGGCATCGGCTTTCCGCAGGCCAGCGCGATCGCCAAGGTGGCCGCTGAATTCCCGCGCCTGAGCTTTGCCATCGTCGATGCGGTGGTCGAGGCGCCCAACGTGCAGAGCTTTGTCTACCGCGAGCACGAGGGCGCCTTTCTGGTCGGCATCCTGGCAGCGATGGCCAGCAAGAGCGGCACCATAGGCTTCGTGGGGGGCATGGACATTCCGCTGGTGCGCAAGTTCCAGTGCGGCTATGAACAGGGCGCGCGTCACGCGGTGCCGACGATCCGCACGCTGGCCGCGATGACCGGCAGCACACCCGCGGCCTGGACGGATCCGGCGCGCGGTGCCGAGCTGGCCAAGGCGCAGATGGCCCAGGGTGCCGATGTCATCTTTGCCGCGGCGGGCACGACGGGCCTGGGCGTGATGCAGGCGGCCAAGGACGGCGCGCGCCTGTCCATCGGGGTGGACAGCAACCAGAACTACCTGCACCCGGGTTCGGTGCTGACCTCGCTGGTCAAGCGCGTCGATCTGGCGGTGCAGAGCGCCTTCAACGGCGTGAAGCCCGGCGTCAGCGCGCTGGGCCTGAAGGAAGGCGCGCTGGACGTGGCGATGGACGAGCACAACGCCCGCCTGGTTTCGCCAGCGATGCGCGCCAAGGTAGACAGCGCGCGTCAGGACATCATCGCGGGCCGCTTGAAGGTGGTCGACTTCACGGTCTCCAACGCCTGCCGTTAGGGGTCTGGCGCCTTGCGTGCCTGCCGCGCCCAACGCGCTGCAGCGCTTCAGCGTTTCAGTTCGGCCGCATGCGCCAGCGCGGCATCGGCCATCGCCTCGGTGTCCGCCAGCATCAGGCGCGTCGGCCCCTGCGGCGCTGGGGGCAGGTCCAGCGGGTCGTTCGTGGCCACGGCCACGATGCCCGGCCAATGGCCCCACAGCGGCGGCTTGCCCTCGGCGGCTCGCCAGACCTCGATCTTCGGAAAGTCCCCGCCCTTGAAGCCCTCGATCAGCAGCAGGTCGCAGGGCGCCATGTGCGGCAGCAGCTCCTGCAGCGTGGGCTCGGCGTCGCCGCGCAATTCGTGCATCAGCGCCCAGCGGTCGCGCCCCAGCAGCATCACCTCGGTGCAGCCGGCTTCGCGCAGCCGGTGCGAATCCTTGCCCGGCCGGTCGATATCGATGGGCTTGTGGCTGTGCTTCATCAGAGACACCCGCAGCCCGCGCTGGCGCAAGGCCGGGATCAGCCGCTCCAGCAGCGTGGTCTTGCCCATGCCGGAGTGACCGGCGATGCCCACGAGGCGCATGGCCTTCAGCGGGCAGCAAAACCCCGCACGGGCAGGCTGGCGTCGCGCTGGATCCAGTTGCTGCGTGCATAGCCGCTGCGGGCATCGCTGGCATGCAAGGTGTAGGCAAAGCGTGAGCGCCCGCTGCGGTTGGCCTGGCTCGCGTGCGGCAGAAGCCCGTGGAAGACCACCAGGCTGCCCGCCTCGCAGGGCAGCGGCCGCGCACGGCCGGCATCGGGCCAGGGCGTCTCATCCAGCCGCTCCAGGCGCGTCTGATAGCCCTCTCGCACGAAGCGTTCGCGCAGCGGCCCGTGATGGCCGCCAGGCTCCACCCAGAGGCAGCCGTTGTCGGTGTCGGCGTCTTCGAGTGCAAACCAGAAGCCGATCACGGCGCCGTGTTCACAGTGCAGGTAGGTGGCGTCCTGGTGCCAGCGCACCTCGCCGCCGATGCCCGGCTGCTTGCAGATCAGCATCGATTGCCAGACCTGAGGCTCCTGCAGGCCCAGATCGGCGGCCAGTTCGGCCAGGGCCGGGCCATGGGAGAAGCGCTCGAACACCGGATCCAGATCGTGCAGCGCGTGGCCGATCTTGTTCACCGCCAGCGGCACGGGGCGGTTCAGCCGGCCTTGTGCATCCAGTGCTTCCTCTTCAAAGAAGCAGCGCACGCGCACGTCGGAATCCAGGAACCAGCGGTTCCAGAAGCCGCCGGGATCCTGGGTGCCGAAGCTGCCGCCGATGTCCTGGGCCTCGGTCGCAGCCAGGATCTCGTGGGTGCGCTGCAGCAGCTGCGCCACCTCGGCTGCCGGCTTGAAGCCCGGCAGCACGAGGTAGCCCTCGCGCGCAAACTGCTGCTGTTGCTGAGGGCTCAGCACGCCCGCCGGGCCTGTGGCTGGCCGATCAGAACTCGTAGCGCAGCGTGATCTGCGCTGCCCACTGCGATTCGCCACGGCCCTGGCGCAGCGTCAGATCGTCTGCCGCGTCACCCACGATGTAGACATACTTGCCCTGGGCGTTGATGCCGCCGTAGCTGACGAAGGTGCGGCGCTGGCCGCCCGCGGAACTGAAGCCGATCTCGTTGATGCGCCCCCAGCGGCTGCTCAGCAGATTGCCCACATTCAGGATGTCGATGGTCAGCACGCCCTTGTGGCCGGACCACAGCCCGGGTACTTCCTGGCTCACACGCATGTCGAAGCTGTTGACCCAGGGCGAATAGCTGCCGTTGCGCCGGACCACCTGACCGCGCGCCGCATTCAGCTCGGGGAAGGCGCTCACCACGGACCAGAAGCGGGCTTCGGCGGCGGCTCGGGCCTCCGGCGTGGCGCCGGCAAACTCCACGTCGCCCGAGCCCGGTGCGGTCGGGATGTACATCAGGTCGTTGCCGGAGACGCCGTCGCCGTTCAGGTCATTGCGGTAGGTCCAGCTGTAGGGCTTGCCCTTGCGGCCTTCATAGAACAGGCCCACGGTCGTGCGGTACTTGCCGATCAGCGGGGCAGACCAGGTGGCGGCCGCGCTGACACGGTCGCGGATCAGGTAGGCGGAGCGTCCGGCCACTTCCTCGTTCGGGTTGAAGATCGAGCGCGAGTTGAAGTTGGAATTGGCCACCGAGGAGGTCAGCGGGCTGACCTCTTCCGCTGCGGTGCGGGTGTAGGCTACCTGCCAGTTCAACGCGGCGCGGCTCGGGCCCGACAGTGACAGCGTCAGTGCATTGCCGGTGCCCTTGGAGGTTTCAGACGCCAGCAGCACGTTGTTGAAGGCCGAGTTGGCCAGCGCGCGCGTGCGGGCGCCCGCCGAGGTGGCGCTGGACGCGCAGACGGTGTTGGCCGTCGTGAGCATGCCGCCGGTGGCGCTCCAGCAGCTCGGGCTGTAGCCGGCCGGCGTGTAGTACAGCTCGCGGCCGTCGGGGCCCGTGCGGACGGCGTCGCCCAGGTTCAGGTGCTTGTAGTAGATGCCGGATTTCTCGCGCGTGAGCAGCCACTCCACCCCCGCCGTCAGCCCGTGCCAGGGGAGCTCGGCATCCAACGCGAGGTTGAACTTCCACACGGCGGGCTGGCTGAGCCCGGGCTGCAGGAAGTCGACGTTGGCGGCGGGCGAGGCGCCGGTGAAGTTGGTCGGCTGGGTGGCCGGGTTGGCGCTGAAGACGCCCCCGCCGGGCGGGCAGGCGGCAAAGCCCAGCGTGCCGCAACCGATCACGCGCGTGAACAGGCCGGTGTTGGAGTACGGGTTGGACAGCCACACGTTGGCCGCCGCGCCCTGGAACAGTCCCAGGCCGCCGCGCAGCTGCATCTTGCGCGCCGCCTTGGGATCGAAGTTGTAGTTGAAGCCGATGCGCGGCTGGATCAGCTCGTCGCCATCGACCGTATTGGAGTTGTCCAGGCCGAAGCCGCCGGTGCTGCGCGTGACCAGATTGCCGTTCACGCTGCCGGCCACGCGGGGCGCCGCGGCGGCGGCATTGAAGCGCGGCTTGTCGCCGGTGGACAAGGTGTCCAGCCGCACGCCGGCCACCACGGACAGCTTGTCGTTGACCTTCCAGGTGTCCTGCAGGAAGAGGCCGGTATCCCGCAGATTCCACTTCGCGATGCCGTCATCCAGCGTCAGGCCGGGTGCGGCGAGCTGTACCTGGTAGGAGCTCGGGCGACCGCGCTGGAAGTTCTCGAAGATCGCGGCCTCGATCTGCGCGGCGGTGGCGGTGCCGCAGTTGATGGCGCCGAAGGTGTAGGTGTAGGTGGCGCTGCTGTTGACGCAGCCGAAGGTGTAGTTGCCGTTGGTATTCTGGAAGAAGGCGTTGTAGACCTCGTTGTCGGAGAGGTCCGCGCCAAATTTCAGCTCATGCCGGCCCAGCACCCAGGTGGCGCCGAGGTAGGCGTCCAGCGTCTGGGTCTCCAGCACGTTGAAGTGGCGGCTCTGCTCGGTGCCGAAGTTGAGGAAGCGGTTGCCGGTATTGACGCCGGCCGGCGAGCCTGCCGGTGCGGGGCCTGAGAACTGGAAGGCCATCGCCGGCAGCGTGGCGTTGTTCTTGGGCACGCTGCGGTAATCGCGTGTGGAGACCTTCAGTTCGGTTGAAAAGGTGGGCGTCCAGTCGGCGAACCACTGGCCCACCAGGGTCTCGATGCTCTTTTCCTGCTGCCACCACTGCGAGGTCAACTGCAGCGAGGTGGGCGAGTAGCTGCCGAAGGTGCCGTTGTTGGTGTCGCTCTGATCGGTCTTGGACCAGCGCACGCTGGCGCGGTGATCGTTGCTGATGTTCCAGTCCAGCTTGAGCAGCGAATCCTTCACCAGCAGCGAACTGGCATCGATGACGTTGCCCACGTCGATGCCGTACTGGCTTTGCGCTGCGGTCTTCAGGCGGTCGATGGCCGTCTGCGTGATCGCCACGTTGGTGAGCGCGCTGCCCACGGGCCCGAACTCCGGCTGCGCGCGGCCGCTCTTGAGCTCCTCATAACTGGCGAAGAAGAAGAGGCGGTCCTTGACCAGCGGGCCGCCGAGCGTCAGGCCCCGGGTCGTTTCCTGGAAGGGCAGGAAGTTGAAGAAGGTGTTGTTGGTGCGGTTGAAGCGCTGGCCGGCGTATTCGTCGCTGCGCCACACGTAGTAGACGCTGCCCTTGAAATCGTTCGTGCCGCTCTTGGTGACGGCGTTGATGTTGGCGCCGGTGTAGCCCTTCTGCGTGACGTCGATGTTGGAGATGTTGACCTGCACCGACTGGATCGCGTCGATCGAGATCGGCTGCTTGGCCGTGGGCAGGTTGTTGGCTTCGAGGCCGAAGGTGTCGCTGACCGTGACGCCGTCGATGGTGATGGAGTTGTAGCGCGAGTTCTGGCCGCCCGCGGAGATCTCGCCGCGCTCCTTGTCGGTCTGGGAGATGCGCGGATCGGTGCGCGCATAGTCCTGCAGGTTGCGCTGGATCGAGGCCAGCGCCTGCAGCTGGCGGCCGCTGATGTTGGTACCCGCACCGATGTTGGAGCTGTTGAAGCGCTCGGAAGCGGCCTGGCCCGTGACCACGATGGTCTGCGCGGCCGGGGCGCCCAGGGCCAGATCCAGCGCGGTGGTTTCGGCCAGCGTCAGGAAGACGTTGTCGCGCTTTTCGGTCAGCCCACCTTTGCTGACCGTGATGGTGTAGGGGCCGCCCACGCGCAGGCCGCGTGCGCCGTAGCGGCCCTCGGCATCGGTGGTGACGGTCGAGGTGGAGCGCGATTCCACGTGCAGGATGGTCACCGAGGCGGCTGCCACCGGCTTGCCGTCGGCGCCCGTGATGCGGCCGTTGATGGCTGCCGTGGTGTTCTGGGCCAGCGCCGGGGCGCAGACGACGATGGCCGCCGCCGCGCTGAGCGCGGTGCGGACGAAGGCGGACGGATAGCGACTCACGGCAGGGCTCCTCGGCATTTCAAATGGTGATGGGGGTCCGGCAGGCGCCAGGCTTCCGTGCAGTCCCCTCTCGCCACGGAATCGGCGTGCCCTCACCGGCGCGAAGCAAAGCCTGCGCCAGGACCCGAAAAGATGCTAATGCCCGGCCGTGAACTTGCGGTGACGGCGGCGCAACGCCTCGGGTTTTACCGGGTGGGCGCCGTCCACCCGGCGAGCGCTGCCAGGGCCGCGCGACGCGCGGATTCCCCCAGAAAGGTGGCGCGCGCCGCCGCTTCGCCCATCGCCTTGAGCTCATCCCAGCCGAAGCCGGCTTCCTGAACCAGTGCTGCCGCCTCGGAGGAGGCGCTGATGCGGGACATGAGCCGGTTGTCGGTGTGGAACGACAGCGAGACGCCAGCGTCCCACAGCGCACGGATCGGGTGCGCGGCCAGCGACGCGGTGCCGCCGGTCTGCACGTTGCTGGTGGGGCAGATCTCCAGGTGCACGGCCCGCTCGCGCAGCCAGGCCAGGGTCTGCGGCCAGTCGGGCGCGCCGATGCGTTCGGCCAGCTGAATGCCGTGGCCGATGCGCGTGGCGCCCAGCCGCGCGGCCTCCAGCACGCGTTCGGCACTGTCGGCTTCGCCGGCGTGCAGTGTCAGCCCCAGGCCGCCGTCGCGTGCCTGCTGCAGCAGCGCGGCGAAGGGTGTGGCGGGCCAGCCGCGCTCCGGGCCGGCCAGATCGAAGGCCACCACGCCGCGATCGCGCCAGCGCAGCGCCAGCTCGACACTGCGGCGCACGGTCTCCTCGCCGTGATTGCGCATGGCGCACACGATCAGCCCGCTGGGCAGCTCGCTGCGGGACAGGCCCGCCAGCAGTGCCTCCACCGCCGCGTCGCCGCTCACGCCATAGGGCTCGAAGAGCAGCGGCGCGATGCGGAATTCGGCCAGTACGCAGCCTTCCTCCCGCGCGTCCTCGGCACATTCGAATGCGACACGCTCCAGTGCCGCCGGGCTGGCCATGGCCTCGACCGTGAGCGCAAAGCCGCGCAGAAACTCTTCCAGCGAGCCCGCATGCGCCCGCGCATCGAACCAGCGCACCAGGCTGGGCAGATCGGGCGCCGGCGAGCGCATGCCGCGTTGCTGCATGAGCTCCATCAAGGTGCTCTCGCGCAGGCTGCCGTCCAGGTGGTCATGCAGCAGCACCTTGGGCATGGCGCGCGCGATGCGGAGCGGATCGAGGGTTTCCGCGGGGGTGTCGAAGTCCTTGGCACTCATCGGGCCATCCTAGCAACTACGGGTAGCCGCCGATGCCGCAGTTGATATCCTGCCGCCACCCCGCGGGACCGCGGCCGAAGGCCAGGCCCGCCATACCCCACGATGCCGAGGAGCCCTGCCCATGAGCCACCCGACCTTCACCCTCCTGCGCCGCAGCCTGCTGGCCTTTGCGGCCACCGCCGGCTTTGCCGTGGCGCAGGCACAAAGCCAGCCCGCGGTCATCTTCGACATGGGCGGCAAGTTCGACAAGTCCTTCAACGAAGCCGCCTTCAACGGCGCAGAGCAGTGGAAGAAGGCGAACCCGGGCAAGACCTACCTGGAGTTCGAGATCGCCAACGCGACGCAGCGCGAGCAAGCCCTGCGGCGCATGGCCGAGCGCGGCGCCAGCCCGATCGTGGCCATCGGCTTCTCGCAAGGCTCGGCGGTCGAGAAGGTGGCCAAGGAGTTTCCCAAGCTGCAGTTCGCGATCATCGACTTCGTCGTCAACCTGCCCAATGTGCAGAGCATCGTCTTCAATGAACACGAGGGCAGCTTCCTCGTGGGCATGATGGCCGCGATGGCCAGCAAGACCGGCAAGGTCGGCTTCATCGGCGGCATGGACATCCCGCTGATCCGCAAGTTTCAGTGCGGCTACGAGCAGGGCGCGAAATTTGCCAACGGCAAGATCGAGGTCAGCGCCAACATGACCGGTACCACCCCCGCCGCCTGGAACGACCCCGCGCGCGGCAGCGAGCTGGCCAAGGCGCAGTTTGCCAAGGGTGTGGACGTGGTCTTCGCCGCCGCTGGCGGCACCGGCACGGGTGTCTACCAGGCCGCCAAGGATGCCGGCAAGCTGGCCATCGGCGTGGACAGCAACCAGAACCACCTGCAGCCGGGCACGATGCTCACCTCGATGGTCAAGCGTGTGGATGTCGCGGTGGCCAATGCCTTTGCCGGCGTCAAGCCCGGCCTGACCACCATGGGCCTGAAGGAAAACGGCGTGGATGCGGCCATGGATCAGCACAACGCCCGCCTGGTGACGCCCGAGATGAAGGCGCGCGTGGATGCCGCGCGGGCCGACATCATCAGCGGCAAGATCAAGGTGATCGACTTCATGGCCGCCAACAAGTGCAGCTGAACTGAAGATCCAGGCACCCGGGACGGCCGTGCGCTGTTCCGGGTCTGCGCCGGCAGGGGGCCTGCCGGCGGCTGGTCCGCCTTGACGACCGCGCCTTCAGCGGCGCCCCTTGTGCAGGTCCCCGTGTCCCACCCCGTTGCCGTCCGCCTGGAACAGATCGACAAGCGCTTTGGCGCCGTGCACGCCAACCGCGCCGTCAACCTGACGGTGGCGGCCGGATCCGTGCACGGCATCGTGGGCGAGAACGGCGCCGGCAAGAGCACGCTGATGTCGATCCTGTACGGCTTCTACCAGGCCGACAGCGGACGCATCTTCGTGGACGGGCGCGAGCTGCGCATCCGCGACTCGCACGACGCGATCGCTGCCGGCATCGGCATGGTGCACCAGCACTTCATGCTGGTCGATTCGCTCAGCGCACTGGACAACGTGATGCTCGGCGCGGAGCCCGGCTGGCGGCTGACCCCGGCGCGCGCGCAGGTGCGTGGCCAGCTGCAGACCCTGATGCAGGAGACCGGGCTGCAGGTGCGGCTGGATCTGAACGTTGAAGACCTGCCGGTGGGCGAGCGCCAGCGGCTGGAGATCCTCAAGGCGCTGTACCGTGGCGCGCGCATCCTCATCCTGGACGAGCCGACGGCGGTGCTCACCCCGCAGGAGACGGACCAGCTCTTCGTCACGCTGCGCGGCCTCAAGGCCCGCGGCACCACGATCCTGCTGATCACGCACAAGCTGCGCGAGATCATGGCGCTGTGCGACGCCGTCACGGTGATGCGCGCCGGCGCCGTGGTGCTGGACTGCGCCATTGCCGACACCTCCGTCGATGCGCTGGCGCAGGCGATGGTGGGGCGCAAGGTGAACCTGGGGCGCGACGGCCATCGTGCGCAGCCCGGCGAGTGCCTGCTGCAGGTGCAGGGCCTGGGCTGGCGCGATGCGCTGGGCGTGCCGCGCCTGGCCGAGGTTTCGCTGCGCCTGCATGCCGGCGAGATCGTCGGCATTGCCGGGGTCTCGGGCAACGGTCAGGGCGAGCTGCTGGATGCGCTGTCCGGTCTGCTGGTGCCGGATGTCGGCACGCTCACGCTGTGCGGACGTTCGTTTGCGCCGCCCCGCTGGATCGATCCGTCCCAGGCGCGCGCGCTGCGGCTGGCCCATGTACCGGAAGACCGCCACCTGCGCGGCCTGGTGCTGCCTTTCGCCGCCTGGGAATCGGCCGCGCTGGGCTACCAGAAGATTGCGCGCTACCGCAGGCCGCCGTTCATGAACGGCCAGGCCGTGCGCGACGACACGGCACAGATGATGGAGCGCTACGACGTGCGGCCGCGCGCGCCGCAGCTGCGCAGCTCCAAGTTTTCCGGCGGCAATCAGCAGAAGCTGGTGCTGGCGCGCGAGGCCGTGCACGAGCCTCGTGTGCTGCTGGTGGGCCAGCCCACGCGCGGCGTGGACATCGGCGCCATCGAATTCATCCACGGCCGCCTGCGCGCGCTGCGCGACGGCGGCGGCGCGGTGCTGGTGGTGTCGTCGGAGCTGGACGAGGTGCTGGCACTGGCTGATCGCGTGATCGTCATGAACGCCGGGCGCATCGCCGGCGAGCTGCCGATCGAGCAGTGCAGCGAAAGTGCACTGGGTCGCCTGATGGGCGGTGCAGAGTTGTCCCATGACCCAGCCCGTTGAACTGCCGCGCTGGATCGATCTGCTGGTGCTGCCGGCGTTCAACGTGGGTGTGGCGCTGCTGGTGGCCGGCGCGGTGGTCTGGTCCATCGGGCTCGATCCGCTGCAGGTGCTGTCACTGTTGATCAAGGGCGCCTTCGGCAGCCGCAGCGGCCTGAGCTACACGCTGTACTACGCGACCACGTTCGTCTTCACGGGGCTGGCAGTGGCCGTCGCTTTCCATGCGGGGCTGTTCAACATCGGCGGCGAAGGCCAGGCCATGATGGGCGGGCTGGGCGCGGCGCTGGTGGCGCTGGGCTTCGGTGGGCAGCTGCCGGCGGCGCTGCTGCTGCCGCTGATGGTGCTGTCGGCGATGCTGTTCGGGCTGGTCTGGGCGGCGGTGCCGGGCGCGCTGCAGGCCTGGCGCGGCAGCCACATCGTGATCACCACGATCATGTTCAATTTCATCGCCGCGGCCCTGCTGGTCTACCTGCTGGTGAATGTGCTGAAGGAGCCCGGCAACATGGCACCCGAAAGCCGCGCCTTCGGGCCGGCGGCGCAGGTGCCGGGCATGCACGTGCTGCTGGGCGCGCTTGGGCTGGAGTGGCCGCGCACGCCCCTGAACGCCACGCTGCTGCTGGCCGTGGCGGCGGTGATCGGCGTGTGGCTCTTCCTGTGGCGCACGCAGGCGGGCTATGCCTTGCGCGCCACCGGCTTCGCCCCTGAGGCGGCCCGTTATGGGGGCATTGCGCCGCGGCGGCAGATCCTGCTGGCGATGGGCTTGTCGGGCGCGCTGGCGGGCCTGGTCGGCATCAACGAGATCGCCGGCGTGCACAACCGCCTGCTGCAGGATTTCACGGCCGGCGCGGGCTTTGCGGGCATCGCCGTGAGCCTCATCGGACGCAACCACCCGGCGGGCATCGTCGGCGCCTCGCTGCTCTTTGGCGCGCTGTACCAGGGCGGCGCCGAGCTGGCCTTCGAGGTGCCGGGTTTCAGCCGCGAGATGGTGGTCACGCTGCAGGGCCTGATCGTGCTGTTTGCCGGCGCCATGGCCATGGTGGCCGCGCCGCTCTTTGCCCGCCTGCACGCCCGCTGGCGCGCGCGGGCACCCGCCGCCGGGGCAGCCCATGGATGAGACCTTCATCGGCACGCTGCTGGCGTCCACGCTGCGCGTGAGCACGCCGCTGATCCTGTGCGCGCTGGCCGGCACGCTGGCCGAGCGCGCGGGCGTCATCGATCTGGGCCTGGAAGGCAAGATGCTGATGACCGCCTTCGCCACCGCCGCGGTCGGCGCGACCACCGGCTCGCTGGCGCTGGCGCTGCTGGCGGCGCTGGCGGTGGGCGTGGCGCTGTCGATGCTGCACGGCTACGGCTGCGTCAGCCACCGCGGCGATCAGGTCGTGATGGGCATGGCCATCACGATGACCGCGGCCGGGCTGACGGTGGTGCTGGGCATCGCCTGGTTCAAGCTGGGCGGGCAGACGCCGCCCGTGCCGGAATCCGTGCGGCTGGATCCGTGGTTCGAGGGCCTGGGCGCCACGCTGTCGCAGGTTCCGCTGATCGGGCGCACGCTCGCGCTGGCCTTCACCGGCCATAACCTGCTGGTCTATGGGTGTCTCGCGCTGGTGGGGGCGGTGTGGTGGCTGCTCTACCGCACCCGCTTCGGCCTGCGACTGCGCGCCACGGGCGAGAACCCGGCGATGGTCGATGCGGCGGGCGTCTCCGTGAAGGGGTTGCGCTACCAGGCGCTGGCGCTCAATGGCGTGCTGGCCTCGCTGGCCGGCGCCTATCTCGTGATCGGCCTCAATCCCGGCTTCATTCCCAACATGACCGCCGGTCGCGGCTACATGGCGCTGGCGGCGATGATCTTCGGCAAGTGGCACCCGGTGGGCGCGCTGTGGGCCTGCCTGCTGTTCGGCTTTCTGGATGCGCTGTCGATCCGCCTGCAGGGCGCGGCGCTGCCGGCTTTCCTGGGCGGTGGCACGGTGCCGGTGCAGGCGATCCAGGCCTTGCCCTATGTGCTGACGGTGGTCCTGCTGGCCGGCTTCATCGGGCACTCGCGCGCCCCGCGCGCGCTGGGCCTGCCCTACCTGAAGGAGCGCTGATGATGGCTGCTCGGCACGCGCTCGACGAGGCCACGCAGCACGCGCTGATCGACGCGGCGCGCGCCGTGCGCGAGCGTGCGTATGCGCCTTATTCGAATTTCCTCGTCGGGGCGGCCTTGCTGGACGAGCAGGGCCGCGTGCACGCCGGCGCCAACGTCGAGAATGCCGCCTACCCGCAAGGCCTGTGCGCTGAAGCTTCGGCGATCGCGCACCTGGTGGCGGCGGGCGGGCGCCGGATTGTTGCGCTGGCCGTGGTCGGCGCCGGGGCCGATCCGGTCACGCCCTGCGGGGGCTGCCGCCAGAAGATCCGCGAGTTTGCCGCGCAGGATGTGCCGATCCTGGTGGCGGATCTGTCCGGCCTGCGTGCGCGGTTCACGCTGGCCGAGTTGCTGCCCGCCAGCTTCGGCCCCGAGCATCTGGCTGGCGCGGCGCGCGATGATGCCGCGGGATGAACCCGCCTGGAGCCTTTGATGAGTCTGGCCGATGACGTGATGCGCAGCGCTGCGCTGATCCGCGAACGCATCGCTCCGCGACAGCCTCGCATGGCGGTGCTGCTGGGCTCGGGCTGGGGCGCCGTGGCCGATACCCTGACCGACGCAGCCGACATCGGCTACGCCGAGCTGCCGGCCTTTCCGCGCCTGTCCATCGGTGGCCATGCCGGCCTGCTGCGAGTCGGCCTGCTGCAGGGCGTGCCGGTGCTGTTGCTGGCCGGCCGCAAGCACGCCTACGAAAACGGCGATGCCGCGGCCATGAAGGGCGTGATCCGCACGCTGGCGGCGCTGCAGATCGAGCTGCTGGTGCAGAGCAACGCAGCCGGCAGCCTGCGCAGCGACATGCCGCCGGGCAGCCTGATGCTGCTCAGTGATCACCTCAATCTGGTGCAGACCTCACCGCTGTTCGGTGAAACCGGCGACAGCCGATTTGTCGGCCTGAGCGACGCCTATGACGCCCCGCTGCGCGAGGCGGCACGCCGGGCCGCCCGCGACGCCGGGCTGGCGCTGCACGAAGGTGTCTACGCCTGGCTGATGGGGCCGCAGTTCGAGACTCCGGCGGAGATCCGCATGCTGCAGCTGCTCGGCGCGCAGGCGGTGGGCATGAGCACGGTGCCGGAGACGATCCTGGCGCGCCACGCCGGCTTGCGGGTGCTGGCGCTGTCGATGATCACCAACCTGGCGGCGGGCCTCAGCGACGAGGCCTTGAGCCATCAGCACACGCTGCAGTCGGCGCGTGAGGCGTCCGAAGCCGCGGTGCGGATGATGACGGTCCTGCTGCCGGCGCTGGCGGCGGGGCTGGTCGCGCCGCTGGCTGTCGAAGAGACCGCGGGCACGGCTGATGGCCGGCAGCCGGGGGCGGTGTGATCAGCGCGGCAGGGAGACGGCGCACTCCGCCCAGAAGCGGTGGAAGATGTCGTCGGACTGCCCGCGCTCATCGGCCGGTACGGGCATGGCCAGCACCTGCTGCAGCATCTCGTTGGTCGGCCCCAGGCGCAGCGACGGGCTGCTGAGATCACTGAAGGCCATCGACCAGTGCGTGAACAGCCGGCTTTCGCAGGGCCCGCGGAACAGGCATTCCACGTCCGAGTGCCGCGGATCGCCGAGCACGTTGGTCCAGAGCGCCAGGACAGCGTCTGGCGGGCCTTCGAGATACTGCAGGAAACGGTCATCGATGCGCAGCAGCAGGCCCGTCACGTGACGGTTGATGTTGCGCATCTGGCACTCGCGCAGCATGCTGGCCAGATCGGCGCGTGTCATGTGCTCCGCCTGCTTGCTGCGGTAGGCGCAGCACGCCAGGCCCCCTGCGGTCAACGACGGATGGTTCATGTCTGTCTTCAGGATAACGAGCGATGATGACCCTAGCAACAGCTTGTTACGCGCGCCCCTCCTTTGAAGGAGGCACGTGCCCACGTTTGGAGTCGCCGTGAAAGCCACAGCAGACGCGCGCCGCGCCCTGGCCTGCCTCGACCTCACCAGCCTGAACGATGCGGACGGGCCCGATGCGGTCGAGGCACTGTGCCGGCGTGCCGCCGGCCCCTGGGGCCGCGTCGCTGCGGTGTGCGTGTGGCCCCGTCTCGCGGCCACGGCCCGCCGCAGCGCGCCCGCTGGGGTGGCCGTGGCCGCCGTGGCCAACTTCCCGGCCGGCGGGCTGGATGTCGCGGCCTGTCTGGCCGAGGTCGGCCTGATCCGGGACAGCGGCGGCGAGGAAGTCGACCTGGTGCTGCCCTGGCGCGCCGTGAAGAGCGGCGACAGCGCCGCCGCTGCCGCCCTGGTGCGCGCCGTGCGTCGCGCCACGCAGGGCCTGCGCCTGAAGCTCATCATCGAAAGCGGCGAGCTGGAGCAGCCCGGCTGGATCCGCGAGGCCTGCCGCATCGGCCTGGACGAAGGCGTGGACTTTCTCAAGACCAGCACGGGCAAGACGCCGCGTGGCGCCACCCCGCAGGCCGCCGAAATCATGCTGCAGTGCATCGCCGATGATGCGGCGGCGGCTGGCCGAGTGGGCTTCAAGGCCTCCGGCGGCGTGCGCACCGTGGCCGATGCCGCGCTGTATCTCGATCTGGCCGACCGCATACTGGGCGCCCCCGCCGTCACGCCGGCGCGCTTTCGCCTCGGCGCCAGCTCGCTGCTCAATGACATCGAGAGCGTGCTCAGCGGCGAGGGCCGCGCCAGCGCTCCTGCGGACACCTACTGACCCACGCCTGCGCCGCTGCGCACGAGGAGGATTCCCATGCTGTATCGACGTTTCATCGCCCGGGCCTTGCCGGCCCTGGCGCTCGCGCTGGCCCTGGCCGGCTGCGCGACGCCCGCTCCGCCCGCACCCGCCGGGCCCGTGACCGTGCGCCTGATCGCCTTCAACGATTTCCACGGCAACCTGGAGCCTGGTTCGCTCTCGCTGCCGTGGGGCGATCCGGAGCAGCCGGGCCGCATCAAGCGCCTGAACGCGGGCGGCGCGGCCTTCCTGTCCGGCACCGTGCAGGCGCTGCGCGAAGGCGCGCAGCACAGCATCCTCATCCACAGCGGCGATCTGATCGGCGGCACGCCGCTGGTCTCGGCGCTGTTCAGGCACGAATCGACGATCGACATCGCCAACCGCATCGGCGTGGACATCGCCATTCCCGGCAACCACGAGTTCGACGCCGGCAAGGACGAGCTGCTGCGTGTGCTGCGCGGCGGCTGCGGCGTGAACAGGCCCGAGGACCCGACAGCGTCCTGCCCCTTCGGCCAGTATGAAGGCGCCAAGTTCCCGATGTTTGCCGCCAACGTGGTGTCCGCCGACGGCAAGACGCTGTTCCCGCCCTCGGTGGTGCGCAGCTTCGGTGGCGTGCGCATCGGCTTCATCGGCGCGGTCACGAAGATCACGCCGAGCATCGTGGTGCCCTCGGGTGTGGCCGGGCTGCGCTTCATCGACGAGGCCGAAGCCATCAACGCCGAAGCGCGCAAGCTGCAGGGCCAGGGCGTCAGGGCCCTGGTGGCGGTGATCCACGAAGGCGGGGACACCGGCACGCCCGGCCAGCCGCTGGAGTGGAACGACGCGGGCTGCCCGCGCCCGCGCGGCGCGATCTTCGAGATCGTCAAGCGCCTGGATGCCGAGATCGACGTGGTCTTCTCGGCCCACACGCACCAGGGCTACCGCTGCGTCGTCGACGGCCGCCCCATCATGCAGGCCACGGCGCTGGGCCGCGGGCTCAGCGTGGCCGATGTGGTGATCGATCCGCGCAGCGGTGACATCGACCGCGCCCGCACCACACACCGCAATGTGCCGGTGTTCAATGCCGGCAGCGATGCCAAGCTGCGCGAGGCCATCCTGGCCGCCGAGCCCGAGCCCTGGGCCAGTGCGCTGCGCAAGGCGCAGGGCTCGCAGGCCATCGCGGCACGTGTGGCCGAGTACGCGCAGGCCGCGGCACCCCGTGCCCAGCGGCCCGTGGGCCGCATCGGCGGCAGCTTCGATCGCAGCGGCCGCACCGACAGTTCAGCCGGCCGCCTGATCGCTGACTCGCAGTTCCTTGCCACGCGTGCGGCCGACCGGGGCAGCGCCGAGTTTGCCTTGATGAACCCCGGCGGCGTGCGCACCGATCTGCTCTGCCGCGGCACGCCTCCCTGCCCGGTCACCTACGGCGACATCTTTTCGATGCAGCCCTTTGGCAACAGCCTGGTGGTGATGACGCTCAGCGGCGCGGACTTCAAGAAGATGCTGGAAGACCAGCAGTCGCCCGGGCGCACCGGCCCGCACTTCCTGATCCCCTCGTCCACCCTCACCTACCGCTGGGACGCCAAGGCGCCCTACGGCGAGCGTGTGAAGGATCTGCGCGTCGGCGGCCGCCCCCTCGATCTGGCGCGCGACGTGCGCTTCACCGTCAACAGCTTCCTGGCCGAAGGCGGCGATGGCTTCGTGATGCTGCGCACCGGGCGCAACCGCCTGGGCGGCGAGCTGGACCTGGATGCCCTGACGGCCCATCTCGGCAGCGGCCCGGCGCCCGATCCGGTGCCGCGCATCAGCTTCGTCGAGTAAGCCCGCAGCCGTGCTGCCGCAGGAGCTCATCCGCCGCAAGCGTGACGGCCAGACGCTGAGTGACGCCGAGATCCAGCGCTTCGTCGATGGCCTGGTGGACGGCAGCTGGAGCGACAGCCAGGCCGCCGCGCTGGCCATGGCCATCGTCTGCCGCGGCATGGATGCCCGCGAGACGGTGACGCTCACGCGCGCGATGACGCAATCCGGCGAGGTGCTGCGCTGGGGCCAGGACGGGCTGCCCGGGCCCGTGCTGGACAAGCACTCCACCGGTGGCGTGGGCGACAAGGTCAGCCTGATGCTGGCGCCGCTGGTGGCGGCCTGCGGCGGTGTGGTGCCGATGATCAGCGGCCGTGGCCTGGGCCATACCGGCGGCACGCTGGACAAGCTGGAAGCCCTGCCTGGCTACCGCGTGGACGTGACACGCCCCGAGCTGCTGCAGTGCCTGCGCGCCGCCGGCTGCGCCATCGTCGGTGCCAGTGCGCAGCTGGCGCCGGCCGACCGCCGGCTCTATGCGATCCGCGATGTCACGGCCACGGTCGAGTCGGTGCCGCTGATCACGGCCAGCATCCTGAGCAAGAAGCTCGCGGCCGGACTGCAAGGCCTGGTGATGGATGTCAAGCAGGGCAATGGCGCCTTCACGCCCAGCGCGGCTGCCGCGCGAACCCTGGCCGAGAGCCTGGTGCGCGTGGCGCGTGGCGCCGGCCTGCCCACGGTGGCCTTGATCACCGACATGAGCCAGCCGCTGGGCCACACGGCGGGCAATGCGCTGGAGCTGCGCGAGGCGATCGACTTCCTCACGGGTGCGCGGCAGGATCCCCGGCTGCTGGAGCTGACCCTGGCCTTGAGTGCGCAGCTGCTGGTCTTGGGCGGGCTGGCAGCCGATGCGGATGCGGCGCGTGTGCGCTTGCAGCGGGCGCTGGACAGCGGCGCGGCGGCCGAGCGCTTTGCGCGCATGGTGGCCGGCCTGGGCGGGCCGGCCGACGCGCTCAGGGCGCCCGGGCTGGCCGCGGCGCCGCTGACCGGCGAGGCCTGTGCCGCGGCCGATGGCTGGGTGCAGGCGATCGACACGCGCGCCCTCGGGCTTGCCGTGGTCGAGCTGGGTGGCGGGCGAGAGCGGCCGGGGGCCGCCATCGATCCTCGGGTGGGCTTGAGCGAGCTGCTGGGCGCGGGTCGGCAGGTCCGCGTGGGCGAGCCGCTGGCGCGTGTGCATGCCGGCACGCCATCCGCCCTGCAAGCGGCGCAGCGTGCGGTGGCCGCGGCCTACCGCATCGCGCCGTCGCCGCCGGCCGCTGCGCTGCCGGTGGTGCAGGAACTCGTGCCGGGCTGAGGTATCGGCTGAATGGCGATCCGGCTGCGGGCCGCGCGCCACGGGCCGAGACGTAAAATTCTGCATCTCTATCCCCGGCTTTCCCGGTGATGCTCGGCGCTTGCACGCCGTTGTGCGCCGAGGCCCTCGCCCGACATGTCTCTTTCCGCTCTCACGGCCCTGTCGCCGCTGGATGGCCGTTATGCGGCCCAGGTGGCCGCCTTGCGCCCGCTGCTGTCGGAGTTCGGCCTGATGCACCGGCGCGTGCAGGTCGAGATCGAATGGTTCATTGCGCTCAGCGATGCCGGCCTGCCGGAGCTCTCTGCGCTGTCGGCCCCGGCGCGCGCCGCGGCCCGTGCACTGGTCACCCGCTTCAGCGAGGCCGATGCGCAGGCCATCAAGGACATCGAGAAGACCACCAACCACGACGTGAAGGCCGTGGAGTACTGGCTGAAGTCGCGCTTCGAGCATCAGCCTGAACTGCACGCGGCCAGTGAATGGGTGCATTTCGCCTGCACCAGCGAGGACATCAACAACACCAGCCATGCGCTGATGCTCAAGGCCGCGCGCGACGAGGTGCTGCTGCCAGCGCTGGACCGCGTGCTGGAGCGCCTGCGCACGATGGCGCATGACTGGGCCGCGCTGCCCATGCTCAGCCGCACGCATGGCCAGACCGCCAGCCCGACCACCGTGGGCAAGGAGATCGCCAACGTCGTGGCCCGCCTGCGCACGGCGCGCCAGCGCCTGGCCGAGGTGGCGCTGCTGGCCAAGATGAACGGCGCCGTGGGCAACTACAACGCCCATCTGGCCGCCTACCCGGATGTCGACTGGGAAGCCTTCAGCCGGCGCGTCGTGGAAACCCAGCTTGGCCTGCGCTTCAACCCCTGCACGATCCAGATCGAGCCGCACGACAGCATGGCCGAGCTGTTCGACGCCGTGGCGCGCGCCAACACCATCCTGATCGACTGGTCGCGTGATGTCTGGGGTTATGTCAGCCTGGGCTACTTCCGCCAGAAGACGGTGGCGCACGAGGTGGGCTCCTCGACCATGCCGCACAAGGTCAATCCGATCGACTTCGAGAATGCCGAGGGCAACTACGGCCTGGCCAATGCGCTGCTGGGGCACCTCAGCCAGAAGCTGCCCATCAGCCGCTGGCAACGCGATCTGAGCGACAGCACGGTGTTGCGCAACATGGGCGTGGCGCTGGGTTACGCGCTGCTGGCGCACCACAGCCTGATGCGCGGCCTGAACAAGCTGCAGATCGACGAGACCCGGCTGTCTGCCGATCTGGACGCCGCCTGGGAAGTGCTGGCCGAAGCGATCCAGACGGTGATGCGCCGCCATGGCTTGCCGCAGCCCTACGAGCAGCTCAAGGCCTATACGCGCGACAAGGCGATGACCCGGGAGCTGATGCACAGCTTCATCCGCGGCCTTGCGCTGCCCGAAGCCGAGCGCCAGCGCCTGCTGGACCTGACGCCTGCAGGGTATACGGGGCTGGCCGCTGAGCTGGCGCGCAAGTGGGCGTGACCGCCAGACCCGCACCTGCAGAGGACAGACGATGACAAGCAGCTCGCCGGCGCCGACCGGGTTTGTCGGCCAGCTGCTGGCCGCGGAACGGATGAATGGCTCGTTGCTGTGTGTGGGGCTCGATCCCGATCCGGCACGCTTTCCCGCGCCGTGGACCGGGCAGTCGGCGCGCATCTTCGATTTCTGCGCGGCCATCGTCGATGCGACCAAGGATCTGGTGATCGCCTTCAAGCCGCAGTTTGCCTACTTCGCCGCGCACCGCGCCGAGGATCAGCTGGAACGCCTGATGGACCATATCCGGCAGGTGGCGCCGCAGGTGCCGGTGATCCTGGATGCCAAGCGGGGCGACATCGGCTCGACGGCCGAGCAGTATGCGCGGGAGGCCTTCGAGCGCTACCGGGCCGACGCGGTGACGCTGTCGCCGTTCATGGGTTTCGATTCGATCGAGCCCTACCTGTCCTACGAGGGCCGGGGTGCGATCCTGCTGTGCCGCACCAGCAACCCAGGCGGTGACGACCTGCAGGCGCAGCGCCTGGCCGATGGGGAGCGGCTCTTCGAGCGCATCGCGCGCCTGGCGGCGCAGAGCTGGAACCGCAACGGCCAGCTCGGGCTGGTCGTTGGCGCCACCTACCCGGCCGAACTGGCCCGCGTGCGCGAGCTGGCGCCCACGCTGCCCCTGCTGATTCCGGGCATCGGCGCCCAGGGCGGCGATGCCGCGGCCACGGTTCGCGCGGCCTGGCGCGGGGATTCTCAGCAGACCCGGGCGCCGGTGATCGTCAGTTCCTCGCGGGCTGTGCTGTATGCCGGCCGGGACGCGAGCTTTGCAATGGCCGCCCGCGCCGCGGCCCAGGCGACCCGCGCCGAACTGGAAGCTGCCAAGGCCGGGTAGCTCATTGCTGCCAATACCCGGAATCGGGGATGGCGCCTCTCACGAATCGGGATCCCTAGACATGGGGAGATTCCGGTGTGGCCACCCTAATCACGAAACGGGGGCCTTTGGCAATTCGTGATTAAATCCACGCAACCCGGCTTAACCTGTTTCTTCCCCCCATTTGAACACCCAGTTGAGGGGATTGCCCTCATTTGGGTGGTCGCACACTTCCTTCCAACGTTGCCCAGTTGGCAAGCGAGGTGCGGTTCAGCCATCGGTCGCGGCTTCAGTTTTCTGCCGCACCTGCCGATAGCTGTGCTACTTCCGGGGTCTTTCATGTCGCTTTTTCTCGTCGCCGCCTTGACTGTCACGGGCTCTGTGCAGCCTTCGTGCTCCTGGGATCGCCCGGGAGTGAACCCGTTCGTGGGCGACGTGGTGGCGGCGGTCGACCGTTATCAGGACATTCCGGCCGAGGTGCGCGAGACCCTGAAGAAGCGCATGTCGGCGCGCAAGTACGACGAGATCGCGACGATCAAGCGCGATACCGTGCTCGGCGCCTACCGCTATGCCGATCTGCGCGACATGCACTTCGGCAGCGGCACCATCTGCCGCAGCGTCACCCGAGATCGCTGGAAGCCCGATACCCAGGAGCGTGGACTCGTCTACTGCGAAGACGGCCACTGCATCATCGTGCCGACCGTCTGTCGCAACGTCAGCCGGGTCACGCGGGTGCCGATGCAGAAGGCCCAGGCCGACGAAGCGGTGGGGCCGCAAGAAGCGCCGCCCGTCCCCTTCCTGGCGGCCATTCCGCCCGGTGAAAGCGAACTGCAGTTCGAAGCGCCAGCTGCCGGTGCGAGCCCCAACTTTGTCTCTGGTCTGAGCGCATCGTCTCCGCTGCTGCCGGCGGGCTCGGAGTCGGGCCTCGCCAGTGGCGGCAATGAGCTCAACGATCCCGCCTGGGGCCCCAGCTGGACCACCAGTGGCGGCCTGCCGCTCAGCCCGATCACCTTCGCCGGCGGTGGCGGCACAGGGGGTGGTGGCGGCGGTGGGATTCCTGGCATTCCCGGGATTCCAGGCATCCCCGGCATCCCCGGAATTCCCGGCTTGCCCGGCGGCGTTCCTGACCCGGGCAGCCTGCCGGTCACGCCGATCCCCGAGCCATCCACCTACGCCTTGATGGCGCTGGGCCTCGGTCTGGTGGCCTGGGCGGCAAGGCGTCGCAGACAAGTCAGCGCTCGCTGACGTCACGGCGCCCGCCGTTCGGTGCGGGCCCGCCTCAATCCAGCTGAACTTCCGCGCTCACGCTGCCCGCCCGATCGGCCGTCGCGCGCAAGCCGACCACGCTGCCACGCGGCGCACGCACCACCCATTCCGCGACTTCGCGGTCGCCGGTGATCTTGCGATGGGGCAGAAAGGCCTGCAGGCTGACCTTGGGCGCGTGCCCTTCGAGGTGACCCTGGACCATGCGCTCGCGGCCGCTGATCAGGCTGGCGCTGGACGGCAGCGCAATCTCGAAGACGGTGCCGCGGGCCACCTTGCGCTCCAGCGCGCGGTTTGTCACGTAGCTGGGCAGGTAACCGGCATTGGCCACGGCCATGCGCACGCGCCAGGTATCCGGCCCCAGCGCGCGGACCTCCGTGCGCAGCAGCTCCAGCTGCGGCAAGGACAGCGCCAGCTGATTCAGCCAGGCCGGAAACCGCTGTGCTTCACGCTGACGAAGCTCGGGGGGCGGGTTTCTCCAGTAGTTCAGCCGATCCCAGCCGCCCAATTCCACATCCCCCAATTGGGGGTGACGGAAGGGATACCAATTCACGTGCGCCTTGCCCTGGCACTGCTCGTCGCTCCATTTCAGCAGCTTCAGGTCGTCCTCGGGCGGGTGCTCGCGATACCAATCGATCCATTCGTAATCGGTGATGCCGGCTTCCTTGTTGGGTGCCCAGATCTCGACGGTCCAGAACAGCGCCCCCAGATGCTCGTAAACCCAGTCCTGTGTGCCCGTGATCACTTCCTTGGGGTGGTACTTGAAGTCATGGTAAATACTGATGGCTGGGTATCCCGTGAGCTTTGCGCCGAGTTCCGACAGGCGCTTGTAGATCCACAGATCCTCCGGCGTCATGTCTTCGTCGCTCTGCG
The DNA here is from genome assembly GCA_016790225.1 of Rubrivivax sp. Next base: position 177,433 of record JAEUOZ010000052.1, read on the forward strand.
TACCCATGGGCCGCAGGATCACGCCGCTGTGGGTGTGGAAGCTCACCGCCGCGCCGATGTTGGGGTGACGGGCGATGAAGTCCACCATCGCGCGCACCTCGGGCTCGCTGGTGGGGTAGGGGCCGGCGCCGGTCTGTTCGAACTCCTGGCGCCAGGCGGCGGGGAAGTTGCGGTTCAGATCCAGGCCCTCGACATCCTTGTTGACCTCGATGCGCAGCCCGTCGAAGTGACGCAGCGTGCCTTCCGGCATGACGCGGTAGTAGGTGCCGCCGAACTCGCCGGGCTCGCGCGGGATCATCACGCGCGGATCGGCGGGGTGCGGCTTCCAGGCGCCGTGGGCATCGCGCAGCCGCATGTGCAGCACGCGGCCGTCGCCATCCACGTCCTCGACTGTCAGGCCGTCCACCGGCTCCTCATCGTACGGGTAGGGGCGCGTGGAGGCGCGGATGTAGCGCGGCCGATCAGCCAGTGCCAGCTCGGCGCCGTCGGGGTTGAGGCGCGGCGCCAGGTAGACGGTGCGCGTGTCCAGCAGGCGCGTCACCGCCTCATCGTGGGCATAGCCGTTGGCCAGATGGTGCAGCCAGTAGAGGCAGGCGGTGCAGGCCGTCAGCTCGGCCGCGTGGATGTTGCCGTCCACCCAGAAGCCCGGCTTCTCGTCGTCGTGCCCGCTGGAGCGGTTGGTGATCACCAGCAGCCAGATGTCGCGCCCTTCGAAGCTGCGCCCCAGGGAGCGCAGCTCGATCAGCCCGGGCAGTGCCGCGGCGTACTCGCGCAGCAGCCGGGTCAGGTCGTCATGTCGGTAGAAGAGGTCGAAGCGGGGCGAAGGCAGGACAGCGGGCATGGGACAGGTCGGATGGGGCAGGCGGAAGGTGCGCAGCCAGGCAGGGGCAGCGGCCGTCGGGGCGGCGCTCCGCCCTTGGATGGATCCCTGTCATTGGCGCCGCTTGCCCGTTCACGCGGCACCGGACAAACCCTGCTCACCGACCGCCGTCACTGCCCCTTGAAGAGGGCCTGGAAGTGGCGTGACACCGGCAGTCGCTCGGGCCGGCCGCGCAACACCAGGTGCATGTTGCCTTCGTCCACGCGCACCGCGCTGGCCACATGCCGCTGCGCCACGATCACCGAGCGGTGCACCTGCCAGAAGCGCTGGGGCTCCAGCTGCGCCAGCAGCTCCTTGAGCGGCGTTCGGATGAGGGCTTCGCCGTCCTGGCCTTCGGTTCGGTAGACCACGCGGGTGTAGCGCGAGTCGGACTCGAAGAAGATCACGTCGGCCACCGGGATGAGGCGCACTTCCTTGCCCACGCTCGCCTGGATCACCTCCAGCGGCGGCGCGCGCCGTGTCTGCGCCGCCAGCTGATCCAGCAGCTGCTGCAGGCCCGCCGGCGCCGGCAGCGGGGCCGGCTGGGCCAGCCGCTGCCGCACGCGCTGCACGGCCTGGGCCAGCCGCTCGCCGTCGACCGGCTTGAGCACGTAGTCCACCGCCCCGGCGTCGAAGGCCGCCAGCGCGTGATCGCCATAGGCCGTGACAAACACCACCGGCGCGCGGCCCTGGATGCGCTGCGCGACCTCGATGCCGGTCATGCCCGGCATGCGGATGTCCAGGAAGCAGACCTGAGGCTCGTGCTCCAGAAAGCTGTCCCAGGCGTCGATGCCGTGCACGCAGCGGGCCACGATGCGCAGTTCGGGCCAGGCGGTCTGCAGCGCGTGGGCCAGCTGCTCGCGCGGGCCTTCTTCGTCGTCGGCGATCAAGGCCGTGAGGGTCATGGGCGCTCCTTGCGGCATTCAGGCGGAAAGGCAGGGCGGTGGAAGCGGCGCGGGCTCGCGCAGCGGCACGCGCAGCAGGGCCACCGTGTCGGCGCCGTCCAGCCCCAGCTGCAGCGTGCCGACCTCGCCGAAGCGGTGACGCAGGCGTTCGCGGCTGTTGCGCAGACCCACGCCGTCGACGGCCTGCGGGCTCAGAAGGCCGGCGCTGTCGCGCACCTCGATCTCGACCTGCTCGCCGTCCGCGCGCGCCTTCAAGCCCACGCGGCCGCCGGACAGACTGGCGCTGACGCCATGCTCGACGGCGTTCTCCACCAGCGTCAGCAGCAGCCCCGGCGGCAGGCTCAGACCTTCGACCTCTGGATCCAGCTCGACGCTCCAGGCCAGCCGCTCACCGAGCCGCGAGGACATGACGTTCAGATAGTGGCGCACGAGGGCGGCTTCCTCGATCAGGCTCACCTGTTCTCGCCCCAGCAGCTCGGTCGAGCCGCGCAGGAAGGCCGTCAGCGCGCGCAGCAAGGGGCCGGCGCGCGGATCGCCCTGATCGACCCAGTGCTGTACCGCGGACAAGGTGTTGAAGATGAAGTGCGGCTGGATCTGCCCCTGCAGCAGCTTGAGCTGGGCCTGCACGGCCTGCGCCGTGGCGGCATCACGCTCGTGCTGCAGCCGCAGCTCCCGCAGTTCGCGCTCCAGCAGCTGGCGCCGCAGCTGAGCCACGCCCCACAGCAGCAACAGGATGGCGCCCGAGGTCAGGCCGATGGCCGGTATCAGGATCTTCAAGGCGTCCAGCAGCCGCCCGGCCAGCAGGCCCGGTTCCAGGCTGCCGGTGCGGGAATAGTGTCCCAGCACGAATCCGCTCAGCGCGCCCAGCGCAGCCAGCAGCACGATGCGGGGAAAGACCTTGCGGATCGTGCTCCCTGACCACAGCGCAGGCTGGAGCCAGGCCGCCAGCCCCATCAGCGGCAGCGCCAGCCACAAAAGGCCTGCGCCGGTGGCCACCCACCAGGGCAGGCCGATCTGCGTCAGCCCCACGCTGCTGCCGACCACCGCGGCCAGCAGGCCCAGCCAGAAGGCCAGCCCGCGCCGGCTGTAGAGAAAGCGGTCGATGAGGATCGACTGCTCGCGCAGTTGCGGATCCATGCGCGCGTAGTACGGCTCGGCCCAGCGCGCATAGGCGCGCTGCAGGCGATTGCCTTGGGACAGGGGCGTGAACGGCTGCATGCACAGGCAGTGTAGGCAGCCCGCAGAGCGCCTGCTTGGCGCGCAGAACCAGTGGCGTCAATGGCGGTCGACTGGCAACAGGCCGGGATGAATGGCGGGGAATGTCAGAAGCGGCCCGCAGCCTCAGGCGGGCAGCGCCGCGCCGTCGACGAAGACGCGCAGTTCGCCCGGCGCCATGGCCACCCAGGGTTCGTCCTGGGTCAGCGGCTCGGTGGCGACGATGACGACGCGATCGCTGGGCAGGGTCAGCTGCGCGAAGTCGACGCTCAGATCCTCATCGGCCAGCGTCGCCTTGCAGAAGGGGTGCTGGCGCTGCAGCCAGTGCAGCTTTGTCGAGGCATGGGCCCACAGCGCCGTGCCGTTGGACAGCAGCAGGTTGAAGCTGCCGTGGGCGTGCAGCCGCGGCAGCAGCTCGCGCAGCGTGGCGCTCAGCTCCGGCACGGCGGGCACCTGGGCGTGCGCCTTGGCCAGCTCCTGCATCAGCCAGCAGAAGGCATGCTCGCTGTCGGTGCCGCCCACGGGCCGGAAGGCACCATGCAGCGGCGGACGAAAGGCCTTGAGATCGCCGTTGTGCGCCATGACCCAGTAGCGGCCCCACAGCTCGCGCACGAAGGGGTGGGTGTTTTCCAGCGCCACGCTGCCCTGCGTGGCCTTGCGGATGTGGGCGATGACCTGCCGGCTGCGGATCGGGTAGCGCCGGACCAGCTCGGCCACCGGCGAATGCCGCGCGCTGGCCGGATCGACGAACAGGCGCAGACCGAGCCCTTCAAAGAAAGCCACGCCGAAACCATCCTTGTGCTCTTCGGCGCGCGTGGCCAGACCGGTGAAGCTGAAGCACACGTCGGTGGGCACATTGGCATTCATGCCCAGGAGCTGGCACATGGGGTGTGGGGGCGTGCGCTGCGCCGCGGCAGCAGCTACTCGACGATGAGCTTGTAGAGGCCGCGCAGGGTCACCAGCTGCGCGGGTGTGGACTTCTCTTCCAGCAGGTTGGACATGCGCTGGCGCAGGCGCGGGCTCTTGGCCGCGCGGCGGATCAGGATCTCGGTCAACCAGGGCCGGTAGTTCACCTTGTTGCCCTTTTCGTAGAGATCGAACTTCGGCTTCAGGCGGGCGATGGCCTGGCGGTAATGGTCCATCACCGCGGCGTCGTCCAGGCCCTCGTCCCGGGCAGCCACGATGGCCCGGGCCGCCAGCAGACCGGTTTCCATGGCCTTGCCGATGCCTTCGCCGGTGAACGAATAGGTGGCGCCCGCAGCCTCGCCGGTCACCAGCATCCCGGGCCGCGCGAGCGTTGCGCCCTCCAGGGAGCTGCGCAGCGGCGCGCCCTTCAGTTCACCCTGCAGCGTGCCGCTGCGCATCAGCTCGCGCGCCGGCGCATGCAGCTCGGTGAAGGCGGCAAAGACCTCGCGCAGATTGACGTTGCGCATGGCACCGCCGCTTCGGTGGCTGTCGATGATGCCCACGCCGATGTTGTAGATGCCCTTGCCGCAGGGAAAGATCCAGCCGTAGCCCGGCTTGAGCCGCGAGTGCCAGACCACCTGCAGGCGGTCATCCAGCTCGGGCATTTCGGCCCAACCCGGGTGATGCACGTAGCCGCGCAGCCCCATGGCGCTGGGGCTCTGCCGTTCGCACATGCCCGATGCCAGCAGCGCCTGCGGCGGCGCACCGGTGGCGAGCACGAGCTGCCGCGCGCGCACCTCGACCGTCTCGCGCGTGCCGCTGCCGGTGCGTCGCAGCCGCGCGCCGATCGTGCGGCCGGCGTCGTCCTGCAGCGTGCCCTCGAAGCGCCAGGGGGCATGAAACTCGGCGCCGGCCGACTGGGCGCCCAGCATGAGGATGTGATCCAGCTCGCGCCGCGGCAGCACGGCCAGCGTGCCGGGCACATCGACAAAGCGGCCGCTGGGCGCGTAGCAGCGTACCTGGCTGATCGGTTGCGCGTGCTGCATGACGGCCTCCAGCAGGCCCAGCTGGCGCAGCGCGGCATGCGCATCGGGGATCAGCCCGTCGCCGCAGGTCTTGTCGCGCGGAAAGCGGTGCTGATCGACCAGCACCGTGCGCAGCCCCGCCTGGGCTGTCCACCGGGCACAGGCGCTGCCGGCCGGGCCGGCGCCGATGACCAGCACCTCGCACTCGGCCGGCGGCATCGGGGCCGGGTGTTCGGCATTCACGACAGGTTCAGCGGGCGTATCGGTCATGGCGGATGGCGGCGCGATTGTAGGCAGGCCGCTTGACGTGGGTCAGTGCTGTCTGCCGGGCTGCGAACCATCATGATTCCGAAAGGAGACAGACCGATGGACAACGCCACAAGACATCTGACGCCCGGCCAGCGCGCCCTGCTGCGTGCGGAGCTTGAACTGCGCCAGCGGCAGCTCGATCAGCAGCTGGCGCTGCACCAGGAGGGCCGCTCGCGTGTCGAGCACGCGCGGGACGTGCTGGAGCGCGATCACGACGACGCGCCGCAGCGCGCGATGGATCGGGAGGTCGATCTGGCGCTGTCGGACATCGACACGCACGAGCTGGGCCTGGTCAGCCGTGCGCTGCTGCGTCTGGACGCCGAGGATTTTGGTGCCTGCGCCGACTGCGGCGAAGGCATCCCGTTTGATCGCCTGCGCGTCGAGCCGCATGCGCTGCGCTGCGTCGCCTGCGAGTCGCGACACGAAACGAACACCCAACGAAAGGCCTGATGAGATGACAACGTTCCATGCGGTGGTGCTGATCGACCACACCCACGCGCAGATCCTGCAGTTCGACGCCGAGCATGTCGAGGCCAGCCGTCTGAAGGCGCACAGCCACCATCCGCGCCACCACAGCACGGTGCGCAGCGAGCACGAGTTCTTCGGGCAGGTCTGCGATGCCTTGCGCGGCATTGCCGAGGTGCTGGTGACCGGATCCCACACCAGCCTGGCTGACTTTCGACACTATGCGGAGAAGCACCGGCCGCAGACGGCCGCGCAGATCGTCGGCTATGAGACGGTCGATCACCCGACCGAGAACCAGCTGGTGGCCCTGGCGCGACGCTACTTTCTCAAGTACGACCGCATGAGCGGCACGCCCACACCCACCTGAGCGGCCCGCCACGGCCTCGGGGTGCGCTGAGCCCGAGGCCGGGAAGCCGGCTCAGTGCAGCGCCGACGAGGCGCGCACGGCCGGCAGCTTGAGCCGGAAGCGGCTGCCCACCTGGGCTTGCGATTCGGCCGTGAGATCGCCGCCCATCGCGCGCGCCAGCGAGCGCGCCCGTGCAAGCCCCAGGCCATAACCCTGCGTGCGCCGCGCGCCCGTGCCGAGGCGGTGGAAGGGTTCGAACAGGCGATGCATCTGCTCCGGGGCGATGCCCACGCCGCTGTCGGTGACGAGCACCGTCGCCCAGGGCTCCTCCAGCCCGATCTCGACCATCACGTTGCCGCCCGTGTGGTTGTACTGGATCGCGTTGTGCACCAGCTGCTGCAGCACCTCGCGCACGCGGCTGGCATCGGCCAGCGCATGGGCGGTTTCCTCGGGCATGCCGATCTGCCCGACGAAGATGAGCACCACGCCGGCACGCTGGGCCATGCCTTCGCAGCCGCGGATGACTTCCTGCGCCACGCTGGACAGCTTCACGTGGGAGCGCGTGAGCTTGAGCTGGCCGGCTTCGGCACTGTTCATGTCCAGCACGTCGTTGACCAGGTTCAGCAGCTGCATGCCGGCGGTCTGGATGTGATCGATCTTCTCGCGCACGCCGCCATCCAGGTGCTGCGGCCCGTTGAGCAGCAGATCGGTGAAGCCGATCACGGCATTCAGCGGGGTGCGCAGTTCGTGGCTCAGGCGCGAAAGCAGCTCGGTCTTGGTCTGGCTCACGGCAACCGCGCGGTCACGCTCGCGTTCGGCCTCGCGCCGGGCCTCCTGCGCCTGACGCGCCTCCACCTGGGCCGTGCGGTCCTGGAAAAGGCACAGGTAGACCGGCGCGGCGCGGATCTCGCCGGCGCGCGGCAGCAGCTGCGTGACGCGCAGATCGACCCAGCGCACCTCGCCGCTGATCCTGCAGACACGCAGCTCCTCCAGCCCCACGACCGAGACCGCATCGGCACGCGGCAGCAGGCCGATCAGCCGCTTCTCGCTTTGCTCGTCAGCCATCAGGCGGCGCAAGGGCAGCTGCATCGTGCGACCCGCGACCGCCAGGCCCAGCTCGTCCAGCGCCAGTGAATTGGCGTCGGTGATCATGCCGCGCCCGTCCACCAGCACCGCCGGCACGGGCAGCGAGCGGAAGACGCGGGCAAACCAGTCCAGCGAGGCTTCGACGCGCTGCTGGCTCTCCCGGTGATCCAGGGCCTGCGTTTCCAGTTCGGACTGGTAGAAGCGAAAAGCCTCGCCCAGCGTGACGCGGCTGCTGCCGGCGCTGTCGATGATGTGCTGCGCGCGCTCCAGATCGCCAGCGCGCAGCGCGTCGATCGCCTGCGTCAGGACGTGGTTGTCCTGGGCCAGCGCGCTGGCGGCCTGCTGCCGGCGCGATGGCTTGCCGGGCGGAGGATCCTCAGTCATGGCCCGGCCTGGCCTCGCCTTGGTTGCCGCCCAGTGTGCCGCTCTGAGCGTCGCCCTGCGCATCGCTCCACCAGGGCGTGATCTCCAGGTGGGTCACCACCGCGCCGGGCTCCGAAGAGCGCAGGCCCGCGGCGCTGGCCGCGCGCAAGGGCGACACATGCATCACGAACCAGCGCTTGCGATCCGGTGCGTGGCAGGGATAGGTCAGGCGCAGCGCGTCCTGCGTGCCGGCCAGCACACGCTGCACGCCGCGCAGGATGTCGGCGGCATCGGGGTTGGTGGAGCGCGCCAGCACCGCGAGGTAGTTCACGCCCGGGCCCACGCTGGCATCGCTGGCGCCGTTGTCGCGCGCAAAGCCCGACCAGGCCTGGTTCACCTGCACGATGGTGCCCTGCTCGTTCAGCAGCGCCACATGCTCGGGCAGCGAATCGATCAGCGCCTGCAGGCGCCGCGCATCGTGCAGCCGCGACACGTCGATGACGCTCAGCACGGCGCGGCGTGTGCCCAGCGACCGGTCGCCATAACCGATCACCCGCACCAGGAAGCGCGTGCTGCCGGGGCCGGAGACCTCGCGCTCGCGCGGATGCAGGCCATCCAGCGCCGCGCGCAGATCCTCGATCAGGCCGGGGTAGTCGATCTGCGGATTGAAATCGGTCAGCGAGCGGCCGATGTCGCTGACGCGCAGACGGAACAGCAGGGCCGCTTCCGGCGTGAAGCGCAGCAGGGCCAGCGAATCGCTGACAAACACCGTGGCGATGCCGGTGGCCTGCGACATGCCTTCCAGATCGGCGTGCAGCGCATTCACCTGGTCGAGCTTGGCGTTGTATTCGGCGTTGACCGTGAACAGCTCTTCGTTGACCGACTGCAGCTCCTCGTTGGTGCTCTGCAGCTCTTCGTTGGACGACATCAGCTCTTCGTTCGTCGCCTGCAGTTCCTCGTTGGCGGCCTCGAGTTCCTCGATGTTGCTCTGCAGCGTGGCGCGGGATTCCGCCAGTTCGCGCTCCAGGGCGGCCAGGCGGTCCAGATCGGCCGCCAGCAGCGGCCGCTCCTGCGGCGCATCCTGGGCCGATACGCGCCGCTCCTCGAAAGTGACCAGCAGGCAGGGTTCCAGCTTCTCGTCGCCCGGCAGTGGCCGCACCACCACCTGCACCCACAGGCTGGCATCGTCATCGTCCAGGGCCACGGGCGTGGCCTGCACCGTCTGCCGCTGCTGCAGGGCCTGGGTGATCGCATAGCCGACCACGCCGGCCAGGCGTGGCGGCAGCAGCCGCAGGGCGTCCAGGTTGGCCTGCCCGGCCGGCACGCGCAGGTAGCGCTCGGTCGGCCCCCAGGCGTGCAGCAGCTGCCGGCTCGGGGAGACCAGCAGCGTCAGGGGCACATAGGCCTGCACCAGCGAGCGCAGGCCTTCGTCGACCATCGAAGGCGGTTGTGCGGCGTACGCTGCCTGCAAGGCCCCGGGTGCATTGCGGCTGGTCGCGCGCGAGGTGCCAAAACCATCGCGCACGGCCAGCGTGGTGAGCACCGGCCGCACCAGCCGGAACAGCTTGTTGGACTGGTCGATGACCTGGAAGTCCGGCTGCAGCGCGCCCAGCGATTCGCTGCCGCCCAGGAACAGCAGGCCTCCGGGCACCAGCGCAAACTGCAGGCGGCGCATGACACGCTCCTGCGCCTCGGCCTGGAAATAGATGAGCGTGTTGCGGCAGACCACCACGTCCATCTTCGTGAAGGGCGCGTCTTCCAGCAGGTTGTGGCGGGCAAACAGCACCGACTGGCGCAGCTCCGGCCGCACCGTGAGGCGCTCTTCGCTGAGCAGGAAATGCTGGCCCAGGCGGGCCGGTGTGAGGGTCTCGGCGGCGCCCACGGGGTAGGCGCCCGCGCTGGCCACGCCCAGGAAGCGCGGGTCGATGTCGGTGGCGAAGACCTTGATGCCAGGCCAGTTCTGCGCCTCGTGGCAGGCCTCCATCGCAACGATGGCCAGCGAGTAGGCCTCTTCGCCGGTGGCGCAGCCCGCGCACCAGATGCGCAGCGGTTGCTGCGCGCGCTGCTGGCGCAGCAGCAGCTTCAGATGCAGCCCCAGCGCCTCGAAGGCCAGGGGGTCGCGGAAGAAGCCGGTGACGGGAATCAGCAGCTCGCGCCGCAGCAGCTCGGACTCTTCGGCAGTGGATTCCACCTGCAGCGCATAGTCGGAGACGGACGCGCAGCCCAGCACGGCCATGCGGCGCTCGATGCGGCGCATCACCGTGGGCAGCTTGTACTGGCTGAAATCGACGCCGGCGCGCGTGCGCAGCGTCTCGAAGATGGTCTGCAGCGCGGGCTTGACGGAGGTGCCGGACACCAGCTCCCCGCCCGGCAGGCGCGCCGCATTGCCGCTGCTGAGCGAGACCGCGCGCTGCGCCAGGCCTTCCGGCGGCAGCACGGCATCGACAGCGGTCGAGGCCATCGCGCTGCGCGGCATGCTGTCAAAGCGCGCGGTGGCCGGATCCTGCGCGAGCACATAGCCGCCGCTGGCGCGCAGCGCGGCCGCACCGGAGGCGCCATCCGATCCCGAACCGGAGAGCACCACGCCGATGGAGCGTTCCGGCAGCGAGCGGGCCAGCGAACGGAAGAACTGGTCCACAGGCAGCGAGACGCCCTGCAGCGGCCGCGGCGCAAACACCAGATGCTCTTCTTCCAGCGTCATGAGCACGCCGGGCGGCATCAGGTAGATGTGGTCGGCTTCCAGCGATTCACCGGCCACCGCCTCGCGCACGGGCACCTGCGTATGCCGCGCCAGCAGCTCGGCCATCATCGAGCGGTGGTCAGGGGCCAGATGCTGGATGACGACGAAGGCCGCCTGCGTGGGCGGCTGCACCGCGCCGAAGAAGCGCTGCAAGGCCTCCAGGCCGCCTGCCGATGCGCCAACCGCGATCACCCAGGGGTGACCCCGGGGGCCTGGGGCCGCAGTCGGCGCCACAGGCAAGGCATCGTCAGGCGTTTCGAGGTTCAAGGGGGGGCTCCGGCGGGCAGGGGCTCTGGCGAACGCAGGCCGGCGGCCTCCGAACGGACAGTCACTCCCGACCCGCTGTCACAAGACGGGGAGCGATTGTGCCCAGCCCGCTTGACCCTTCGCCTTCAGCTCCCTTTTGGCCTGCCGGCGGTGTGGCTTTCGGCTTCAGGCCTGGGCCGCCGCCTTCACTTTCAGCCGCGAGGCGTGCAGCAGCGGCTCGGTGTAGCCGCTGGGTTGCGCCATGCCCTTGAAGACCAGATCGCTGGCGGCCAGGAAGGCGGCGGAGGTCTTCTCGTTGCCGCTCATCGGCCGGTACAGCGGATCACCCGCGTTCTGGCGGTCCACCACCTTGGCCATGCGCTTGAGCGTCTTCTTCACCTCCGCGGGCGTGACCACCCCATGATGCAGCCAGTTGGCCATGTGCTGGCTGCTGATGCGCAGCGTGGCGCGGTCTTCCATCAGCCCGACGTTGTGGATGTCGGGCACCTTGCTGCAGCCGATGCCCTGGTCCACCCAGCGCACCACGTAGCCGAGGATGCCCTGGGCGTTGTTGTCCAGCTCCTGCTGCTTCTGCGCATCGGTCCACTTCGGCGACTTGACCACCGGGACGGTGAGCAGGCCGTCCAGCAGCGCCGCGCGCTCGGCCACCGCGTCGGTCTTCTCGATCTCCTTCTGCACCTTGAACCCGTCGACCTGGTGGTAGTGCAGCGCGTGCAGGGTGGCGGCGGTGGGGCTGGGCACCCAGGCGGTGTTGGCCCCGGCCAGCGGGTGCGCGATCTTCTGCTGCAGCATCGCGGCCATCAGGTCGGGCATGGCCCACATGCCCTTGCCGATCTGCGCCTTGCCACGCAGGCCGCAGGCCAGACCCACCAGCACGTTGTTGCGTTCGTAGGCGGCGATCCACTCGCTCGCCTTCATGTCGCCCTTGCGGCGCATCGGGCCGGCGTGCATCGCGGTGTGCATCTCGTCGCCGGTGCGGTCGAGGAAGCCGGTGTTGATGAAGGCCACGCGGTCGGCCGCCGCCGCGATGCACGCCTCGAGGTTGACGCTGGTGCGGCGCTCCTCGTCCATGATGCCCAGCTTGACGGTGGCTCTGGGCAGGCCCAGCAACTGCTCGAGGCGGCCGAACAGCTCGCTGGCGAAGGCCACTTCGGCCGGCCCGTGCATCTTGGGTTTGACGATGTACACGCTGCCGCGGCGGCTGTTGCGGATGCCGGCGGCGGCGTCGGCGCGCAGGTCGTGCAGCGCGATGGCCGTGGTGATGGTGGCGTCCAGGATGCCTTCGGGGATCTCGCGCCCGTCGTCGCCCCACAGGACGGCCGGATGGGTCATGAGGTGGCCGACGTTGCGCACGAACAGCAGCGAGCGGCCGTGCATGACCACGTCTTCGCCGCGCGGGCCGGTGTAGCGGCGGTCCGGGTTGAGTCCGCGGGTGAAGGCCTTGCCGCCTTTGCTCACCTCTTCGGTGAGCGTGCCCTTCAGGATGCCGAGCCAGTTGCCGTAGGCCAGCACCTTGTCTTCGGCATCGACGACGGCGACCGAGTCTTCGAGGTCGAGGATGGTGGACAGCGCCGCCTCCAGCACGAGATCGCTCACGCCGGCGGGGTCGGTGGCGCCGATCGGATGGCCGCGGTCGATGCGGATGTCCAGGTGCAGGCCGTGGTGCGACAGCAGCACGCCCGAGGGCGAGCCCATGTCGCCCTGGAAGCCGACGAACTGCGCCGGGTTCTTCAGGCCCACGTGTGCGCCGCCCTTCAACGTGACGGCCAGCTGGTTGTCGACCACCGCATAGCCCACCGAGTCGACGTGCGAGCCTTTCTTCAGCGGCACGCAGCGGTCGAGCACGTGGCGGGCGTACTCGATGACCCTGGCGCCACGCCTTTCGTTGTAGCCGGGACCGCGTTCGCAGCCGTCGGCCTCGGGAAGCGCGTCGGTGCCGTACAGCGCGTCGTACAGGCTGCCCCAGCGCGCGTTGGCGGCATTCAGCGCGTAGCGCGCGTTGGTGATCGGCACCACCCGCTGCGGGCCGGCCTGCAGCGCCAGCTCGGCGTCGACGTTCTTCGTCGTCGCACGCGCGTTGTGGGGCACCGGCACGAGGTAGCCGATCTTTTCGAGGAAGGCGCGGTACAACGCCCTGGCACGCGCGCCGGCGATCGGGCCGGGGTTTGCGCGATGCCAGGCATCGATTTCGACCTGCAGGCGGTCACGTTCGGCCAGCAAGGCCGCGTTCTTCGGCGCGAGGTCGCGCACGATGGCGGCGAAGCCCGCCCAGAAGGCATCGGCGTCTATCCCCGTGCCGGGCAGCGCCTGTTGATTGACGAAGCGGTAAAGCGTCTCGGCCACCTGGAGGCCGTGGGCGTTGATGCGCATGGTGGTGATTGCGGCAGGGAAAGAGGCGTCGTGTCGTGCAGAGGTTGGGGTGCGTGCCTGAGGCGGGCCGGGTGGCACCGAGAGCCGGTGGTGGGCATCGGCGCGGGGTATCAGCGCGGGGTATCAGCGCGGGGTATCAGCGCGGGGTATCAGCGCGGCATCAGCCCGGCACCAGCGAGAGCACATCGCGCAGCGAGCGCCCGGTGTGCGTGGGTTGCGTACCCAGCTCTTCGGGCGGGGCGCCGGCACGGTTCACCCACAGCGTGGTGTAGCCGAACCAGGTGGCGCCGATGGCGTCCCAGGCGTTGCTGCTGACGAAGAGGATCTCTCGCGCTGCGTGGCCCAGCGCCGCCGGCCCCATCGCGTACGCGGCCGGGTCGGTCTTGAAGCGGCGCACGCTGTCCACGCTGAGCACCGGGCCGCTCAGCACTTCGGCGAACCCCGCGCTCTTCACCGCCACGGCCAGCATCTCCGGGTCGCCATTGCTGAGGATGCCGGCGCTCACCCCGCGTTTCTTCAGTTCGGCCAGCACGTCGCGGTTCTCGGGGAAGGCCGAAAGGTGCCGGTACTGGTTCATCAGCCGGTCCTCGACGCCAGCCTCCAGCGCCAACCCGAGTCGCGCGCAGGACCAGCGCAGCGCCGAGCGCGTGATCTGCCAGAACGGCCGGTAGTGGTCCGCGCCGGCGGTGCTCATCGTGACCAGGCGGGTGTACTCGATCTGCTTGTCGCGCCACAGCTGCGCCAGGCGCTCGCCCTGCTGCGGGAACAACTGCTCGGCCAGCGTGCCAACGCTGTAGACGTCGAACAGCGTGCCGTAGGCGTCGAACAGCACGGCGCGCAGCTTCGGGGCGGACTTCGGTGGGCTGGCCATCGGCGCACTCTATTCCGAACGCCCAAGCGCATTAAGCAGCCGAGAAGTCAATGATTTTTGCACTCGGCGCGCATAATCGACCGCGAGATGGATCGGCTCAAGTTGATCGAGACGTTCGTCGCCGTGGCCGGCAAGGGCAGCCTCACCGCGGTGGCCGGCGCCGAGAGCGTGGCGCCGGCGGTGATCGGCCGGCGCATCGATGCGCTGGAGGAGCGGCTGGGCGTCAAGCTGCTGCGGCGTACCACCCGCCGCATTACGCTCACCCACGAGGGCAGCGCGTTCCTCGAGGACTGCCAGCGCATCCTGCTGGAGATCGCGCAGGCCGAGGCCAGCGTCAGCGCCGGCGGCGTGAAGGCCGCCGGGCACCTGCGCGTCACCGCCCCAGGGGGCTTTGGCCGGCGCCACGTGGCGCCGCTGGTGCCGGGTTTCATCGCCCAGCACCCCGAGGTGAGCCTGAGCCTGAACCTGGCCGACCGCGTGGTGGACATCGTCCACGAGGGCTACGACTGCGCCATTCGCGTGGGCGACCTGCCCGATTCCAGCCTCGTCAGTGTGCGGCTGGCCGACAACCAACGGCAGTGCGTGGCCTCCGCCGACTACCTGGCCCGCCATGGCACGCCGGCCACACCGGCCGACCTGGCCCGGCACCAGTGCCTCACGCTCAGTTCAGAAGCCAGCCAGACGCGCGGCTGGGCCTTCCGGGTCGATGGTGAACTCGTCCACCTGCGTCCCCAGGGCCGCCTGGACTGCACCGATGGCCAGGTGCTGCACCAGTGGTGCCTGGCCGGGATGGGCATCGCCTGGCGCAGCACCTGGGAGGTGGAGCGCGACATCGCCGAGGGCCGCCTGGTCGAGGTGCTGGCGGCCCACGCCGCCGCGCCCAACGGCATCTACGCCGTGTTCCCGCAGCGCAAGCATCTGCCGCTGCGCGTGCGGCTGTGGATCGACTTCATCAAGCACAGCTACGCCGACCCGGGCTTCTGGCGCCGCGGGGCGGGCCCGGCCGCCCCCGGCGGCACCGCCGCGCGCGCCTTGGTGGGTGAGGCGGCACCCGAGGCGGCAGCGACCGCCTAGCCCGCCACTGTATCGGCAGGCGAGAGGGACATAGTTCGAACGATCAGGCTGCAGGCGCGGGCACTCGCCGCCAGGGGTACGGAGGCGGCCGTTCCTGCGCATCGAGGCTGCGGCCGCCAAAGACGAGGGGCGCCGAAGCGCCCCTGTTCATTTCTGCCGTGTCGCCGGGCCGCGCAGGCCGGCCCGGCAAGGGCGGCGTGCGACCTACTTCTTGGCGCCCGACGCCGCCGGCGCTGCGGCTGCTGCGGCGGGCTTCTTCTCGTCGGCCATGCACTTCTTGACGTGGCTGGCGCGGGCGGCGCCGGCGAGCTTCTTGTCATCGGCCGACTTCTCGCAGGCCGGGCTGCCCGCCGCCATGTCCTTCTCGCACTTCTTGATGTGGCTGTCGCGCGCCGCGCCGGCGAGCTTCTTGTCGTCGGCCGACTTCACGCAGGCGGGGTTGGCGGCGTAGGCCTGGCCGGCCATCAGGCCAAGCGTCAGGAAGCAGGCGGTGAGCAGCTTGTTCATGGGCGGGTTCCTCGTCGTGTGGATGGAGTATTCGGCAGCAATGCCGCGCGCGATTGCACAGCAGCACCGGCTGCCGGGCAAGCAGGAAAACGCGTGGTCCCCGGCCACGGACGACAGCGGGCGCCCTGGCCTTGTGGGGGATGCCGATCCGCCCCGACGCCGCGCACCTGTCGCGGCGCACAAGGCCGGCAGGGCCGCTGGTGGGAGCTTCAGAGGATGCGTCGCGGATGCGCCAGTGCTTCGTGCGCGGCGTGCAAGCGCCGCACGAGCACGCCGATGAACGCCTTGTCGAACGCGTGCAGCGTGGTCAGCGAAAGCTGCGCCAGGGTCTGCGGCGTGAACGAGACGGTGGTGGTCGGCTCGGCAGCCAGCACGTCGACGCTGTGCACCCGCAGGTCCTCGCTGGGTGCGAGGTAGGCCATCTCGCCCACCGAGGTGCCCGCGCCCAGGCGCGCGACGATCAACCCGTCGCGCACCACGTCCACCTGCCCCTGGGTGATGACGTGGAAGGAGTTCCCGGTCTCGCCCTTGCGGTACAGGGCCTGGCCGAAGGTGTGGCGCTCCCACTTCGCGCGGTGCGCCACCTCCCACAGCTCCACGTCGCCGAAGCGGGCGAAGAACTCCTGCGCGCGCAGCAGCGTGAAACGCTCGGAATCGAGCACCGCCTGCAGCGGCCCGCGCGGCACCAGGCGCGCCGCCGCCATCTCCGACAGCGCCTGCGCGAACTCGTCCCAGTTCGCCGGGCGCTGCTCGCGCTCCTTGGACAGGCCGCGCTCCACGAGGCCGGCCAGGGCCTCGGGCAGCCCTTCGCGCAACGCGCGCAGCGGCGGCGGCGTGGCATTGAAGATCTGGTACATGATGGCGCGCTGCTCGGTGGCATCGAACGGCGGCCGGCCGGCGATCAGGTGATACAGCACCGCGCTCAGCGAGTAGATGTCGGCGCGGCAGTCCACGGCGTCGCCGTCCAGCTGCTCGGGCGACATGTAGGCCAGCGACCC
>JAEUOZ010000068.1 GCA_016790225.1 Rubrivivax sp.
GCCTTGGCGTTGTTGATCCGAGTGGGCGTGAGGGTGTAGTTGCTCAGTCGCATGCGTCGTCTCCCGACACTTTTCAGCCACCTCCAAGTGGAGGAATTTGGGCCGTTTCGGGCCCCGTCTCCCGTCAATTTCCCCTCCAAAATGGCGGGATTTCGTGGTCTGCCGTGAGACGTGCTGAAAAGACGAAGCCCCTGACTTCTTCAACAAAATCAGGGGCTTACGGGGCGTCAAGAGACGCGGTGGGACGGCTTCACATGTGGTCGATCATCACCTGCCCGAAGCCGGAGCAGGACACCTGCGTCGCGCCGTCCATCAAACGTGCGAAGTCATAGGTGACCTTCTTGCTGGCGATGGAGCGTTCCATCGATGCAATGATCAGGTCGGCCGCCTCGGTCCAGCCCATGTGGCGCAGCATCATCTCGGCGCTGAGGATCTCGGAGCCGGGGTTCACATAGTCCTTGCCGGCGTACTTGGGCGCGGTGCCATGGGTGGCTTCGAACATGGCGACGGAGTCGCTCAGGTTGGCACCCGGTGCGATGCCGATGCCGCCCACCTGGGCGGCCAGCGCGTCGGAGACGTAATCGCCGTTCAGGTTCAGCGTGGCGATCACGGAGTATTCGGCCGGGCGCAGCAGGATCTGCTGCAGGAAGGCGTCGGCGATCGAATCCTTGATGATGATCTCGCGGCCGGTCTTCGGGCTCTTGATCTTGCACCACGGGCCGCCGTCGATCAGCTCGGCACCGAACTCGCGCTGGGCCAACGCATAGCTCCAGTCGCGGAAGCCCCCTTCGGTGAACTTCATGATGTTGCCCTTGTGCACGATCGTCACGCTGGGCTTGTCGTTGTCGATCGCGTACTGGATGGCCTTGCGCACCAGACGCTCGGTACCTTCGCGGCTGACCGGCTTGATGCCGATGCCCGAGGTGCCGGGGAAGCGGATCTTCTTGACGCCCATTTCCTTGATCAGGAAATCGATGACCTTCTTGGCCTTGTCGGTCTCGGCCTCGTATTCGATGCCGGCGTAGATGTCTTCGCTGTTCTCCCGGAAGATGACCATGTTGGTCTTTTCCGGCTCCTTCAGCGGGCTGGGAACGCCCTTGAAGTACTGGATCGGGCGCAGGCAGACATAGAGATCGAGCTCCTGGCGCAGCGCGACGTTCAGGCTGCGGATGCCGCCGCCCACGGGCGTGGTCAGCGGGCCCTTGATGGACACCACGTACTCGCGCACGATGTCCAGCGTCTCCTGGGGCAGCCAGACATCCGGCCCGTAGACCTTGGTGCTCTTCTCGCCGGCGTAGACCTCCATCCAGTGGATCTTGCGCTTGCCGGCGTAGCTCTTGGCCACCGCCGCATCCACCACCTTGAGCATCACCGGGGTGATGTCGAACCCGGTGCCATCCCCTTCGATGTAAGGAATGATCGGTTGATCTGGCACGTTCAGCGAGAAGTCTGCATTGACCGTGATCTTCTGGCCTCCGGCCGGAACCTTGACGTGCTGGTACATGGGGCGGGTCTCTTCCAGTCTGTTGGTGGTGAGGAATTCAACCCAAAATTCTATGCGACCCTTCTGTCAACCGTCTGACCCGTGACCGCGTTCACGGATCACCGCACACGCGGTTTTCACTGAATTGAACGTTCAACGACAGAAAGGTATTTGAGATGAACAAGATCCTGGCCGCCCTCATCGCCGCTGCTTTCGCTACCGGCGCCTACGCCGCCGACGCGAAGAAGGACGAGAAGAAGGACGCCAAGCCGGCTGCCGCCGCCGCTTCGGCCGCCAAGAAGGACGAGAAGAAGGCTGATGCCAAGCCTGCTGCCGCCCCGGCCGCCAAGAAGGAAGAGAAGAAGCAGTAATGCTTTTTCCGCAGCCGCCGGTTCCGTGCCGGCAGCTGTACCAGGAAGAACCCGGTCTTGCGCCGGGTTTTTTCTTTTGGGGCGTTCTTTGGGGACGTTCTTTTGGGGCCCGTCTCGCCTGAGGCTTGCTCGCCAGCGGCCACTCGGCCCCGCCAACTACGTGGCGCAGTACGCCACGATCTGGCCCCAGAGGTCGTGCCCGACGGCCCAACCTGATCCCAGCACCAGGGCCAGCCCGGCCAGGCGCACGGCCCAGCTGACGGCACGGCCGCCAGAGCGTCCCGCATAGCGCGCAAGCACCGGCACGGCATGCAGGCCGAGCGCGGAGGTTGCGGCAAACGCGGCCATCGCTGCCGCTCCCACCTGGGGTGTGTTGGCCAGACCGGCGACCACGAGGGCAGACTGAAGCAGGCCGCAGGGCCAGGCCACCCAGACCGACCCGGCGGCCGCAGCCGACCAGGGCGTCTGCATCAACTTCCAGCCGCCACCACCGGCCACCGCGGCTGGTGCGAGCTCAGTTGAGCGCTGGCGGCCCAGTCGCGTCATGAATTCAGGCTGTCGGCCCGTGAACAGCAGCCACAGCCCCAGGGCGAGCGCTGCCATGTGCAGCAGGCTCCACAGCGGCCTGATCACCGGCGCAGCTGATCCGGCCAAGGCCAGGAGGCCGACGCCCGCCGCCAGCAGCGCACCCGCCGTGGCATAGCCCAGGCCCCGCGCCAGGTGAAAGCTCACGGCCCGCGGCGTGGGCTCCCGGCCCCCGCAAGAACCGACCACCGCTGCGCAGGAGGC
This sequence comes from Rubrivivax sp., assembly GCA_016790225.1. Next base: position 2,644 of record JAEUOZ010000068.1, read on the forward strand.
GCCACACATGGCAGCGCAGTGGGGTGCGCCGGCGAGGCCCAGCAAGGCGGCGCTGGCGATCAGTGCGAGATCCATCGATCAGCCCACTGACTTCGGCCCAGGTCCACGGAACTAGATGATTCGGGAGAAGCGGGCGCGGGTCTGGTCGGCATGCACGTAGCGGTCGAACACCATCGCGATGCCGCGCACGAAGTACCAGCCCAGCGCCGTCACCTGGATCGAAGCACCGTCCAGCTCGACCAGCCCCTCGCGAGCGATCGGCTCAAGGCGTTCCAGCTCTGAAGCGAAGTACTCCTTCATGTGGATCAGGTGAGCCAGTTCGATCGATTCGAACTCGACGCGCCCCTGGCACATGATGGCCATGATCACGGCGCGGCGCACCAGATCATCGCGAGAAGCCGCAAGGCCGCGCACGGTGGGAAAGCGGCGCTGGTGGATGGCGTCGTAGTACTCCTCCAGGGTCTTGGCGTTCTGGCTGTAGGTGGAGCCCATCCTGCCGATGGCGGAGACCCCCAGCGCGATCAGGTCGCAATCAGGCTGCGTGCTGTAGCCCTGGAAGTTCCGGTGCAGGCGCCCTTGCCGCTTGGCAATCGCCAGCGCATCGGTCGGCAAGGCAAAGTGATCCATGCCGATGTAGGCGTAGCCGTGGCCCAGGAAACCTGCGATCGCGCCGCCCAGCATGCGCAGGCGGGTCTCCGCGCTGGGCAGTTGAGCCGAATCGATGCGCCGTTGCGGCTTGAAGCGGTCAGGCAGGTGGGCGTAGGCGTACAGCGCGATGCGATCCGGACGCAGAGCCGCCACTTGCGATACGGTGCGCTCGAACGATGCGGCCGTCTGCAGCGGCAAGCCATAGATCAGATCGGCATTGATGGAATCGAAGGCCAGGGCGCGGGCAGCATGAACCAGATCCCGCACGTTTTCATAGGGCTGGATGCGGTGCACGGCTTTCTGCACATCCGGATCGAAATCCTGGATGCCGAAACTGAGGCGGTTGAAACCCAGCTCGCGCAGGAACTTCAGCCGCGTCGCATCGGCGGTGCGCGGATCCACCTCGATCGACACCTCGGCAGCCGGCAGGATGCGGAAGGCCTTCCGCAGCGAATTCATCAGGCGCTCGAGTTCGGCATCCGACAGGAACGTCGGTGTCCCGCCGCCGAAATGAAGCTGCGAGACCGCCTGCCCGAGGCCCAGCTCGGCCACATGAAGGTCGATCTCGGTTTCCAGCGCGTGCAGGTATTCCGCCGCCCGCTCGTGGTGGCGCGTCACGATCTTGTTGCAGGCGCAGTAGTAGCAGACCGATTCGCAGAAAGGAATGTGCAGGTAGACGGAGAGCGCCGCTGCGCCGCCGATGCGAACACCCGCCGAGCGCTCGCGCAGGGCCTGCGCATAGTCCGGTGGACCGAAAGCCTCGACAAAACGGTCGGCCGTCGGGTAGGAGGTATAGCGCGGGCCCGGCACGTCGAGCCGCCGTAGCAGGCTTTCGGGGATCACCATTTCCGCGTCCTGGGATACAAGGGTCATGAGGCGTAAACTGTGCACCAGGATCCGGGGACGTCGTTGACATGGCGCAAGGGGTGTGTCCTGCGCCAGGCTGCAACGGTCAAGGTCCGATCAAACAAGTCCTTGCGACCACTGCCACAGGAACCACCGTGACAACTTCGTTGCGCCTCGAGCCCCTCAAGGCTGCGTGTTCGACCTGCAATCTGCGCGAACTGTGCTTGCCGGTGGGCATGTCGCCCGAGCAATTGACGCGCCTGGACCACATGATCGCGGCGCGGCGCAGCGTCCCACGCGGCGAAACACTCTTTCGCGCCGGCGATACCTTCCAGAGCCTTTACGCGGTCCGCACAGGGTTCTTCAAGACTTGTGTTTCCTCTGAAGACGGGCGGGATCAGGTCACGGGTTTCCAGATGTCCGGCGAGCTGCTGGGCCTGGATGGCATCAGCAGCGACCGCCACACCTGCGATGCCGTCGCGCTTGAGGATTCCACGGTTTGCGTGATCCATTACCAGGAGCTTGAGACCGTTTCCCACGAGATCACGGATCTCCAGCGTGTCTTCCACAAGATCATGAGCCGGGAAATCGTCCGCGACCATGGCGTGATGCTGCTGCTGGGAAGCATGCGCGCCGAGGAGCGCCTCGCGGCCTTCCTGCTGAACCTGACCCAGCGACTGCACATGCGCGGCTACTCGCAGACGGCGCTGATCCTGCGCATGACGCGTGAAGAGATCGGCAGCTACCTGGGCCTGAAGCTGGAAACCGTCAGCCGCACATTCTCGAAATTTCAGGACGAGGGCATCCTGGAGGTCAAGCAGCGGCAGATCCGCATCCTGGATCAGGATGCGTTGAAGCGCCTGGTCAACAACACGTCCTGCTGAACGCCCACTCCGGGCGCCCAGGCACTAGACGGCCCCGGGTTTGCTCTCGGCCAGCCGGTCGTTCTGCGAGGCCAGCAGCGCGCTGGCAGCACTGGCTGCCGCGATGACGGCCCAGAAGATCAGAAAGCTGATGGTGTAGACCGCTTGCCGAGACAGCTCGACGGGCGGCCCGCCGAACCAGGTCAGCGACTCCGGATCGACCACCACGAAGACCAGCGCTTCCAGGACCCCGGCCATCACGAATGCGGGCCAGAGCACCAGCAAGACGCGTTCGACCCTGCCCATGGGCGCCGACATGACGATCACCTGTGATCTGTCGGGGTGGCCGCGTGGTTTCGGCCCTGCATCGCCGGCCGATCGGAAAACTTGACTTCCGGGTTCCGGTCGAGCACCGGATCAGCGCCCTTGACCGCGATGACGGCAGTGACGATCCCGGCCACCACCACGACGGCCGGGCCGCTGATCACCAGCCACACCATCGGGATGCGCCACCACGGAATGTGCGGCCCCTGATCGGAACGTGAGCGAGAAGCAGCCATGGATTACCTCGGAACGACAAAAGTGGACTTCTCCGACACCGAGACACCGGCCTCGCCATCGTGAGGAAGTCGAATGATCTCAAAGTGGATCGTGTGGGCGCCAGGCGCCACCTTGCTGGCGACATCCGCCGGCACTTGCACCGCCAGCGGGACCCAGCGCGCTTCGGCAGGCCCCAGCCGGACGTCCGCGATGCCCACGACAGAAGCCTGCGGCAGCCCGGTGACCTTGATCTGATAGCGCTGCGTCGCTTCTGCGTTGTTCATGATCTGCAGACGGTAGCCGTTCTCGAGCCGACCCTCATCGACCACACGTGCCAGGGCGCCGCGATCACGCACGACATCGACCCGGAACGGCGTTCGGGTGGCGATGCTGGCCAGCAAGGCGATGCAGACCAGAATCAGGATCACGGTGTAGACGATCACGCGCGGACGGAAGACCCGGCGCCACATCTGCGCGCTGTCCCATCCGTTCTGCATGCTGTTCTGGGTGGCATATCGGACAAGGCCCTTGGGGTAGCCCATCTTGTCCATCACCCCATCGCAGACGTCCACGCAGGCCGCGCAGCCGATGCATTCGTACTGCAGGCCCTTGCGGATGTCGATGCCCGTGGGGCAGACCTGCACGCACAGCCCGCAGTCGATGCAATCGCCCAGACCCGCCTTGCGGTGATCAGCCTTGCGCGAACGCGAGCCCCGCGGCTCTCCTCGGCCCGTGTCGTAGCTGATGATCAAGGTGTCCTTGTCGAACATCGCGCTCTGGAAGCGCGCATAGGGGCACATGTACTTGCACACCTGCTCACGCATCCAGCCGGCATTGCCGTAGGTGGCAAAGCCGTAGAACAGCACCCAGAACCACTCCCAGGGACCGAAGTCAAGCGTCTTGGCTTCAATCCAGAGTGTCTGGATGGGGGTGAAGTAGCCCACCAGCGTAAAACCTGTCCACAAGCCGATGGCGATCCAGACGACCTGCTTGCCGCCCTTGCGCCAGAGCTTGTCCAGGCTCCAGGGGCTAGCGTCCAGCTTCATGCGCGCCGCGCGATCACCTTCGAACTTGCGTTCGACCCAGAGGTAGATCTCGGTGTAGACGGTCTGCGGACAGGCGTATCCGCACCACAGCCTGCCGGCAACGGCCGTGAACAGGAACAGCGCATAGGCGCTGATGATCAGGATCGCCGTGAGGTAGATGAAGTCCTGCGGGTACAGGACGAGCCCGAAGATGTAGAAGCGACGGGCCGCCAGATCAAACAGAACGGCCTGCCGCTCTCCCCACATGAGCCACGGCAGGCCGTAGAAGACCAGCTGGGTCAGGAACACCAGTGCCCAGCGCCACTTGATGAACCAGCCGCTGACGGCGCGCGGATAGATCTTGCTGGCTGCCTGGTAGAGCGAGACGACCGCCACGGCCGCATCGTCCTGCTCTCCCGGCTTGCCAGGCGCTTGCGCGCTGGCTTCTGCTGCGCCACTCATGGGTTGTCAGCGGCTTGAGGTCACTTCTGCGCGACAGCCGACGTGCTCTGCGACAGGTTCAGGACATAGGCCGACAGCACATGAACCTGATCGGCCGTCAGCAGGCGCCCTTGGGGCGGCATCACGTTGGTGCGGCCTTCATTGATGATCTTCGTGATCGCGGCTTCGCCGAAGCCGTGCAGCCACACCTTGTCGGTCAGGTTGGGGGCACCCAGCGCCTGGTTCCCCTTGCCATCGGCGCCGTGGCAGGCCGCGCAGGCGCCGAACTTCGCCTTGCCCAGGCTGGCGGCGACGGAGTCATGAGCGCTGCCCGAGAGGCTCAGCACGTATTGCGACAGGTTCTTCACGTCTTCCGCGCTGCCCACGGCGGCGCCCATCGGCGGCATCACGCCGGTACGACCTTCCTTGATGACCTTGGCGACGTACTCAGCGCCGGTGCCGCCCAGCCAGTCGGCGTCCGCCAGATTGGGGAAGCCCTTGCTGCCGCGTCCATCGGAGCCATGGCAAGCCGCGCAGTTGTTCAGGTAGAGGCGTTCGCCAATGCCCATCGCGCCAGAGTCCTTGGCCAGATCGGCCGCCGACATCGTCTTGTACTTGGCGTACACCGGCGCCATGGAGGCCAGGTGCTTGTCGGTCTCGGTCTGCAGTTGACCCGCGCTGGACCACTTCAAGGTACCTGCATTGCTGCCCAGACCCGGGTAGAAGGCCAGATAGACCGCGGCAAAGACCACCGTGATCACGAAGAGCCACATCCACCACCGCGGCAGCGGGTTGTTGAGCTCCTTGAGATCCTCGTCCCAGACGTGGCCCGTGGTGTTGTCGTCGGCCATGACCTGGCGCCGGCTGGCGATGACCAGCAGCACAAGGCAGGCGATGAGACTGATGACGGTGATCGCGGCGACAAACAGCGACCATCCACCAGAAACAAAGTCACTCATTTCGGTTCTCCTGTCGCAGGCTCGTTTGCCTCTCCGGCAAACGGCAGACCTGCTGCCTCATCAAATGCATCCTTGCGCGAGCGCTGCCACGTCCATACGGTGATGGCCAGGAACAGCACCAGGCTGACGACAGTCACCAGGCTGCGCATGTCATTGATATCCATGATGGATGCCTCCTGTGCGGTTACTTGGCGCCCGCGGTGCCCAGCACCTGCAGGTAGGCGACGATGGCGTCGAGCTCGGTCTTGCCCTTCACCTCATCAGCAGCCTTGGCGATCTCGTCATCGGTGTACGGAACACCGACCATGCGCAGGGCCTTCATCTTGGGCGCGAGCTCCGCCGGATTGAGCGCCGCGCTCTCCAGCCAGGGGTAGTTGGGCATGTTCGACTCGGGCACCAGCGCGCGCGGGGCGATCAGGTGCAGGCGATGCCAGTCGTCGTTGTACTTGCCACCCACGCGGTGCAGATCAGGACCGGTCCGCTTGCTGCCCCACTGGAAGGGGTGGTCGTAGACGAACTCGCCAGCCTTCGAGAAGGTGCCGTAGCGCAGCGTCTCGGCACGGAACGGACGAACCATCTGCGAGTGGCAGTTGTAGCAGCCTTCGCGGATGTACACGTCACGGCCAGCCAGCTGCAGCGCGCTGTAGGGCTTGAGCCCTTCAGCGGCCTGGGTCGTGGAACGCTGGAAGAACAGCGGCACGATTTCCACCAGGCCACCGAAGAGGATCGCGACCAGGATCAGCACGATCATCAGGAAGTTGCTGGTCTCGATCTTCTCGTGACCGGAGGGCGCTTTTTGATTGTTAGCCATTTGGGTTTCCTCCTGATCAGGCGTGCGCAGCGGCAACCGCCGGAACCGGCGTGTCGACAGCCTTGCCGACCATCACGGTCTTGAACACGTTCCAGCCCATGATGAGCATGCCGGTCAGGTACAGCAGGCCACCCGCCAGACGGATCACGTAGAACGGATAGGTCGCCTTCACGCTCTCGACGAAGCTGTAGACCAGCGTGCCGTCCGGATTGGTGGCGCGCCACATCAGGCCCTGCATGACACCGGCGATCCACATGGCAGCGATGTAGAGCACGATGCCGATCGTTGCGATCCAGAAGTGGAGCTCGATGGCCTTGGTGCTGTACATGGTCTTGCGACCGAACATGCGCGGGATCAGGTGGTAGAGGCAGCCCATGGAGATCAGGCCCACCCAGCCGAGCGCACCGCTGTGCACGTGACCGACGGTCCAATCCGTGTAGTGGGACAGCGCGTTGACGGTCTTGATGGACATCATGGGACCTTCGAACGTGCTCATGCCGTAGAACGACAGCGAGACGATCAGGAACTTCAGGACCGGGTCGTCACGCAGCTTGTGCCAGGCACCCGACAGCGTCATGATGCCGTTGATCATCCCGCCCCAGCTGGGAGCCAGCAGCACCAGCGAGAACAGCATGCCGATGCTCTGCGTCCAGTCCGGCAGCGCCGTGTAGTGCAGGTGGTGGGGGCCCGCCCACATGTAGGTGAAGATCAGCGCCCAGAAGTGCACGATCGACAGGCGGTAGCTGTAGACCGGCCGCTCGGCCTGCTTGGGGATGTAGTAGTACATCATCCCCAGGAAGCCCGCCGTGAGGAAGAAGCCCACGGCATTGTGGCCATACCACCACTGGACCATCGCATCCTGCACACCGGCGTAGGCCGAGTAGCTCTTGGTCAGGCTCACGGGAATGGCCGCACTGTTCACGATGTGCAGCAGGGCGACGGCGAGAATGAACGCGCCGAAGAACCAGTTGGCCACGTAGATGTGCTTCACCTTGCGCGTGCCGATGGTGCCGAAGAACACTACCGCGAAGGCAACCCACACCACGGCGATCAGCAGGTCGACGGGCCATTCAAGCTCGGCGTACTCCTTGCCGGACGTGATGCCCAGCGGGAGGGTGATCACCGCCAGCACGATGATCAGGTTCCAGCCCAGGAAGGTGAACATGGCCAAGCCGGGCATGAACAGCCGCGTTTGACATGTCCGCTGGACCACGTGATAGGCCGTCGCAAACAGCACGCAGCCGCCAAAGGCAAAGATCACCGCGTTCGTGTGCAAGGGCCGTAGACGGCCATAGCTCAGGAACGGCAAGGACGGCAGCAACTCCGGCCACGTCAACTGGGCGGCGATGATCACGCCGACCAGCATGCCCACGATGCCGTAGACCACGGCAACGAGGGAAAACAGGCGTACGACAGTGTCGGAATACACCACCGGGCCTGCAGATTTGTTCTGCACCATCAGGAACCTCCTGCATTGACTCCAATATCAACAGAGGTTGATTCTTGGAGGCCAACAGGAACTGACGGTTGACCTTCATCAATGGGCGCACCGTCCTGGAGTGCGCCGTTGTTTTCAGGGATTGGTTCGATTCTGCGCGGCCGAACTGGCCGGCCTGGCGGCCTCGTTTCGAGGGACCAAGGCGCCATCGGACGGCTCTTCCAGCAGCCGCTCGCCCTCCCGTTCGATGTCGTCGAACTGACCCGAGTGAACGGCCCAGCCGAATACCGCGACGATGAGGAGTATCAACACGGCGGACAACGGAATCAGCAGATAAAGAATGTCCAATTCGCGGCCCTCGGAAAGCCTGCAGTCAGTTTTGCGGAGCACGCATCTGCCGGCGATATTCAATCCACTCACATTGTGCCCGCGGCTTCCCCGCGGCCCGTCGCCTGCAGCTTGCGCGACCTCAACGCGCGCGCTGCGCGTTCAGCACCACCAGCACGGAACTCAGCGCCATGCCCAGGCCAGCCGCCCAGGGCGGCAGCCAACCCGCCATGGCCAAGGGAATGCAAGCCGCGTTGTAGACAGCCGCCCACATCAGGTTCTGCCGGATGATGGCCATGCAGCGCCTGGCGGAACGATGCAGATCCACCAGTGCGGACAGACGCCCGGAGACGATCACGGCATCCGCGCCCTGTTGTGCCGCCAGGGCTGCATGCCCCATGGCGACGGCCACGTCCGCGGCCGCCATGACCGGCGCATCGTTGATGCCATCGCCCACCATCGCGACCGGACCCGCTCGCTGCTGCTCGCTCTGCAGCAGGGCGAGCTTGGATTCCGGGCTCGCGCCGCCCTGGACCTGCTCGATGCCGAGCCTCGCGCCAACAGCCTGCGCACGCGCAAGATCATCGCCCGAGAGCAACTGAAGCTGCAGGCCGGCGTGCCGCAGGTCTTCGACGGCCTGCTGCGCATCGTCTCGCAGGTGTTCGTCGAAGCGAAAGCTGGCCACCGGCTCACCACCCGCGGACAGCCACACCGCGCCTGCGGAGCCGGCATTCGGACTGCCGCGCCCTTCAAGGGCCCAGTCGAACGAACCCAGACGCCAGGCCCGGCCGGATTCATCCAGGGCGCCAAGGCCGCTGCCCGGGAGCTCCTGCACCTCGGCCCACCCGGCCGATGGCGTCAGCCCGCGAGCCTGCGCCGCGCTCACCAGCGCGCGGGAGTAAGGGTGCGAGGACCACTGCGCAAGCCCCGCGGCCCGCACGAGGACCTCGTCAGCCGTCATCGGCGGGCCCTCGCGCGGCGCAACGCGAGTGTCGGCAAGCACGGGTTGATCCAGCGTCAAGGTGCCGGTCTTGTCGAGGAACACCTGGCGCAGATGGGCCACCGTCTGCAACGCATCCAGATGACGCAGCAGCACGCCGCGGCTGGCCAGACCGCCCGCCGTGGCCACCAGTGTGGCCGGGGTGGCCAAGGACAAGGCGCAGGGGCAGGTGACGATCAGCACGGACACCGCCACCCAGACGGCGCGCGAGGGATCGATGGCCAGCCAGGCCAGGGCCGAACCCACCGCCAGGAACAGCACCACCCACAGGAACGGGCCCGCGATGCGATCTGCCAGCCGCGCCGAGGCCGGCCGCTGCGACAAGGCTTCGCGCATGAGGGCGACGATCGCCTCGTGCCGCGTGTCCGCACCCACGCGCTCCACGCGCATCTCCAACGGTGCAACGACGTTGACGCTGCCGGCCAGCAGCGCGTCGCCCGCACGCTTGGCGACCGGCTGTGATTCGCCGGTCAGCAGCGCCTCACCCACGCCCGCAGCCTCCGTGAGCAGAACGCCGTCGGCCGGCACGGCGCCGCCGGCCGGAACGCGCAGGCGATCGCCCGGCGCGAGGCGCGCCAAGGCCACTTCCTCGACAGAACCGTCGGCGTGAACCCGCCAGGCGGTAGCGGGCATCCCGGCCAGCGCCGATTCCAGTTCGTCAGCCGCGCGGTGCCGCGCGCGAAGCTCCAGCCAGCGCCCGAACCACAGGAAGCCGATGAACATGGTCAGAGAGTCGAAGTACACCTCGTGACCGAAGACGCCGCCCGGATGAAAGGTGGCGCCGGTGCTGGCGATGAAAGTCACGGCAAGGCCCAGCGCCACCGGCACATCCATGGCGATGCGTCGCCGGCGGATGGCGGCCCAGGCGCCCGCGAAGAACGGCATGCCGCCGAACCACAGCACCGGGATGCTCAGCAGCCAGCTGCCCCAGTTGAGCAACCGGGCGTGATCCGGCGCCAGATCGCCGGGATCGGCCACGTAGCTGGGTGTGGCCAGCATCATCACCTGCATGGCCAGAAAGCTGCCCACGAACAGACGCCAGATGACGGCACGATGCTCCATGCGCCGCTGCTCGCGGGCGGGCGCTGCGGCATCCGGCACCGCGCCATAGCCCACCGCCTGCACCGCCGAAAGCAGCGCGGAGGCGCGCGTGCGTCCGGCATTCCAGCGCACCGAGGCACGGTGCGAAGCCGGGTTGACGCGGGCCTCCAGCACGCCGGGCACGCGCTTGAGCGCATCCTCGATCGTGCCCGCGCACGCGGCGCAGTACATGCCCGACACCAGCAGGGATGAGACGCCGACCCGACCTTCCTCAGCGGACGTTTCCCAGCGCGTGAAGCGATCCAGCTCGACCGGGTCGTCCACCACCGCAGGCGGTTCGGAACTGAAGGCAGGATCGGCCAGGGCGGTGTTCATGCGGGCGGGTTGCAGCCACGCGGCGGCGCGCGGCGGTAGGGAGCGGTCAGCCCGCCCGGGCGGGCGCGCGTTCCATAATCATCCCGCAACCGCCCACGCATCCCGATGATCACTGTCAAACGCGCCGGAAACCTTGCCCGCATCGCCACAGGCCTTGCGCTCAGTGTCATGGCCGTCCTGACGATGCCCGGCGCTGCTGCGCAGACGGGTCCTCAGCCCAAGCTGCCCACCGCTTCGCTGGGGGCCGGCATGCACAACATCGTGGCCGAACTGGCGACGACGCCGATGCAGCGTCAGCTGGGCATGATGATGCGCACGGAGATGGCGCAGCACGAGGGCATGCTGTTCATCTTCGACGAGACGCTGCGCCAGTGCTTCTGGATGCGCAATACGCTGCTGCCGCTGTCCATCGCCTTCATCGCGGACGACGGGCGCATCGTCAACCTGGCGGAGATGAAGCCGCAGTCAGACGATGCGCATTGCTCGGACAAGCCCGTGCGCTACGTGCTGGAGATGAACAAGGGCTGGTTCAGCAAGCGCGGCATCAAGGCCGGGGATCGCCTGCGCGGCCCCATGTTCAAGCCCTGATGCGCTGCGGGATGCGGCCCCTCAACTGAACCGTTGGAGGCCGCGAGCCGACTCTCAGCCGAAGTTCCTGGCGGCGAAGTCCCAGTTCACCAGCTTGTCAAGGAAGGTCTCGACAAACTTCTGGCGCAGGTTGCGGTAGTCGATGTAGTAGGCGTGCTCCCACACGTCCACGGTCAGCAGCGCCGTGTCGGCCGTGGTCAGCGGCGTGCCGGCCGCACCGGTGTTGACGATGTCGACCGTGCCGTCGGGCTTCTTCACCAGCCAGGTCCAGCCCGAGCCGAAGTTGCCGACGGCCGACTTGACGAAGGCCTCGCGGAACGCGGCATAGCTGCCCCACTTGGCCTGGATCGCGGCGCCCAGCGCGCCACCGGGCTCGCCACCGCCGGCGGGCTTCATGCAATTCCAGAAAAAGGTGTGGTTCCAGATCTGGGCCGAGTTGTTGTAGATGCCGCCGCTGGACTTCTTGATGATCTCTTCGAGCGTCATCGACTCGAACTCGGTGCCCTTCTGCAGGTTGTTCAGGTTCACCACGTAGGCGTTGTGATGCTTGCCGTGGTGAAACTCCAGCGTTTCCTTGCTGTAGAGCGGGGCGAGCGCATCGATGGCATAGGGCAAGGCAGGCAGGGTGTGTTCCATGTTCGTTCCTCTGGGAAGTTGATCAAGTCGCGGGCAGGAGAGCACTCAGGAATCACCCCCCGATACTGAGTGGGCATTCTAGGCAGGCGATGCCAACCCTCAGTCCGGTGAGCCCTTGTGCAGCGGCGCAAGCACGGACTGCCCATCTGCTGACACGGGCGGATCGGCAGGCTGGATGCCGAGCACGCGCGTGCGTGCACGGCCATCGGCAAACACCGCGTCCACCTCCTGGCCGACTTTCAGCGCCCTCGCGCTCAGCAGCGGGCGCCCCTGCGCGTCGGTGACCCAGGCAAAACCCCGGGCCAGCACGTGCTGCGGATGCGCCGCCTGCATTCGTGCCTGCAGCACCTGCAGCGCGCGCAGGCGCCGCTCGGCTTCGGTCTGCCAGGCGCGCGCCAGGCGGCGCTGCAGCGGCCCCGCAGCCTCGGCCAGGCGGCCTGTCTGACGGTGCGCGGCGCTGGCGATACGCTGCGCCAGGCCCCGTTGGCGCTGCGTCTCGACCGCCAGCCGAGCCAGCGGCTTGCCGATGCGCTGCGCGAGCAGATCCAGCGTCTGCGAAGGGCGCTCGATGGCCTGGCGCAAGCCCCGGCTCCAGCGCTGCTGGATCAGCCTGTGCTCGGCCAGCAGGGCGTCCAGCGCCGGGGCCGCCAGTTCCGCTGCAGCGGTGGGCGTGGCCGCGCGCAGGTCGGCCGCCAGATCGCAGAGCGTGACGTCGGTTTCATGCCCCACGCCACAGATGACCGGGATCGGTGACGCTGCCACCGCGCGCACCACCCGCTCATCATTGAAGGACCACAGGTCCTCCAGAGAGCCGCCGCCGCGCACCAGCAGCAGCAGATCGGCCTCCTGCCGTTGTGCGGCCGTCACCAGCGCGGCCACCAGTTCGCCCGGGGCCTGCGCGCCTTGCACCCGGCTGGGGTAGAGGATCACGCGGACCTGCGGTGCGCGCCGTGCCATCGCGGTCATCACGTCGCGCCAGGCCGCCGCGTCGGGCGAGGTGATGACGCCCACCGTGCGCGGATGCCGAGGCAAGGGCCGGCGCCGGGATTCGTCGAACAGCCCCTGGGCCGCCAGCCGGGCGCGCAGGCGCAGGAATTCCTCGTACAGGCTGCCGGCGCCCTGGCGCTGCAGGCTCTCCACCACGATCTGCAGTTCGCCCCGCGGTTCGTAGAGCGACAACCGCCCGCGCAGCTCGACGCGCTGTCCTTCAGCGGGCTGGAAGTCCAGCAGCTGCGCCGCGCGCCGGAACATCGCGCAGCGCAGCAGGCCCGGCGCGCCGTCAGCATCCTTCAGCGAGAAATAGCAATGGCCGCTGGCGGCGCGCGAAAAGCCGGAGAGCTCCCCGCGCACGGTCACGCCATCAAAGCGGGCCGCCAGCTGATCTGCAACAGCCAGCAACAGCGCCGAGACGCTCCAGGCGGCAGGCGGCGCGGGTGTGAGAAAGGGTTCAACCATGGTCGCAGGCCACACCCCGAGCGGGCGAGAAGTCCACAAAGCCCCTAGAACCAATGGTTTGCGGCGAAGTCCCGGCGCAAACGCTCGAATGCTCGTGCAAGTGCTTGTTTTGCATGGAGGTTTCTGGCACACCGCAGATGGCAATTGGGGAAACACCCAGGTCCGGGCGCCAACGCCACCCGGGGCGTGGCTCTTGTGCACAAAGTTATCCACAAGACCGGAACCGCTGTTGACAGCAGCTGCGCAGCCTGCCGCGCGAGGGTGCGCTCACCGTCCAGGCGCCCCTGCGTGCGCCCTGGCCGTCACCAGCGGTTACCAGGTCCGGACGGCACCGGAAGCACCGGGGAGCCATCGGACATAATCCCGCGCTGCCCAAGCTGCACCCGGATGGGGGAACCCACTTGCTGTCGATCATACAAGCCGCTGGCTGGCCTATCTGGCCGCTGATCCTGTGCTCCGTCGTCGCGGTCGCGCTGGTGATCGAACGCCTGATGACGCTGCGTCGGATGCGGGTCGCGCCCCCGAAACTGCTGGATGAAGTGATGTCGGTGACGCGGGCCTCGATGCCGTCAACCGACGTCGTCACGCGGCTGGCCGAAAGCTCGGTGCTGGGCCGCGTGCTGGCGGCCGGCATGCGCACCGTGATCCAGGATCCGCGGACCACCGAGACGTCCCTGCGCGGCGCCTTCGAGATGGCTGGCCGGGAGGCCGTGCACCAGCTGGAACGCTACCTGAACGCGCTGGCCACCATCGCCACCGCATCGCCCTTGCTGGGGCTGCTTGGCACGGTCGTGGGCATGATCGAGATCTTCGGCTCGCAGACGGCCGGCGCCAGCGGCGTGGCCAACCCGGCCCAGCTGGCGCAGGGCATCTCGATCGCGCTGTACAACACGGCCTTCGGGCTGATCGTGGCCATTCCCTCCCTGATGTTCCACCGCTACTTCCGCGGCGTGGTCAATGGCTACCGGGTGACCATGGAGCTGGCCGCCGACCGCATGGTGCCGCAGCTGCTGCGGCACACTGCACGCCGCAGCGGCTCAGGCAGCGCGGGCGCATCGGGCCAGCGCACGGGCGACGAAGCATGAATTTCCGCGGTGACCGGCAGGACGAGGAGCCGGAGATCAACCTGATCGCGTTCATCGACATCCTGCTCGTGATCCTGATCTTCCTGATGCTCTCGACCACCTACTCGCGCTTCACCGAACTCAAGGTCAACCTGCCTGCGGCCGATGCCGAGAAGCTGCAGGAGCGGCCGCGCGAGATCATCATTTCGGTCGCCAGCGACGGCCGCTACGCGCTGGACCGGCAGCCACTGGACGGCCGCGATGTCGAGTCGCTTGCGGCGGCCATGCGCGTGGCCGCCGGCGGCAAGCCGGATGCGATGGTCATCATCTCGGCCGATGCGCTGGCCGTGCACCAGTCCGTGATCAACGTGCTGGATGCCGCGCGCCGCGCCGGGCTCGCGCGCGTGACCTTCGCCGCCCAGAATACGGCCGGCACGCGCTGAGACGAGCGCGGCCCGCGCCGCCGGCATGTCGCTCAGAACCCGCATCGAGTCGGCCTGGTGGCAGCCGCATCCTGGCGCGCTGAGCCTGGCGCTGGCGCCGCTGGCCGGCCTTTACCGGCTGCTGATGGTGCTGCGGCGAGCGGCCTATGCCTTGGGCCTGTTGAAGCGCCACACCCTGCCGGTGCCGGTGCTCGTGGTCGGCAACCTGATCGTCGGCGGCGCCGGCAAGACGCCCACCGTGATCGCCCTCGTGCAGGCGCTTCGCCGGCAGGGCTGGAACCCGGGTGTGATCTCGCGTGGCCATGGCCGCCGCGGATCGAAGCCGGCCGCCGTGGTCGCCGGGAGCCTGGCGCACGACGTCGGCGACGAGCCCCTGCTCATCGCCCGACGCACGGCGGCGCCGGTCTGGGTGGGCCGACAACGTGCGCAAGCCGGGCAGGCCTTGCTGGCGGCTCATCCGCAGGTCGATGTGCTGGTGGCCGACGACGGCCTGCAGCACCTGGCGCTGCAGCGCGACCTGCAGTGCATCGTCTTCGATCGCCGTGGCATCGGCAACGGCCGGCTGCTGCCTGCGGGCCCGCTGCGAGAGGCGCTGACGCCGCAGCCGCCGCCCCGCAGTGTCGTCATCTACAACGCCGACCAGCCCAGCGCGGCCTGGCCGGGCTGGGTGGCTCGGCGCGGGCTCGGGCCCTTGCGTCCGCTGGCGGCGTGGTGGTCCGGCGCCGAAGCGGCCGCCACGCCGCCGGAGGTCCTTCGCGGCCGGCGGCTGATCGCCGCGGCCGGCATCGCGGAGCCGGAGCGCTTCTTCACCCTCCTGCGAGCGGCCGGCCTGAGCTTCACGCCCATGCCCTTGCCCGATCACGCCGTGCTCCAGCCGCGTCCCTGGCCGGATGACGACAGCCTGGTGATCGTCACGGAGAAGGATGCGGTCAAGCTGCGGCCGGATGCCCCGGATGCGGCTCGCATCGTGGTGGCCACGCTAGACTTTGCGCTTCCCGAAGCGGCGCTCGACGCGCTGTTTCGCCTGCTGCCCCGGCGCCCCGTGCGCTGAGTGCCGCGCAGTCGCCGCCCTGCCCCATGGACCATCGACTCATCGATCTGCTCGTCTGCCCCTTGTGCAAGGGCCCGCTGGAGATGCAGCGCGATGCCGAGCTGCGGCCGCTGGGGCTTTCCTGTCGCGCGGACCGCCTGATCTTTCCCATCCGCGATGGCATCCCCGCGATGCTGGAGTCCGACGCGCTGCCGCTGCCGGACGAAGCGCCGCCGGCGGCGCCGGTGCTGCCGGGCGCCGCGGCGTGAGCTTTCACGTCCTGATTCCGGCGCGGCTGGCCTCCACGCGCCTGCCGCGCAAACCGCTGGCGGATATCGGCGGCCTGCCCATGGTGGTGCGCGTGGCGCAGCGTGCGAGCCTGTGCGGCGCGCAGGCGGTCGTCGTGGCCGCCGACGACCCGGAGATCGTTCAGGCCTGCCAGGCCCACGGCGTGCAGGCGCTGCTTACGCGAACGGATCACCTCAGTGGCAGCGACCGACTGGCCGAAGCCTGCACGCTGCTCGGCCTGGATGGCGATGCGCGGGTCGTCAATGTGCAGGGCGACGAGCCCTTGATCGATCCGGCGCTGATCGCCCGCTGCGCGCAACTGCTGGACGAGCGCCCCGACTGCGTGATGTCCACGGCCGCGCATGTCATCCACGATGAACAGGACTTCCGCAACCCGAACGTGGTGAAGGTCGTGCTGGATGCCCAGGGCCGCGCGCTGTACTTCAGCCGCGCGTCGATCCCCTGCTGGCGCGACGCACAGCCCGCGGGCGCGGCAGCAGCCGATCCCCCGCCCCTGCGCCATCTGGGCCTCTATGGCTACCGCGCCGGCTTCCTGCGGCGCTTTCCGCAGCTTGAGCCTGCGCCGATGGAGCGCACCGAGGCCCTGGAGCAGCTGCGCGTGCTCTGGCATGGCGAGCGCATCGCGGTGCATGTGACGCCAGTGGATCCCGGCGCCGGCGTCGATACGCCTGCCGATCTGGCGCGTGTGCGCGCGGCCTTCGGCGGCCCGGCCCTCTGAAAGCTGCGCGAAGGAGCGCCGTGATAATCTGCCGCGAGGAGACGCCGTGCGCCTGTGCGCGCCGGACTGCCACATACCAAGACCGCGAGGAGCACTCATGCGTTTGATCCTGTTGGGCCCGCCGGGCGCCGGCAAAGGCACCCAAGCCACCCAGATCTGCCAGAAGTACGGCATTCCGCAAATCTCCACCGGCGACATGCTGCGCGCCGCGGTGAAGGCCGGCACGCCGCTGGGCGTGGCGGCCAAGAAGGTGATGGACGCCGGCGGCCTGGTCAGCGACGACATCATCATCGGCCTGGTCAAGGAGCGCATTGCCCAGCCCGATTGCACCAACGGCTTTCTCTTCGACGGCTTCCCGCGAACCCTTCCCCAGGCGGACGCCATGAAGGCCGCCGGCGTGAAGCTGGACGTGGTGCTGGAGATCGACGTGCCCGACGCCTCCATCGTCGAACGCATGAGCGGGCGCCGCGCGCACCTGCCTTCCGGCCGCACCTACCACGTCAAGTTCAATCCGCCCAAGGTGGAAGGCCAGGACGATGTCACCGGCGAGCCGCTGATCCAGCGCGATGACGACAAGGAAGAAACCGTGCTCAAGCGCCTGGCGGTCTACCAGAGCCAGACCCGGCCGCTGGTGGACTACTACTCCGCCTGGGCTGCCACCGGCGATGCTGCGGCGCCGCGTTATGCACGGATTGCCGGCCTCGGCACGGTGGAAGAGATCACCACGCGCGCCTTTGCGGCGCTGGCCGGCTGATCGCTGAAGTCTCGCTTCATCTGACGCCAGAGGCCTCCCGCGGGAGGCTTCTTTCATTGAGCGGGCGCGCAGCGCTGCTGGCGCCTGCACCAGGCGCGCAGGGCCCCTTGCGGCAGAATCGATCCACATTTCACCCACACACCCACAGGAGATCGCCATGCAGATCGCAGGCAAGGTTTTCATCGTCACGGGCGGCGCTTCGGGGCTTGGCGAAGGCACGGCGCGCATGCTCGCGGCCAACGGCGCCAGGCTCGTGATCGCCGATCTGCAGGCTGAAAAGGGCGAGGCGCTCGCGCGCGACATCGGCGGCGTCTTCGTCAAGTGCGATGTCAGCCAGGAAGCCGACGGCCAGGCCGTCGTGGCCGCTGCCACTGCGGCGGGCAAGCTGATGGGCCTGGTCAATTGCGCCGGCATCGCACCGGCCGTCAAGACCGTGGGCCGCGAAGGCGCGCACCCGCTGAGCGTCTACACCAAGACCATCATGGTCAATCTGGTGGGCAGCTTCAACATGATCCGGCTGGCCGCCGAGGCCATGTGCCGCAACGATCCGGAAAGCACGGGCGAGCGCGGCGTGCTGATCAGCACCGCCAGCGTGGCCGCCTATGACGGCCAGATCGGCCAGGCAGCCTACAGCGCCAGCAAGGGCGGCGTGGTCGGCATGACGCTGCCGATCGCGCGCGATCTGGCCCGCAACGGCATCCGCAACATGACCATCGCGCCCGGCATCTTCGGCACCCCCATGCTCTTTGGCATGCCCAAGGAAGTGCAGGACGCGCTGGCGGCCAGCGTGCCCTTCCCCAGCCGCCTGGGCACGCCGGACGACTACGCCAAGCTCGTGAAGCACATCATCGAGAACGACATGCTCAACGGCGAGGTCATCCGCCTCGACGGCGCGATCCGGCTCGCGCCGAAGTGACACGCTGATGGCCTCGAAGCAGCCCGCCTGGGCCCAGGATCCTCGCCTGGGCCGCGCCCAGTGGCATGCCCAGCGCGGCGAGGTGCTGCAGGCCGATGTGCTGCTGCGCGGACTGCTGAAGGACCATCCGGATTGCCTGCCCGCGCTCGACGGGCTCTCCAGCTTTGCCGCCGAGCGCGGCGATCTGCAGATGGCCGCCGGCCTGATCGGCCAGGCCCTGCGGCTGGCGCCCGAAGACCCGGGCCTGGCCTTGCGCCAGGCACAGATCCTGGCCGCTGACGGCCAGCTGGACGAGGCGGCATTGCGGCTGCAGGCCTTGCTGCAGGCGCATCCCGACGAAGGCCTGGCCTGGCTGCTGCTGGCCGATGTGCGGGAGGTGCAAGGCAATACCCTGGGCGCACTGCGGGCGCGCTACCAGGGCATCACGCGCAGCCAGAAGGCCGGCCGCTGGCTTGATCGAGCATCGACCGAACCGCAGCTGCTGGAGACCGTGCTGCGCCACATCGAAAGCCTGCGGCAGCAGCGGCGCGAGCAGTTCCGGGCCTCGTTCGACAGCGTGCGCACGGCCTTTGGCGCTTCCGAACTCCAGCGCGTGGATCGCGCGCTCAGCGGCTTTCTGGGCGAGTGGGACGCCACGCCGCCCGATCCGCGGCAGCGGCCCAAGTTCTTCTACTTTCCCGATCTGCCGCCGGGGCCCTATCACGACCCCTACCTCCAGCCCTGGGCCCGCACGCTGCAGCAGGCCTGGGAGCCGATCCGCGACGAGGCCCTCGGGCTGCTGCAGGAAGACCGTGATTTCGAGAGTTTTCTGGGGCTCAAGCCGGGCCAGAAGGCGCCGGACTATGTGGGCGGCAGCAACCCCAACGCCTCATGGGACGCCTTCTTCTTCTACCGCCGAGGTCGCCGATTCGATGCCAACCACCTGCGCTGCCCGGTCACCAGCGCCGTGCTCGAAAGCGTGGAACTCTGCCGCGTGGGCCAGCAGGCGCCCGAGGTCTGCTTTTCGGTGATCCGGCCGCAGTCCACCATCGTGCGGCACTTCGGCGTGACCAATACACGCCTGGTCATGCACCTGCCGCTGCTGGTGCCGCCGGGCTGCGCGCTCAACGTCATCGACGGCGGCGAGCACGCCTGGAAGCCGGGCGAGCTGATGATGTTCGACGACACCTTTCAGCACGAGGCCTGGAACACCAGCGATGAGCCGCGGCTCATCGTGCTGATGGACTGCTGGAACCCGCACCTGACCGAGCCGGAAAAGCTCGCCGTCAAGGCGCTGGTGGAGATGATCGACTCGGTCGAGAACAGCGCGGCCGTCGCCTGAGGCCCGGCCGCCTGCATGGCGGCCCGCTGCCCTCAGCGCGTGTGGCGTGCCAGGAAGCGCTCCACGCGCGTCCAGAAGTCCACCAGGTTCTTCTCCAGCATGAAGCCGTGGCCTTCCTGCTCGTAGACGACCCATTCCACCTCCACCTTGCCGGCGTCCTTCAGCGCATCGCGCATCCGGGTGCCATGGGGCAAGGGCACGCGGAAGTCTTCGCTTCCGTAGGCCATCAGCACGGGCTTGGTGATCTCGCGCGCCCGCTTCAGGGGCGAGGTCGCATCCAGCTGGGCCTTGTCCTTCTCGCGGTCGCCCACGAGGGCCGGCAAGCCGTAGCGCTGCCAGGCCGAACCGGCAAAGTCACTCCAGTCGACGGAATACATCAGCTCGATGTCGGTGACGCCCACCCAGTTGATGCCCGCTCGGTAGAGATCGGGTTCCTTGACCAGCCCCATCATCGCGGCATAGCCGCCGTAGCTGGCGCCGGCAATCACCAGGCGCCTGGGATCGGCCAGGCCTTGCGCCACGGCCCAGCGCGTGGCGTCGGTCACGTCGTCCTGCATCTTCAGGCCCCACTGCTTCCAGCCGGCCCTGAAGTGCTTCGCGCCATATCCCGTGCTGCCGCGGAATTCGGCCTCCACCACCAGATACCCGCGCGAGGCCAGAAACTGGGCATCGGCATTCCAGCCCCACTCGTGACCGCGGACGAAGGGACCGCCATGCACCAGCACCACCGTCGGCCACGGGCCCTTGCCCTGCGGCTTGGTGAGGTAGACCGGCATCTCCAGCCCATCGCGCGCCTTCACGCGCACCATGTCCTGCGTGCCCATCTGGGCCGCGTCGATCCAGGGCCGGCTGGCTCCCAGCAGCGTCAACGAGGCTCGGCCTTCCTTGCTCTTGTCGAAGAGAAAGTACACCGGCGGCTGGCGGTCAGACCGGGTCTCGACCACATGCAGGCTCTGCTGCTTGCAGCTCAGACCGCAGTACAGCGTGTTGACACCATCCGGCAGCAGCTTGTCCACCCGCTCCTGGATGGCACGCATCTCGTCGTCCAGCCAGGCCGTGCCCGCGGCGTCTGCCGTGTAGCGCACGCCGATCAGGCGCCGGCTCGGGCCATCAAATACGGCGCCCGAGTCGATGTCATAGCCCTGGAGCGCAAAGAAGGGGCGTTCGGCCAGCTTGCGGGTCGCCATGTCGAAGTGGAACAGCGCCGTGGTGCGCGCGGCATCGCCGCGCAGCGCCGAGACGATCATCCGGCCGTCGGGCTCGAAGCCGACC
This sequence comes from Rubrivivax sp., assembly GCA_016790225.1. The sequence continues at coordinate 23,464 of JAEUOZ010000068.1, forward strand.
GGTGAGAAGCTGCCCGGCGCCGGGTCCACCATGTCGACGCTGCCGAAGCTCACCCAGGGTGCTTCGGCCGAGGCCCGTGCAAAGACCTGTGCGGTGCGGCGCCCGTCCGAACTCACGGCGGCCCGCGCCACACCGGCAGCATCGAAGACCCAGTCCATGGCATTGGGCGGGGGATCCTTGATCAGCTCACGCGTCGCCCGCGTCTGGGTGTTCAGGCGCAGCAGGGTGGTACTGCCTGCCTGGCCCTCGTATTCCAGAAAGTTGTAGCGCTTGACGATGACGTCGTCAGTCCCGTCGCGCAGCACACGCTCCAAGGCGTGGGTCCAGCGCAAGGGCCGGATCGCCGCATGCCCCTGGCTCTCGAAGGCGCGCCCCCGGCCGACCAGGAAGACAAAGTCGCTGCCATCGGCATTGACGGCATACAGGCCGCCCAGGAACTGCTCACCCAGCGGAGCCTGCGTGTCGTAGAGCGACATCACCAGGCGGCGATCATTGACCCACGCGAACTCGCGGATGTCGGCATCGTTGAAGCGGGCCACGCCCACCCGCTTGCCAGGCGTGGCCACGTCGGCGACGGCCAGGGCGTTGCGGCCATCCGGACCCGCCACCAGCATGGCAATGCGCTTGCCGTCGGGGGACAGCGTGGGCTGCGCCAGGGCCGGCACCTTGAAGAAGTTCGCCACCGGCACGTCGGCCGGCCGGGCCTGCGCGCGGGTGTCCGGCGAGGCGGCCATGAGGCCCGCGGCCAGCGCCAGGCCACAGGCGATCGAAACAAAACAGCGCATGGGATGGATGACGGTTGACGGAAGACAAGCCAGTTTATCGAGTCAGCCACAGACCATGACATCATCGGTATTTGTGAAGCACACACTCGAAGCTGCCGGCACCGCGGCGGGATCCGCCGCAGACACCCTGCCCGCTCCTGACAGCCTGACGCGGCGCCAGAACTGGACGCGCCACTGGGCCAGCGGTGCAGCCCACTCCTGCACAGGCAGCTTTGGCGAGACCTACGGCGGCGCGCTGGCCACCTTCTGGAGCCGGGTCTTCCGCGGCCTGCCGCCCGGCGCGCAGCTTCTGGATATCGCCACCGGCAACGGCGCTGTGCCCCGCCTCCTGATGCGCGAACGCGAGCTGGCGAGCGGCATCAGCTGCCACGCGATCGATCTGGCCGATGTCGCGCCCGCCTGGGCTGGCAGCCTGGATGGCGGGCAGCGCCCGCGCCTGCAGTTCCACGGCGGCGTGTCGGCCGATCAGCTACCGTTCGAAAACAGCCGCTTCGATGGCGTGAGCAGCCAGTACGGCATCGAATACGCCAATCTCGACCTCGCGATGGCCGAGGCGTTGCGGGTGCTGAAGCCCGGTGGTCTGCTGGCCCTGGTGCTGCACCATGCCGACTCTCGACCGGTGAGTCTGGCGCAGTGGGAAGTCGAGCACCTGGACTGGCTGCTGGGCGAAGACGGCCTGCTGCCCTGCGCGCACGAGCTGCTGGAACCGCTGGAGCGCGCTCGCAGCCCCGAGGGGCGGGCCGCGCTCGAGTCCGACCCGGCCGCGGCCGCGGTGCGCGAGCGCTTCAACGCGGCCCAGGATCGGCTGGCCGAGCGCGCGCAGCAGCGTGCCGATGGCGCGGACGTGCTGTTCGAGGCCCGCCAGGCCGTGTCGCAAGTGATCCAGACGCTCTTCCAGCGCGATCGGCAGGCAGCGCAGGCCCAGTTGCAGGCCTTGAGCGTCGCCTTCGAAGACACCCGGTTTCGCCTGCAGGAGCTGCGCCGCTGCGCCTTGAGTGCCGAAGGGCTGTCTCATCATGTCCAGCGTCTGCTCCTGCAGGGCTTCCACGTGGAGTGCGGCCCCTTGCACGAGCAGGGCCACCTGATGGGCTGGCAGCTGCGCGCGCAGCGCTGAGCGCCCCGGCCCGCAGCAAGAAAGTTCCGCCGGCCTGTAACTTCCGCGCGCACCCGTCGACTGGGAGAGGTCACCACCCATCTCATCCCATCCGAGGAGTCCCCGTGCGCAAGCTTCCCTACTCGATGCCCCTGGGCGTCATCGCAACGGCCCTGGCGGCCATGGCCGCGCCTGCGCCATCCGTGGCCCAGGTCGATCCTGGCAAGTTTCTCGATACCTTCGAGTCGACCTTCGGCAAGTTCGATGGCTTTCGGCGCTCCGGCGCCAAGGGCATCTGCGCGAGCGGTGAATTTGTCGGCAGCGCCGATGGCCGCGCACTGTCCACGGCCTCGGCCTTCAGCGGCGCTCCGATTCCGGTGATCGTGCGCTTCTCGGTCGGTGGGGCCAGCCCGACCGCCGCCGACAACGGCAAGTCACAGCGCAACATGGCACTGCAGTTCACGCTGCCGGGCGGCGAGATCTGGCAGATGGGCAACATCTCGGCCCCGGTCTTCGGCGCGGCGACGCCCGAGCAGTTCCTGGGCCGGCTCGAGTCGCTGCGTCCTGATCCGGCCACCCGGGCCGCCGATCCGGCCAAGGTCAAGGCCTTCGCCGACGCCAATCCTGAGGTGCTTCTGCAAGGCAGGCACTTCGCCAGCCAGCCGGTGCCGGCCAGCTTCGCGACCGTCAACTACTGGGGCGTTCATGCCTTCGGCTTTGTCGATGGGCGCGGCAACAAGCAGTGGGGCAAATGGATCTTCGAGCCGGTCGGCGGTACCGTGGGCCTGAGCGACGACGAGGCCAAGGCCAAAGGCCCCAACTTTCTCTTTGCCGAGCTGCGTGACCGGGTCAAGGCCGGCAATGCGAACTTCGACTTCAACCTGCAGCTGGCGCAAGCCGGTGACAGGCTCGACAGTGCCGTCGTGCCCTTGCCTGCGGATCGCAAGAAGGTGACGCTGGGCCGGCTGCGCATCACCGAGGTGGCGCCGGACGGCGGCGGCGCATGCCTGACGATCACCTACGTCCCGACGCTGTTGCCCAAGGGCGTGGAAGCCTCTGCCGACCCGGTGTTGCACGGCCGCGCCGCGCCCTACGCCGTCGGTCTGGGGCGTCGCCTCACCGAAGGCGCGAAGCAGTAGCCCTGGTCGTCGGCGACTGCGGCGCGAGCCAGGCGCAGGAGTGCGCCCTTGCCGTCCGCACCAAGAAAAAGGGCCCCGCGTGCGGGGCCCTCTGGAGCTGAAGGAACCGGGGGTCCGGATCAGAACTTCATCTCGGCCTTCATGTAGTACTGGGCGCCGTAGGCGTCGTACAGGTAGTAGTTGAAGGGCTTCTGGTCATAGGGCGAGCCCACCAGCGCGGGCAGCTTGCCGCCGGCATTGACGGCACCCAGCGTCAGCTTCAGGCCCTTGACCGGGGTCGACCAGGCCACCTGCAGGTCATGCGTGACCCAGCCACCGGCAAAGTCACCGGTCGGGTCGCCGTTCTTGGCGATGTAGTTGATGTTCCAGTTCGCCTCGAACGGGCCCATGCTCCAGCGGTTGTTCAAGGAGGCGCGAGCCTTGGGCTGGCCGAAGTCGCCGTTGAAGTCCACGCCGTCCTGCACCCACTTGGTCGATTCAGACCAGATCAGCTCGTGGCTGAAGCGCCCGAAACCGCCGACGCTGTGCTTCAGCAGCAGGCTCAGGTCGATGCCGGCCATCTTCCAGGTGCCTTCGTTGGCGAAGCCGCTGACGATCTGCAGGATGGCACCGGTGGCCGGATCGCGGCGGATCGACAGGCCCGTCGGGATGGCCAGCGGGCTGTCGCCGTTGTTGCGATCGACGATCGACTGCGCGCTGACGAAGCTCAGCACGTTGTCGATGGTGGTGTTCCAGTAGTCGGCCTTCAAGCTGACCGCCGGCGTCACGTCCCAGATCACGCCGAACGAGAACTGCTTGGACTTCTCGGACTTCAGGTTGGGGTTGGAGATGCGCAGGCCGTTGATCTGGAATTCCTCGGTCTGGCACTGCGCCGCCGTGAAGCCACCATCGGCCAGGCAGTGCCGCGGATCGACCACGGTGTCGGCGCTGAACGAAGGCTTGGTGTACAGATCCGGCAGGCTGGGGGCGCGGAAGCCCTTGCCCGCACTGGCACGGACCGACAGGTTGGGCATCGGCTTCCACTTCATCGAAGCCTTGGGCGAAAAGTCGTTGCCGTAGTCCGAGTACATCTCGTAGCGCGCGGCCAGCGTCGCCTCAAGCGTCTTGGTGATGGGCATGAACAGCTCTGCCGTGATGGCATCGACCTTGCGCGAGCCCTGTGCGGAACTGCCTGAGCTGCCCAGCACTTCACCGGCTTCGCTCAGCGAATCGTAGATGTCGCGGTAATCCTGCTTGCTGCTCTCGCCGCCCAGGAACAGGCGAGCATTGCCGCCACCCAGCTTGAACAGGTCCATCTGCGCATTGGCATAGATGTCCGTCTGAGCCCAGGCGCCGTCACGGCCCGTGGTCGTGGTGATCGACTTCAGCACCGTGTCCGTATTCTGGAACGGGTTGACGATGTTGTAGCGGCCGTCGTTGATGGCTGCCGTGGCGAGACCCTTGACGATGAAGCCACGGCCCGTCTCGACGATCTTGGACACCGTGCGGCGTGCGCCGAAGTCGATGTCGAGACCGCGGAACGTTCCCTGGAAGCCCAGCAGCACGTCATTGAGCGTGCCGTCGGTGAAGGTGTCGCGGTTGCCGGCCGCGGCGAAGCGGTGAGCCAGGAAGACGGGCTCGGTGAAGCCGCGCAGGTTGCCGGCGCTCGTGGGCACGATCAGGATGTTGTCCGGCACCGGCGCATAGCGGCCGAAGCTGGTGTTGTTGGTGGTGGACATGTTCATGTAGGCAGTCCAGTCCTTGGCGATCTTGACCTCGCCTCGGGCAAAGACCGACTTCGCGCCCGTCGCAGCTTCGTCAGCCGCCACCAGGTTGAAGTCATAGCGGCAACGGCCCGTGCCATCGATGTAGAAGCCGAGATCCGGGAAGTTGCAGGTGCCCACCGTGCCGCGGTAGCCACCGCCGCTGATGTTGGCCAGGAAGCCGCCTGCGCCATCCGGCACGGCCTGGTAGAAGCCGTTGGAGAACGACGACGCACCCCGCGGTGCGCCCCAGGGGTAGTTGCGCACGAAGATGATGTCGCGCTCGGACTTGGAGGCGCCGAAGACCACGCGGCCCTTGTCGCTGCTGAAGCCGCCGATGGCCGACATCTCCACGCGGTCGCCGCCCTTGATGCTGGGCTTGGTTTCGCCATAGGACAGGGCAAAGCCTTCGAAATCCTTGCGCAGGATGACGTTGACCACGCCGCCGATGGCGTCCGAGCCGTAGGTGGCCGACGCGCCGTCGGTCAGGATCTCGATGCGCTCGACAGCCGCCATCGGGATGGAGTTCATGTCAGCCGAGTCGCCCACGTTCGGGGCCTTGGCCACACGACGGCCATCGACCAGCACCAGGGTGCGGCTGCTGCCCAGGCCGCGCAGGCTGACGCCGGAGAAGGCCTGAGCCGAGCTGCCGGACTGCGGACGGAACTGGCCGGCCGACGAGAAGGTGGTGTTGCGGATGAACTCCGCCACCGTGGTGGAGCCCGAAGCCTCAAGGTCCGCGCGCGTGTAGACGGTGATCGGCTGCGAACCTTCGGCATCGGCGCGCTTGATGCGCGAGCCCGTGATTTCGATCGTTTGGGCTGACTGTGCGAACGCGGGCATGCTCGTCGCGAAGACGGCACCGCCCAGCGCGGCCAGCGCGGCGCTGCAGATCCTGGTTTTCTTGAACATGGACTCTCCTGTGTCAATCAAGATGGTTGAGGCGCCTTCTTCGCAGCGAACGGAAAAGACAAAAACCGGCCTCGTGGGCCGGCCCTGGATCGAGCGTCGAAGTACGTAACGAGATTGTCACGGCGCAGGTGGCAAGGGCCCCAGGGGGGAAAGCCATGAAGCCGCGCACAAAGCGCGTCAGGCGATCACCCACCGGACGCGACGGGGCCTGGCTGGCGCCAGCTAAGCCCTTGATATCAAATGGCTTTTTCTGGAGCGCGCCCTGGGAATCAGCCGGGGCACCGGCAGCGGCCACGCCATCACGCACAGACGGCAACCTGGCTGGCTGTCAGCAAAGCGCAACACTTACGAGCCCGCAGCGCTGCTGGCGTGCGATCTGGGGCGCACCCGCAGCCCAGGTAGTGGCCCGGCAGGCACCGCTTGGCACAGCCAGGCGCCGCGCGGCGCCTGGCAGGCCGCAGCCCGGGTCTCAGTTCTTCAGGTGCTTGGCAAAGAACGCTTCGGCCCGCTTCATCGAATCGATGCGGTTCTCTTCCTTGTTCCAGCCATGCCCTTCGCCCACATACACATGATACTCATGTGGAACGTTGGCCTTGCGCAGCGCATCGCGCATCTTGTTGCCGTGTACCAGCGGCACGCGGATGTCTTCGGAGCCCATCATCAGCAGCACCGGCGCCTTGATCTTGTCGGCGTTGCGCAGCGGCGAGTTCTCGGCGATGCGCGCAGCGTCCTTCTTGGGATCGCCCACACGCTCGACGAACCACTCGGCCATGGCCTTGGTCTCGACCGGAATGTCACTCCAGGTGGTCTCCTGGAAGAGTTCCAGATCGGTGACGGCCACGGTGGCCAGACCGCAGCGGAACATGCCCGGCTCGCGCACCAGGCCCTGCAGCGTGGCGTAGCCGCCGTAGCTGCCGCCGTACAGGCACACCCGGTCCGGATCGACCACACCCTGCGCCACCAGCGCCTTCACGCCATCGGTGATGTCGTTCTGCATCTCCTGGCCCCAGGTGCCCCAGCCCGCGCGGAAGTGCTTGCGCCCGAAGCCCTTGGAAGCGCGCGGCTCGGGTTCCAGCACCACGTAGCCGCGGCTGGCAAAGAAGCGCGATTCCGTGCGCGTGGGGAACGGGCCGTAGTCCCGCAGGTAGGGCCCGCCGTGGATGTGCACGATCAGCGGCAGCTTCTTGCCCGCCGCGTCGCGCGGCTTGGTGACGAAGGACGGGATCTTCAGCCCGTCCCGCGCCGCGTACTCGAAGTACGTGCGCTGCGGCATCTGCACGCCTTGCAGCCACGGGGCGACCGGCGGCAGGTCTTCCAGCTGGCGCTTGACCGGATCGAACATGAAGTTGCGCGTCAGCTCATCGGGGTGCGAGCTGCGCACGATGGTGCGGCGGCCGAACACGGCACGCGCATCGAAGGTGTTGTAGCGGCCCGGCAAGGCACCGTCGATCAGCTGCTGCAGGTTCTTCACGCGCTCGTCGAACCACACGACCACCGGCTTGTCCGCCATCAGGCGCAGGCCGACCAGCCTGGCCGGCTCGTCCGGCTTGTCAGGATCCGACAGCCAGATGGCGGGTGATGACGCCTGGCCCGGTGTGCTGTTGTTGGCGTAATCGGCCTCTTCGGCGATGTCGATCAGCGGATGTTCATAGACCAGATCGGCCAGCTTGCGGGTCTTGGTATCCCACCAGTACAGGGCCTTCTTGTCGCGGCCGACGTTGCTGGTGACCAGCACGCGGCTGCCATCGCCATCAAAGGCCAGCGGCTCGAAGTACTCGCCGCCCTCCTGCCAGACCTGGATGCGCTCCCACTTGTCGGTCTCGCTGGCGCGATACCAGAGCTCTTCATCGCGCGAGTTGCGGCGATCGGTGGCGGCCCAGGCAAAGCGCGGCACGTTCTTGCCGTCCATCAGGAAGCCGGACGTGTTGGCCGGGCTGTCGAAGGTCATCAGGTCCACCGAGCCGTTGACCATGTTGATCTTGTACAGATCGACGGCGTCGCGGCGGCGCAGGTTGGCTGCCACCGCCACGTCGCCGGTCTTGCTGTCGAGCACGCGCTCGATGCGCGAGCCCGCCGGAGCACCCCGGAAGTTGTCCAGGTTGCGGATGTTGGAGCCATCGATGTTGATCGCGTAGCTGCCGTGATACGTGACGTTGCCGGTGACGTCGCGGCGAGACAAGGTGCGGAAGAACACGCGCTCGTTCGTCACCCAGCGCAGGCTGGTGCTTTCGACGTCGTACTCGCGGAAGTTGGTGATGTTGGCGCGGGTGCGCTTTTCCAGATCGATCACCACCAGGTTGTCGCGGCCGTTGATGGGCGCGATGCTGGCGAGCTTGTTGCCGTCCGGGGACAGCAGGTAGGTGTTGAATTGCTGGCGACGGACAAAGTCTTCCACCGAGACGGCCGAGGCCGCCCGCGGAGCGGCCGCCTGGGCAGCCGCCTGCGGCAGGTGCGCTGCCACCAGGGCGGCGCCCAGGAGCGCTGCCCGAAAGCCGGTGAGCATGAAACTCATCGTGTTCTCCACTGAAAAGCAGGAAAGGGGGAGGGGCAAAGCCCGCTCCCCCTTGGATTCACATCAAACGCTCTGGTTCAGCCGGTTGCGGCCTGTTCCGAGGTCTCGACAGGCATCAGAACGTGTACTTCGCGCTGAACTGGAAGCTGCGGCCACGGGGATCGCCGTAGATGTAGCTGTAGTTCTGCGATTCACCGTTGTAGAACGAAGGTTCACGGTCCATCAGGTTGCGCACCGTGACGGCCAGCGACAGGTTCTTGATCCCGGTGTAGGTGATCGCGAGGTCATGGTAGTTCTCAGGCTTGACCGAGTCCGTCCCCGTGAACTGGATTTCCTGCAGGTAGTTGCCCGTATGGCGCCAGGTGTACAGCACATCCCACGGGCCTGTCGACCAGCGGGTGCTGGCCGACATGCGGAAGCGCGGCAGATCGGACGTGCCGATGAACTCGAACAGGGGCGCGCCCGGCTCGGTCTGCTGCTTGTAGGAGCTGAGGTACGAGAACACACCGCGCAGTGCGAAGCGGCCGAACTCTGCCGTGCGGAAACGGTATTCCGCATCCACGTCGGCACCCTTGATCCGCGTGACGCCCAGGTTGGCGTAGGTCAGCGTGATGAAGTCAATGCGGCCCGGGATGCCCAGGGCAACGTCCGCCGGGCTGGCCGGCAGGCGCGTCACGAGCGGATCGCCCCCATTGACGCGCTCGCGGGCCAGCAGACGGCTGATGCTGGGCAGACCGATGGTTTCCTTCAGGTAGATGGCCCAGGCATCGGCAGAGATGCTCAAGCCGCTGACCGGCTCGAACACCATGCCCAGGCTCAGGTTCTGCGAGGTCTCAGGGTTCAGCGACGGGTTGCCGCCGCGGAAGTTGCGCACCTGCACGGCGCCGGAATCAGCCAGGCTGCCGGACAGGCAGGTGCCACCGGCCGGCGGCACGGTGGGGCAGCGGCGCTGGTCGCGCCAGGCGGCGCCGTTGTTGAACGACTCGGACTTGGCCTGGTAGGCCTCGAACAGGGTCGGCGCCTTGAAGCCTTCGCCGATCACGCCGCGGAACAGCATGCTGGAGGTCGGACGGAATTCGACCGACAGCTGCGGTACCGCCTTGTCGTACTTGCCAAAGGCCTTGCGGGCATTCGGATCGGCCGGATCGGGCGTGTTTTCGCCGTCGTAGGCATCACGGCGTGCCGCGAGCGTGATGTCCAGACCCTTCAGCGGGGTGGCCTTCAGCTCGACGAACTGCGAGTTGACGTCGCGCTTGCCGCCGGCTGCCGTGCTGTTGGCGCCGGTGATCACGCTGGTGCGGCCGGGGCCGGCCGTGCACTCGGGCGTCAGGCACTGATCGAAGATGTCTTCCTTGCGAAACTCCACGCCAGCAGCCATGGCCAGCGGACCGGCGCCAAATTGCTGCATCACATCGCCGGTGATCTTGAAGTCGATCGCTTGCGAATTGGCTTCGCCCTTGCGGGTATAGCTGGCCGAGATACGCTGGGCGATGTCACGCTCCAGCGCCGGGTTCAGCGCGAACTCGTAGGGGCGCAGGTTGCCGGCGGCCGATTCGATGGCGATCTTGGCGGTGTTGGCAAAACCGCTGCCGTTGTTGGTGTTCTCGGTCGTCGACGAGGAGAGGCCGAAGTCCCAGTCAAAGCGGCCCAGCGTACCGCGCAGGCCGAGGTTCAGGGCCTGGAAGTCGATCTGCTGGTCATTGATGCGGGGGCCACCGGCGGTGATCCGGTAGAAGTAGGTGTAATCCTGCCCCAGCGAATTGCCCGGCGCCGTAGCGCGGATCACACCCTGCGGCAGCGGCGTCGGTGCCACGCTGAACAGGGTCTTGTTCTGGTTGGCCATCAGCCGCGCATAGGCGGTGAGGGACGGGCTGAACTCATAGGTGGCCTTGATCAGGCCGCCCACGCGCTCGGCCGGCGGCACCAGATCCCAGAAGGTCAGGAAGTTGAACAGGCAGTACTGATCCTGATTGGCCGTCGGATTGGCGACCGACAGGTCGACAGTCGGGCAATTCGGCATGGCGCGCCACGGCGAATTCGGGACGAAGTTGGCTGTCGTGCTGCCGGTGCCGGTGCGGAACGAACCGGGATTGCCCGTCAGCGAACGGGTGTCGATGCCGACCGGGTCCAGCGTGGGGCCGTTGGCGGTGGCGCCATAGGGGCGATCGTTGCTGCTGATGCGTTCGCGCTTGAAGACATCGAGGGTGGCCAGCACGTTGAACTTCTGGCTGGCGATGTCGCCGAAGCCGACACCGGCGCTCAGGCGCGTGGTGGCACCGTCGCCGGCAGAGGTCTGTGCGTAGGATGCAGAAACCTCGCCACCGCGCAGATCCCGGCGCAGCACGACGTTGATCACGCCGCCCACCGCATCGGCGCCGTACACGGCCGAGGCGCTGCCCTTGAGCACTTCAACGCGGTCGATCGCGCTCAGCGGCACGCTGTTCAGGTCAGTGAAGGTGGACACGCCGGTCGCTCCGCCGAAGCCCGACGGTGCCACGCGCCGACCATCGATCAGCACCAGCGTGTAGCTCAGGCCCAGACCGCGCAGCGAGATGCCGGCCGAGCCGCCGCCGGAGGACAGGTTGGTGTTGGTCTCGGAGAAGTTGCCGAGGCCGGCCGACGAGACGTTCTGCAGCACCTCGTTCAGCGACGTGGCGCCGGTGCGCTCGATCTCTTCGCGGGTGATCACCTGGATCGGCGCCGCGCCCTCCGTCTGCGAGCGCTTGATGTTGGAGCCCACCACCTCGATGCGCTGGGTCGGCTGACTCTGCGCGAAGGCGCTGATGGCGATGGTGCTGCCAAAGGCAATGAGCAGCCCGGAACTGAGCCTGGTCCTCTTGAACATGCGAACTCCTGTGTGTGCAAACTCTGTGTGGCGCGATGGCCACTGGCCGCTGGTTGCCCCGATGACGCCTGTTGGGTGTCTCGAGGCTTGTGATCCAGCGCGCGTTAAGCGTGAAAGATTCTGTGTCTGCCCGGTGAAGCGGCCCGCTCAGGGAAACCCAGCCCCCCGCATCAGGTGCGCAGCGGCCGGCCCGTCCGGCACGCCAGCCGGCGCGGCACTTGCGGCGCAAGTGCTTGATTTCACAGCAATTTCCCGGCGCCAGACTGCGCCGCTGCCGCGCCGGGCCTTTGCTGTCGCGTCGGATCTCGATTCGCCACACCCCTGAGGGTCGTTGCGTGCGGGCAACGGCGAGCCGACAGACCCGTAGGCAAAGCAGGGGTACAGCCCCTGGCTGGCGGCCTGCACCGCAGCGGAAGGCCTGAAACCGGGCTACGCCAGCCGCGGCACCGCCGCCAGCAGGCTGCGCGTATAGGCCTGTTGCGGCTCAAGCAGCACCGCTTGCGCGGACCCCATCTCGACGATGCGCCCTTGGTGCATCACCGCCACCTGATCGGCAATGCACTCCACGACGCCGATGTTGTGGGTGATGAAGAGGTAGCTCAGCCCCAGATCCGCCTGCAGCTCACGCAGCAGGTTGAGGATCTGCGCCTGCACCGAGACATCGAGCGCCGAGGTGGGTTCGTCGCAGATCAGCAGCCGCGGCTGCACGGCCAGGGCCCGCGCGATGGCGATGCGCTGTCGCTGGCCGCCGGAAAACTCGTGCGGATAACGCTGCAGCGCATCGCGCCGCAGGCCCACACGCTCGCACAGCCCGGCGATGCGTTCGGTCTGCTCGGCCAGCGGCATCTCGGGCAGCAGCGCCTGCAGGCCTTCCAGCAGCAGCTCGGACACACGCATGCGCGGATCGAGCGAGGCGAAGGGATCCTGGAAGATCACCTGCACCTGCCGCCGCGCCAGCAGCAGCGCCCTGCCCTGCAGCTGGCACAGATCCTGGCCACCCAGCAGCGCCTGCCCGCTGACGCTGGCCTGGCGGCGCAGCAGCTGCGCGATGGCCTTGCCCGTCGTCGTCTTGCCGCAGCCGGATTCACCCACCAGCGCCAGCGTGCGGCCTGCGGGCAGATCGAAGCTGACACCCGCCACGGCATCGAAGTGGCCGATCACGCGCTGCAGCAGGCCGCCGCGCACGGGATAGCGAACGCGCAGGTTCAGGATCTGCAGCAGCGGGGTCTCGGCGCGATCGGCGCGATCGGGGCCATCGGGGCTCCGGGGCGGTGACGCGGCGGGCCGAGGCAAGACCGCTTCGGGCACGGCTTCGGGCAGGGCCGCCGCGGCACCGGCGTCCAGGCCGTCCCAGCGCACGCAGCGCACCGCATGGTCTGCAGCCACGTCGCTCAGATCCAGGGTGCCCGGCGCCCGGCACGGCGCCTGTGCGAAGGCACAGCGCGGCGCAAAGCGGCAGCCCTCGAAGCGCTCCCACAGGGGTGGCACAGTGCCGGCAATCGCCTGCAGCGGCTGGCCGCGCCGGCTGGCATCGGGCAAGGCGCGCAGCAGGGCCTGGGCGTAGGGGTGGCGGGGCCGCGCAAAGAAGTCCGCCGCGCGCGCCACCTCGACGATCTGGCCGGCATACATCAGGGCCACGCGCTGCGCCATGCCGGCCACCACCGCCAGATCGTGCGTGATCAGCAGCAGGCCCATGCCGCGCTCGCGCTGCAGATCCTTCAGCAGATCCAGGATCTGCGCCTGGATGGTGACATCCAGCGCCGTGGTGGGCTCGTCGGCCACCAGGTAATCCGGCTCTGCCGCCAGGGCGATGGCGATCATCACGCGCTGCTTCTGCCCGCCGCTCATGCGGAAGGGGTATTCGTCGATCCGCCGCGCCGGCTCCGGGATGCCCACCCGCTCCAGCCACTGGATGGCCTTGTCGCGCGCCGCGGCACCGCGCAGCGGCGTGTGCGTCTCGATCGCCTCGACGATCTGCTGGCCCACACGCATCACCGGGTTCAGGCTGGTGCCGGGCTCCTGGAAGATCATGCCGATGCGCCCGCCGCGCACCTGGCGCATCAGCATCTCGGGCTGCGCCAGCACATCCTGGCCATCGACGTGGATGTCGCCGGCAGTGACGCTGCCGTTCTCGGGCAGCAGGCGCATCAGGGCGAGCGCCGTCATGCTCTTGCCGCAGCCGGATTCGCCCACCAGCGCAAAAGTCTCGCCGCGCTGCAGCGTCAGCCGCAGCCCGTCGATGGCCCGCACCAGGCCGGCCTCGGCATCGAGCTCGACCTGGATGTCTTTGATCTGCAGCATGGTTTCCAGCGTCAGGGGTTCTTGCGCAGCCGCAGCACGCGCGGCCGGAAGCTGCGGGCCCGCGGATCGAAGGCATCGCGCACGCCGTCGGCAAACAGGTTGGCCGCCAGCACCAGCGCCACCATGAAGACGAAGGCCGCGGCAAAGGGCCACCAGACCAGCGGGTCGCGGCTCATCTCGTTGCGCGCGTAATTGATCATGCCGCCGAAGCTGTTCATCGACGGATCCACACCCACGCCGACGATGGCCAGCACGGCTTCGTAGAGGATCAGCGCCGAAAACTCCAGCACCGTGACGATCAGCATCAGGTGCGCGACGTTGGGAAAGACGTGGCGCAGCATGATGCGCGTGTCGCTGACGCCAAAGCTGTCGGCCGCCTGCACGTATTCGAGCTCTCGCACCTTCAGGGTCTCGGCCCGCAGCAGGCGGCACAGCCCCGCCCAGCCCGTGAGGCCCAGCACCGCGCAGAGCAGGAAGAGCTTGAGATCCGCGCGCTCGGCCGCCGTCTGGAAGAGCTCCGGGTGCTTGTCGATGAAGACCTGCACCATCAGCACGCAGGCGGCGATGAGCAGGATGTTGGGCACCGAGGACAGCACCGTGTAGAGGTACTGGATCAGCTCGTCCACCCAGCCGCGGTAGTAGCCCGCCAGGATGCCCAGCAGCACCGCCAGCGGCAGCGTGAACAGCGTCGACAGCGCGCCGATCACAAAGGCGGTGCGCAGGCTCTTGAGCGTCTGGTAGAGCACATCGTTGCCGGTGACATCGGTGCCGAAGACGTGGTAGTGGCGCATCAGCGCGACGACGGCACCGATGAAGAGGCCTTGCAGCAGCAGCGTCAGGATGGCGGCGCGCCAGGGAACCGGCGTCTCGCCGCGCCGGATGCGGCCCAGCGCCACGCCGAAAGGCTGCGCCGCGCGGCGCGCCACGCCGGCCACGATCAGGGCCGCCAGGGCCATGGCCACGGCAGCGCCGGCCAGGGCGCCCAGGCCGCCGCGCAGCGCAACATCCGCGGCCCATTCACGGGCTGGGTCCTTCAGGTGCGCACCGCCGTAGACCAGGCGTGGCGCGACGCGCAGCAGCTGGCCATCCACCTCCTGGGCTTCCTTGGTGAAGCCGACCGTGGCCAGCGGGCGCGAATAGGTCTTCTCGCGCGATTCGACCAGATCGTCCAGCAGCACATCCAGCAGCGAGTGCACCTGGGTGTCGTAGGCCACGCTGCCCGCGGGTGCGCCGGCCGCCGCCGGCAGCTGGGGCCGGAAATGGATGCTGTCGGCCAGCGTCACGATCAGGCAGGCCAGCAGCACCAGGCTGGACGACAGCGCCGGCGCATCGCGGAACACCTTGGCCCAGTTGGCCCGGAGGTTGGCGTGCCGTCGCACATGCAGCGCATAGGCCAGGCCGGCAGCCACCAGCAGCCACAGCGCAGCGTCGGTCCACAGAAGCACGAATTGCGGCATGCGGCGTTTCCGTAGCCCGACGCTCAGGCCAGGCGCACACGCGGGTCCACCCACGTGTAGGCCAGATCGATGAGGATGTAGGTGCCGATGTAGAGCACCGAGCCGACGAAGACCATCGTGCGCACGATGGCGAAATCCTGCTTGCCGATGGCCTCGATCACATAGGCGCCCAGGCCGGGAATGCCGAAGAAGCTCTCGAAGACCAGGCTGCCCATGAAGACATAGGGCAGATAGCCGCCGGCGCTGGTGATGATGGGAATCAGCGCGTTGCGCAGTACATGGCGCAGCAGCACCGCCTGCTCGCTCAGGCCCTTGGCGCGCGCCGTGCGCACATAGTCCTTGCCGATCTCTTCCAGGAACATCGCCCGGTACAGGCGCGCCTCGGTCCCCAGGCGCGCCAGCGTGCTCAGCAGTACCGGCAGCACCAGGAAGCGCAGCAGATCCCAGCCCGTGCCGAAGCCGGAGATGGGCACCAGCTTGAGCACGCGCGCAAACAGGTACTGGCCGACGATGATGTAGAACAGCGCCGAGATGCTGAGCATCAGCACGCACAGCACCACACCCCAGAGATCGAGCCGCGTGTGGCGGAACATCACCAGCGTCAGCGCAAACGCGGTGCTGGCGATGATCTGCAGGATGAAGATCGGCAGCGCCAGCTGGATGCTCACCCCCATGCGATGCGCCACCTCATGGCCGATGTCGCCGGCGCTCTCGCTGTCGGCGCGGCCGAAGTTCAGCGTGAACAGCGACACCGAGCGCTCCCAGAAGATCGTGTCGGTGTAGCGCGCCGTGCCCTCGCGCGCCGCGTTCACGTACAGCGGCTTGTCGTAGCCCCGCTCGGCCTTCCACTTCTCGATCAGCTCCGGCGTCACGCGCTTGCCGCCGATATTCAGCCGCGCCATGTCGTCCGGCGTGTTGACGGTGAAGAACAGCACGAAGGTGGCCAGGTTGACGCCGATGAGCACGAGCAGCCCATACAGCAGGCGGCGGACGGTGAAGACCAGCATGGGCGACCGTTCCTCAGGCCAGCACGTCGCCGCGGCCGTTGGTGCGCTCGCGCCGGCGCAGCGTGCGGCGAACCAGCCACACCAGGGCCAGCAGCGCCGCGGCGATCAGGAGCAGCGGCCACCACACGGGCCGGTTCCACTCGGCCAGCGCCGCGCTGCGTTGCGCCAGATCCAGCCGCAGGTAGCGCCCGAAGTCCTGGATCAGCACTGCGCGCTTGACGTTGTGCACCCAGCCGTGGACGGCCACGGAGGAGTACGGGAAGAAACCGAAACTCTGCGGCGCATCGTGGCGCAGGATCTGCAGCAGCTGGTCGATGACCTGCTGCTTCTGCGGGCCATCCTCCAGCAGCTTGAGCTGCACGAAAAGCCGGTCGAACTCGGGGTTCTGGTAGTTGGAGGTGTTTTCGCCATCCGAGACGCTCTTGGCATTGGGCCCGTAGAACAGGAAGAGAAAGTTCTCGGCATCCGGGTAGTCCGCCAGCCAGCCGGACCAGAACACCTGGTGCTTGCCCTTGCGCACCTTGTCCTGGAACTGGTTGTTGTCGGTGGCGCGCACCTCGAGCTGGATGTCCAGCTTCGCAAACTGGCGCACCACCCAATCGATCTCCGGCTTGCGCTCGGGCGTGGGCGGCGCGTAGAAGTCGTAGCTCAGCACCAGTGGCTTGCCGGTGGTGGCATCGCGGCCATCGGGGTAGCCCGCCTCGACCATGAGCTTGCGCGCGTCTTCCAGCGGGCGGCGCACGGCCTTGCCGTCCACCCAGCGGTGCGTTGCCGGATTCAGGCCCTCGGGCGTGCCCTCGCGTGAGCCGAACAGCCCCAAGGGCAAGGGACCCATGGCCGTGTCGCCGGCCTTCTTGGGGAAGACCTGGGAATACTCTTCCCAATCGATGGCGATGGCCAGTGCGTGGCGCAGCTTGCGCGCACGCTCCCTGCCCGCGGCATCCGGGCCGCCGCCGAGCACCGGATCGAGCATGTTGAAGCCGAGGAAGTAACTTCCGACGTCACTGTATTTGGGAAACTGCATGCCGCGCGCAGCATAGACGGCGCGCACCTCCTCGGAATCCTGCGCCTCCACGATGTAGTTGACGCCGAGGTCGGTACGCTCCCAGACCTCGATGTCGTAGTAGCCGTCGCGGAACTTGTTCTTCTGCGGCGTGGCTTCACGCTCGACCGTGGCCACCACGCCGTCGATGAAGGGCGTCTTCCTGCCGCAATCCTTCAGCCGCCCGGCGGCCCGGTCTTCGGGCATGCCTTCGCACGGGTAGGGCTCGCCGCGGTAGTTGGGGTTGCGGCGCATCTCGATGCGCCGGTCCTTCTGCCAGACCGTCATCATGAAGGGGCCGGTGCCCACGGCCCAGTTGTCCAGGCTGAGGCCCCGCGCCGCCATGCCCGGCTGCGCGTAGAAGGCATCGGCTTCCCAGGGCACGGGCGAGGCGAAGGTGGTCTGCAGCCAGTACTTCCACTGCGGGTACTTGCCCTTGATGCGGATGCGCAGCAGGTGGCTCTCCGGCGCGCTGGCGCCGGCCAGCGGCCAGCGGCGGAAATCGAGGAAAGGCCGGTCCAGGCTGGCCGGATCCAGCCCCTGGCGCAGCTTGTCGTCCTCGGCCTTGATCAGCTCGGCGTATTCTTTCAGGCCCACCACATACTCCGAGAAGATGCCGAAGATGGGCGCCGTGATGCGCGTGGTGGCGTGGCGCTTGAGCGCGTAGACAAAGTCCTCGGCCACCAGCTCGCGCGTGCCTTGATGCTCGAAGTCCAGCGGCGTGCGCCGCTCGCCAAGCTCGCCCGGCTTCATCGCGTGGTAGCGGTAGTTGCCTTGCTCGTCCTTGGCGAAGGCGGGGTGGGGCTGGAAGAGGATGCCCTTCTTGATCGGGATGTCGTAGATGCTTTCCGCCACCTGGTCACCCGGCACATCGTCGGGCAAGGGGCGGCCCTGGGCATCCACGTAGCGCGGCTGCGCCACGGCGGCGGCCGACTTGGGCACCAGCTCGAAAGGCCGCTTGAGGTAGTGGTAGCTGTAGAGCGGCTCGTAGACCTGGTAGGTCACGAGGGCGTCGTTCTGCCAGTACGAGGCCGTGGGATCCAGATGCCGCGGCGTGTTTTCCTGCATCGCGGTGTAGATCAGGTTCTGCTGCGCAGCGCCCTCTTCCCAGGGGCTGTTGCTGCAGGCACCCAGCGCCAGCAAGGCCGCCACCAGCAGCGCCTTGCCCGCCAGGAACCGATCGCGCCAGCCCCTCATGTCGCCATGATCCCCATCACCAGCCGATGAGCACATCGCGGCCCTGCACCAGCAGCTGCGCGCGGCGGCCCACGGGCAGCGTCACGTGGGTGGCCACATGGCCCAGCGGCAGCCCGGTGAGCACGGGCGTGGCCGTGCGGCTGCGCAAGGCGGAGACTGCTGATTTCAAGGTGTAGCCCCGGTCCAGCGGCGCCGGCTTCCAGCCGGAGAACTGCCCCAGCACCACGGCACGCTGCGCATCGATGACACCGGCCTGCAGCAGGTGCAGCAGGTTGCGTTCGACGCGGTAGGGGTGCTCGTTGACGTCTTCCAGGAACAGGATGCCGCCCTTCACGCGCGGCCAGTGACGCGTGCCCAGCAGCGCACAGACCATCGTGAGGTTGCCTCCCCACAGCCGTCCGCGCAGGTCCAGCCCATCGAAGCCCGGTTCGGTGCGGAAGCCCACGGCCTCCAGTTCGCCGGACATGGCTTCGTCGAAGCAGGCGGCCGTGACCTCGTCGACCGTCTCCTGGCCGAAGTCATCCACGCCCAGCGTGCCGGCCCAGCTGCCGGCCCCGGTGTGCGCCAGCAAGCCCAGGTTGAGCGGCGTCAGATCGCTGTAGCCCACCCAGCGCGTGCCCTGCTCCACGGCACGGGCCAGCAGCGGCCAATCGATGCTGTCCAGCAGGCGGCTCATGCCGTAGCCGCCGCGCGTGGCCAGCGCGATGGACGGCGCGGCCTGCGCCACGCGGTGGATCGCGGCCAGACGCACCTCGTCCGTGCCGGCAAAGCGCTGGTGGCGTGCGGTGGCCGATTCGTCCACGGTCACCGCATAGCCCATGGCCTTCAGGCGGCGCGCCGCGAGGCGCAGCGGCGCCGCCTTGGCCAGCACGCCGGCGGGTGTGTAGAGGGTAAGCGTCGATGGCATGCTGGCGGTTCTTGCGGAAATCTGGCGGGGTCTGGGCGGCGCTGGCCGCTCCAGGCGGTGGTCAAGCCGGCGCCGCCGCAGCGCTCAAGGCGTGGGCCATTCTCCGCCCTCGATCACGTCCCCGGACGGAATGGCGGCCTGGGGCGATCCCTCAGCCTGCGAACCGGCGGCGACCGGTGGCGGCGCTGCGGCCTGCTTCTGCTGCGCGCGCCGCTGCGCAAAGAAGTCCTTCAGCAGCTGGCCGCCCGCAGCCGCCAGAACGCCGCCCTGGACCTGGGTGTGATGGTTCAGCCGAGCTTGAGCGAAAAGATCGAGCACCGAGCCGGCCGCACCGGTCTTGGGATCCCAGGCGCCGAACACCACGCGCCGCAGCCGCGCGTGCATCAGCGCCATCGCACACATGGCGCAGGGCTCCAGCGTGACGAAGAGGGAGCATTCCGGCAGCCGGTAGTTGCCCAGCAGCTGCGCGGCATGGCGCAGCGCCACGATCTCCGCATGGGCAGTGGGATCGTGCGTGGTGATGGGCCGGTTGTAGCCGGTGGCCACCACCTGCCAGCCATCGCCCTGGGGCCGCACGATGACCGCACCCACCGGCACCTCGCCGGCCAGTTGCGCATTCAGCGCCTGATCCAGCGCCAGGCGCATGCCCCAATCGTCTGCCTGGGCCGGGCCTGTCATGCGCCGGGTCTCAAGCGGCTCGCCTGGCCTGCCAGGCCTGGCGGCGCGCCTCGCGCGCGGTCTCGACCGCGGCCCGACACGCCTCGACCCACGACGCCAGCTCCACGCCGGCCAGCGCCTCGGCCAGGGGCCGCAGCTCTTCACGCAGCGCATCGAAGGGTACGCGCTGGTAGCAGCGGCCATAGCCATCGCGCTGCCACCAGCCGGTGTCGATCAGCCAGCGGCGCAGCTCCACGTGATCGCAGGACAGAAAGGCCGCCGGGCCGGCCAGCGATTGCTGCAGGGCGGCATTGGCCTGCGCCTCGGTGGCCTGCGTGCCAGGCCTCAGCGCCTGCGCGGCGACGGCCAGCGCCAGCAGCCGCTGCTCATGGATCAGGCCGCCCAGGCCGACGCCGCGCTTGATGACCAGGGCCTGCAGGGCATTCAGGATGGGGTTCATGGGGACTCGTCCGGTGGGAGGCAGAAGCTGCCGAGCGCGATGTGCCGGCAGCCAGGATTGTGGGGCAGCGCGACCGATGGCCCCATGAGGGCCGCAGAAGCCGGCCGCTTCTGCCTTTGGCCCCGTGCCACGACCGATAGGCTTGTGGCGATGAGCACCGCCTTGCGCCCGCCCCCGGCTGCCGAACGCGAGTTCCAGCAAGCCCTCGCCCACTATCAGCGGGAGGATTTCTCCGCCACGCGCACGGCGCTGCAGCGATGCCTGCGCCGCGACCCGCGCGATGTCAGCGCCATCAACCTGCTGGCGGCGGTGGAGCACCGTGTCGGCCGCACGGCGCAGGCCGTGGCGCTGCTGCGCCCCTGGGCACTGCGCTCGCCGCTGCTGGCGCTGAACCTGGCCATGATGCTGCTGGACGGCGGGCGCACGGACGAGGCCGATGCCCACCTGCGGGCTGCCCTGCAGCTCTTCGATGACGACGTGGAGCTGCTGCGGCAATGGTGCCGCGTGCACGTTCGACGTCGGGACCACGAGGCCTTGTATGCCTGCTACCGGCTGATCCGTCGTCGCGCCCCACTGGATGCGGCCGAGCAGGCCAATCTCTGGGTGTGCCTGGAGCGCATCCAGGCCCGCGCGCCGGACCGGGAGCGCGAGGCGGACATCCGTGCCTACCTGGAACAGGAAGCCCACGGGCCGGACGAGATCCGCGAGCTGATCGGCGCGCACCTGGCGCTGCACCTGATGCCCTGGCGCGACGATCCGCCGGCCTTGCTGCAGCAGGCCACCGAAGACCGCTTCCTGCTGGACATGCTGCAGGCCGCGACCATCAGCCACCCGGGGCTGGAAGACATCGCTGTGCGCCTGCGCCGCGCGCTGCTGGCCTGCGCGCTGCAGCGGGGCAGCCTGGCCCCGCCACAACAGGCCTTGGCCAGCGCGCTGGCGGTGCAGAACCAGTTGAACGAACAGGTGCAGGCGCGCGGCGACGACGAGACAGTGGCTGCCGCAGAACTGGCGTGCCAGTGCGGCGCCGAACTGGCCCTGCCCGATCCGGCCACCGATGCGCTGGCCCCGCTGCTCTTGCTGGTGGCGATGTACGAGGATCTGGCGCGCATGCCCTGGGTCGAAGACTTCCTGCGCGTCCCGCCCGACCGGTGGCCGCAGGGCGTGCAGACCGTGCGCCGCGGTGTGCAGCAAGGCCTGGCCCTGCAGGTGCGGGCGAAGGCCATGCCGTGCATCGGATCGATCGACGACCCGCTGTCGCGCGCCGTGCAGGATCAGTACGAAGCCAACCCTTACCCCCGCTGGCACCGCTGCAAGCGCCTGCCCGATGGCACGCTGCCGGCCTACCTGCGGCGCATCCTGCCGCCCGGTGCACTGGCCGCCGGGCCCGTGAGCGATGCGGCGTCTGGCGGGCAAGCTCGCTCGCTGCGCGTGCTCAGCGCGGGCTGCGGCACGGGCAAGGAGCCGATCGAGCTCGCGCGGTCCTTCCCCGAGTGCGACATCCTGGCCATCGATCTGTCCACCCACAGCCTGGCCTACGCACAGGCGCAGGCCGAGTCCCTGGGCCTGCGCAACATCCGTTTCGCGCAGGCCGACATCCTGCAGCTGGGCTCGTGGTCGGAGCGCTTCGACCTGATCCTGAGTTCAGGTGTTCTGCATCACCTGCAGGACACCGAAGGCGCCTGGGCACTGCTGCGCAAACGCCTGGCCCCGGGCGGCATCATGCATGTGGCGCTGTACAGCCGCCTGGCGCGCCAGGGCGTGCAGCAGGTGCGGGATTTCATCGCCCGTGAAGGTGTGGCGCCCGATGTGGCCGGCATCCGCGCCATCCGTGCGCTCAGCTTCGAAGGCCGCCTGCCCGGCTTTGCCGGCTCGATCGACTTCTACGCCACCAGCGGCTGCCGCGATCTGCTCTTTCATGTGCACGAGCAGAGCTTCGAGCCGGCCGAGCTGGCCCCGATGCTGCAACGGCTGCAACTGCGCTTCCTGGGCTTCGATGTGCTGCCAGAGCGTCTGCCGGACTTCGACGCGCACTTTCCCGACGCCGCCGCGCAGCAGGACCTGCAGCGCTGGCAGCGCTATGAACAGGAACACCCGCAGACCTTTGCGCGGATGCTGTCGTTCTGGTGCCAGGGCAGCGACCCGAGCACCGGGAACCTGTCGCCCGCCTGGGAGCGCGCGCAGCACCGCTAACGCTGAAGCACAGACTCCAGTTCGAAGCGCAGCGGCTCGCCTTCGATCACCCGGATGCGCACGCCGCCGACGATCGGGCTGCCCCAGGTCTGCACGCGCTGCACCCAGGGGGCTTCAGACCAGGGCCGATCGACGAGGTACTGATGGTGATCGCCATGGGCCAGCAGCACGGGCTTGCGCAAGGGCACGAGCAGGCTGCGCAGCTCGGCCAGGAAGGGCTCGAAGCCTTCACGCGCCGGGCTGCCGGGTGGTGCCTCGAAACCGGGATTGGCCTGGAACAGCAGCACCAGGGCCTTCACCTCGGGATCCGCGGCGCGCGCCACATTCAGCCGCAACCAGGCATTCACCGCGGCGTCACGCGCCCGGACCTCGGCAATACGGTCTGCACGCGGCCGCTCACGCGAATCGGCCACGCCGTCGCCGATGTCGCCCCAGGGCTCCAGGCCATTGCGGCTGCCCACCACATGAAGGCTGGCCACCCGCACGCCGCGCCACTCGAAGGCCTGGTGCTCGGGCAGTCCACCGCTCAAGGCTTGCGTCTGCACGGCCATCGGTCGAGCGCCCAGCGAACGCTGCGGATCGGCATGGGACAGCCGACGCAGCACGCTCAGGCGTTCCAGCGGCGAATGGCTGCCTGCGGCCTTGCGGTGGCAATCGGTCCACTCGTTGTCGCCCAGGGCCAGCAGCAGGGGCACGGCCGGCAGGCGCAGCTGATCGATGCGCTCTGCCAGCAAGGCGTCGCTGCAGGGCTCGCTGCCGCCCTTGATGTCCCCAGCGTGCAGCAGGAAGGCATGACCCTCGCCGGCCAGCCGCGCCAGCAGGGCATTCCAGACCGGGATTTCCGCGCTGTGGTATGGCGCATCGCCGACCAGCGCGAAGCGGAAGCGTTCGGCGCCGGGCGAGCCGGGCGGCGGCACCGCACAGGAGGCCAGCGTGAGGGCGAGGATGAGCAGGCAGAGGCGGCGCATGGGATGGATTGTGCGGGCGCTTGATCTGCGGTTGATGACGGCTGGGCGCGCACTCGGCTCGTCGTTCACGCCACCCCCTCGCGCTTCACACCGCAAATCTGGCGATCCGTCCCACGGCCTGCCTGGGTCGGCGGCGCTCTGGCAGCATGCGCGACCTTCCCAGAACCCACGCCTTCCTTCCGGAGACCTTGTGACCCGTTCCTTCCCTGTGCGCCAGACACGCTGGCCTCTCACGCCCCTGGCCGCCGCCTGCCTGTCCGGGTTCACCGCACTGCCCGCCCTGGCGCAGGATGCGGGCCCCGGCCAGCCCGATCCGGCCACCCCGCAGCAGAGCAGCGTGCAGCGGGTGGAAGTGATCGCGCGGCAGGGTGCCAACGATCTGCGGCGCGCGGCCAGCGTCGCCAAACAGATCTATGGCCGCGAGGAGCTGGACCGCTTCGGCGATACCAACGTGCTGGACGTGATGCGCCGCCTGCCAGGCGTGAATGTGGGCGCCGGCGGGCCGCGCATGCGGGGCCTGGGCGCCGGTTATACGCAGATCCTGATCAACGGCGATCCGGCGCCGCAGGGCTTTGCGCTGGACCAGCTCAGCCCCTCGCAGATCGAGCGCATCGAGGTGCTGCGCGCGCCCACTGCCGATCAGAGCGCGCAGGCCATCGCCGGCACCATCAACATCATCCTGAAGGACGCACCGCGCCGCTCGCAGCGCGATCTGCGCCTGGGCCTGGCCGACGGCGCGGACCGGCCGATGGCCAACGTCAACCTCAACCTGGGCGAATCCAAGGGGCCGCTGTCGGCTTCGCTGCCGCTGTCGGTCTTCGAGTGGCACCGCGAGAACCGCATCACGCTGGACCGGCAGATGCCCGGCACCGACGGCCTGCCCGCGCAATCGCAGCAGCTGGGTGCGCAGGAAGTCTGGGGCCACGGCCTCAACCTGGGACCGCGGCTGAACTGGAAGATCAGCGACGACCAGAGCGTGTCGCTGCAGACCTTTGGCCAGAAGGGCTGGTGGCACAACCGCACCGATTACGACAATCGCGTGCTCTCGGGGCGGCCGGTGCTGGACGACAACACCGCGCAGCAAGGCACCTGGCAGAACCTGCGCGGCAACGTCGTCTGGAACAACCGTTTCCGCGACGACCAGCGGCTGGAGCTTCGCGGAGGCGTGCAGAGCTCGCGCTGGACCTTCGACGTGCGCAACCTGCGCCAGGGGGCCGAAGCCTTGCGCGCCGTGGGTGGCGGCCGTGACGAAGGCCTCACCCAGGCGGGCAAGTACAGCCGGCTGCTGGGGCAGGCGCACAGCGTCACGGCCGGCTGGGATCTGGAAGCGCGTGATCGCGAGGAGCAGCGCACGGTGACGCAGAACGGCGTGCCGCTGCTGCCGGATTTCGAAGGCCAGCCCTTCGAAGCCCGCGTCCTGCGCCAGGCCTTCTATGTGCAGGACGAGTGGGAGATCTCGCCGCAGTGGCAGATGTACCTGGGTCTGCGGCACGAACGCATCCACACCGAAAGCCGCGGCACGGGCGCGCCGGTGATCAATACCAGCCGCGTGCTGTCGCCGCTGTGGCACGTCACCTGGAAGCTCGATCCCAAGGGCCGCGACATGATCCGCGCCAGCCTCACGCGCAGCTACAAGGCGCCCAACCTCGGTACGCTGCTGGCGCGGCCTTCGATCAACGCCAGCTATACCGACACCACGGCGCCCAACACCCTGCTGTCGCCCGATCGCGTCGGCAACCCGGCCTTGAGGCCCGAGCTGGCCACGGGGCTGGACATCGCCTTCGAGAAATACCTGCCCGGCGGCGGCCTGTGGAGCGTGGGCGTCTTCCACCGCAGCATCACGGATCTGGTGCGCACGGTGACCACGCTGCAGCCGGTGGCCTGGGCCAGCGTGCCGCGCTGGGTGGCGCAGCCGCAGAACTTCTCTTCGGCCACCACCAGCGGGCTGGAGCTGGAAGTCAAGGGCCGCGCGGCCGAGCTCCTGCCCAGCCTGCTGCCCGAAGCCAAGGCCCTGAACCTGCGCGCCTCGCTCAACCTGTACCGCTCGCGCGTGGCGGCCCTGCCCGGCCCGGACAACCGGCTCGACGGCCAGCAGCCCTGGTCTGCCACGCTGGGCTTCGATCAGCGCATCAGCGGCCTGCCGTTGAACCTGGGCGGCAGCTTCAGCCTGACGCCGGCCTACGACACGCAGGTCACCGCGGATCAGCTGCAGCAGCGCTCACGCGGGCGCAGCATCGATCTTTTTGCGCAGTGGATCTTCCGCCCAGGCCTGTCGATGCGCGTGGCCACCGCCTACGGTTCGCAGCCTTTCGGGCCAAGCAACGGCAGCCAGCGCACGCTGCTGGCCAACGGCGACTTCACCCAGGTCGACCGGCAGACGCGGCCGCAGTTCAACGTCTCGCTGGACGTGCGTCTGTAGACAGGCCGCGTCAGGGGCCGCGTCAGGGGCTGCGGTTACCCTGGCGGCCTCACTGCTCCGGGGCCGCGATGCACCGCACGATCTTTGATACCCCGGTGGTCAACAGCCTGCTGCGCGCCGCCTCCCGCGGGTTCCTGCGCCTGACCGGCTGGCGCGTCGAAGGCGAGCTGCCGCCTTCGGCCGCCAAGGCGGTGCTCATCGCCGCGCCGCACACCAGCAACTGGGATCTGCCCTACACGCTGATGGTGGCCTTCTGCCTCAACCTTCAGCCTTACTGGATGGGCAAGGCGAGCATCTTCCGCTTTCCGTTTGGCGGGCTGATGCGCTGGCTGGGCGGCATCGCGGTGGACCGCAGCCGCAGCAACAACCTGGTCGCGGCCTCGGCCGATGCCATCCGCCAGGCCGATGGGCCGCTGCAGCTGATCGTGCCGCCCGAAGGCACGCGCGGCCGCACGCGTCACTGGAAGACCGGCTTCTACTACATCGCGCAGCAGGCCGGCGTGCCCATCATCCTGGCCTACATGGATTACGAGAAGAAGCGCAGCGGCCTCGGGCCGATCTTCACGCCCACCGGCGATGTGGAGGCGGACATGGCCACCATCAAGCGCTTCTACGCGGGCGTGAAGGGGCGCAACGCCAGCCAGTTCGAGGCGGAGTAGCCTCGAAGGCTGGCGACAGGCTCGCGGTCAGCAGATCGGCCGCCGCTCAGCCCGCCGGTTGTCACCGCGGGGCGCGGGCATTCGCGTCCATCGCCGCAGCCATCATCTGGAACATGTGCTGGACAGCGCCGGACTCGACCTTCGGGGCCAGCCGCAGGTGCGCCATCACGTTGGACTGCGTGATCGTCGCCATGCCATGCAGGTTGGCCCAGATGAACATCGCGTCGAGGTCCACGCGCTGCCTCATCGCGGCCTGCGGGCCGTGCAGGCGCCGCAGCACGCGCCGCAGCACGTCGAAGGCGTGGATCGCGTCGTCTGCAAGGCCCAGTTCCTCACCCACGGCCGGCCAGGGCGTGCCGAACATCAGCCGGTACTCGACCGCGTGGCCCGTGGCGTACGCCAGGTAGCGCGTGCCCAACGCGCCCAGATCCTGCCGCGCATCGGCGTGCGTGCCACGATCGTCCAGAAACGCAGCGAAATCCTGGAAGCAGCGCCGCATCACCGCCACCAGCAAGTGATCGCGGCTCGGAAAGTGCCGATACGGCGCCTGGTGCGAAACGCCCAGACGACGAGCCACCTCGCGCAGGCTCAGCTGCTCCACGCCGTGCTCGGCGATGGCCTCGCGGGCCGCGCGCAGGCAGGCTTCCTTCAGCGGCAGTGACTCATCCTCGGCGCTCTGGCGCATGGGCTGCTCGATCCACGATGGCCGGTCGAGCGCCATCCTAGACGATGGGCCAGTGCAGGGCCGCATTGAACGTTCGCAACCGCCCTGCCGCACCCCTGATCGGCCGGCGAGTCCGGCCGGCACCCGGGGAAACCCCGGCAAGTGTTGACAGTGTCTACTTCATCGGCGACAGTGTTGACACCGTCAACCTTGGTGCGGCCGGCGCTGCCGGGCGATGCCCGGGCCGGGCGCCCGCCAGCCCGTAGGCCCCCGCACTCTCCGCCTCTGAGGAAGCTCCACCATGAACCCTCTTCACAGCGCACGCCCCTCACCCTCCGCCGACGCCCCGGATGCCGCACGCCGGCGCCTGGGCACCCTGGGTCTGGCCTGGACCGGGCTCGCCGCGCTGGGTGGCTGTGCGGCCTTCGATGACCGCTCGCCCAATGCGCCGGCGGCACTCAGCCGCCTGCAGCCGCTGAGCCCCCGTCCGCGCGTCGCGCTGGTGCTCGGCAGCGGCGGGCCGCGCGGCTATGCGCACATCGGCGTGCTGCGCGTGCTCGAAGAAGCCGGCATCACACCGGACCTGATCGTCGGCAGCAGCGTGGGCGCCTTGATCGGCACCTTCTGGGCCAGCGGCATGACGGCCGCGGAGATCGACGCGCGCTCGCTGCAGGGCGGGCCGCTGACGGTGTTCGATCCGACGCCCTTTGCCGATCGCGGCTGGATCCGCGGCCAGCGCCTGCAGGACTACGTGAACACCGGCCTGGGCGGTCGCCCGTTGCAGGAGCTGCCACGCCGCGTGATCGTGGTGGCGACGCGCCGCGACGACAAGGCGCCGCGCTACTTCGCCGCGGGCAATGCCGGCGTGGCAGTCCGCGCCTCGTCGGCGATGCCGGGCATCGTCTCGCCTGTCGGGATCCAGGGCATCGAGTATGAAGACGGCGACGAGTCCTTCCCGGTGCCCGTGACGCCTGCCCGGGAAGCCGGCGCGCAGTTCGTGATCGCGGTGGACGTGTCGGCACGGCCCGGCTCCACACCGCCAGACGCCCCAGCGGCGCTGCGCGAGCGGGATCGGCGCCGCCGGGCGCGCATCGAACCCCAGATCGCGCAGGCAGACTTCCTGATCCACCCGGACCTGGACTACCAGGCCGGGCCCTTCAAGAGCTACTTCATCAGCTCGCGCCAGCGAGGCGAAGCCTACGCCCGCAGCGTGCTGCCCGCGCTGCAGGCGGCGATGGAACAGCGGCTGCCGGGCGGCCGGCGCGTCGCCCTGAGGGGAGACGCGTGAGCGCGCGGCGCCGTTCCCACTCGCTCACCCCGGAGTGGGCAGCACGGAGGATCGTCAAGTGAGCGCGCCAGACGCGCTGCTGCGCGACCGGAGCGCCACGCAGCCCGCACACGCAGCGTCCTGGCCGCCAGAATCGCCCGCCGGCTTCGAGCCGCGCCGCGTCGCCGGAATGGCCGCCGCGGCGCTCGCCGCGCTGTCGCTGCCGAGTCTGGTGGCCTGGGGCTTCGATGAGCGGCTGATCCTCGGCGTCAGCGTGTGGGCCAAGCCGCTGAAGTTCCAGCTGTCGTTTGCGCTGCACTGGCTGACGATCGCCTGGCTGCTGGGCCTGGTGCATCCGCACGCGCGGGCGTCGCGAGGGCTGCGCACCTGGGTTGCGGCCGGTGCGCTGGCCGCCCTGCTGGAGGTGGCCTACATCACGCTGCAGGCCGCGCGCGGACGGGCCTCGCACTTCAACTTCGAGACGCCGCTGGAGACCGTCCTCTACTACGCGCTGATGGGCGGCGCCGCACAGCTGATGATGGCCACGACGCTCGCAGTAGGCGTCTGGCTGTGGCACCACCCTCGCAATGCTGGCCAGCCGGCGTTGCGGCTGGGTGGCGTGCTCGGGTTGATCGTCGGCAGTGTCGTCACGGTGATCGTCACCGCGCCGCTGGCGGCTGGCGTGATCGACGGCCCGGGCCCCTGGATCGGCGGCGTGCGCAGCAACGCAGCGGGGCTGCCGATCACCGGCTGGTCCACCACCGGCGGCGACCTGCGCGTGCCGCACTTCTTTGCCGCCCATCTGATCCAGGCGCTGCCAGTCGCCGGCTGGCTGGCGGACCGCTGGGCGCCGGCGCGCGGCCGCAGCCTGTGGGTGTGGGCCACGCTGGTGATCGGTCTTGCCGTCGTCGCGGCCAGCTTTGTCCAGGCGCTGCAGGGAGTGCCGTTGATCGGCACGTGAGGGCGCAAAGGGCTCGAGCGTGCATGTTCACGACGATCGAAGAGGTATCGCCACTGAAGAAGTAGACTTGGCGCATCGTCAGAGCCCTTGCGATGCGCCTGTCCGGGTACACCGGATGACGCGAGTGGCTTCAGGGCCTGCGGCGGCTGCAACTTGCTCGCCAGCGGGCCGCAAGCTGCCTGCGGTAGCCGCCCGTGGCGCAGACAACCCTGCCGCAACGCGTCGCCCGCCCCCGGCGCAGCGTCTGAACCCACCCGGAAGCCCACCCCGATGAGCCTCACCCTGCCCGGCCACAGCGCCCCTGCCGTCGGCTTTGAAGTGCCGCTGGAAATGCTGGCCGCCTGCCATGGGCGCGTGCAGCACCAGTGCGAGACCCTGCAGCGTCTGGCAAACCATCTGCAGACCCAGGGCGCCGATCGCCCGGCGCAGGAAGCCGCGAGCGCCGTGATGCGCTACTTCGACACCGCCGCGCGCCACCACCACGACGACGAAGAGCAGGACCTGTTTCCGGCCCTGCTGGAATCGATGGCCGGCTCGGACGCGGTATGCCTGCGCGAACTGACGGCGTCGCTGTGCAGCGATCACCGCCTGCTGGAACAACGCTGGGCCAACTTGCGTCAGCGGCTGCAGCAGGTCACCGAGGGCTCGGCGTCCGCGCTGGCTGAGGCCGACGTGCCGGGCTTCGTGCAGCTGTACGCGCAGCACATCGCCCGCGAAGAAGCCGAGTTGCTGCCCATGGCCGCCCGGCTGCTGAGCGATGCCGAACGGGACCGCATCGGCCTGGCCATGCGCGCGCGACGCGGCGTGGCGGAGCCCGTCCGCGGCAATCAGCCCGATCGCTCGGCCATGTAGACAGCCGCCTGCACCCGCGAGCTGAGATTCAGCTTGCGCAGGATGTGCTGCACATGGATCTTCACGGTCGCCTCGGCGATATTCAGCGCACGCGCCACTTCCTTGTTGCTGGCGCCCTTGGCGATCAGCGCCAGGATCTCGCGCTCTCGGGGTGACAGGCTGTGGATGGGGTCGGTATCGACGGCCGGGGGCGGCGGCGAGGCCGCGCCCTGCCCGGCCTGGAAGGCGCTCACGAGCTTGCTGGTCATCTCGGGGCTGACCACCGATTCGCCCGCCATCGTGCGCTGGATGGCAGCAGCCAGCATCTCGCTGTCCATGGTCTTGAGCAGGTAGCCGCGGGCGCCACCGCGCAAGGCCGCTGCCAGATCGTGCTCATCCTCGCTGACGGTCAGCATCAGTATCCGGGCCTGCGGCGCCACGGCCTTGATTCCGGCCAGCGCATCCACCCCGCGGACACCGGGCATGTGGTTGTCCAGCAGGATGACATCGGGCTGCACCGCTGCAGCACCCAGGTGCGCCTCATTGGCGTCACCCGCCTCGGCAACCACCTGGAAGCGGGCATCGCCCGCCAGCAACGCAATCAGCCCGCGGCGGAACAGCGTATGGTCGTCGACCACCAGCACGCGGATGGGCTGCGGGGCGATCATGCGGCCAGCCCCAGCCGCTCAGGCAGCTTCAGCACCACGCAGGTGCCCGAGCCTGGCACCGAGTCCACCTCCACGGTCGCACCGATGTTCTGCGCCCGCTCGCGCATGATGCGCAGGCCCACATGCGTCTCGTCGGGGCCGGCGCCCTCAGGATCGAAGCCGCAGCCGTCGTCGCGCACCTCCACACGCCACTGCGGCGTCTGCTGCACCTCCACCCACACGGCTCGCGCACCCGCATGCTTTCGAACGTTGGACAAGGCTTCCTGCACCACGTGCAGCACCTGCACCTGAACGTCGGCCGGCAAGGGCATGCCCTCACCTTCGATATCCAGATGGGTTTCCAGCCCGGTCTGGAGTTCGAACTTCTGCAGCGTGGTCTTCAAGGCAGGGGCAATGTCTTCGCTGTTGGTGCGGGTGCGGAAGTGCACCAGCAGCTCACGCACGTCGCCCAGGCTGTCGTGCACGCCAGCGTCCAGTTCGTCCAGGGTCCTGTCGATGCGCGCGGCATCCGCGCGCTGGATGTTGTGGCGCAGCAGGCCGAGCTGGATCTTCAGGAAAGCCAGGCTCTGGGCAATGGAATCGTGCAGTTCCCGTGCAATGAAACTGCGCTCCTCGGCGACGGCACGCTCACGCTGCAAGGCTGCCGCACGCAGGCCTTCGATGGCGCCCGCCAGATGGCTGGCAATCGTCTCCATCAGGGCACGGTCGTCATCCGAGAGTGATCGGGGCTCGCGGTAGAAGAGGTTGAGCTCGCCGACCATGCGCTCGTGCAACTTCACGGGCACGCTGATGACCGTCTGGAAGCCTTCGCGGGCGCAGTGGCCCAGTCGCGAGGCCGGACCCTCCGGCACGATCGGGATCACCCGCGTCGTGGCGCCGCTCTGCGCCTGGCCACACAGACAGTCGCCGGTGGGAATGCAGAGTTCTTCGTCGATCACCGCCTGGGGCAGGCAATCCGATGCCAGCAACAGGTACTTCCGGTTGGCCTCGTCCGACCAGCGAACGGCCGACGCATCGGCGCGAGCCACCTGGCGCACCTGCCGGGCGATGCCCTGGGCCAGCGCCTCCAGCGTCTCGGCGCGCGCTACAAAGGCCGCCGACTCGTACAAGGCCGCCAGGCGCGAGCGCTCGGCTTCCAGGTGCTCGGTCTTCTCCTGCACCTTGGACTCGAGGTTCTGATAAAGCCCCTGCAGGGTTGCCGCCATGCGGTTGAAGCCGGCGGCGAGTGCACCGAATTCGTCGTTGGCGCCCGGACCGACCCGCGCGCCCATGTCGCCGCCCTCCAGCCGCGCCAGCCCGGCCTGCAGCCGGTTCAAGGGGTTGAAGATGAACAGGTAGGCCGAGTACAGCAGGGTGATCGCGCTGCCGATGGTCAAGGCGACCATCAGGAACTGCACCGCGTTCAGGATCGCCGTCAGCCGCGAGAGCTGGCTCTCGATGGCCGAGACGAAGGTGTCGATGCGCTGCACGAAGGCGTCGGCCTGCTGCGCCGAGAGATCGGCACCGGGCCCGGGCCTGGTCATCCACCGGGACTTGAGCACGGACCAGTCACGTTGCACGGCGGCAAAGGCCTGCTGCGACGCGTCGTCGTGAGGCACGAGCAGCGGGCGCGCAGGGTCCCCGGTGCGCAGGACACTGACGCTCTGATCAAACTGCGCCAGCAGCCCGGCCATCTGCTGCGTGTCGTCACGGGCCAGGGTCTGGGCCATGCGCCAGGTCTGCATGCGCATGCGGCCGGCCTCATTGACGGCCGCCGCACCGCCTTCCAGCTGCCAGGTCACCCACAGGGTCAGGCCGATCGAGGCAAAGGCCACCAGCAGCAGGGCGCTTCCGATGGCGCCCAGCTTGGCTGACAGACTCCAGGGCCGCGGCATGCGCGCACTGTACTGGAGGCCGCCCTCGGACTGGGCCTTTGCCCGAGCTGCGGCGAGCTCAGCCGCCATGCGTCATCCAACGCGACCAGAACCCGGCGGGCTGGTGGGTCAAGGCCACCGAAACCATGAACAGGTAGACGCCCAGCGCAGCCCCGTAGCAGGCGCGGCGGACTGCCCAGCTACGCGCCCGCTTGAGCGCCAGCGAGCCGAGCACGATGTACAGCACCAGCAGCAGCAGCTTGGTCCCGAGCCAGGGGCTGGTCACCGGGTTGAGCGACAGCCCGGCCCACAAGCCCAGCCCTGCAGCCAGCAGCGCCGTGTCGATGGCATAGCTGAGCATGCGCCAGGCTCTGGCCATCGCCCATTGCCGACGCGCCAGCACGAGTGCACCCCGCACCGCAAAGAGCCCTCCGCTGGCCAGCACGAGGCCGACGTGGGCTGCCTTGAGCGGCAGATACCAGGTCGCGAAATCAGCCATGGCGCAGGGCACGGCGGTTCAACGGGGCGGATGGCACGCTCGCCCGCTCAACGGCCTGTGAGCTCATCCGGCGGATGCGCCCGGTAGGGCCCGGTGCCGGCGTTGTCGGCCTGAGCCGCCGGCACGAAGCCGCCCCGCAGCACATCGAAGACATGCACCTCGCCGTCCTCGATCACGTAGTGCCAGCCGTGCAGGGCCAGCGTGCCGGCCTCCACGCGCGCACGCACCATCGGGTAGTCCATCAGCCGCTCCAGCTGCAGCACCACCGCGCGCTGCTCGGTGCGGCGCAGCGCGTCCGGGCCCGGCTCGGCCACCGGCAAGACGGCTTCGCGCCCCAGCTCCAGCCACTGCGACAGGTGCTGGGCCGCCGCCGGCACTTCGCCATAGAGCGCCCGGATGGCACCGCAGTGGCTGTGGCCGCAGACGACGATGCGCTTGACCGACAGATTCAGGACGGCAAACTCGATGGCCGCCGCCGTGCCGTGGAAGCCCTGGCTCTGGTCGTGCGGCGGCACGAAGGCGCCGACATTGCGCACCAGGAAGAGCTCACCCGGCCCCGCGCCGGTCAGCAGATAGGGCACCAGGCGCGAATCGCTGCAGCCGATGAACAGCGTCATCGGGTGCTGGCCATCGTCGACCAGGTGCCTGAAGTGCGAGCGGTGCAGCGGGAAGGCATCCGTGTGGAAGCGCTGCAGCCGCTGCAGGAGTTCGTCGGGCATGGTGGGGCGCGCCTGTTCTGCGTTACTGGACCAGGGGAGAAGCGACTGCTTCCAGATCGACGCCTGTCAGCGCGGCCGCGCCGGCCAGCAGCTGAAGGTATTGCCGCAGTGCGGTGGCGAACGCCTGCTGGCGAAGGCTCTGCGCCACGGCCGCCCTCACGGCTTCGAAGGGCGGCTCCACTCCGGGTTCGCGCGCGAGCACTTCCAGCACGTGCAGCCCGAAGCGGCTGTGCACCGGGCGCGGCAACACGCCGACCTCGGGCTTGCCAAAGACCTCGCGTGCCAGCTCGGGTGCGCAGGCGTCGGCCGTGAGCCAGCCCAAGGCGCCGCCTTCAGCGCCGCTGGGGCAGTTCGACGTCAGCCGGGCTGCTGCCGCAAAGCGGTCTTCAGCGTCTGGCGATGAGCAACGCACGTCCAGCAAGCAGGCCTCGGCCCGCTGGCGCAGGGCATTGACATCCACGCCGGGCGTGACGGCAAACAGCACATGACGCAGCAGCACACGTTCGCCCACGGCATGGCGGCCTCGCTGGGCGGCATGGTGCCGGCGCAGGGCTTCGTCAGAGGGCTCGGGCAGCTGCAGTTCACGGTCCAGCAGGGCTTCGATGGCGGCGCTGGCGTCCTCGGTCATGGCGCCGCCCATCGGCAGCGGGTCGTCCTCAGCCAGCAGGCCGGCCCGGATGGCCGCCTGGCGCAGCAGCTCGGAGCAGGCGCGCTGCCGCAGCTCTTCAGCCGTCAGGGCTTCATGGGGATACGACAGCACGACGCCGTTGACCTGGGGCAGTGCGGAGTTAACGGTGGTGTTCATGATCAGCTCCTTTCTTGCGGGGCCGGCATCGCACTCAAGCCACGCGGCGCGGCGGGTTCTGACGTGCAGGCACATTCAGCCGGCGCGAGCGCACCATCTGGTACGGCCGCACCAGATAGGCCAGCGTGCCGAAGCCGCTCCACACATGCACCAGGCGGCTGAACGGAAACAGCAGGAAGATCGTCATGCCCAGCAGCATGTGCGCCTGGAAGTGCCAGTCGACACCGGCCACCAGCGCGGCGTTGGGCTGCATCAGCACGATGCCCTGCAGGTACTCGGCCAGGCGCAACATGGTCTGCGGGTCCTTCACGTGGTGCAAGGACGCAGGCAGGGTCGACAGCCCGATGACCAGCTGCACCCAGAGGATCACCAGGATGGCGATGTCGGTGCGGTGGCTGGTCAGGCGGATGCGGTCGTCGAAGAGGCGACGGTGCAGCAGCATCGTCAGGCCAATGAAGCACAGGCCGCCGGCGATGCCACCCGCCACCACCGCAATCAGCTGCTTCTGCGAGGCCGTGACGAAGAGCTCGTACACCGCGTGCGGCGTCAGCTGCCCGAACAGATGGCCGAAGAACAGGAACAGGATGCCGCCGTGAAACAGGTTGCTGCCCCAGCGCAGCTGACCCGCGCGCAGCAGCTGCGAGCTGTCGCTCTTCCAGGTGTACTGGTCACGGTCAAACCGGGCCAGGCTGCCCATGAAGAAGACAGCCAGACACAGATACGGGTAGACGTTGAAGGCGAAGTTGTGGAGGGTGTTCATGTTGAAGCTCCCGGCGTGACAGCGGTGGCGGTGCGCACCGGCGCACGCACGATCTGGATGGGTTGCGGCTGCCCGGGCCGCGCCTGGCCCTGGGTGGAGCAGCCGTCGAAGGCCATGGGCTCCTGCCAGCTCTCATCGAGCGCTGGCTCGGGCGGCACGGTGACGGGCTGCGCCTTCTCGCCGGCCAGATCCAGCAGCGCGGCCAGCACACAGGCGTGTGCAGCCTCGCGGCGCAACAGCGCGCTGAAGATCAGCTGCAGGATGTGCGCGATTTCCCCGAGGAATGCCCTGGCCTGCACCGGCGGCTGGGTGGACGCGTACTGCAGCACCACCGTGAGGTGATCGGGCAGCTCACCCGGCGCCAGGAAGAGGCCGGCAGCCTCGTAGGTCTGGCACAGGTCCACCATCGCCGGGCCGCGGTCTCGGCTGTCGCCGTGCACATGCTCGAACAGGTGCAGCGCCGTGCCGCGGCCGCGGTCGAAGAGTTCGACGTGCTCGGCTTCCACGTCCAGCGGGCGACGACAGGCCAGACGCTTGATCAGAGCGTCCAGCTCGGCCAGTCGCGCCGCGCTGAGCGCAGCTTCTTCGTGCAACGCACTGCTCAGTTCAGGCAGGTGCGCGCGCAGTTCGGCGTCCGGGTAGCTCAGCAGGTGGGCCAGCACGCGCAGAGTTTTGGTGATCGGCTTCGGGGTGGTGTTGAAGAAGCTCATCTCAGACCTCCGCCTTGATGGGAATGGTGCGCTTCTTCTCGCTGCCGAAGAGACTCGTCTCGGTGACACCTTCGCTGCAGCCGTTGCCGAAGCTGAAGCCGCAGCCACCGCGCACGTTGAAGGCGTTCTCGGCGTACTCGCGGTGCGTGCTCGGGATGACGAAGCGGTCTTCGTAGTTGGCGATCGCCATGACCTTGTACATCTCCTCGACCTGGCTGACGCTGAGCTTCACCTGCTCGATGGCTGCGTGGTTGGTCTGGCCGTCCACGTGTCTGGCCCGCTGGTATGCACGCATCGCCAGCATGCGTTCCAGCGCCGTGACCACTGGAGCCGTGTCGCCGGCCGTCAGCAGATTGGCCAGGTACTTGACGGGGATGCGCAGCTGCTTGACATCCGGGATCTCGCCGTTGGTGCCGACATGGCCGGCGTTGGCCGCCGAAGTGATGGGCGACAGCGGCGGCACGTACCAGACCATCGGCAGCGTGCGGTACTCGGGGTGCAGTGGCAGCGCCACCTTCCAGTCCACAGCCATCTTGTAGACGGGGCTGTAGCGCGCTGCTTCCAGCCAGTTTTCAGGGATGCCGTCGAGCCTGGCCTGGGCGATGACCTTGGGGTCGTTCGGGTCCAGGAAGATGTCCAGCTGCGCCTGGTACAGGTCCTTGTCGTGCTCGACGCTGGCGGCCTGTTCGATGCGGTCGGCGTCATACAGCAGCACGCCCAGGTAGCGGATGCGGCCCACGCAGGTCTCGCTGCACACCGTGGGCTGGCCGGCTTCGATGCGCGGGTAGCAGAAGATGCACTTCTCGGCCTTGCCGCTCTTCCAGTTGTAGTAAATCTTCTTGTACGGGCAACCCGAGACGCACATGCGCCAGCCGCGGCACTTGTCCTGGTCGATCAGGACGATGCCGTCCTCCTCGCGCTTGTAGATCGACCCGGAAGGGCAGGACGCGACGCAGGCCGGGTTCAGGCAGTGCTCGCACAGCCTGGGCAGGTACTTCATGAAGGTGTTCTCGAACTCGCCGTACATCTGCTTCTGGATGTGGTCGAAGTTCTTGTCCTTGCTGCGCTTGCTGAACTCGCCGCCGAGGATCTCTTCCCAGTTCGGGCCCCACTCGATCTTTTCCATGCGCTGGCCGGTGATGAGCGAACGCGGACGCGCGGTCGGCGCGTGCTTCATCTCGGGGGCCGAGTGCAGGTGGTCGTAGTCGAAAGTGAAGGGCTCGTAGTAGTCGTCGATCTCGGGCAGGTTGGGGTTGGCGAAGATCTTCATCAGCAGCTGCCACTTGCCGCCCTGCTTCGGGACGATGGAGCCGTCGGCCTTGCGCACCCAGCCGCCGTTCCACTTGTCCTGGTTCTCCCATTCCTTCGGGTAACCGATGCCGGGCTTGGTTTCGACGTTGTTGAACCAGGCGTACTCGACCCCCGGTCGGCTCGTCCAGACGTTCTTGCAGGTGACGCTGCAGGTGTGGCAGCCGATGCACTTGTCCAGGTTCAGCACCATGCCGATCTGTGCACGTACTCTCATTGCGATGCTCCTTGTCTGATCGGCCGATTCAGGGGTTCTCGCCCTGGCCCTGGTAGGCGGCGGCGAGGTGGTCGTCGGCGGGGGTGTCCAACCAGTCGACCTTGGCCATCTTGCGCACCACGACGAACTCGTCGCGGTTGGTACCGATGGTCCCGTAGTAGTTGAAGCCGTAGCTGAACTGCGCGTAGCCACCGATCATGTGCGTGGGCTTTAGCACGATGCGCGTCACGCTGTTGTGGATGCCGCCGCGCACGCCGGTGATCTGCGATCCCGGGGTGTTCACGATCTTCTCCTGCGCGTGATACATCAGCAGCATCCCGGGATTGACGCGCTGGCTGACCACCGCACGCGCCGCGATCGCGCCATTGATGTTGAAGACCTCGACCCAGTCGTTGTCCTCGATGCCCGA
Source organism: Rubrivivax sp. (assembly GCA_016790225.1). Next base: position 61,427 of record JAEUOZ010000068.1, read on the forward strand.
GCGCTTGGCGTCGTCCTCGCTCAGCCACACCACCGGGCCGCCACGGTTGAGGGTCAGCATCAGCAGGTTGTCGCTGTAGGTGCTGTGGATGCCCCACTTCTGGTGCGGCGTGATGAAGTTGAGCAGGATCTCCTGGTTGCCGTTCGGCTTGATCTTGTGCATGCCCGAGGTCGTCTTCAGGTCCACCGGCGGGCGGTAGCTGCTCAGGGCCTCGCCGAAGGCGATTACCCAGGGGTGGTCCAGGTAGAACTGCTGGCGCCCGGTGAGCGTGCGCCAGGGGATCAGTTCATGCACGTTGGTGTAGCCGGCGTTGTAGCTGACGGTCTCGCTCTCGATGCCGCTCCAGGTGGGGCTGCTGATGATCTTGCGCGGCTGCGCCTGCACGTCGCGGTAGCGAATCTTCTCGTCCTCGCGGTACAGCGCCAGGTGGGTATGGTCACGGCCGGTCTGCTTGCCCAGGGCTTCCCAGGCCTTCACCGCGACGTGGCCGTTGGTCTCGGGCGCGAGCTGCAGGATGACCTCGCAGGCGTCGATGTCGGTCACGATCCTCGGCATGCCCTGCGTCGCGCCTTCGGCCAGCGTCGTGCCGTTGAGCTGCCCCAACTGCTCGACCTCGGTGCTGGTCTTCCAGCCGATGCCCTTGCCCCCGTTGCCCAGCTTGTCCATCAAGGGGCCCAGTGCCGTGAATCGCTTGAAGACGTTCGGGTAGTCGCGCTCGACGACCGTGACCTGCGGCGCGGTCTTGCCGGGAATCAGCTCGCACTGGCCCTTCTTCCACTCCTTCACGTCGAACGGCTGCGCCAGCTCGCCGGCCGTGTCGTGCATCAGAGGAGTCAGCACCACCTCGCGTTCGACGCCCAGGTGACCGACGCAGACTTCGCTGAAGCTCTTCGCGAAGCCCTTGTAGATCTCCCAATCGCTGCGGCTTTGCCACACCGGGTCCACCGCCGCACTGAGCGGATGGATGAAGGGGTGCATGTCGCTGGTGTTGAGGTCGTTCTTCTCGTACCAGCTGGCGGTGGGCAGCACGATGTCGCTGTACAGGCAGGTGGTGCTCATGCGGAAGTCCAGCGTCACCACCAGGTCGAGCTTGCCGACCGGCGCCTCGGCGTGCCACTTCACTTCCGACGGCTTGGCGTCGTCGGCGCCCAGGTCCTTGCCCTGGATACCGTTCTCCGTGCCCAGCAGGTGCTTGCAGAAGTACTCGTGGCCCTTGCCCGACGAGCCCAGCAGGTTGCTGCGCCAGACGAACATCACGCGCGGCCAGTTCTGCGGTGCGTCGGGGTCCTCGCAGCTCATCTCGACCGTGCCGTCCTTCAGCGCCCGCACGACGTAGTCCTTCGGGTCCAGGCCGGCCGCGGTGGCATCCTTGACCACCTGCATCGGGTTGGTCTTGAGCTGCGGCGCACTGGGCAACCAGCCCATGCGCTCCGCGCGCACGTTGTAGTCGATCATGCTGCCGCCGAACGCCTTGCGGTCGGCCAGCGGCGACACGATCTCCTCCATCCCGAGCTTCTCGTAGCGCCACTGGTCGGTGTGCGCGTAGAAGAAGCTGGTGCTGTTCATCTGGCGCGGCGGTCGGATCCAGTCCAGTGCGAAGGCCAGCGCCGTCCAGCCGGTCTGCGGGCGCAGCTTCTCCTGGCCCACGTAGTGCGACCAGCCGCCGCCGCTCTGGCCGATGCAGCCGCACATCATCAGCAGGTTGATGACACCGCGATAGTTCATGTCGCAGTGGTACCAGTGGTTCATCGCCGCGCCGATGATCACCATGCTCTTGCCATGCGTCTTGTGCGCGTTCTCGGCGAACTGCCGCGCCACGGTGATGATCTGGTCGCGCGGCGTGCCGGTCACGCTCTCGGCCCAGGCCGGCGTGTAGGCCGCGTCGTCGTCGTAGCTCTTGGCTCCGCTGCCCAGCCCACGG
>JAEUOZ010000066.1 GCA_016790225.1 Rubrivivax sp.
GGGCGCCGCCAGCCCAGATCGGCTGACGAGGCCCGTGAATGGGTGCGTGCCTGTCAGGCGCTGCGGCGCCCACTCCCCAACGCGCAACACCAGCGGACCGGCAGAGCCGGTCCAGCGGTGCTTGCTCGACAATCAAGGACACGATCATGGAAACCAACTGCATCCACGAAGACGTCGGCGGCGGCGTGCCGCTGAAGATGTGGACCCGCGGCGTGCCGGTGGAAGACGCCGCCAGGCGCCAGCTGGAGAACGCCGCGCGCCTGCCCATCGTCCACCCGCACATCGCGGCGATGCCCGACGTGCACTTCGGCATTGGCGCCACCGTGGGCTCGGTGATCCCGACGCTCAAGGCCATCATCCCGGCCGCGGTGGGCGTGGACATCGGCTGCGGCATGATGGCCGCCAAGACCACGCTGCGTGCCGAAGACTTGCCCGACAAGCTGGGGCCGCTGCGCGCGGCCATCGAGCGCGCGGTTCCGCACGGCCGCCAACCCGGCAGCCGCGACCCGGGCGCGTGGCAGAAGCCACCCGGCAGCGTGAACACGGCCTGGGCGCAGCTGGAGCCGGAGTTCACCGAGCTGTGCCGCGATTACCCCAAGCTGGAGAAGACCCACCACATCCAGCACCTGGGCACGCTGGGCACGGGCAACCACTTCATCGAGGTCTGCCTGGACGAAGAAGGCTTCGTCTGGTTCATGCTGCACAGCGGCTCGCGTGGCGTGGGCAACTTCATCGGCACGATGTTCATCGAGCTGGCCAAGCAGGACGCCCTGCGCAACAACGCCCAGCTGCCGGACCGCGACCTGGCCTACTTCGAGGAAGGCTCACGCTACTTCGGCGACTACGTGCGCGCCGTGGGCTGGGCGCAGCGGTTTGCGGCCACCAACCGCGAGCTGATGATGAGGCGCGTGATCGAGGCCGCCAAGACGGTGATCCACAAGAACTTCCAGAGCCATGTGGAGGCGGTGAACTGCCATCACAACTACGTGAGCCGCGAGCGCCACTTCGGCGAAGACCTGTACGTCACCCGCAAGGGCGCGGTGAGCGCCAAGGCCGGGCAGCTGGGCATCATCCCCGGCAGCATGGGTGCGCGCAGCTACATCGTGCGCGGCAAGGGCAACCCCCAGTCGTTCGAGAGCTGCAGCCACGGCGCGGGGCGCGTGATGAGCCGCGGCGAGGCCAAGCGCCGCTTCACGCTGGCCGACCACCGCGCCGCGACCGAAGGCGTCGAGTGCCGCAAGGACAAGGACGTCATCGACGAGACGCCCGCAGCCTACAAGGACATCGACGCCGTGATGGAGGCACAGCGCGACCTGGTGGACGTGGTGCACACGCTGAAGCAGGTGGTGTGTGTGAAGGGGTGAGGGCATGGGTGCCGGCGGTCGGGGTTGTCTTGCGTGAGCGGGGGGCCTTGTTTCCGTTGCAGGGACGATGGGCTGAAGTCCCCTTGTGCAGCGGTTGCGGCCAGACGGTGCCACTTGGAGGGGCGTACAGCTCCTCCCGCTCATCAATAGCTAAAATGGACAATCACTTCTGGAGCTCGCCATGCGCGTCACTGCGACCGAGGCCAAGAACCGCTTTGGCAGCCTCTGCGCCAAGGCCAAGCGCGAACCGGTTTTTGTCGAGAAGGCGGGGCAGATCGACACGGTGATCCTCTCTGCCGAGCAGTACCAGGCATTGCAGGCCACTCACGACAGGGCGAGCCGTACGGCTCGCAAGAAGGCCTTCGAGGCCGAGTTTGGTGAGTGGATTGCCGCACAGAACGCCCGCTTTGAGGCGCAGGGCATTCCTGGGTCAGATCTGCGCCCGTGGTGATCGGGCAATGGCCCAGTACGACGTCTTCACCAATCCGAGCCGTACTGCGTCCGACGGGATTCCTTATGTCGTCGTGGTCCAGAGCGACCTGCTCGATGGTCTGGCGACGCGCTTGACCATGCCGCTGGCGGTGTTCGACGCCGGGACAAGGGTGCCGACTGCACTGTGTCCGGTCATCGTGGTCAAGGGGCGACGTCTGCACGCATTGGCGCACTATGCCGCGCCATTGCCTGCCAAACTCTTGAAGCGACCGGTGGACAACGTGGCCGCGCAAGCCAGCTCTTTGGTCTCGGCGATGGACGCAGTGCTGTCAGGCATCTAGTTCATGCGGCCGCGGCCGGCAGCACCCCGTCTCCAGCAGTCACCCGCTGTTCAAGCCAGCCGCAACCCACCGCGCCAGCCGTCACCAAACGGCTGGTGCTGCAAGGCGCAGGACGCACGGGCGCTCAGCTGCCCAGACCACTGGCCGGCGCTGCGATAGATGCTCTGCCGGCAACTCGCTAGAGTCATCTGGATGACGGCTCCTCACCAAGTCCCCAGTCGCGAGCAGTTGCTGTACTGGCTGCACGAGGCCAGCGAGATCGAGCACCACCTGATGTGCTGCAATCTCTATGCCGCCTTCAGCCTCAAGCGCGACGACCCGGCCTGGAGCAGCGCCCAGAAGGCCGCCGTGGACCGCTGGCGTCGCGCCATCGTGTCCGTCGCGATGGAAGAGATGACCCACCTGGCGCTGGTCGGCAATCTGGTCAACGCCCTGGGGGCCGCGCCGCATCTCGGGCGGCCGGCCTTTCCGGTCGACGCCGGGCCTTACCCGGCCGGCTTCGTCATCCGTCTGGCGCCCTTCTGCGCCGCGACGGTGGAGCACTTCAAGTTCCTGGAACGCCCCGGGCACGAAGCCATCCACGATGGCCCCGGCTTCGAGCCCGCGCGCAGCTACCGGCGCCAGGGCCCCGAGGGCCGCCTGAGCCCCGGCCCGCGCGACTACGCCACCGTCGGTGAGCTGTAAGAGACGCTGGCGCAATCGCTGCAGGCCTGCGCCGCCGCCCTGGGCGAGGCCCAGCTGTTCATCGGCGACCGCGCGCTGCAGGTCGATGCCACGCTGGCGCCGCTGCCTGGCGTCGCGCCCGTCACCGACCTGGCTTCGGCCCTGGCCGCCATCCAGACCATCGTCACGCAGGGCGAGGGCGCCGGCGCCGAGCAGGGCGAGTCGCACTACATGCGCTTCTGCCGTATTGCCGACGAACTGCAGGCGCTCTGCGACGACGATCCGGCCTTCGAACCCGCCTGGCCGGCCGCCACCAACCCGGTGATGAACCCGCCGATCAAGGACAGCGTTGATCGCGTGCATGTGGACCACCCGGCCAACGCGCGCTGGCTGGACATCGGCAATGCGCTGTACACCACGTCGCTGCGCTGCCTGCTGCAGGGCTTGGGCGAGACTGAGCGCCGGGCCAAGGCCACTTGGCTGGGGGTCAGCTTTGCCGTGATGCGCATGTTGGTGCCGGTGGGCGAGGGCCTTGCGGCGCGGCCAGCTCACGCCGATGCCTCGCAGCCGCACGCCGGGCTCACGTTCACGCCGCTGCGCACCCTGGTCGCGCTGCCGCCGGGCCAGGCTGCGTCGGTGGTGGTCGAGCGCCTGGGCCAGCTGCGCGCCCGAGCGATGGCGCTGCCGCTTGACCTGGTGGCCGGCGAACGCCCGGCGGACTGGCAAGGCGTGATCGACCTCCTTGCGCAGCAGCAGTCGGCGCTGATGGGGCTGGCCGGCATCACGCCCCCGATGCCCGCCGCGCCGCTGGCTGCGGCACCGGCGCCGGCCCCCGCCCCGACGTCTCCCGCGCCTGCCGTCGAGGTGGCCAGGGGCCGCGAACTCACGGTGCTGTTCGAAGGCCGGCGCTGCATCCACTCACGGCACTGCGTGCTGGATGCGCCCACGGTGTTCAAGGCCAACACGCCGGGCGAGTGGATCTATCCCGACACGCCGCGCGCCGAGGCGCTGGTGGCCGTGGCGCACAGCTGTCCGTCCGGCGCCATCCGCTACTAGCGCCACGATGACGGCCCGGAAGAGGCCGCACCGCAGGTCAATCAGCTGCGCATCCCCGAGAACGGCCCTTACGCACTTCATGCGCCCCTCTCGGTGGCCGGGCGCGACGACGGCTTTCGCGCCACGCTGTGCCGTTGCGGGCAGTCGCGCAACAAGCCCTTCTGCGACCTGTCGCACATGGCCGCGGGGTTTGTGGCGGACGGCGCTTGAGCCGCTCGGCCCGGCGGCTGCTCAAGGCGTGGGGAGCGTCACTCCTCGATGCGAATGGCCCCGGTCGGGCACTGCTCGGCCGCTTGCAGCACCTTGGGCAGCAGTGTGGGGTTGAGCGCCTCCTCGGCGGTGCCGAGCAGGTAGAGGTACCCGTCGGCGCGAATCTCGAAGACCTCGGGGCACGCATTGGTGCAGGTGCCGGTGCTGGCGCACACGTCGAAGTCAACTATCACCCTCATGGCAGGCTCCTCGTGCTGGGCCGCAAGAGTAGGACTTTCGACAGCCCTGAGCAAGGCCGGTAGCGGTCTTGGGTCCCGAGTGCGGACCCGCATGCAGCGGTTGCGGGGACCATGGGGTGACAGGGTCGGGCGACGGCGCCCTCGCGGGGGGCGGGCTCGGCATGCCCGTGATCTGCACACAGTGACTTCAAACGCCCTCGGGGTCGACCGGCGACGCTCCTCTGACGGCCTGAGGCGCTTGGACTTGGCCACGGCGATGCCGGCTGAGCTTCAACTCGAATGCCGCACCGCCGAAGGTCAGCTCACGGCGACCTTGACGCAGACCCGGCCCCGGCGGCGGCCGAGCATCGACGGGCGACGGCTCTTGCTGACCTCCCACGATGCGGTGCCAGACGCTTCAGCGCACGTCAGCCGGGCTGGCTGGCGTCATGGCTCAGTCGAGCTTCAGCAAGGCGTCGTGGCGCCCGGTGGCCAGTTCGGCATCGATGGCGGCGGCCAGCTTGCGAAGTGCACCCGTGCACGACTCGGCTGGCCTGTCGGCCTTGGGCCAGATCGAGGTCACATGGCCGTCAGCGTCCGTCCCGGCGTGGGCGGCGGCGCGAAGAACGCAACCATCGAGTTCGAGCGCCCAGTTGCCCGGTGTGCTGTCGGCAGAGACGACTTCGTGCGCCCCCGGGACTTTGCCGGCCACCTTGCGCAGCACCGGCAGGAACGCCGTGTCGATGCGGCGCACATCCAGCTGCCAGGAGCCGGGGCGGGTCTCCCAGAGATGTGCGCGCCAGGGCCATGGCGTGAAGCTGGCACGAGGCCTCAAGGCCTCTGCGCCGTCCTGGGAGCGGGCCCATTCGAAGTGGTGATGCACCCACTTGGCGTCGACCTCGCCATCTGCCGCGAAGCGAAAGCGCCGGCGGTCCATGGGCAACACCGACGCCATGCCAGTGCCGATGTCCACGACCATCAGCCCAACCTGGGTTGGCTGGCTGGGCTGAGCATGGTCGGGCCCCGAGGCGAGCAGCACGTACTTCGTCTGGCCGGGCGAGAAGGCGCGCACCCGGTCACCCTCCCGGTTGAGTTCTGTCATCGGCTGGCCGGGGGCCACCGGCACCCAGGGCCGGATCGGGTACACGCGGAGTGTGGCGACGTTCAGCACCGCCCACGCTCCTGGCCGCAGCCAGCGCCCCCCGACCAACGTGGTGGCGGCCTCCAGCTCGGGCAACAGCTCGATGCCGAAGCTCTGCGCAGCGCCGGGCTGGCCCGCGAGCGCGTCCAGCCATTGCAGCTCGGCCAGCGACGAACTGCGGCTGACGACCGGTGTGATCGTCAACTGCCCGGCAGCGTTTTCGGTTGCCAGGGTGAAGCCGGTGGTCACCAGCAGCAGCGCCGGCCGGGGTGCATCCGTCAGGCGCAGCACGCGCCAGAAGCGGTCGCCGCCCGAAGGCGTGGCCACAGGCCTGCCGCGCCAGCGCAGCTTGTAGTCGGCCACTTCGCGCGTGGCAAACGGGTTGCCACCCTGGTTGGGAAAGGTGCCACGCGAGATGCTGCGCGCCGAGACCATGATCTCGAACGGGCCATGCACCAGCGTCGCTTCGGGCTGCTTGCGGACCTGCGCCCAGCCGCTGCTGGACAGGGCCAGCAGGATGGCCAGGCCGCCGACGATCAGAAGGGCGCGCGCGATCATGCAGGGCGTCTTGGGCGTGCCGATCATGGTAGGGGAGGCCGGCAGCTTGTTGTAGCCGCACTGGCCGCAGCGCGGGCCCGGACAGCCCTGCGCCAGGCTGCCGCACTCAAGACTCCGAGCCGGCTCAAAGCCCGAGGACTCTCTGTTCCCCAGTCGGCATCACGACTCACCGCACCCGTGTGGTCACGCCGCTGTCACGCCACGGTTCAGACACTGAAGTCCTGCACCTGCAACAGGATTCTTCATGTCAGCGACCCCATCGTCCCTTCCTCGCCCATTTCCATCGAACACCGGTCGCAGCGCAACCCGTTTCGAACCGGCAGTCAGCAGCATATGGCGCTCGGCAGGGCTGGTTGCCGCCAGCATGTGCCTGGCCGCGTGCGCAGTCCTGTCACCTGCGCGCATGATGTTGCCCGTTGGCCTGGAGGCGGCGAGGGCTTTGCCGTTCGAAGGGCTGGGCGCCGGTCGCAGCGGTCGCTTCACGCTGGAAGGGCAGACCGTCACGTTCCAGCGCAAGGGCGACTCCTTGTCGGTGTTCGACAAGCTGCGGCTGGACCGTGTGTCCGTCGGGTTCAGACACCCGGATGCCGAAGGCCGCTGCGACGGCCGCGCCACGGCGCTCACGGTGGGCATCCTCGACACCCCGGCGCGGCCATTGGCCCTGAGCTGCCGCTTTGCCGGGCGCGTCGCCGGCGAACTGCAGCTGACGGAATCGAGACTGGCCGGCGCTGGCACCCGCCATGCCCGCGAGGGCCAGGCGATCTTCGGCACGCTCGTCATCGACATCCGTTCGGAGCACGCGCTGGCGGGCTCGCCCTTGCCGCTGTCGCAGCCGGCCGGCTACCGGCTGATGATCGCGGGGCGCGATATCGCCGCGCTGGATCTGGCGGGCGGCACACCCGTGCTGCGCCACACCGAGGGTCTGGAACCCCAGGTGAAGGACGCCGTCACCCAGGCAGCGCTGGCACTGGGGCTGCTGTTCGACCCCGCCGTGACGCTGAGTTGAACCGTGAACCGGGCGAGAAGGGAAAGCGCATGAACCGACTGCAACACAAGGTGGCGCTCGTCACCGGCGCGGCGCGCGGCATCGGTGCCGCCATCGCACAGGCCTTCGTGGCAGAAGGTGCCTTCGTGGTCGTGAGCGACATCGACGAAACCGTCGGGCGCGCGACTGCCGAAAGTCTCGGTGCCGCCTGGCTGAGGCTGGACGTGCGCGAAGAACTCGGCTGGATCGGCGCCATGGCGCGCGTGCTGGACAGCCACGGCCGGCTGGACGTGCTGGTCAACAACGCGGGCATCAGCGGGCTGGAGCAGGGCGCCGCCCACGACCCGGAACATGCGGCGCTGGCCGACTGGCAGTCGGTCATGCGCACCAATCTGGACGGCGTGTTTCTCGGCTGCAAACACGCGCTGCGGGCGATGCGGCGGGGCACCCAGGCGGGCAGCATCATCAACATCGCGTCGCGCAGCGGGCGTGTCGGTGTGCCCGCCGCGGCGGCCTATGCGGCCAGCAAGGCCGCCGTGGTCAACCACACGCGCAGCGTGGCGCTGTACTGTGCCGAGCAGCGGCTGCCGGTGCGCTGCAACGCCATCCTGCCGGCGGCCGTGCTGACGCCGATGTGGGAGCCGATGCTGGGCCAGGGGCCTGAGCGCGCAGCCCGGATGGCCGCCATGGTGGCAGACACCCCGCTGCGCCGTTTTGGCGAGCCGGCAGAAGTGGCGGCCCTGGCGGTGCTGCTGGCCAGCGACGAGTGCCTGTACATGACGGGCAGCGAATTGCACGTCGATGGTGGCCTGATGGCCGGCAGTGCCGCGATCTCGCAGCGACAGTCCTTCACCGGGGCCGCGAAGTCGCCCGAACAGCCCGGGTGATGGCGTCTGGCGCTCCGGCTCATCCATCGGCCATGAGGGCCTTGTGCAGCGGATGACGATCACGCCAGGCCAAGCGGTCCGCTTCGGCGGGGAGCGCTTCGGCCAGCCGGGTGACCCAGGCGCGCCCTTGCTCCCGCGCGGCGGCCGCCTCGGCAGCAGCGCCCGCGGCCCGCAGCACCGCAGCCGCATCCAGCCACACTGCCGCGCCTTCATCGGTCCACGGGTCGACATGCTCGGCCAGCGCCAGGGCCTCGCGGGCATGCGCGACGGCCCGCTCAACGTCAGCTGCCGCAAGCGCTGATCGCGCCGCGATGCCGTGCGCCTGGCGCGCCAAGGGCCACAGCGCGCGGGCGCGCAGCTCGGCCAGCAATGCCTCGGCGTCCGCTGGCTTGGGTGCCTCCAAGGACATCGCCAGCACCCGGCGACGAAAACCCATCACGCCGTCTGCGGCAGGCCAGCGCCTGGCCATCTCGGCCAGTGCCGCTTCGCGCGCCGAAGCCGTCGCCGCCAGGCGCCAGTGGGCAAAGGCCAACCAGCCTTCATGGCCCTGCAGACCCTGCGCCGCCCGCTCGGGCCGGCCCAGGGCACACCAGGCCAGGGCCCGAGCGGCCGCGACTTCGGGCTCGGTGCGCAAGTCCACATCGGCCCCTGCGGCCGCGTTGGCCTCCAGCGCCTGCAGGGCAGTCAGCGCCTCTCCGGGCTGGCCCGCCGCCAGGGCCGCCAGGGCCTGCGCCGCCCAGGCGTGCAGGCGGAAGCTGAGGCCATAGCCTCCCGCCAGGACCGCCTTGCCGCAGTCCTGCGCAGCAGCCAGAGCCCCGTGGGCATCGCCCCGCAGCAGCGCAGCGCGCAGCTGCTGGTGCGTGACGTTGACGATGCTGCCGTGGTCGCCAAAGCCGTCGGCCAGGTCGCGCGCCCGCTGCAGATCGGCGCTGGCCTGCACAGGCTGGCCCAGCCAGTTCAAGCAGGTGCCCACGGCCAGGTGAAAGGACAGGCGTGCACGCGGCGGCCCGGCCTCGCAGCGGGCGCGCACGGCATCGCACAGCGAGGCCAGGCTGTGCGGCTGCGGGCTGTAGGGCGCGACGGCGGTGCAGGCGAAGAGCGCTGCGGCCAGACGGTCGGCAGGCAGTGCGCTGCCGTCGGTCTGCAGGGCAGCGGCCAGCGACCCGGCGTGCTCGGTGGCCTCGCCGACGCGCTGGCTGTTCAGCAGCACCACCACCCGGCTGGCCTGCAGCTCCAGGCGCTCGGCCGTGGTGCCTGCGGTGGCCAGGCCGCGGTCCAGCGCCCGCAGCGCGGCGGGGTAGTCGCTGACGGCGGTCCACCAGCGCGCAGCCTGCAGCCAGGTGCTGGCGATGCTGTCGGGCGTGCCGGCCGCAGTCGGGCTGGAAGACGCAGGGGCTGGGGCCGCCGGCAGCGCCTGCTCTGCACGCCAGGTCGGTCCGCCGTCGTGCTGCTGACGTTCCATGCCCAGGGCAGCCGATTCGAAGCTGCGTGCGGCGTCCGCCAGCTGCCAGCGGTCGCGGGCGGCCTGCCCGGCGGCCAGGTGCCACGGCACGGCCGCCACCTCGTCGCCCGCCTGCTGCAGGTGCCAGGCGATGCGGGCGGCCGCACCGCGTTGTGATCGCAGATGCTCGGCCACCAGCTGGTGCAGCGGCGCCACCAGCGCCGAGGGCAAGGCCGTGCGCGCGGCCTCGGCCACCAGGTCGTGGCTGAAACGGATGCCGTCCAGCAGCTGCGCCGCCTCCAGCTCGGCAAACAGCGGCGCCAGGGCCAGCGCCGGGCGGCCCAGCGCCGTTGCCGCCAGCGGCAGCGTGAAATCGTCACCCGCCACGGCCGCCAGCTGAGCCAGCTGGAGCGCCTCGCCGGACAACTGCGCCAGCCGCTGGCGCAGCGACTCCAGCAGCGTGGCCGGCACGACCAGCGGCTGTTCCGCGTGCCACTGGGCCAGGCCGCTGAGCCACAGCGCCTTGACCGACTCCAGCACGAAGGCCGGGTTGCCCCCGACGCGTGCATGCAGGGCCTGCGCGAGCGCGCGGCGATCCAGCGCTGCGGCACCAGCGAGCTCCAGGGGCAGGCTGTCGAGCAGGGCCTTGATGTCCTGCGTCGACCATGGCGCCAGGTCGATGCGCGCACTGCGCGTGCTGCCGTCCAGCATGCGCACCAGCGCGGCCGCAGGTGGGCGAAGCTCTCCGGGCCGGCAGCCAAACAGCGGCAGCGCAGCGCTTTCGGGCGGCTGCGCCAGCCAGCCACCAACGACGGCGCCGATGGCTTCCATGCTCAGGTCGTCGGCAAACTGCAGGTCGTCCACCACCACCAGGCGCATGCCCTTGGCGTGGCAGGCCAGCATGGTGCGGGCCACCGAGGCCAGCACGCGCCGATGCTCCAGCGCTGACTGCAAGGCCCGGCCCCGCGCAGGCCCGCCAGGGCGCAGCAGGGCGATATCGGCACGCGTGGCCTTGTCCAGGTCGGGCCCGAAGCGTTCCACCGCGGCCGTCACGAGGCGCGCGGCCACCATGCCCGGCTGGTGCTCGTCACCCGGCCGCGCGCCCACGATCACGGCCGGCTCCATCGCCGCGGCCACCTGCGTCAGCAGCCGGCTCTTGCCGATGCCACCCGGCCCGGCCACGACCACCCCGTGCCCCAGGGCCAAGGCCCGCCTGATCTCGTCGAGCACTGCGTCGCGGCCCACCAGCTGTGGCGGGCGCCGCAGAGCCGCGGGCAGCACGGCCGCGGCTGCCGCCTGCCGGGCCTGCACCCGGGACGGTGCAGCTTGCCGCTGATCCGCCGCCTCAGCGGCCAGCACCAGACGGCCGAGTTCGTTGGTGGCCGCGCTGGGCGTGATGCCATAAGCCGTGCGCAAGGCATCGCGGCAGTCGTCCCAGGCCGTGATGGCGGCGGCGCGGTCGCCACGCAGGTAGAACACCTCCATGCGCAGCCGGTGCGCGTCCTCCACCGCGTTGTCGAAGGCCAGCACCGCCTCGGCGCTGGCCAGGGCTTCGTCGAGCGCACCCGCGTCCAGCGCGTGCCGCGACAGCGCCAGCTGCCGTCGGCGGCGTTCGCGCACGGCCGCCTCGCGCCGGGTCTGCAGCCACTCGGCAAACTCCGGCGCGTCGTCAAACTCAAGCGGCCCCAGCAGGCGGTGCGTGCCAGGGCTGGTTTCCGAGTCCCCTTTGCCGGGTGTGCCCTCGGGTGCCACGGTCAGGTCTTCGGCCAGCCGCAGCACGCCAGCGGATTCGGCCAGGACCTCCCCCGCCGCCCGCTTCAGCCGAACCAGCGCCTGGCGCAGATTGGCGCGCGCCTGCGACTCATCGCCGCCCGGCCAGAGCAGCCCGGCGATTTGCGCCCGGGGGCTGGGGCCTTCCAGGTGCAGCCAGGCCAGCAACCCGGCCTCACGCGCCGACAGCATCACATCAGCCCGGCCGGAGGTCGCCAGGCGCGGTGTGCCGAAGAGGTGGAGCGAGGGCATGGCGTGATCGGCTCTGCGGATGCTTCGGGCGCTGCAAGCGGATTCTTGCCGCAGCCGCCTTGGCCACACGACAGGCAGACCTTGACCAAACGCTTCGGACACCGCCCGCGTCAATGCCCGGGGTTCAAGGCCGCCAGAACCACAGCACGCCGGCCCGCTGGGGGCCGGCTGCGCCCTCGCGACCCGAAGCCCCGGTGGCCACCACCCGGCCGCAGCTGTCGGCGGCCAGGCGCCGCGCCTGCTCGTCCGCGGCGGTGCCCCACTGCGTACGCGCCAGCAGCTGGCCAGCCACATCCAGCTGCAGCATGAACAGATCGGCTGCGCCGGCGTTGGCCTGGCCAGGCACCACGCTGCCATCGGTTTCGCCCAGCAGCAGGATGCGGCCCTGCGCGTCGATCTTCATGTCGGTCAGCCACTCGCTGCCAGTGCCACCGAACTGCCAGCTCGCCAGCACGCGGCCGTCGTCGGCAGCGACGCGGGCGACGAACACGTCCTGCTCGCCGAAGTGGGTGTTGCCGCGGAACGAGCCGTAGACGGTGCCGGCCACGAGCAGATGGCCGTCGGGCAGCAGCTGCACCGCGGCGATGTGATCCACCGCCAGGCTGGTGTACCGGGCGGTCCACAAGGCGCGACCCTCGGCGTCCAGCTTGCGCAGGAACATGCCGCGCTGCGCGCCGCTCTGCACAGATCCGCCCAGGTAGGTGTGGCCCGCCGCATCGACAGCCAGCCCGTCGGCGATGTCGGGCACAACGCTGTCGCCCTGGTAGCGCCAGGCCTGCGTCAGACCCGCGCCCTGGCGGCTGAAGCGCAAGGCGATCGGGTCCTGCCAGGCGGCCACGAAGTTGCTCGGCACGAACTCGTCGTCCCAGCCGGCCAGGTGCAGGTCGCCGCTGGGTGCCAGGGCCAGTCGGCGCGGATGTTCGGGGCGTTCGGTGCCGGTCTGCAGCCGCTGCCAGGGGGTGGCTGGCGCGGCGCCATCGGCCCAGGCGACGAAGGCGTCGAACTGGCCGGCATTGGCGCGGCCGTCCAGCGTGCCCGTGGTGCGCCCGGCCACGTAGAGGCGGCCATCGGCGCCCAGCGCCAGCGCCTCGGCCACGTCGGTGCCGGGCGAGTCGAACTCGGCGCCGCTGTCCCACAGCACGCGCCCGTCGCTATCGAGCTGGCGAACGACGGCACGGCTGTTGCCGGAGGGGTCGAGCCGCTCGCGGCCGACCTCGCCTTCCGCCCAGCCGGCCAGCCAGATGCGGTTGCGGCGGTCGACCAGCACATCGTTCCAGTCGGCCGCCGCTGTGGCGCTGGCTTGCCAGGTGATCTGCGGCAGTTCCACGCAGGCCAGCGGCTGTGTGGGCGGATTCGGGTTGGGGCCGGCGTCGCCACCTCCACCGCAGGCAGCCAAGGCCGCCGCGGCGAGCAGTGACAGCGCGCAGGCGCGCAAGGGGCGGTTCGGGTGTCGTGGCAAGGCCATGGCGTTCTCTCAAGTCTGTTGTGGAAGTGCTCTGGACAGCCCCGGGGCAGGGCAGGAGGGCACTGTCAGCCAGGCGGCGTGACGGCGCCGTGACCTCGCCGCTTGTCGGCGTGCCGGACTGGGTGTCGCGGCGCTGCGCTCCACGCTGTTCCATCGACACTCGCGCTCACCGTGCCAAACGACGACACGACCCCGCCGAGCCGTCCGCAAGTCGAGGTCTTCATCGCGACCTCGCTCGACGGCTTCATCGCGCGCCCTGACGGCAGCCTGGACTGGCTGATGGAGGCTCAGGCCGCCGCACCCGCTGGCGAGGACTTCGGCTATGCCGAATTCATGGCCGGCATCGACGCGCTGGTGATGGGCCGCAAGACCTTCGAGACCGTGCTGGGCTTCGACCCCTGGCCCTACGCAGAGCGGCCGGTCTGGGTGTTGTCGCGCCAGCAGGGGCTGGAGATTCCCGAAGCCTTGCGGCCCCGGGTACAGCGCAGCGGCGCCGAAGTCAGAACGCTGCTCCGACAGTTGGCGCAGCAAGGCGTGCGGCGCCTGTACCTGGATGGCGGCGAGTTGATCCAGCACTTCCTCTTCGAGGACCTGGTCGACCGCATCACCTTGACGACGGTTCCGCTGCTGCTGGGTCAGGGCCGCAGCTTGTGGGGACCGCTGCCCGCCGACCGGGCCTGGACGCTGGAGGCTGCGCGCCACTGGGAAGGCGGGTTTGTGCAGGGCCGCTATGCCCGCCGCCGGGGCGCCGGCTCGAATCAGGGCACGAGCACCGTACCGTTGTAGTCGCTGACGATGCTGCCATGCTGTTCCCAGCGGCCGCTGGCCGGGTTCCACACGGTGCCGCAGCCCATGATGGTGTCGCTGTTCTGACGCAGCTTGGCCAGAGCGCTGCCCAGCAAGCCTTGCTGCTGCCCTGCCAGGCCTTGCAGTTGGGCGCCGAGCGCAGCACGAGAAAGCCGGAAGTCCTGCGCCGGCTTGAAGCCTTGGCCCGACAAGTGGTGGTGCTGTATCCGGCAGGCCCCGCCATCTGCGAGCACTACGCTGAGCAGTTCACGCGTCTGCAGGACGCAGGCCCGGCCATCAGTCCCTGGTGTAGCGCAGCCGCCGCACCCGCTCGCTGCTGTAGACCAGGGCCTGCACCTGGCCCTTTGCATCGCGCTCGACGCGCAGCAACACACCGGGGCCGACGAGCAGATCCGCGGCCAGCGCTTGTAGCGGCCCTTGCGCAGGCGCGCTGCCGATCTGCAGCCTCAGTGCGCCGTCCTTGCCAGCTTCCAGCCTCAAGCTGCTGCCCAATGCCGTCTGGCGGTAGCTGCCGGCCAGACCCGATAGAGCCGAGGCCTCGCCGCTGAAGCTCGGCAATCGCAGGTAGCGGTCGACACGATGCGGGTCGGCGCGCCGGGTCAGGCGCAACGCGCTCCCGTCCGTCGACAGGGTCAGGTGCAGCGTGCCGCTGGCGTTTTGCAGGGTGTCGCTCGCCGCGCTGCGCAGCAACGAGTTGCCAAAGCCGATGTGCATGCGCACCTGCCCGGGCTGTGCCTCAGGGTTCAGGCGCAGCGCAGCAAAGCCGTCCTCGTGCAGGTAGCTGCCGGCGAAGCGCTGGGCGTCAAAACCGGGCGGCACGGCCGCATCAAGGGCTGGCGCTGCCTCCGTGAGATCCTTGGCCAACACCAGGTCTGCCACCTGATTGAGCAGAGCCGGCACGTTGGCATTGGCGACGTTGCAGGTGATCGCGATCCCGGCTCGCTGGGCCGGGAAGTGCGCCAGCATCGCGCGGTAGCCTCCCCAGGTGCCGCCGTGGCTGACACGCGGCTGGCCGCGGTACTCGTTGCTGATCTGGCCCAGCGCGTAAGTGATGGGCGTGCCGTCGCTCAATCGGCCCGGCGTTCGCAGCGCCCGCACCAGGGACTGGCTCAGGACCTTGGGATCTCCCAGCTCGGCGTCCCATCGCGCGAGATCCAGCACCGTGCTTTGCACGGCGCCGTCGCCGGCCTGGTTCCAGTTGCTCATGTTGAGCAGATAGACGCCGGGTGCCTCGCCTGGCTGATAGGCGGTGGCGCGCCGAGGGACCACCTGCAGGTGGTTTGTGCGCACATGGGTGGCCGCCATGCCCAGGGGCTTGAACAGACGCGCTTGCAGCAGCGCGTCAAGGCTGAGGCCACTGACGCGCTGTGCCACCTGCGCTGCCAGGAAGTAGCCGGTATTGCTGTAGGACCAGCGCGTGCCGGGGGCGAAGTTCCGCTCGGGCACGGCCAGGATGGCCCGCAGCGCTTCGGCGTCGCCGGTGACGTTCTCCTCGGCCTGGCCGGCAAACAGCAGCAGCTCGTTGTAGTCTCGAAGTCCGGCCGTATGTTCGAGCAACTGGCGCAGGCTGATGCGCTGCGGGAAGGCCTGGGCCAGTTCCGGCAGGTGCTGCTGAAGGCTGTCGTCGAGCTTGAGCTTGCCGTCCTCTTCGAGCAGCAGCAGGGCCACCGCGGTGAACTGCTTGGAGACCGAGCCGATGTCGAACACCGTGTCCGGCCGGATGGCCATGCCGTGGCCAAGGTCGGCCAGGCCATAGCCCTTGGCGTGAATCGTTCGCCCGCCCTGGCTGATGCCCAAGGCGCAGCCGGGGGTCTTCTCGGTGAAGGCGGCGAACACGGCGTCGATGCGTGCCGTGTCGAGGCCGGGGCTGACCTGTGCGCAGGCTTGCAAGCTCAGCAGCGCGAGCAGGGCAAAGAACCTTGGGCGGCGGCTGCCGAGACGGATGGAGTTCACAGAGGAGGTCGCAATCAGGTGGCCATCGGTGAGGAAACGAGTATCGCCACGCGGCACCGCAGACCCAGCCCCATGCGACGGGCTGCACCCGATGCGGGCCGAACCAGACCTGTCGCCGCTTTCCGCCCGGTCGCAAGAGTCCTTTGACGGCCCCGGCCGCTACGGCGAGCCGGAAGCCGACTCGTCCCACTGCTCGGCCGCGGTCTTGAGCTTGTCCACGGCGCTGTAGAAGCTGCGTCGCTCCTCGGGCGTCAGCGCGCCCAGCAGGTGCTGCTGGCGCTGGATCGCCAGGGGCATCATGCGGGCGAGCAGTCGGCGGCCCTTGGCTGTCAGGCCGAGCGTGAGGCTGCGCGCGTCATCGGGCGTCGGCCCCACCTTGATGAGATCCAGCGCCTGCAAGTCCCGCGTCGAGCGGCTCATCAGCGCCTTGTCGATGCCGATGCTCTCGGCCAGTCGCGAGAACACCAGCGGCCCGGCATCCAGCATCGCCAGGATGCGCCACTGGCTCAGGCTGACGCCGGCACGATCGCGCATCACGCGGGTCCATTGCCGCTCGAAGGCCGTGGACAGCTGGTTGATCTGAAAGCTGACGAAGCGCTCGACCGGCAGGCGGCCTTCGTCCTGCAGCGCCTGCAGCGGATCGGACCAGTCGCCGGAAGGGGGTCGGGTGCGCGCCATGCGTCGATTCTGCCGCCGCCGGTGCCGCATCCAATTTGTTGACATGTCAACAAAACGAAGTCCACAATCGCGCCGCCCTCAGCACACGCACCCCACGCACGCGATGCTCCCTGCGCACCCCACGGGCCGGCCGCCCAACATCCTGCTGATCACCAGTGATCAGCACCGGGGCGATGCCTATGGCTTCGAGGGGCGGCCGGTGCATACGCCGCACCTGGACCTGCTGGCCGACGAGGGCACGCGCTTCTCGGCCTGCATCACGCCCAGCGTCGTATGCCAGCCCGCCCGCGCCTCCATCCTGACGGGCCTGCTGCCGCTGAGCCATGGCGTGCACGACAACGGCATCGAGCTCGACGAAGGCATCGCGCAGGCCGGGTTTGCCGGCGCCTTGTCGCACGCAGGCTATGCCACGCACTTCATCGGCAAGGGCCATTTCTCGACCTACTTCTCGCACCAGCCCACGACGCGGCCGGAAAACGTGGCGGGCTCAGCGCTGTATGGCGATCACTGGTTCGGGCCGTACATGGGCTTCGAGCGGGTGGAGATGACGCTGATGGGCCATCACTACTGGCTGCCGGAGCGCCCGCCGCGTGGCCGGCACTACGAGCGCTGGTACCACGCCGATGGCCGGGGTGACCTGAAGGACAGGCTGTACCGCCAGCGTGCCGGGCCCGACGGCGGTGCTGCACAGACCCATCAATCCGCACTGCCCGTGGCCTGGCACAACTCCAGCTGGGTGGGTGACCGCGCGGTGGAGATGCTGCGTGCCCACGGGCGCGATGCCAGGCGACCCTTCTGCGCCTGGGTGTCCTTTCCGGATCCGCATCACCCCTTCGATGCGCCCTTGCCCTGGAGCCGCCTGCACCGGCCCGAGGACATGCCCTTGCCCGCGCACCGTGTGCGCGATTTCGAGCGCAGGCCCTGGTGGCACCGCGCCGCGGTCGAATCGCCGCCCGGCATCGGTGGCGAGATGGGGCGCGTGAGGCGCGAGTATTCCCGCATCGAGCCGCAGACCGACGAGCAGCTGCGCCACCTGATCGCCAACTACTACGGGATGGTCTCGCTGATCGATCACAACCTGGGCCGCATCCTCAGCACGCTGGACGAACTGCGGCTGGCCGATGAGACCCTGGTCGTCTTCAGCTCCGACCATGGCGAATGGCTGGGCGACCATGGCTTGCTGCTCAAGGGCCCGATGTTCTATGAAGGCCTGCTTCGCGTGGGCTTGCTGATGCGCGGCCCCGGCATACCGGCGGGCCAGGTGGTGCACGAGCCGGTTTCCACCGTGGACCTCGCCGCCACCTTCGGCGATTGGGCTGGCGTGCCGGTGGAGGCTGCGCGACACAGCCGCAGCCTGCTGCCGGTGCTGAAGGGCCAGGAACAGCGCTCGCACGCTTTCGACGAATGGCGGCTCGGCCCGGCCCGCTGCGGTGTTGCGCTGGACCTGCGCCTGGTGCGCACGCAGCACGCCAAGCTGACGCTCGAATTGAGCAGCGGCGCGGGCGAGCTGTACGACCTGCGCGAAGACCCCGAAGAGATGGTCAACCGCTTTGACGACCCCGGCTGCCGCGGGCTGCGCGAAGAGCTGCTGGACCGTCTGCACAGCCGGCCCGACGACATCCTGGATCCGCTGCCGCTGCCCATCGGTTCGGCCTGAACCGTGTCACATCCCCACAGGAGACCCACATGAAGCTCAAGCGACGCCACTTCACCGCCCTGGCCGGAAGCCTGGCGCTGCCCCTCAGTACGGCACGGGCCCAGAGCACCGCGCCGGTGAAGATCCTGGTGGGGTTTCCGGCGGGCGGCGTGGTGGACGTGGTGGCCCGCGCGTTCGCCGATCAACTGCGTGCGCTGACCGGCTCGACCGTCGTCGTCGAGAACCGCCCAGGCGCCGCGGGCAAGCTGGCCATCGACGCGCTGATGGCCGCGCCACCGCAGGGCGACACGCTGGCCGTCATCCCGGCCAGCGTGCTGGCGCTGACACCGCTGGTCGTCAAATCCGCCACCTATGACGCGGTGCGCGATTTCCAGACCGTGGGCAGCGTGGCCGAGTACGGCTTCGGCTTTGCGGTCGGGCCGGGCGCGCCTGGGGTCACGTCCCTGCAGGGCTTCAAGAGCTGGGCAGTGGCCAACCCGAAGGCCAGCAGCTTCGCCTCGCCCGGCCTGGGCACACCCCAGCACTTCATGGGCGCACAGCTGGCGCGGCTGCTCGGCGTGGAGCTGACGCACATTCCGTACAAGGGTGGCGCAGCGGCCGTCACCGATGTCATCGGCGGGCAGGTGCCCATGCTCATCACCACCGAACAGCTGCTGCCCCCGCACGAGGCGCAGGGCAAGCTGAAGACCCTGTTCGTCACCTCGAGCCAGCGCAACCCGAAGATGCCGCAGGTGCCTACGGCGGCCGAGGTGGGCCTGCCGCAGCTGGCTTCGACGGACTGGTTCGGCCTGTTCCTGCGCACGGGCACTCCGCCGGCCCGGCTGGCGGAATGGCGCGCCATGCTGGCCCGGGTGCTGGCCGACCCGAAGTACGGCGAAACCATCCGCGGCATGGGCTACGGCTTGCCGGCCTCACAGCCGACTGACTTTGTCAAGCTGCTGACCGACGAGCGCGCAGCCTGGACGGAACGTGTCCGCCTGACGGGCTTCACCGCGGCCGATTGATGGAGCGACCGATCGCATGGACCACCACGCAGGAAGCGCTGCGCATCAAGAGCAGACCATGAGAGGCCTTGCATGACGCGCCATGTCGTGGTGATCATGTCCGACGAGCACGACCCGCGCGTGATGGCCTGCGCGGGCCATGCGCTGGCGAAGTCGCCGCACCTGGATGCGCTGGCGAAGCGCGGCGTGCGTTTTACCGATGCCTATACGCCCAGCCCGATCTGCGTGCCGGCGCGCGCCGCCTTCGCCACCGGCTGGCGCGTGCACCAGACGCGCCACTGGGACAACGCCATGCCCTACACGGGCGCACCTGGCGGCTGGGGTCATGTGCTGCAGCGAGAGGGCATTCGCGTGGAAAGCATCGGCAAGCTGCACTACCGCGCCGAGGAAGACCCGGCCGGCTTCGACCGCGAGCACATCCCCATGCATGTGGTGGGTGGCCACGGCATGGTGTGGGCCTCGATCCGCGACCCGTATGTCAGCAGCCCCAGCGGGCAGCGCATGCTGGGTGAGCACATCGGCGCTGGCGAGTCGTCCTACACCCAGTACGACCGCGAAGTGGCCGCGCGGGCTGTCGACTGGATCCATGATGCCGGCCAGCGGCCCGACGAGCCCTTTGTGCTGTACGTCGGCTTCGTGGCACCCCACTTTCCGCTGATCGCGCCACAGGCATTCTTCGACCTGTATCCGCTGGACTGCCTGCCCGCGCCCAAGCTCCATCCTGACCAGGGCTACCGCCGCCACCCCTGGGTGCAGGCCTACGCCGACTTCATGCCCAATGACGAGCTCTTCAAGAGCCCGCAGGAGCGGCTGCAGGCCCTGGCCGCCTACTACGGCTTGTGCAGCTTCCTGGATCACCATGTCGGCCTGATCGTGCAGGCGCTGGCCCAGGCCGGTCTGGCTGACAGCACCACGCTGGTCTACACCTCGGACCATGGCGACAACCTGGGCACCCGCGGGCTGTGGGGCAAATCCACGCTTTACCAGGAGAGCGTGCGCGTGCCGATGATCGTCGCCGCACCGGGCCTGGCGCCCGGTGTCTGTGCCACACCGGTTGACCTGCTGGACCTGTTCCCCACCTTGCTCGCCGCCGCCGGGATCGATCCCGGGCCGGAAATGGCCGGGCGGCCCGGGCAGTCGCTGCTGGACATCGCCGCAGCGCCCGCGCAGCCCGATCGCGTGATCTTCAGCGAGTACCACGCGGCCGGCAGCAACACGGCGGCCTTCATGCTGCGCAAGGGCCGCTGGAAACTGCATCACTACGTGCGCTTTGCGCCCGAGCTGTTTGACCTGGAAGCCGACCCCGAAGAGCTGCACGACCGCGCGGCAGACCCGGCCTGCGCCGAGGTGCTGCAGGCGATGCAGGCCGAGCTGGCCCGCATCTGCGATCCGCAGGCCGTGGATGCGCTGGCCAAGGCTGACCAGCGGGCGATGATCGAACGGCTGGGCGGCCCGGCCGTTGCCGCGACCATGGGTGCCGGCGGGGCGACACCGGTGCCGAGCCTCCAGCCCGGGCCCTGAGCGGCGACAGGCCGCCGGCAGTGGTTCCGCCGGGGGCGGCCCGTGTGCCTACCCGTCTGCTGGACTCGCTCGCTCGACCCGCCTGCGCACATCCCCGACGCCCGGCCTTGACATCGGCTTCACATCCGGACTTGTAGACTGGTTTCTCCGCGTCCTGAAGAAGCCTGGATGAAGCGCCCACACGAGCTGAACCTTGCCGCGCGGCCGTGCCGGAAGCGCCACGCATGAACGAAGCCGCAGCGCTGCGCATCCTGGTGGTCGAGGATCACGGCCTGTTGCGCGACCAGATCGCTGGCTTGCTGCGCGACGCGGGCCACGTCGTCGAAGAAGCCAGTGATGGCCGCCTGGGCCTGCAGATGGCGCTGGAGCAGCCGCCCGATGTGCTGGTGCTGGACCTGGGCTTGCCGGGCCTGGACGGCGTGCGCCTCTGCCGCGCGCTGCGTGAAACCGCACCCGCCCATGTGCCGGTGCTGATGCTCACGGCCCGTGACAGCCTGGACGACAAGGCGCAAGGCTTTGACGCCGGGGCCGACGACTACCTCGTCAAGCCCTTTGCCGCCGAAGAGCTGCTGTGGCGCTGCCGTGCCTTGTCGCGTCGCCACCGCCTTGGCCAGCCCCATGTGCTGGTGCTGGGTGATCTGCGCGTGGACCGCAACCGTTGCCAGGCCGAACGGGCCGGTCAGCCCCTGGATCTGCCGCCCATCGGGTATCAGCTGCTGCTGCAGCTGGCGCAGGCCTGGCCGCGCATCGTCACGCGCTCAGAGCTGGTGCGCAGCGTCTGGGGCGATGAGCCGCCGGACTCGGACCCGCTGCGCAGCCACCTCTACCTGCTGCGTCAGGTGCTGGACAAGCCCTTCGCCACGCCCATGCTGAAGACGGTGCACGGCGTGGGCTACACCCTGGAGCCGCAGGGTGACTGAGGCTTCAACCGCGTCCGATCCGTCAAGCCCGGCGCAGCGTGCGTCAGCACGGCGCTCGCCGCTCCCCAGGCCAGGCCAGGGCCTGCGGCGCCAGCTGATGCTCAGCTTCACGCTCTTCACCCTGGGCGTCAGCGCGCTGCTGGGTCTGTTTGCCATGGTCTTCGTCTACGGCGTGGAAGATCGTTTCATCGTGGCCACGCTGTCCCGGGCCGCGACGCAGATGCAGCTGCAGCATCAGCTCAGCGGGCTCTGGCCACCGCCGCCGCAGGCCTTCATGCACCGCCACGACACGGTGGACAGCCTGCCGGAGGATCTGCGCCAGGCCTGGCAGGCCGAGCCCTACGCGGGCGAGTTCCCTGGCCTGCAGGGGCGCCACTACCACCTCCGCTGGTTGAACCGCCCCGGCGGCGCGCCGCCCGAGCCGCCGGTGCCCGACGCCCGTCACCCCCTGCTGGTGGCCGAAGTCAGCGGGCTGCTGGTGGTGCGCCCGATTCGCCGTGAGCTGATGTTGTGGTGGGCGGCCGGCAGCGGTGGCCTGACGCTGGCGGCGCTGGGCCTGGCCGCCTGGCGCGCGCGGCGCATCAGCGCGCCTCTGGTCCGCCTGGCCGACGCCGTGGCGCGCAGCCGACCGGGGGACCGTTCCACACGATCAGTGCCCTACGCCCAGGGCACCCGTGACGACGAGGTCGGCCTGCTGGCCCGGCATCTTGACGCGCTGACGGCACGCACCCAGTCCTTCATCGAACGCGAACAGGTCTTCACGCGCGATGTCAGCCACGAGCTGCGCACGCCGCTGGCGGTGCTGGGCATGGCCAGCGAGCGGCTGCTGGGCCGCGACGATCTGCCCGCCGAGGCTGCCGCCGAGCTGCAGCGCATGCGACAGGTCTTGTGGGATGTGGAGCAGACCGTCAACACCCTGCTGGCCCTGGCGCGCGAGACCCATGCGCCCGATGGTGCTGCCCTGGCGGCGGGTGAGCCCTCGGCCCACGGACTGGATGCCAGGGACCCGCTTGCGCCGTCTCAGTCTCAGCCCTTGCTGCCGCTGCTGGAACGTGTGGTGCTTGAACAGCTGTCGCGGCTGCAGGGCAAGGACATCCAGCTGGAGATCGCCGTCAGCCCGGCCCTGCGGGTGGACCTGCCTGCCGGCGTGCTGCACATCCTGCTGTCCAACCTGGTGGGCAATGCCTTCGCCCACGGCGAACCGGGGCGGGTCAGCCTGGCGGCTGATGTCGACAGCCTGCAATTGAGCAACCGCAGCCAGGGGCTGCCAGTCGGCTTGAGTGGGCGTCTAGGGCAAGCCTTCCAGAAGGGCGAAGGTAGCGCCGGCTTCGGCCTGGGGCTGGCCATCGTGCACCGCCTGGCAGAGCGCCAGGGCCTGGAGCTGTCTCTGGGCCAGGACGAGGGCAACACCCGGGTGCAGCTGCGCTGGGCCCCGAAGGCCTGGCTGGCCCTGCCGGCGGGTGCTGCCCGCGATTGATGGGCCCACGCTGCAGGCCGGCGGCAGCGCAGGCTCGCCGCGGCCAACCGCGGCGAACCACGGGTTCTTGGCCCATTCATTGCTGGCCACAGGGCGGGTTTTCCCGTGATTGACACCGCGTCATGCGGTGAAGAGACTCCTATGAAAGCGCTTTCAAACTTTCGGATCTGGCTCTTCTTGCGCCACGCAGGCCACTTTCAAGCTGGGCATCCGCTTCGAGAATTGGCGCAACGTCGTCGAGGACCACATCCACTCCTTCGGCCTGAGGGGCAAGGAACCGTGACATGACTGAGAGCCCCCTGCAGGGAGCCTTTGTCGTCGAGGACGGCCAGACCTGGTACCGCATCGACGGCGTCGACCAACAAGACCCGTTTTTCATGGCGCTGGCCACTGACAGCGACATCTGGGCCTTCATCTCGAGCGCCGGTTCCCTGGCGGCGGGGCGGCGCGACGAGGACGGCGCCTTCTTTCCCTACGAGACCGTGGACAAGATCCACCACCGCTGGGAGCACACCGGCCCGCGCACCTGGATCCGCATCCTGGGGCCCGAGGGGGTCGAGCTCTGGGAGCCGTTTGCCTCGCGGCCGGGCGCGGCCACCGCCGCACGCTCGGTGTGGAAGAACCTGTCGGGCACGCGAATCCGCTTCCAGGAGCAGCACCCCTCGGGGCGCCTGAGCTTCCAGACAGAGTGGTCGGCCGCCGCCGGCCTGGGGCTGGCACGCTCGGCGCGCCTGTGGGCCACCGGCGCGCCGGTGTCGGTGCAGGTGCTCGACGGCGTGCTGAACCTGCTGCCGCCGGGTGTGGGCGTGCAGGTCTCCTCCAGCTTCAGCAGCCTGGCCGATGCCTACAAGTGGAGCGAGGTCGCCGCCGGCGGACGACTGGGCCTGTTCACGCTGTATGCCCAGATCTGGGACCGGGCCGAGCCCAAGGAATCCTTCGAGGCCCTGGCCGCCTGGCATGCCGGGCTGCCTGCGGGCACCCGGACACTGCTGTCTGCGCACCAGGTGGCGGCCTTCTGCCGCGGCGTGCCGGTGCAGGCCGAGACACTCACCCGGGGGCGGCGCAGCGCCTTCCTGGTCAACTTCGAGGCGCGGGTGGATGGCTCGGGCATGGCCTGGCACATCGTGCTGGATGGCCCCTGCTCGCAGGTGCAGGCCTTCGAGCTGGCACGCAGGCTCGAAGCCGGGCGGGGCACGCCGGGCGAGATCGTGCAGGCCTGCCAGCAGAACACCGCGGGCCTGGACGATCTGCTGGCGCGTGCCGATGGCTTGCAGTCGTCTGCGGACCCGATGGCCGCGGCGCATCACCGCGCCAACGTGCTCTTTAACATCATGCGCGGCGGCGTCTTCGTCGACGGCACACGCTTCGACCGCGACGACCTGATGCACTTCATCCGCCAGCGCAATCGCGCGCTGGCCGAGGCCCTGCAGCCCACGCTGGCCGCCTGGCCGCCGCAGGTGGAGCGGGCGTTTGCCATCACGGCCGCGCGCGAGGCCGCTGGCCCGCAGGCCGAGCGCCTGGTGCAGGCCTACCTGCCGCTCACCTTCAGCCGACGCCATGGTGATCCGAGCCGGCCCTGGAACAGGTTTTCCATCCGCGTGCGCGACGCGGCGGGCCGGCGGCTGGTCAACTACCAGGGCAACTGGCGCGACATCTTCCAGAACTGGGAGGCGCTGGCCAGCAGCCAGCCGGAGTACCTGGGCTCGATGATTGCGGTCTTCCTGGGCGCGATGACGCCCGATGGCTACAACCCCTATCGCATCAGCCGCCAGGGCATCGACTGGGAGGTGGTGGAGGCCGACGATCCCTGGAGCCACATCGGCTACTGGGGCGATCACCAGGTGATCTACCTGCTGCGGCTGCTGGACGCCGCGCAGGCGCGTGAGCCGGACTGGCTGCGCACGCAGTGGGATCGCGCCTTGTTCAGCTTCGCCGATGTGCCCTACCGGCTGAAGCCCCACGATGAGCAGACCGCCACGCCCAAGGCGACCATCGTCTTCGACGCCGCTGCACACCAGCGCGCGCAGGAACGGGCCCGACAGATCGGCAGCGACGGGCTGCTGGTGTGCGACGACACCGGCCAGCCGGTGCTGGGCAGCCTGGCTGAAAAGCTGGCCATCATCGTGCTCGCCAAGGCCGGCAGCCTGGTGCCGGGCGGCGGGTTGTGGCTGCACACGCAGCGACCCGAGTGGAACGACGCCAACAATGCGCTGGTGGGCAATGGGCTGTCGGTGGTCTCTCTGGCCCAGCTCCGGGGCCTGCTGGTCTTCATCAGCCGCGCGGCAGGTGCCGATCAGCCGTTCTCCTTGGCGGCTTGCACCCTGCAGGCGCTGCAGGGCCTGGGTGAGCTCGTGCGCGCGACGCCGCTGGACGTGATCCACGAGCCCGAGGGACGGCGTGCCTACCTGGACCGGGCGGGGCACATCCTCGACGTCTTCCGAGCCGAGGCCTACCGCGGCGCCGCAGGCCGCCAGCCCGCCCGCGCACCCGAAGGCCTGCTCAAGACATTGGCCGGCGAGCTGCTGCCGCTGGTGGATGCCACGCTGAGGGCCTGCTGTCGACCGGACGGCCTGTTCCACAGCTACAACCTGGTCGCCTTCGGGCCGGCGCAGGCCACCGTGAGCCACCTGTATCCCATGCTGGAAGGGCAGGTGGCGCTGCTGTCCTGCGGGCTGCTGTCACCGGCCGAGGCCGTGAGCCTGCTGAGCGCCTTGTTCGACAGCGAGCTCTTCGACCCGCGCCGCGGCAGCTTCCTGCTCTACCCCGACCGTCGCCTGCCGGGCTTCCTGGAACGCAACCGGCTGGATGCCGAGGCGCTTGCGCTGCCACTGGTGCAGCAGCTGATCGCTGACGGTCGAACCGATTTGCTGCAGCAGCAGAGCGACGGCACGGTCCGCTTTGCGCCGGCACTGGCCAACCGGGCTGACCTGGAAGACGCCGGTGCCGATCTGGGCGAAGCGCTCAAGCCCCTGGCCGAGGCCTACGAGCGCATCCTCAGGCACCATGAATTCACCGGCCGCTCGGGCACGATGTTCGGCTACGAAGGCCTGGGTTGCATCTACTGGCACATGGTGGCCAAGCTGCTGCTGGCGGTGCAGGAGCAGGTGTTCGCGGCCGCCGATCTCGGGGCTCCGGAGCTGCCGGCGCTACAGGCCTTCTACCGCCGCGTGCGCGACGGCCTGGGCTACCGCAAGAGCGCCGCGGCCTTCGGTGCATTTCCGGCCGACCCGTACAGCCACACGCCGGGTGAGGGCGGGGCTCAGCAGCCCGGCATGACGGGCCAGGTGAAGGAAGAGATCCTCACACGCTGGGGCGAGCTGGGCCTTCGCGTGCGCGACGGACGGGTGCGTTTCGACCCGGTGTTGCTGGACGAAAGCGAAGTGCCCGAGGACGGCGCCCTGCGCTTCACCTGGGCGCGTGTGCCGGTCACCCTGCGCAAGGCCGAGACAACGCGCTTGCGTGTGCTCTCGGCCTCAGGCTGGAGCGATTGCCCCGATGGCAGCTTTGATCCGCAAGGAGTGCTGGCGGTGGAGGTGGGCGTCAGCTTCCCGAGGCCGTGAACGGGAGGGTCGTGCGCCGCGTCATCCGCAGCGGCCGCAGTCGCGCCTGATCATGCCCGTGGAGGCGACAGGCTGGACAGCCGATCCCGCAGCCGGCCGGCCGCAAAGTCGATGAAGGCGCGCGTCTTCATCGGAAGCCGCCCCTGGCCGGCGTAGATCAGGCTGGCGGGCACGGCGGGCGGCTCGGCGTGCGCCAGCAGGCGCACGAGGCGTCCATCGCGCAGCGCTTCTGCCACCTGGTAGGACAGCACGCGCGTGGGGCCCAGACCGAGCAGCGCGGCTTCGATGGCGGCATCGGCCGTGGAGACGCTCAGGCGGCAGCGCAGGGGCACGCGCCGCCGGGTGCCGTCTCCATCGGTGAAGGTCCAGCTGGAGGCCGCTTCGAGACCTTCGAAGCTGATGCAGCGGTGCGCCTGCAGCTCGGCCAGGGATTGCGGCGTGCCGAAGCGTTGCAGGTAGGCGGGACTTGCGCACACCACGCGGCCCACGGCGCCCACTGGCGTCGCCACGAGGTTGCTGTCCGGCAGTGTCCCGATGCGCAGCGCCGCATCGACATGTTCCTCGATGAGGTTGACGTTGCGGTCGCTCAGGCGCAGCTGCAGATCGACCTCGGCATGTGCCTCCAGGAAGGCCGCCGCCACCGGCACCAGGTGCAGGCGGCCGAAGACGATGGGCGCACTCAGCACCAGCTGCCCGCTGACCTTGGCATAGGCGCCTGAGGCGGCGCGCTCGGCTTCGTCCACCTGTTCCAGGATCTGGCGGCAGGCCGCCAGGTAATCGCGGCCGGCATCCGTGAGTTCGAGCCGGCGCGTGGAGCGCGTGAGCAGGCGCGTCTTGAGGTGCGCCTCCAGCTCGGCGAGCTTGCGGCTGACCGAGGCCAGCGGCAGATTCAGCCGCCGGCCCGCGGCCGAGAGGCTGCCGCCGTCGACGGTGGCGGCAAACACGTTCATGGCTTCGAGGCGGTCCATTGTTGTTGAGTTCGGTAGGAAGCTTCACAAAATGGCAGTCTAGTTGCCAAAGGCGGGAATATCTACAGTGAGCACACCGGCAAGCACCGGTCTTATTGCCACCCGAGGACTTCCCCATGCCTGCCCCCCACAGCGATTCCGAACGCGTCCACCTTGCCTACCCCAGCGACCTCGCCTTCAGCGCCACGGTGAAGGCGATCCAGGCCCGCCGGGGCTCGCGCGCCGCCTATGCGCGCATGGAGGCGGGTGGCTCCTGGGAAACGTCCATCACGGCCGATCTCAAGGCGGAGATCGAGTCGCAGACCAGTGTCTTCCTGGCCACGGCCAATGCCGCCGGCCAGCCCTATATCCAGCACCGCGGCGGGCCACCCGGCTTCCTCAAGGTGCTGGACGAGCACACGATCGGCTTCGTGGACTTTGCCGGCAATCGCCAGTACATCAGCCAGGGCAACCTCGAAGAGAACCCCAAGGCGCATCTGTTCCTGATCGACTACGCCCACCGGCGGCGCATCAAGGTGTGGGGCACGGCGCGTGTGGTCGAGGGCGACGATGCCCTGCTGCAGAAACTGATGCCGCCGGACTACCGCGCCCAGCCCGAGCAGGTGCTGCTCTTCAGCGTCAGCGCCTGGGACGTGAACTGCCCGCAGCACATTCCGCAGCGCATCGACGCGGCGGACGTGCGCGCGGCGCTCGACGCACGCGATCAGCGCATCGCCGCGCTGGAGGCGCAGGTGCGTTCGCTGGGCGGGGCACTGCCCGCCCAGGGCTGACGCTTCACCTGCGCATCAGCGTGAATAGAACAGATTCGGCAGCCACAGCGCCAGCTGCGGGAAGAAGACGATCAGCACCACGCTGAAGATGAGCACGCCCACGTAGGGCAGCGCGGATTTCGACAGGCTTTCCAGCGAGACCCCGGTCAATCGCATCGCCACGAAGAGGTTCACGCCCAGCGGCGGTGTGAGGAAGCCGATCTCGCAGCACAGCACGAAGATGATGCCGAAGTGCACCGGATCGACGCCCAGGGCCCGCACCACCGGCAGCAGCACCGGCGTGAGCAGGATGATCTGCGCGATGGTGTCCATCCACATGCCGATGAAGATCAGCGCCCCGATGATCACGAACAGGATCACGTACTTGTTGTCCGACAGGCTCGCGATCCACTTGGCCAGATCCTGCGGGATGTTCTGCAGGGTCAGGATCTGGCCGAAGACGGTGGCCGTGGCGATGATCACCAGCACCGATCCGCTGATCGTGGCGCTGAAGATGAAGGTCTCGCGCAGCTTGGTGAAGTCCATCTCGCGGTAGATGACGGTCGAGACGAACAGGCCGTAGACCACGGCGACGACGGCCGACTCGGTGGGCGTGAATACCGAGGTGTAGATGCCGCCCAGGATGATGATCGGCGCCAGCAGCGCCCAGAAGCCGCGCCGCAGCGCACGCACGAAGGCACCGAGATCGGTGACCGCTTCGTTGGAGCGGTAGCCGCGCCGGCGCGACAGCGCATAGGCCATCAGGATCAGCAGTGCACCCACGAGGATGCCGGGCAGGATGCCGGCCGCAAACAGGCGCGGGATCGAGGTCTCGGAGCTGACGCCGTAGATGATCATCGGCACCGAGGGCGGGATCAGGATGCCCAAGGTTCCACCTGATGCGGTCACGCCACCGGCGAAGCTGGGCGCATAACCGTGTCGCACCATGGCCGGGATCATGATGGAGCCGATCGCCGCGACGGTCGGGGGGCCGGATCCGGAGATGGCCGCGAAGAACATGCAGGCGAGCACGGTGACGATGGCCAGGCCGCCGTAGGTCCGGCCGATCAGCGGCATGAAGATGTCGACGATGCGCTGCGAGAGCCCGCCGCGCTCCATGATGCCGCCGGCCAGGATGAACAGCGGGATGGCGATGAGCGGAAACGAATTCAGCGCCTCGAACATCACCTGCACGAGGAAGGTGACGGGCATGTCCGCCACCAGGATGGCCACCAGCGAGGCCACGCCCATCGACGTGGCGATGGGCATCGCCAGCGCCAGGCACAGCACGAAGCTCAGTGCGATCGCGAGGCCGACGCTCATGGCTTGCTCCCCGGCGCGGCGACTGCCTCCACATCGGGATCGCTCATGCTGCGCTCGAAGTAGTGCGGGTCGAACAGGTTGTACGCGACCCGAAGCGTGAACACGATGAAGATCACCGGGATCGGCAGGAAGATCCAGAACATGCTGATGTCGGTGATCATGGAGCGGTAGGGGAACTCCATCGTCGAATGGAGGTACTTCACCCCGGCAACCACGACGAAGGCGTTGAAGCCGATCCACAGCAGATCACCGGCGATC
The DNA here is from genome assembly GCA_016790225.1 of Rubrivivax sp. The sequence continues at coordinate 29,659 of JAEUOZ010000066.1, forward strand.
ATCACGGCCCGCGCCACGCGGCGAGGCAGCAGGCGCAGATGGGCGGAGATGCGGATGTGGTGGAACTTCAGCGTGGCGTAGCTGGAGCCGAGCCAGCAGAACCAGATGAAGAGGAAACGCGCGATCTCCTCCGACCATTCGATCGGGATCTTCAGCGCAAAGCGCGATGCGACCTGCAGCGACACGACCGCCACCAGCCCGGACAGCAGGATGAGGATCGCCGCATGGTCGAAGTGATCGAGCCAGAGCATCAGGCGCTTCATGACGATCCTCCTGTCGATCGGGCCCGCTGGGTCGACGTCCGCGCTGGCATGGCGAACGTCCAGACCCAGGATCAGCCGCAGACGATCACTTGCTGGCGTTGACCAGGCGGTCGATCAGTTCCTTGCCGCCCACCCGCTTCTCGAATTCGGGCCACACGCCGCGAGCGATCTGGAAGAAGGGTGCGCGCTGGGCGGGTGTCAGCTCGATGACCGTCAGGCCCTGCCGCTTGGAACGGGCGATGCCGTCCTTGTCGCACTGCGAGGTGAGGTTCCAGGAGTACTCGCCGGCTTCGCGCCCGGCCCGCAGGATGGCGTCCTGCTCGGCCGGCTTGAGCGACTGGAACTTGCGGTCGTTCATGATCACCATGCCGAAGCCCGTGAACAGGTTCGTGGTCGTCATGTGCGCCTGAACTTCGTAGTACTTGAGCGAGAGCACATCGCAGGGCGACATGTCTGCGCCATCGACGGTCTTCTGCTGCAGCGCGGTGAACAGTTCGGCAAAGGCCACCGGCGTCGGGTTGGCACCCATCGCCTTGTAGGTGGCGTTCATCACCGGGCTGCCGGGCGAGCGCACCAGCAGGTCCTTCATGTCGTCCGGCTTCGTGATCGAGCGCTTGTTGTTGATCATCGAGCGGCTGCCCCAGGCCGTCGTGTAGACCACGCGCATGCCGGTGGCCTTGCGGAAGTTCTCGAAGATCTCGGCGCCAACCGGGCCGAAGACCGCCTTCTGCGCCGAGGGGATGTCCTCGAACAGCGCCGGCAGGCTGAAGATGTCGATCGGCGGATAGAACTGCGCCAGGTTGTTGCTGGACACGATGGCCAGATCCTGCGCACCGAGCTGCACGGTCTTGGCCTGCGCCACGTCGTTGCCCAGCTGCGCACAGCACAGCGCATCGACCTTGACCGAACCGTTGGTCAAGGCCGACACGCGCTCAGCAAAGCGCACGGCACCCAGGTGGTAGACGTTGTCGGCGCTGGACACATGTCCGAGCTTGAGGGTGGTCTGTGCCAGCGCGGGCTGCATCGCCCCCGCCACCAGCATCAAACCGGTCATGATCGCTTTCACGTTGCGCATGTCGCTGTCCTTCCCGAAAGGGGTGTGTGGCGGAGTGTCCTGAGGTCGCAGCGGACGGGCCTTGCGCCCTCAGACGTCTGAAAAGAGCTTCGCGTAGGCAAACAGCGCCGTTGCGCCTCCGGTGTGGAGGAATACGACCTTGTCCTCGCGACGGAAGAAGCCCTTGCGGATGAGATCGATGAGGCCGGCCATGCCCTTGCCGGAATAGATCGGATCCAGCAGCAGGCCCTCGCAGCGCGCCGTGAGCGCCACCGCCTCGACCATGCCCGGCGTGGGCAGGCCATAGCCGCCGCCCACGTAGTCGTCGTAGGCCACGACGCGGGAGCGGTCGATGCCGCCCTTGACGCCCACGTATTCGGCCGTGGCCTGCGCCAGCGCGTGCACGGCGGCTTCCTGCCGCGCCTTGGGCTGGCGCACGCTGATGCCCAGCACGGGGATGCCGGTATTGGCACCCTCCAGCCCCACCAGCAGGCCAGCCTGGGTGCCGGTGCTGCCGGTGGCGTGCACGAGGTAGTCGATGCGCAGGCCTTGCTCGTTGGCCTGCTGCAGCAGCTCCAGGGCGCAGTCGACATAGCCCAGCGCGCCGACCGGGTTGGAGCCGCCGCCCGGGATGAAGTAGGCCTTGCGGCCCTGGCTGCGCAGGGCTTCGGTGCGTGCCAGCGCCAGCGCGTTCATGTCGCCCGGCTCGTGGAAGGAAAGCGTGGCGCCGAACATGCGGTCCAGCAGCACGTTGCCCTGCTCTTCATAGCCGGGTTCGGGCTCGCGCACGCGGCGCTCGAGCAGGATCTCGCAGTCCATGCCCAGGCGCGCCGCGGCCGCTGCCGTCTGCCGGCCATGGTTGGTCTGCACGGCGCCCTGCGTCACGACGATGTCGGCGCCCTGTTCGAGCGCCTGCCCCATCAGGAACTCCAGCTTGCGCGTCTTGTTGCCGCCGGTGGCCAGGCCCGTGCAGTCGTCGCGCTTGACGAACAGGCTGGGCCCGCCCAAGGCGCGCGACAGCGCGGTCATCGGCTCCAGGGGAGTCGACAGATGCCCCAGTCGGACTCGCGGAAAGCGTGATAGCAGCATGCCTGGATGTGTCCCTCGTCTGCGCAACCCCCGTCGCTGCAGGACACGATACCGATCTGGCCCCGGCGAGGCCAATGCAAAGGCGGAACGGGCGATTCCGTTCCCGCATGGCGCAGGCCGCGCCAGGCTTTCAGCCGGTGTGCAGTTCGGGCAGCCTGGCCCAGATGGCGTCGACGCGCGGTCGGCTGCGTTCGGACGTTCGATAGATCGAGATGCCGAACGGCACTTCCCATTCGCTGCCGCCAGCCGGGCACAGCCGGCCGCTGGCCAGATCCTCGGCGACCAGGCTCTCGGGCACCCAGGCCAGGCCGTGCCCGGCATGCGCCATGGCCGTCAGCGCGCTCGCCAGCGAATCCTGGTAGCGGCGCAGCAGGTGGCAGCGCCGATCCGGACGTGCCAGCAGTTCGTCGACGACGCGCCCGAAGAACGAGTCCGCGGCATAGCCGAGATAGGGCAGCGGCTGCTGGGCCGTGCCGGGCAGCGCAAACAGCGGCAGGCCTTCGGGCGTGGCGGTCGACACCGGCAGCAGGCGGTCATCGGCCAGATGCCGCGACGGAAAGCGATCGGCATCGATCAGCAGGGGAAAACCGGGGTGCGAGAAACAGATCAGGAAATCGCACACCCCTTCGGCCAGGTTCTGCACGCAGTTGTGCATGTTGTCGGCCACCATCTGCGCATGAATCGGCCCGACGAGGGTTTCCATGCGCTTGAGCCACTGCGGGAAGAACGACACCGCAATGCTGTGCGTGGCCGAGAACAGGATCATGTTCTCGGCGCGGCGCCGCGTGGCCCGCGCATCGTCGCGTGCGCGCATCAGGTGGCGCACGGCGTCCTCGGCGGCTTCGCGAAAGGCTTCGCCTTCGCGCGTCAGACGGGAAGGAAAGGTGCTGCGGTCCACCAGCGGCGCCCCGAGCCAGCGCTCCAGCGCCTGGATGCGCCGGCTCAGTGCGGACTGCGTGATGTTGCGTTCCTCCGCGGAGCGAGAGAAGCTCTTGGTGCGCGCGAGGCTCAGGAAGTCTTCCAACCACTTCAGCTCCATGCGCTTATTGTGCTGCCCGCCTGCGCGCGGGGACCGGCTCCCGGCCCCGCGGCCGGCACGAGGAACAGCCCTCGCACCGGCTGCCGTTGCAACCCCGAAGGACCGACGAGTGAAGCTCACCGACCTCACCCTCAGCGATCAGGCGCAGCTGCTGCGCAGCCGGCAATGCTCCAGCCGCGACATCGTCCAGGCGCACCTGGATCGCATCGGCAAGCTCGACGCGCAGCTGCACGCCTTTGTCGAGGTCTATGCCGAAGAGGCCCTGGCGCTGGCCGACGCGGCCGACCGGGCACGCTCTGCCGGCTGGCCGCTGGGCCCGCTGCACGGCCTGCCGGTGGCCGTGAAGGACCTGTGCGACATCGCGGGCCGGGTAGGCACGGCGGGGTCACGGCTGTGGGCCCGGCGCATCGCCGAGACCACCAGCGCCACGGTCGAGCGCCTGCTGGCAGCCGGCATGATCCCGCTAGGCAAGACGCACATGGTCGAGTTTGCGCTGGGCGGCTGGGGCACCAATCCGATGATGGGCACGCCCTGGAACCCCTGGGATCTGCAGCGCCAGCGTGTGCCCGGGGGGTCGTCCAGCGGCACGGCCGTCGCTGTGGCAGCGGGCCTGGCCCCGATGGGCATCGGCAGCGACACCGGCGGCTCGGTGCGCATTCCGGCGGCCTTCAACGGGCTGGTGGGCCTGAAGACCAGCTTCGGTCGCATCAGCCTGCACGGCACGGCGCTGCTCAGCTGGAGCCTGGACACCATCGGGCCGATGGGCCGTTCGGTGGACGATTGTGCGCAGGTATTGCGCGTGCTGGCCGGCGCGGATGCGCGCGATCCATCCACGCTGGCGGTGCCGGCGCTGGATCTGCCCGATGCGCTGGACGCGCGCCGCGTGCGGGGCCTGCGCATCGCGATGCCGGGCGCCGATGAACTTCCCGCCTTCATGCACCCGGCGGTGGTGGCCGCCTGGCAGGCTGCGGCCGCCTGCCTCTCGCGCCTGGGCGCGCAGGTCCTTGCGCGGCGCCTGCCGCCCTGGCACTTCGAGCTGGCCAGCGCCGTCACGGCGGTCATCGCGTCCGAAGCCTACGTGCTGCACCGCGAGGCGATCGAGGATCCGGGCCAGCCGATCGGCGAGATCTTTCGCGAGCGCGCGCGAGCGGCGGCCCGGCTGGAGATCGGGGGCTACGCGCAGGCCCTGCGGCTCATGGGCCAGCGCCGCCGCCTGTTTGCCGAGTGGTTTCAGGATGTGGATGCGCTGCTCCTGCCGACCGTGGCGATCCCGCCCGCGCCGCTGGACGAAATCGACGAGCACGCCCCGGTGCCCGCCTTCCTGACCCGCCCGGCCAACTACCTCGGGCTGTGCGCGCTCTCCCTGCCGGCCGGCCTGCACGAGGGCTTGCCGCTCGGGGTGCAGATCATCGGCAAGCCGTTTGCCGAGCGCACTATCCTGGAGATCGGCAAGGCCTACCAGGAAGACACGGGCTTCCACCGCTTGCGGCCAGCGTTCGGCGACGTCTGACCACCCCCAGGGCCGGGCTGCGCCCAGCCCGCCCCCCCAGAAAGCCAACTGCATCACGAAAGACAGCCCCTTGAGGCGGCATTCATCCGCGGTTTGCCGCCCGGACCCCGTTCCTAGCATCGCCTTCGCTGCGGGTGTTCCGTGCCCGCGGCCGTGGTCTTGCCGGGGCAGGGCCGGAAACGGGTGCGCACATGCGGGATTTCGTGGGAATCGTTCGACGACTGTTGGCAGCGACGCTGTGCCTGCCGGCGCTGGCCTGGGCGGCCGATCCGCAGATCGCGTCCTTCGTGGACGACACCGATCCCGTGCCCGCGGGTTCCAGCTTCACCTACACGATCCGCGTGGACAACAACGCGGTGGATGCGGCCATCAACACGCGGCTGCGCTTGAGCGTGCCCAGCGGCGCCACCTTCCTGTCCGCCACGCCGGCCAACCAGAACTGCACGCCCACCACGCCCACACAGATCGATTGCAACCTGGGCACGCTGGGCGCCAACGGCAGCGACGTGCGCCTGATCGTGATGAGCTGGCGCGCCAACGGCCCGGGCGGCACGGCGCTCACGGCCACGGCCACGGTGACGGCCGACAACGACAGCAACCCCGCCAACAACACGCAGAACCAGACGACGACCGTGAACGACGGGGCCAACCTCGGCCTCGTGATGAGCGATGCGCCCGATCCCGTGGTGGGCGGCTCCAACGTCAGCTACACGCTCACCGCCAGCAATGCCGGGCCCAGCGCCACGGGCAACATCGTCATCACCAGCAACCTGTCGCCGTCGACGACCTACGAGTCGTTCTCGGGATCGGGCTGGTCCTGCACGCACGCTGCCGGCGTCGTCACCTGCAACCGCAGCGGGCCGATCGCCGCGGGCGCGGCCATTCCTCTGCTCAACATCGTGGCGCGCGTGGATACCGCGGGTGGCACGGTCACCCACAGCGCGACACTGGCCCCGGCCGCGGGCGGCGTGGTCGATCCGGATGCCAGCGACAACACGGCTGCCGTGAGCACCAGCGTGCTGCCGGGCGCCGATGTGCGCATCCAGCAGAAGAGCGTGACCTCGGCGACCCCCGCGGTGGCCGGCAGCAACGTCAGCTTCCGCATCCAGCCGCGCAACGGCGGCCCCGGCGCGGCCAGCAGCGTGACCGTCAGCGATACGCTGCCGGCCGGCTGGAGCTTCGTTTCTGCCAGCGGCAGCAACTGGAGCTGCAGTGCGGCCGGGCAGACGGTGTCGTGCACGCGCGCCACGATGCCCGCTTCGGCCACGGACGACATCGACATCGTGGCCACCGCGCCGGGCAACGGCGTGGTCGCCCCGGGCGGCAGCAGCTACACCAACACGGCGACCATCAGCTCCACGACGGCTGACCCCAACAGCGGCAACAACAGCGGCTCGGTCAACGTGAGCGTGCTGCGCGACGGCGCCGATCTGCGCATCGACAAGTTCAAGACGCCCGATCCCGTGGCGCAGGGCTCGCCGCTCACCAGCACCATCACGGTCACCAACAACGGGCCGCGCACGGCCACCGGGCCGCTGCGCGTGGTGGAAGTGCTGACGGGCGAGAGCTATGTCAGCGCCTCCGGCACGGGATGGAGCTGCACGCCCAGCGCCAACGTGGTGGTCTGCAACCACGCCAACGCTGGCGGCCTGGCGGTGAATGCCTCGCTGCCCGACCTGCTGATCGTCAGCACGGCCGTTGCGGCCGGCACGGTGACCAACACGGCCTGCACCGGCAGCTCCGTGCCCGCAGGCGTGGTGGGCTTCCCGGCCTCGCCGCCGCTGGAAGGCGATCCCAACCCCGGCAACGACTGCGCCACCTCCAACGCCAGCTCCACGACCGTGCAGCCGGATCTGGCCATCAGCGTCAGCACCAGCACGCCCAGCGGCGGCGACAAGACCGTCTCCACCACCGAATCTTCGGTCACCTACACGCTGGTGGTCAGCAACGCCTCGCTCGCAGCGCAGGGTGCCACCGGCGTGCGAATCACCGATACCGTGCCCGGCTTCATCAGCGGGCGCACGACGATCAACGCGCTCGTGCCGGTGGTCTCCGGCGGCAGCAGCGCCACGTTCAGCTGCAGCGCCGCGGGTGCAGCGATCACCTGCAACCAGACCGGTGGCACGCTGGCGCAGGGCGAGACGGTGACCGTGCCCGTCACCATGAACCGCCCGCTGCTGGAGGGCAGCTTCAGCAACACCGCCTACGTCACGAATACCGTGCAGGGCGACCCCAACGGCACGAACAACAGCGCCTCGGACACGGTGGTCATCGAGGCCATCGCCGATGTCGAGATGACGGGCAAGACGGTGACGCCGGGGGCGATCCGGGCCGGCGAGACGGCCACCTACGTGCTGTCCTTCCGCAACAACGGCCCTTCGCAGGCGCAGGCCGTGACGCTGACCGACACCCTGAGCTTCGCCCCGGGGGATGCCGGGCTCACGGTGGTATCCATCACGTCCAGCAAGGCCGGCTCCAGCTGCAGCATCGCCGCCGGCGCACAGCTGACGCCGGCGTCCAGCAGCTTCAGCTGCAGCATCGGCGCGATGGCCAACAACGAGTCGCAGACCGTGACGCTGGTCGTGCGCCCCAATTTCCAGGCCGGCAATCCGGCGCGCAGCGTGGGCAACGTGGCCAGCCTCACCACCACCAGCGTGGAAAACCCGGCCGGCGGCGACAACGGCAACAACAGCCGCAACGCCACGCTGAACATCACCGCAGCTTCCATCGACCTGCTGGTCAACACCACCGATGCGATCGATCCGGTGCCTTACCTCGCCGGCAATACCTTCCTCGACTACCGGGTGCGCATCACCAACAACGGGCCGTCCTACGGCACCGGCGTGCTGGCCACCGAGACCGCCACGCCGCCGGCCGGCCGGCGCATCCGCTTCGTGTGCGACACCACGGCCTTCGGCAGCGCCACCTGCAATGCCAGCAGCCTGTGCTCGGCCACCAACCAGACCTCGGGCTCCGGCACGCCGCTGGCCCCCTTCACCTGCAGCGTGCCTGCAGGCAGCGCCACCACCGGCCCGGCCCAGGGCGAGCTGGCGGTGGGCCAGAGCAAGGACATCTTCCTGCGCTTCGAGGTGCTGGACGTGCCCAATGCCACGGGCGATGTGTTCAACGTCAGCAGCACCGTCTCGGCCAACGAGCCCGACGGCTTCAGCGCCAACAACACCGAGGGCGAGGCCACCACCACGCGCCAGCGCATCGACATGCGCGTGAGCAAGGCCGCCAGCCTGCCCACGGTGACGCTGCGCCAGCCCTTCCAGTGGACGATCACGGTCACCAACAACGGCCCGGGCAACTCGCTGCAGACGGACCTGAGCGACACCCTGCCTGCCGGCACCGAAGTGACCGGCCCCATCACCTGGACGCGCACGCTGCAGCCCGGCAGCGGCAGCTGCACGCTGGCCGGACAGACCGTCAGCTGCGCGCTGGGCCAGCTGGACGGCGGCGGCAGTGCCGTCGTCACCGTGCCGGTGCGCTTCATCAGCTACCCCGCGGGCGGCGTGGCCAGCAACAGCGCGACGGTGGATACCAGCCCCGCCAGGACCGGCGCCATCGACACCCCGGGCGGCTTCAACACCGGCAATGCCACGGTGACGGTGACGCGCTCCTCGATCAGCGGCACCGTCTTCGAAGACCGCGACCGTGCGGGTGCCAACGCCGGCACGCCGCAGGCGCCTGGCACCGAGCCGCGCCTGGCCGGCGTTAGCCTGCGCCTGACCGGCACCGATGCCTACGGCAACGCGGTGGACCTGAGCACCTCGACCGACAGCAACGGCAGCTACAGCTTCACCTCACTGGCGCCGGCCAACGGCAGCGGCTATGCGCTGACGCAGACGCAGCCGGCCACGCACATCAACGGCCCGGCCGACGTGCCCACCGCGGGCGGCCAGCAGCCCAGCGCCGGCGGCAGCTATGCGCGCGGCGGCCTGGGCGGCTCCAGCGTCTACAGCGCCATCCCGCTGGGTGCGGCCACCGATGCTGTGAACTACCACTTCCCCGAGCTGCGCCGCGTGGCGCTGAGCGGCTTCGTCTACATCGATCTGGATGGCAACAACAGCCGCGACGCGGGCAGCGATCCGGCCATCGCCGGGGCCACCGTGCGCCTGCTGGACGCCGGCAGCCTGGCGCTGATCGCCCAGACCAGCACCGACAGCAATGGCGCCTGGAGCTTCGCCAACCTCGATCCGCTGACCGTCTACACGCTGGAGCAGCCGCTGCCCGCAGCGCCTGCGGGGCTGGTCAACGGCTCGGCGCAGGCCGGCCTGATCGGCGGCGCTGCCTGCGCCAGCGGCTGCACGGTGCAGCCCGACTCGCCGGCTGCCGGCACGGACCGCATCGCCGGCATCGACCTCTCGTCCTACCAGGACGGCACGCTGTTCAACTTCGGCGAACGCCAGGTGGCGCTGGTCTCGGGCACGGTCTACCTGGACCGCAACCGCAACAGCAGCTGGGACGGCGCGCCCACCGATGCGCCGTTGCCGGGCGTGACCCTGGGCGTCTACGCGGGCAGCAGCTGCGCCGGTGCGCCGCTGGCCACCACGCTGAGCGACAGCAGCGGCGGCTACGCCTTTGCCGGCCTGACCGTGGGCCTGCCCTACAGCGTGTGCCAGACCCAGCCGGCGGCCTGGGCCGACGGCGGCGTCAACCCCGGCACCGCGGGCAGCAGCAGCGCGGCAAACCGCATCAGCCTCAGCGCGCTGCCGCCCGGCGGCTCTGCCGGCAACCATTTCGGCGAGCGGGCGGCCTCGCTGGCCGGTGCGGTCTACCTGGACGCCAACCATGATGGCCAGCGCCAGGGCGGCGAGCCGCCGCTGGCGGGCGTGACGGTTCAACTCAGCGGCCTGGACATCACCGGCACCGCGTTGAGCCGCAGCACCGTGACGGAGGCCGGCGGCAACTTTGCCTTCGACGATCTGCCCGCTGCGGGCGCGGGCGGCTATGCGCTCACGCAGCAGGTGGCGCAGCCGCTGCACGCGGGCGTGACCACGCTCAACGGCCGCACCACGGCCGGCACGCTGGCCGGCATCCCCTTGGGCACCGCCACCTCGGTGGCCACCGTGCCCAGCGCGATCCAGAGCATCGCGCTGCCAGCCGGCGGCCAGTCGACCGGCCATCTCTTCGGCGAGATCCTGCCGGTGGCCGTGCGCGGCTCGGTCTTCATCGATCTCAACAACAACGGCGCCGCCGATGGCCCCGGCGACGCGGGCCTGGCCGGCGTGAGCATCGTGCTCAGCGGCACGGACGACACCGGCGCCGCCGTCAACCGCAGCCTGCCCAGTGCCGCCGATGGCAGCTTTGCCTTCGACAACCTGCGCCCGGGCACCTACACGCTGACCGAACCCGGCCAGCCGGCCGCCACCAGCAACGGGCTGACCGTGCCCGGCACGGCTGGCGGCACGGCCACGCCCGTGGCCACGCTGCCCAGCGCCATCGCCGGCATCGTGCTGAGCACGCCCGGCAGCCTGTCGCTGGACAACCGCTTTGCCGAGATCGCCAACAGCAGTGCGCTCTCGGGCCGCGTCTGGCTGGATGCCGACAACGACGGCACGGTCGGCGCCACGGAGAGCGGCATCGCGGCGCAGACGATCGAACTCAGCGGCGTCGACAGCGGCGGCACGGCCCTCACGCGCAGCGTGCAGACCGATGCCGATGGCCGCTTCGCCTTCACGGCGCTGCCGCCCGGCGTCTACAGCCTGCGCCAGCCCTCGCAGCCGGCCGGCAGCCTGTCCGGCCGCACGCTGGCCGGTACCGGCGGCGGCACGGCCACGGCCCCGGGCCTGACGCCCAGCCTCATCAGCGGCATCACGCTGGCCGTGGGCCAGAGCCTCACCGACAACCTGTTCGGCGAGATCCCGCCGGCCCGCGTGAGCGGCCGCGTCTTCGCCGATCACAACGACAACGCACGCGCCGATGCCGGCGAGCCCGGCCTGGGCGGCGTGACGGTCCAGCTCGGCGGCACCGACGATCTCGGCCAGACCGTGACGCGCACGCTGTCCACGGCGGCCGACGGCAGCTTCAGCTTTGCCGATCTGCGGCCGGGCAACTACACGCTGACCGAGCCGCTGCAGCCGGCCGGCACCGTGAACGGCCAGACCGTGGCGGGCACGCTGGGTGGCACGGCCACGGCCGTCGGCGTCACGCCCTCGGCGATTGCCGGCATCGTGCTGCCCGTGGGGGCGCTCTCGCAGGACAACCTGTTCGGCGAACTTGCCGATTCGCCCGATCTGCGCGTCAGCAAGCGCCACGAGGGCAGCGTCTTCACGGTGGGCAAGACGGCCAGCTACCGCCTGGTGGTGCGCAATGTCGGGCCGCAGGCGAGCGCCGGCAGCTACACGGTGGAAGACCGCCTGCCGCCCGGCCTGACGCTGGTGGCCACGCCCACGGGCGCTGGCTGGTCCTGCACGGGCGCGGCGGGCGCGGGCAGCTTCAGCTGCAGCGCCAGCGCCGTGCTCGCACCGGGGGCTGCCTCGGCCGAGATCACCGCGCTGGCGATGGTGGCGGAAGCCGCCGCCGCAGCCTCGCCGGTGCACAACGCGGTGCTGGTGGACGGCGGCGGCGAGATCGAGGCCCGGCGCCCGAGCGCCGCGCAGCGCAATGCCTTCCTGAACCAGCCGCAGACGTTGCCGCTGTGCACGCCGGCCATCGAGCACGAGGCCTGCCGAGATCCGGCGCCGGTGCAGCGGGCCGCCTCGCTGTCGGGCACGGTGTGGTTCGACCACGGCGCCACGCCCCGCGTGCTGGATGCCGGTGACCGGCGGCTGGCGGGCTGGACGGTGCAGATCGTCGAGGTGGCCACGGGCAGCGTGGTGGCCAGCACGGTCACGGGCACCGATGGTCGCTACCGCGTGGCGGAGCTGATCCCCGGCATCGAGTACGGCGTGCGCTTCCGCGATCCGGCTTCGCAGGTCGTCTTCGGCTACCCGGTCAACGGCGAGACGGCACCGGGCTCGTCCGGCGCGTCCTGCGCCAGCGGCACGGCGCCCGCGGGCGCGGCCAGCTCCTGCGTGGCCACGCACGGCACGACCCCGCAGCTCAGCGTGGTGCTGGCCCCGGGCGCGGAGCTGACGCAGCAGAGCCTGCCCATCGATCCCAGCGGCGTGGTCTACGACTCCGGCACCCGCGCGCCGCTGGCCGGATCGCAGGTGCGCCTGGCGCCCGAAGGCAGCTGCCCGGGCTGGAACCCGGCCACTTCGCTGGTGGGCGCGACGCTGGGCGGCTATGTGCTGGATGCCAGCTCGGCCACGATGACGGTCGGGGCCGACGGCTTCTACCAGTTCCTGTTTGCGCCCGCCGCACCGGCCAGCTGCAGCTTCGCGCTGAGCGTCGTCCCGCCGCAAGGCTATACCTTCAGTTCAGCGGCGATTCCACCGGAGCCGGGCGTGCTTCAGCCGCCGGGCGGCACGGGCTCCACCTACCTGGTGCAGCCGCAGGCCACGGCGCCTACCGGGCCTGTCGGTCCGGCCACGGTGTACCACCTGCGCGTGCTCAGCGGCTCGGCGGGCGCCAACATCATCCACAACCACATTCCGCTGGACCCCGAGCTGCCGGGCGGCCTGAGCCTGTCCAAGCAGGGCGACAAGCTGCAGGCGCAGATCGGCGACACGGTGCGCTACACGGTGACCGTGACCCTGCGCAGCGGCGCCCGCCCGCGGCAGACCACCGTGGTGGACCGGCTGCCCGCCGGCTTCACCTACATCGCCGGCACGGCCACGGTGAATGACCAGCGCATCGCCGATCCCGCGGGGGGCCTGGGCCCGACGCTGGCCTTCCAGCTGGGCGCAATGCCGCCCGGCAACCAGCTGGTGCTGCGCTACCGCCTGCGCGTGGGCGTGGGTGCCGCGGAAGGAGACGGCATCAACCGCGCCCTGGCGCATGCCTGCGGCGCGCCCGGGGGCTGCGTGGATGCGGCCTTTGCGCCGCGGCCGGGCAGCGTGGCCACGAACAGCGCGCAGCACCGCGTGCAGGTCAGTGGCGGCGTCTTCGGCGGCGAGGCCTGCGTGCTGGGCAAGGTCTTCGTGGACTGCAACCACAACCATGTGCAGGACCGCGAGGAACTGGGCATTCCGGGCGTGCGGCTGATGCTGTCCGACCTGACGTTCCTGATCACCGATTCCGAGGGCAAGTACAGCGTCTGCGGGCTGCCGCCGCGCAGCCACGCGATCCGCATCGATCCGGCCACGCTGCCGCGGGGTGCGCGCCTGAGCACCTCCAGCAACCGCAATCTCGGCGATGCTGGCAGCCTGTGGCTGGATCTGAAGAGCGGCGAGCTGCACCGCGCCGACTTCATCGAGGGCAGCTGCAGCAACACCGTGCTGGAGCAGGTGAAGGCGCGCCGCGCACAAGGCGAGGTGCGCGCACCGGAGGTCGAAAGGCAGGGGTCTCCGGCGCTGCGCTTCGACAACAAGGCGCATGGGCTGGATACCCGGCGCTCGCCGCAGCAGGGCACGGACGGCGCCAACCAGCGCGCTCCCAAGCCGCGCCCGACGGCGCCCGCCCCCGGCGGCGCCGGCCGCGACGAGAGCCATGTGCCCACCCCCGAGCTGCCGATGAATACGCCACCGCCACGCGGACGAGACCCGGGCCAGGCGCCCGATGCCGCCGCCCACGATGCGCCGACGGGAGGCCGCCATGGCAGCCGTTGAGTTCAGCCTGCGCCCTTGCGCCCCCTCGGCGGACGGGCCCTATCGCGCCGCCGTTGCCGGCCTGGGCAGCAGCCCGACGCCCGTGGCGGTCGGCCTGACCCTGATGCTCGCGCAGCTGGGTGCCGCGGCCCAGGGCGCCAGCGCCCCCGAGACCGATCCGCCGCCTGAGCCGCGCTTCACGCCGCTGGTGGCGGGCGATGCGCGTCTGCACCCCGTGGCGCCCGGCGACCGTGAGCTGCGCGGCGGCGTGCGCCTGCGCTTCGACAGCGTCGAGCCTCAGCCGGTCAGCGGGCCGGCGGCGGTCGATCGCATCGTCGTCGAGGTGGCGCGCAACCATGTGCCCGCCGATGGCCAGAGTGCCGTGCGCGTGCGGGTGCAGCTGTTCGACCGCAGCGGCCAGCCGATGCGCGGCAACACCCTGGCCACCGTGGAGCACAGCGGCGGCCGCCTGCTGCTGGACGGCGCGGGCACCGACGAGCTGGGCCCGCGCGGCCTGGACGCCGACCGCAGCACGCCCGGCGTGCAGCTGGTGGTGAAGGACGGCGTGGCCGAGCTGCAGCTGCTGGCGCCGGCCGAGGCACAGGACGTGCGGATCCGTGTCAGCGCCGATGGCCAGCTCACCGAAGGCGTGGTGAGCTTTGTGCCCGAGCTGCGCAGCATGATCGCCGTGGGCCTGCTGGAAGGCATCGTCAGCCTGCGCGGCAAGGTCACGCTCAACCCGGCGCGCCGCGGCGACGGCTTCGAGCAGGAGATCGAGTCCTGGGCGCGCCAGTTCCGCGGCGGCAAGGCCGATCTCGGCGCCCGTGCGATGATGGCGCTGAAGGGCACGATCCGCGGCGATCTGCTGCTGACCGCGTCCTTCGATTCGGACAAGGCCACCCGCGCGCGGCTGCTGCGCGACGTGAAGCCTGACGAGCAGTACCCGGTCTACGGAGACGCCTCGCTTCGACAGTTTGACGGCCGGTCGTCCGAGCGCCTGTATGTGCGCCTGGACAAGCACAAGAGCTATGTGCTGTATGGGGACTTCGTCACCGGCGACGGCTTCAGCCAGCCGCTGGGGCAGGGCGAGGTCGCTTCGCTGAAGCAGCGCAGCCTGGGGGCCTACAACCGCAGTGCCACCGGCGTGCGCCTGCACCACGAGGACGAGCGCTTCAGCGGCAATGCCTTCGCCTTCCGCGACAGCCTGCGCCAGGTGGTGGAAGAGTTCGTCAGCCAGGGCAGCGGCCCGTATGCGCTGCAGCATGCCGGCGTGCTGGAAGGCAGCGAGAAGCTGGAAGTGGTGGTGCGCGACCGCAACCAGCCCTCGCGCATCGTCGCCGTGCGGCCGCTGATGCGGCTGGTGGACTACAGCTTCGAGCCCTTCTCGGGCCGCATCGTGCTCGCCAGCTTCCTGCCGGCGACGGACGAATACCTCAATCCGGTCTCGCTGCGCATCGCCTACGAGATGGATCAGGGCGGCGACCCGTACTGGGTGGGTGGCATCGATGGCCAGGCCAGGCTGGGTGAGCATGTGGAGGTGGGCGGCTCGGCCGTGCAGGACCGCAACCCGCTGGCGCCTTACCGGCTGCTCAGCGGAAATGCGTCGTTCAAGCTGGACTCGCGCACCGCCCTGGTGGTGGAAGTCGCGCAGAGCCAGGCAACCATCAACACCAACCCCGCCAATCAGCAGACGCGGCCCGGGCTGGTCTCCGCCAGCGGCGAGGTGGAAGGCCTGGCGGCGCGTGCCGAGCTCGTGCACCAGGGCGAGCGCCTCACCGCACGCGTGGCCGCCAGCCGCAGCTCGCCGGTCTTCATCAACCCGTCCGCGCCGCTGACCGGCGGGCGTGACGAGGCCCAGGTGCAGGCGGCGCTCAAGCTCAGCGACACGCTGAAGCTCTATGCGGAGGGGCAGCACAGCGAGAGCCGGCTGCCCGGCGGCGGGCAGCGCCAGGCGGCGGCCCTGGGCGCTCAGTGGCAGGCGCACGAGCGCGTGACGCTGGACGCCAGCCTGCGCAGCCGGCGCGAAACCGTCGGCAGCCAGCCCGAGGGCATCCCGGCGCCCTTCGGCTCCACGCGCGGTCTCACCGGCAGCATCGCCACCGGTTCGGCCGGCGGGGCGCTGGGGCAGACGCAGGCGCTGCTGGATCCGGCCACCGGCCTGCCCATCATCACCCAGGAAGGCCCGCCCGCGGCCGGCAGCAGCCTCACGCCCGGCACGCGGCTGGATGCCGAGCTGCTGAGACTGGGCATTGGCTATCGCGCCACCGAGAAGCTGAGGCTGGGTGCCGAGGCCGAAGCCGATATCGCCGGCACCGAGCGCCAGCGCCTGGCGCTGGGCGTGGACTACGCGGTGAATGCCCGCACCCGCGCCTATGGCCGCGCCGAACACCAGACCGGCTGGGTGCAGTTCAATGGCGTTTCCGATACCGGACGGCGCTCCGACAGCTTCACGCTCGGCTTCGAATCGAACGTGCTGCGCGAGACGCAGCTCTTCAGCGAAGGGCGTGTGCGCGATTCGATCAGCGGGCGCGATCTGCAGGTGGCTTCCGGTGTGCGGCAGGTCTGGAACGTGGCCGAAGGCCTGCGCGCCAGCGCCGCGCTGGAGCGCATGAAGGTGCTGGCCGGCACCAGCCCCTCGGGCACCGGCGTGGCGCTGGGCCTGGATATCGCGACGAACCCGCTGTGGCGGGCCAGCACCGGGCTGGAGCTGCGCCGCTCCGGTGACTTGCCGGCGACGCTGGACGATGAACGTTTTGGCACCGCGCTGTGGAAGCTCAGCTTTGTCGGCAAGCTGGACCGCGACTGGACCGTGCTGGCGCGCAACTACCTGCTGAAGACCGATTACGTGGGCCCTGCCCGCGGCGATGTGCTGCAGAACCGCGCCCAGGTGGGCCTGGCCTTCCGCGACACCGACCGCAACCGCGTCAATGCGCTGGGCAAGGTGGAGCTCAAGCACGAGAGCGACGCCAGCAACCCCGGGGTGGGCACGCTGAAGTCGCGCGCGCTGATCCTGAGTCTCGTGAGCGATTTCCACCCGCGGCGCTCGGTGTGGGCCACCGGGCGCGCAGCCGCCAAGTGGCAGCGCGACGTCTTCGAAGGCGGCACGCCCGGCAGCTTCCGCGCGCAGATGCTGTCGGGCCGGCTGGTCTACGACATCACCGAGAACTGGGACATCGGGGCGATGGCAGCGGTGCAGCTGGGCCAGAACGGCGCGCGCCAGACGGCCGCCGGGGTGGAAGTGGGCTACCTGCTGAAGCAGAACCTGTGGCTGTCCGCCGGCTTCAACGCGGCCGGATTTGCCGGCGATGCCGATCTGGCCGGCTACGAGTACACGCGTGCCGGGGCCTACATCCGGTTGCGCTTCAAGTTCGACGAAACCCTCTTCAAACGCGGCGACCGCGAGGTCAACCGGAGTCTGGATCGATGAAACCTCAACACATGAGCGTGCGTGCGATGGCCGCGATGGTGCTGCTGGGCGCCGCGGGCGTGCCGGCGCTGGCCCAGGCCCCTGCGACGCAGCTGAACCCGCCGGCGGCGCGCATCAGCGACCAGGCGATCGCGGCCGACCAGCGCGCCTACGAAAGCCTGCAGGGGCGCATCAAGGGGCTCAACGACAAGGGCCGCCCGGTGCGCGATTACCACCTGAGCAAGGCACAGTGCTGGCTGGACGTGAGC
>JAEUOZ010000056.1 GCA_016790225.1 Rubrivivax sp.
CTGGCCGCCCGAGCTGCTGCCCTGGCCGCCGGGCAGCTGCACGCTGTGCGTGGCGTCAAAGACCACCGGCGCGCCGGTTTCGCGCAGGATGGCCAGGCTGCGCATGTCGGAGACGAGGTTGTTGTAGCCGAAGCTCGCGCCGCGCTCGCAGGCCATGAAGCTGTCTTCGGGCAGGCCCGTTTCACGGGCCGCATCGCGCGCCTTCTGGATGACATGCTTCATGTCGTGCGGCGCCAGGAACTGGCCCTTCTTGATGTTCACCGGCTTGCCGCTTTGCGCCACGGCGCGGATGAAATCGGTCTGGCGGCACAGGAAGGCCGGCGTCTGCAGCACATCGACCACCGCAGCCACGTCGGCGATCTGCGCTTCGTCGTGCACGTCGGTCAGCAGCGGCAGCTTGAGCTCGCGCTTCACCTTGGCCAGGATTTCAAGCCCGCGCTCCAGGCCCGGCCCGCGGAAGGAGCTGCCGCTGGAGCGGTTGGCCTTGTCGAAGCTGCTCTTGAAGATGAAGGGAATACCCAGCGCCGAGGTGATCTCCTTCAGGCGACCGGCCACGTCCATCTGCAGCTGCTCGCTCTCCACCACGCAGGGGCCGGAGATCAGGAAGAACGGTCGATCCAGGCCGACCTCGAAGCCGCAGAGTTTCATGATCTTGAACGTTCGGGGGTCAGGTTCTCGGGCAGGTACCAGACGGGCTTGATCGCGGAATGGCCCGGCATCATGCGGGCACCGGCGCCGGCTGATCCAGGCGCGAGGTCTTGTGCGCCAGCGCCGCCTTGACATAGCTGATGAACAGCGGGTGCCCGCCCCAGGGCGTGCTCTTGAACTCGGGGTGGAACTGCACGCCGATGAACCAGGGATGCAGCTCGCGCGGCAGCTCGACGATCTCGGTGAGCTTTTCGCGCTGGGTCAGCGCGCTGATCACCAGGCCGGCCTGCTGCAGCCGATCCAGGTAGTGCACGTTGGCCTCGTAGCGGTGGCGGTGGCGCTCGGTCACGACAGGGCCGTAGATCTCGTGCGCCAGCGTGCCGGACTTGACGTCGGAACTCTGGGCGCCCAGGCGCATCGTGCCGCCCATGTCGGAGTGGGCATCGCGCTTCTGGATCGATCCGTCACGATCCTGCCACTCCTCGATCAAGGCGATCACCGGGTGCGGGGATTCGGGCGCGAATTCGGTGGAGTTGGCCTCGGCCAGCCCGGCGACATGGCGCGCATATTCGATGGTCGCCACCTGCATGCCCAGGCAGATGCCGAGGTAGGGCACACGGTGTTCACGGGCGTACTGCACCGCGCAGATCTTGCCTTCGATGCCCCGCGGGCCGAAGCCGCCCGGCACCAGGATCGCGTCGTAGGCCGCCAGCTGATCGACATTGGCAGCCGAGATGGTCTCGGCATCGACGTAATCGATCAGCACCTTGGCATGGTTGTGGATGCCGGCATGGCGCAAGGCCTCGTTCAGCGACTTGTAGCTGTCCGACAGATCGGTGTACTTGCCGCACATGGCGATCTTCACGACGCTTTGCGGGTGCTCCACCTCGTGCACCAGCGAATCCCAGCGCTTGAGATCCGCGGGCCGCGTGAGCAGCTGCAGCTTCATCACCATCAGCTCGTCCAGGCCCTGCTCGTGCAGGACACGGGGGACCTTGTAGATCGTGTCCACATCGGGCATGGAGATCACCCCGTGTGGCGGCACGTTGGTGAACAGGCTGATCTTCTCGCGCTCGTCATCGGGGATCACGCGGTCGGCGCGGCACAGCAGCGCATCGGGCTGGATGCCGATCTCGCGCAGCTTCTGCACCGTGTGCTGCGTGGGCTTGGTCTTCAGTTCGCCGGCCGCGGCGATATAGGGCACGAAGGTCAGGTGCACGAAGGCGCTGTTGCCGGGGCCGAGTTTCAGGCTCATCTGGCGCACGGCTTCCAGGAAGGGCAGCGATTCGATGTCACCCACCGTGCCGCCGATCTCCACGATGGCCACGTCGATGCGCTCACCCGCGCCACGCCGCACGAAATCCTGGATCTCGTTCGTGACGTGCGGGATCACCTGAACGGTCTTGCCGAGGTAGTCCCCGCGGCGCTCCTTCTCGAGCACGCTCTTGTAGATCTGGCCGGTGGTGAAGTTGTTGGTGCGCTTCATCCGCGTGGTGATGAAGCGCTCGTAGTGGCCCAGATCGAGATCGGTCTCGGCGCCATCGTCGGTGACGAAGACCTCGCCGTGCTGGAAGGGGCTCATGGTCCCCGGATCGACGTTGAGGTACGGATCCAGCTTGATCAGCGTGACCTTGAGGCCGCGGGATTCCAGTATGGCCGCCAGGGACGCGGCCGCGATGCCTTTGCCCAGGGAGGACACCACACCGCCGGTGACGAAGACGAACTTGGTCATTGCTTGCGGCACGGCCCGCGCGGCGCCCATGTTGCAGCGCGGCGAGAAATGCCCAGGGGGTAAAGCCAGATTATAGGAGCCGGTCTTTGCGCGGCCGCGTCACAGGGCGTGACGGCGGGCCGTGGAGCGCAGCCCTTCGATGCCGGCCGCCGGGGCATTGGGGTGAACACCGGGGCGGGCCGTGAGGCCTGGGCCTAAGCTGGGCGCGGCGGCCCGCTGCAGGCGGGCGCACCGACGGTCAGCGAAGTGCCCAGGCCAGGCCGCCGCAAGCCCGAGGACACATCAACGACACCACAAGGAGACACCCGATGAACCGCAGCTTCACGCGCCGCCAACTGCTGGGCCGGCTCGCCGCCGGCAGCGCCGGCAGTCTGCTGGCCTGGCCCCTGGCCGGCTTCGCGCAGCCGGCCTTTCCCAGCAAGACCCTGCGCATCGTCGTGGCCTTTCCGCCAGGCGGGCTGACGGATGCGTATGCGCGCATGTATGCCGAGCAGTTGAACGCGGCCTTCAACACCACGGCGCTGGTCGAGAACAAGCCCGGCGCGGGCGCGATCCTGGGCATCGATGCGGTGGCCAAGGCCGCACCCGATGGCCACACGCTGCTGATGACCACCTCCGGCACGGTGTGGCAGAACCGCGTGCTCTACAGCCGCCTGCCCTACAACCTGGACAAGGACCTCACGCCGATCGCCGTCTTCCCTTCCGGCCCGCTGGTGGTGGGGGTGACCGAGAAGGTGCCCGCGCGCAACATGCGCGAGTTCATCGCCTGGGCGCGGCAGAACCCCTGCTCGATGGGCACCTACGCGCCGGGCTCGATTCCGCACATGGTGGCCGATCAGCTGAACCGCAACGAGGGCACGAAGATGCAGGCGGTGCACTACCGCGGAGAGAGCCCGATGTGGATCGATCTGGCGTCAGGCCAGATCCAGATCGCCGTGGGCAGCTACCAGTCCTTCGCCACGGTGCAGACGCGCGGTGTGCGGCCGATCGGCGTGACCGGCAGCTACCGCAGCCCGCGCCTGCCCGATGTCCCGACCGTGATGGAGCAGGGCATTGCCGGCCGCCTGTTCGAGATGGAAGGCGGCCTGCCGCTGATGGCCCCGGCCGGCACGCCCGAGGCGGTGCTGCAGGCGCTCTCCCGCGTGGTGGTGCAGGGCGCGGAAAGCGAGCGGGCCGCCAAGCTGCGCGATCAGTTTGCGATACCCAACAAGCCAAAGAACCTGGCCGCCACCCGCGCCGACTGGGACCGTGATGTACCGGTGTGGATCAAGCTCGCGGTCGATCTGGGAGTGAAGCTGGATTGAGGGGAAGTGTCGGCAGACCCGTCCGCTCAGACCATCGCCGGGCCGTCTGACGGCGCGGCCGGGGGCTGGTCGGCGCCAGCCGCCGCCGCTGCCGTGGCCTGGAAGCGCCAGACGCCGTCCTCCGCCCGCCAGGCCTTGACCTCGCCGCGGCGCATCAGGTGGTTGAGGTGGGCCACGGTCTCGCCGGTGGCCAGGCCCAGCAGTTCGCTGCGCGCATCGATGCTGCGCGCGAACAGCGCGCCGAAACAATCGATCACCCGCCTCGGCTCGCCCAGGCGCTGCAGCAGCCGCGCCAGGCCCTTGGCATGACCCTGGGCCAGGCGGTCCAGCCGCGCATGCAGGCCGCGGAAGGGCTCGCCATGGGCGGGCAGCACCAGCAGGCTGTCCGGCAGTTCGGCGCGCAGGCGTTGCAGCGAAGCCAGCCACTCGCCCAGCGGATCGGCATCCGGTTCTGTCGGGTGAACGGAAACGTTGGATGAGATGCGCGGCAGCACCTGATCGCCCGAGATCATCACGCCCAGCTCATCGCACACCAGGCAGGCGTGTTCGGGCGAGTGCCCGCGGCCCACGATCACGCGCCAGCCGTGTGAGCCGATCGTGAGGCGGTCGCCGTCGACGATGCGTCGCAGGCTGTCGGGCAGCGCGTGGATGTACTTGCCGAAGCCGCCGAAGCGTGCGCGGTAAGCGTCCAGCGCCTCTTCCGTCCAGCCGCAGCCGCGGTAGAAGCGGATGGCGTCCTCGGGCGCCTCGCGCCCCGTATCCGCCGTCAGCACGCGGCACAGCAGGAACTCTTCACGCGTCATCCACAGCCGGGCGCTGAACTTGCGCGTCAGCCATCCGGCCATGCCCATGTGATCGGGGTGCATGTGCGTGGCGATCACGCGCGTCACCGGCCGAGATTGCAGCGCGCCGTCTTCGGCCAGCAGGGCGCGCCAGGCGGTCAGCACCTCCGGGGTCTGCGTGCCGGTATCCACGATGGCCCAGCCGTCGCCATCGTCGATCGCCCACAGGTTGATGTGGTTCAGCGAGAAGGGCAGTGGCATGCGCAGCCACACCAGCCCCGGCAGGATCTCGCGCGCGCCGCCGGGCGGCGGCGGCTCGCCGCAGGGGTAGCTCAGGGCAGGCGGTTCGGCGGGGCTGTCGGTATCGGTGGCCACGGGGTACATCTTCCGGTAAGGCCGCGGCAGCGGCCCGGGTGCCTCGCACTCTACGGCCGAATGCGGCCGCGCCTTGTCGGTTGCGGGACATGGCCTGCCGGGCGGGCCGCGACCAGCTGCGTGAGGCCCGGTCCCGCGGCTGAACCGGTAGAGTGCGGCCCCGCATGCCCGATACCCTCGCCGTCGCTTCTCGACCCTGGCGCCTGTCCGTCGCCCCGATGATGGACTGGACCGATCGCCACTGCCGCTTCTTCCATCGCCTGATCACGCGCCAGACGCGGCTGTATACGGAGATGGTGACCACCGGCGCGCTGCTGCATGGCGACCTGCCCCGACACCTGGATTTCGATGCGGCGGAGCATCCGGTGGCCTTGCAGCTGGGCGGCAGCGAGCCCGAGGATCTGGCCGCCTGCGCGCGGCTGGCCCAGCGCTGGGGCTATGACGAGCTCAACCTGAACTGCGGCTGCCCGAGCGAGCGTGTGCAGCGTGGCGCTTTCGGGGCCTGCCTGATGGCCGAGGCCGGCCTGGTGGCGGACGGCGTGGCCGCCATGCGCGAGGCCTGCACCTTGCCGGTGACGGTGAAGCACCGCATCGGCATCGACCGTGTCGAGAGCTACGCCTTCGTGCGCGATTTTGTGGGCACGGTCTGGCAGCGCGGCGGCTGCGAGGTCTTCATCGTTCACGCCCGCAACGCGTGGCTGCAGGGCCTCAGCCCCAAGCAGAACCGCGAGATCCCGCCGCTGCGCCCTGAACTCGTGCACCGGCTGAAGCGGGACTTTCCTCAGCTGACGATCATCATCAACGGCGGCCTGGCCGACGATGCGGCCATCGAAGCGCAGTTGCAGGCGGTGGACGGCGTGATGATCGGCCGCCACGCCTACCACGAGCCCTGGTCGATGGCTGCTTGGGATCAGCGCTTCTTCGGCGCGCATGAGCCGCCGGCGGCCTCGCGCCAGGCGGTCGAGGAGGCGATGGTGGCCTACATGGAGCGCGAGGCAGCCGCCCGCGGCACCCCTTGGGCGCACATCGCGCGCCACATGCTCGGCTTGTACAACGGCCAGCCGGGGGCGCGGCGCTGGCGTCAGGTGTGGAGTGACCACCGGCTGAAGGCCCTGCCGCCGCGGGAGGTGTGGCAGCAGGCCACGGGGCGCTTGCAGGTGGCGGCCTGAGCGCTGCCTCGGGGGCATCAGCCCAGGCGCGCCAGCTCGCCCAGGGCCTTGACGATGGACGTCGCACTGGCCAGCTCCGCCATGCGGTAGGCCAGGCGTCCTTGGCGGTCGAAGAGATAGACCTGCGGCGTGTGCCCATCGGCGCCCTTGCCGGGCGTGGGGCGGCTGGCCAGGAAGTCCGGCAGGCGCTCGGCCAGCGCCAGGGGTGGCACGGCAGCCAGCCACTGCTCCCCGGCATGGAAGCGCTGCCGCCAGGCCGCAAGGGCCCTGGCATCGTCACCAAGGGGATCGATGCTGACCGACAGCAGCTGCACGGCCGGCAGCCGGGCCTCGGCCAGCCGCTGCTGCAGGCCGGCAAAGACGGCACCCTGGATCGGGCAGGTGCTGCTGCATCCGGTGAACATCAGCTGCAAGGCCGTCAGCCGACCGCGCAAGAGATGTTCCAGACGCGTGGGGCGACCATCATGCAGCGTCAGCGGCAGGCCTGGCGCGGTGGGGCGAGGGTCCACCGGGCCCAGCAGCCCGTGGCCCGTGGTCTGCGCGCCCAGCAGCATCGGCCAGCCGCAGACGGCGGCGCCGCCGCTCAGCCCGCGCAGCAGATGACGTCGGGTGAAGCTGTGCATCGGGGTCGTCATCGCTGCAACAGGTAAGACCACAGCGCGCGGCAGTCCTGCGCGGGGATTTCGTAGCGTGGCATCTCGCGAGGCAGCAGCACCCAGGCCGGGTCGACGCCGTCGCGCAGCAGCCGGCAGAAGCTTGCCTCGTCATAGTGCGAGGGCGGCCCGCCGCGGCGGGCCTGCGGCTGCAGCAGCGATCGCGCAGACAGGGCCGGGGCTATCGCGCTGCTGCCTTCATGGCAATTGATGCAGCGCGCCGCATGCGCCGGCAGCGCCTCGTCGTGTCCGCGCAGCTGGGCTGGCAGCGCGCGTTGGCCGTCGTACAGCGCGCGGCCGAGGGCGGCGTCTTCTGCGCTCATCGCAAACGCCAGGGCTCCCCCGCAAAGCGCCATGATCACGCCGCCCAGCAACAGCCGGTTGGGGGCAGAACGCAGCGTGAGGCTCATCCGGCCCGCTTCCGTGCCGCGCATGCCGGGGTTCGCACCGCGGCGCAGAGCCTGGGCGCGGCGACCCACACTGAAGGTCCTTGCGCGCAGGCCTTCGCCCGGTGACGTGCTGCGGTCTCGAAGCATTGGCAGCCCGCTTGCGTTCACGGCAAGTACAAGGAGCCAGCCGGAATGGCACGGTACTCACTCGTGCCTGGCGGCAACCACAGCAGGCGCGCCATGGCGCCGCCGCCTTGCTCGAAGTACTCCATCGTCACCGTCACCCGCTGCCCGGCGGTCAGTGACACGGCCGTGCTGATGTTGGTGGTTGGCGCATGCACCGTCCAGTTGTTCACCAGTTGCTGCCCGTTGACCCACAAGCGCACCCCGTCGTCGCTGACGGTGGCGAAGCGGTAGCTTCCTGTGGTGGGCACCAGCAGCGTGCCGGTCCAGCGCACCGAGAAGTTGTCGGCTGTCACGCCCGGGCCTGGCGCGCCGTTGCCCCAATCGAAGTCCACCGCTTCGCTGCGGGTGAGTACCGCTGCGCCCGACAGCGTCGTGTTGCCGAAATACTGAGCGCGCAAGCCGGCACCGGCCGTGCTGGTGGCGGGGTAGAGCTGTGCCGCGGGGATCGGCAGGGCTGCGCTGGCACCGGGTGGGATCCAGTTCAGCCGGGCCACCGCGCCGACGCCGCGTTCGTAGTACTCCATGACGATGCTGACCCGCTGGCCTGCCGCCAGCGTCAGCGCGGCGCTGGTGTCGGCGGCGGGCGCGTGGTCGGTCCAGTTGTTGATCAGCAGCGCGCCGTTGACGTAGAGCCGCACGCCGTCGTCGCTGATGGTCTGGAAGCGGTAGCTGCCTGCCACCGTGGCCTGGACCTCGCCGTCCCAGCGCACGCTGAAGTTGTCGGCGGGCACACCGGTGGCCGGTGCACCGGTGCCCCAATCGAAGTTGATGGCCTCGGTGCGGGTCAGTACGGCATTGCCCGACAGCGACAGATTGGCAAAGTAGCGCCCGCGCAGGCCTGTGCCGCTGCCCGTGACCCCTCCCGCGGGCACCGCGGGCTCCTCGCGCCCGATCTGGCGCACGAAGGCAAGGACGTTGCCCAGTTCGGTGGCGCTCAAGGTCAAGCCGCTGTGCGCGCCGATGGCGGCTTCCAGCGTGGCGGCCGAGCCGTCGTGCAGGTAGGGCGCCGTGGCCCAGGCATCGCGCAGCGTGGGCGTATCGATGCCTGTCAGGGCCGCCCCCAGGCGGCTGCCGCTGCCGGGCTTGAGCGTACCGATGTTGCGCAGGACGTTGCTGGCGCTGTCGCTGTAGTCGGTGCCGCCGTGGCAGCTCGCGC
The DNA here is from genome assembly GCA_016790225.1 of Rubrivivax sp. Next base: position 8,395 of record JAEUOZ010000056.1, read on the forward strand.
AGCTGTTGGCAAACACCGTGCGGCCAGCCGTGGCGGCGGCCGTGAGGGTGCCGTCGGCCTGACGCCAGGGCGTGGCGGCAAAGGCATTGAGCGAGCCCACGTAGGCGGCCAGAGCATCCAGATCGGCGCTGATGCCGCTCTTGCGGTCACCCAGCGGCTGGCTGCGTGTGCCGGTGTTGAACTGGGCATCGCTCATCAGTCCCGTCCCCTGTGCCAGTCTGCGGATCTGGCCTTCGAAGTCCTGCACCTCGTCGAAGTTGGCACTCCAGTGCAGGCGGCCCTGGGCGCCAGCGCGCCCTTGCAGGCTGATCGTGTTGCGCAGGCCTTCGCCGAAGCCGGTGAAGTCCCACACGCGGCCATCGTGGCCGCCGTCGTTGTGGCAGGCGGCGCAGCTGATGTAGGCATCGCGGCTCAGGCGCGGATCGCGGGCATCGTAGAAGAACTGCTTGCCGCGCAAGACCGCGGCGCTCAGGCGCTCGGTAGCGACCGAGGCCATGCTGGTCTGCAGTGGCAGGCTGCTCTCGCCGAAGCGCAGCAGGCGCGTCAGGTCATGTACGCCCACGGTGCGGTCCATGAAGTTCTGCACGTACAGGGTCAGCCCGTCGGCGGAGACCGCCAGGCCTTGCGGGGCACGGCCCACGTCCACGCGGAAGAGCTCGCGCTTGCCGATGGCGTCCACCACGGCCACATGCCGGCTGGCCTCCAGCGCCACGAACAGGTAGTTGCCGCCCGGGTGGAAGACCGCCGAGCTGGCGATGCCGGAGTTGTCGTGGTCGATGCGAGCGGCCAGGTCCTCGGCCTGTGTCGCAAGGTCGATGCGCGAGGAGATGGCCCGCAGCGTGTTCTGGAAGTCCAGGTCCAGCCCGTCGCGCAGCTTGCCGCGCTGGATGTTGTCCTGCTTGCTGGGCACCCAGGCGCTGCGCCCGTCAGGCGCGATGACCGGCGCGCCCAGGTAGTTGGGGATGCCGCGGCCTTGCACGGTGTTGTCGGCCTTCTCGCTGTGCTGCAGCACGATGGTGCGCTGCAGGGCCAGCGTGGCGGCGTCCAGTACCAGCAGCTCGGCGCCGCGCGTGGCACTGGGCTGCACGGTGGCCGTGCCTTCGCCCGGCAGCGGCGGCGTCACGAAGCGCGACACCAGCAGCTGCGATCCTGCGGCGTTGAGTGCGAGGTGCCGCGGGTTCGGACCCACGCTCACCGCCGTGCCCGGCGTTCCGTTGGCTGCCACGCGCACGACAGCGCCCGAGGCCTCCAGCGTCACATGGGCCGTGCCATCCGTGCCGATGACGATGCCGTAGGGCTGCGAGGCGCGCGGCAGGCTGACGGTCTGTGCGAGCGCCAGTGTGGCGGCATTGAGGATGCTCAGCGTGGCACTGCCCTTGTTGGCCACCCAGACGCGCCCGTCCGGCGCGAGGGCCAGCGTGCGCGGCGCACTGCCCACGGCAATCTCGGCCACGCGCTGGCGAGTCGCACTGTCGAAGACGCTGACCGAATCGTTGTCGGGGTTGACGGCCCAGATGCGTGCAGAGGTGCCATTGCGAGGCTCCACGAGCACGGGCGTCGACGAGCGGCCGCCCAGGCCCTTGGTGCCTTCCACCGCCTGCCAGAAACTGCGGGTGCTGACGCGGCCATCCGCCGTGCGCGCGGCCACGGTCACCAGGTACAGACCCGGCGCCGCGTAGACATGGCTCACGGTGTTGCTGGTGGACCAGCCGCTGGTGCTGCCGTCACCGAAGGTCCACTGGTAGCTGTAGCTGCCGGCCAGGCTGGTCTCGGCGCTGTAGCTGGCCGTGCCACCGCTGGCGATGGGTGCCGCCAGCACCGGCTGGATCTGCGGCAGGGCGGATGTCACCGTCCAGGGAAACTGCATCGCGGCACTGCCGCCGCGGCTGTCGTCCACCGTGATGGTGACATTGAAGCTGCCGGCCGCGCTGGGGGCGCCGCTGATCACGCCGGTGCCCGGGGCGATCGACAGGCCCGCGGGCAGGCCGGCAGCGCGCCAGGTGAGGAGGTCGCCATCGGGATCGTTGGCGCTCAGGCTCAGGCTGGCACTGACACCCTGCTCGGTGGTCTGCGGCGAGGGTGTCACCACGCTGGGCGGCCGGTTGACGGCGGGCTGTCCATGCACCTGCACCTCGGCCAGGTGGAGGAAGTTGGTGCCGGCCAGCTGCACGCGCACATAACGTCCCCGTGCATTGGCGGTGCTGATCAGCGTGTTGCGGGGAGCGATGCCCGAGTACTGGCTGCGCCAGACCGTGGCGTCGGCCAGCAGCTGGGCCAGGCTGCGGCCCTGCATCGGCGTATCGGAGACCAGCAGGTAGAAATTGGACAGACGTTCGCCGCAGCAGTCGGTGCGGTTCCACAGGCGCACGGCGTTCAGCGCGTGGCTGCTGCCCAGGTCCACTTCCCACCAGGCGTTGGCCTCGCTGTTGGTGTGCGCAACGGAGCCCGCGGCCCAGTTGCCATCGACGTTTCCATCCACGGCTCGCGCAGCGGGGCCGCCAAACGGGTCCGACGACTGGCTGGCCGCCTTGCCCAGCGCCAGGTTGTTGAACCAGACCGTCTTCTCGGTCTTGTCCACACCCAGATCGGCCAGGTTGCCGCTGGCCACCGGGTTGCCCCAGTTGACGCCGTCGCTGCTGCGGTAGACGTTGAAGCGGGCGATCATGCCGTTGTTGCTGACGTCCTGGCGGGGCAGCACGCGCAGCCCCGTCACATCGGTGGCGATGCCCAGGTTGATGGTGAAGCTGTGCGGATGTGCCGGGTTGGCGGCCTGCCACTGGGTGTGCCAGATGGTGGCCGGGTTGCCGTCGATCGCATTCGCGGCGGCGCCGTTCTCACCGGTGACCTCCTGGCTGCTGGCCGAGACCTGCCACGCGCTGCGCGCGAGCGGCTGGCCATCGACGCCGACCAGATTGATCTCGGCGGCGGAGGTCCAGGGATTGCCGGCCACCTCGGACAGGGCTTCCAGGCGCACGAAGCGCGTCTGGCCCGGCTGCTGCACGGTCCAGCGGAAGTCCGTGCTCGTGGTCACGCCGGCCACCGTGGCGCGCACGGTGACGCGCGAGGTGCCCGCGCTGCTGGGTGTGCCGCTGATGCGGCCCGTGCTGGCATCGATGGCCAGGCCGCTGGGCAGGCCGCTGGCAGAGAAGCTGGGCGCCGCTGCGCCAGGCGCGGTGAATGCCGGCTGCAAGGCCACGCTGGCACCGGTGGTGGAGGCCTGGTCATTGATCGCGTTCCACTGCACCGAACCATCCAGGGCGATGCGCACGATGCGTGCCACCGAAGGCGTGCCGTCGGCATTCATCGCAAACAGCATCCAGTCGCCCGGCAGGGCCCAGCCGGGGTTGGTGGGCACGTCCACGCTGTAGCTGTTGGTGCCTGCGCTGCGGAAGCTCAGTGACAGGCGGCGCTGGTCGTTGTTGACGGTATGCGTGGTGGAGGACAGGCGCACCATCGCGAAGCTGCTGACAGCGCTGTCGGTGCTGACGGTCATGCTCTGGCCGTAGCGCACGCTGGCAGGCGCAGCAGTGATCACCGGGCGCGTGGCGGGCGTGCCATCGGGTTTGATCAGGTAGTGCGGCGTGAGGATCTGCAGATCCGGGTGGTTGGCGGCGCAGCCGGCACCGCACAGGCCGCCACCGGCCGAGAGCACGCGCCCGTCGGGCAGCAGGATGGCCACGCTGTGGTAATTGCGCGGCACGCTGATGGGCGGCAGCGGCGAGAAGGTCTCGCTGACCGGGTCGAAGAGCTCCGGCACCAGCACCGAGTTGTTGTCGGAGAAGCCGACTGCGAAGGTCTGGCCGCCGACGATCACGACCTGTCCGTTGGGCAGCACCACGCTGTTGTGGAAGGCGCGCCGGTAGGCCATCGGCGCGAGCTTGCGCACGGTGACGCCGTTGTTGATGTCGATGACGTAGCTGTTGTTGTTGGCGTTGACGCTGTCGTAGCCCGGACCGCCGCCGGTCTTCAGGATCTTGCCGGTGTCGTACATCACCGTGTTGCCGCTGACGCTGAACTCGTCGTCGCCGCGTGGGCCCGCGCTGACCACCGAGCCATTGCCCTCGGTGCTGATCCAGTGCATGTTCACGCCAGGGCCGGCATGGAAGACCTTGCCGTTGCCCGCCGGCAGCAGCATGAAGTGGCTGTCCATGCCGAAGTTGCGCGTGTTGTCCACCGAGAGCATCGGGTCGATGGGGATGCCGGTCTTGCGCTGCCAGCCGCCGGTGGCTGTCCAGACCTCGCCGTTCTTGTTGCCGACGCCGCCGCTCCAGGAGCCGCCGAGCGTGAGCACCGAGCCGTCCTTGAGCAGGGTGTTGGCCTGGTAGCCGCGCGCTATGCTCATGGCCGGCCCGATGGTCCAGGCTCCGTTGGCGGGGTTGAAGAGGCTGGTGCGCGTGGAACTGATGCCGCCGTTGACCAGCAAGCGACCATCGGCCAGGTTGGTGGTGCCCGGGCAGAACATGTTGTGGCCGGTTTCCGTGACAGACCGCTCGGTGACGGTACCGTTGGCGGGGTCAAACGTCGCAAAGTAGGTGCGTCCCGTGGTGCCGCCGAAGCTGAATTTCTCCTCGGCCGACCACAGCAGCACCTTGCCGTCGGGCAGGTTGGCCATCGCTGCCGGTACCAGGGGCAAGGAACCAGCCGGTGACCAGCGCGCGCCGGATGGTGCGATCACGGCCAGTGGGCGCTGGCGCGCCTCGGCGGGTGCAGCCGTTGAGGTGGCATCGCCGCCGCCGCCGCAGGCGGCCAGCAGGGCGGCGGTCAGCAGGGTGACGGAACAGGCAAGCAGGCGCGGGCGGATCATCGGCATCACCAGGCAAAGGCAAGGCCACACCGGGGCGGAACGGCCGCGCCGAAGGCTCGTGCAAGGGGGATGCGTGGATGCTAGGCAGCCGGGCGCGGCACAGGGGGCAGGCGGCGGCCCGGGATCACGGGGCCACCCGCCAGTTGCGGGCGCGCAGCTGAGGGGCGCCCGGCGGCCATGAGCTCAAGACCGTGGCCGATGCGCGCTTGGAACCCGGCGCCGCGGCCGGGTGGTTCACATGCCGGCGTAATTCGGCCCGCCGCCGCCTTCCGGCGTCACCCAGACGATGTTCTGCGTGGGGTCCTTGATGTCGCAGGTCTTGCAGTGCACGCAGTTCTGCGCGTTGATGACCAGGCGGTCCTGGCCGTCGGTGTTGACGAACTCGTAGACACCGGCGGGGCAGTAGCGGCTTTCGGGGCCGGCGTAGCGCGACAGGTTGATGGCCACCGGCACGCTGCTGTCCTTGAGCGTCAGGTGCGCGGGCTGGTTTTCCTCGTGGTTGGTGTTGCTGATGAAGACCGAGCTTAGACGGTCGAAGCTCAGCTTGCCATCGGGCTTGGGATAGCGGATCGGCTCGCACTGGCTGGCGGCATGCATGCGGGCGTGGTCCGCCCCGTGGCGGTGGATCGTCCACGGCGGGCTCTTGATGCCCAGTTTGGGCAGCAGCCATTGCTCGATGCCCGTCATCAGCATGCCGACGGTGTTGCCCTTCTTGAACCACTGCTTGAAGTTGCGCGACTGGTTCAGCTCCGTCCACAGCCAGCTCTGGCGGAAGGCATCCGGGTAGGCCTGCAGTTCGTCATGGCTGCGGCCGGCGGCGATGGCGGCCGCTGCGGCTTCGGCGGCCAGCATGCCGGTCTTGATGGCAGCGTGGCTGCCCTTGATGCGGGCGGCGTTCAAGGTGCCTGCGTCACAGCCCACCAGCGCGCCGCCGGGAAACACCAGCTTGGGCAGGCTCAGCAGCCCGCCGGCCGTGATGGCCCGGGCGCCGTAGCCGATGCGCTTGCCACCTTCGATGTGGGTGCGGATCGCCGGGTGCATCTTCCAGCGCTGCATCTCCTCGAAGGGGCTGAGCCAGGGGTTCTGGTAGTCCAGGCCCACCACATAGCCCAGCGTGACGCGGTTGCCCTCCAGGTGGTAGAGGAAGCCGCCGCCGTAGGTGTTTTCGTCGACCGGCCAGCCGGCGGTGTGCACGACCAGGCCCGGGTGCGCCTGGGCCGCCGGCACCTCCCAGAGTTCCTTGACGCCGATGGCATAACTCTGGGGGTCACGGTCGGCATCCAGCCCGAAGCGTGCGATCAGCTGCTTGCCCAGGTGCCCGCGCGAGCCTTCGGCGAAGATCGTGTACTTCGCTGTCAGCTCCATGCCCAGCTGGAAGCCGTCGTGCGGCTGCCCGTCCTTGCCGATGCCCTGGTTGCCGGTGGCCACGCCCCGCACCTGCCCCTCTTCGGTGTACAGCACTTCCGCGGCCGTGAAGCCCGGAAAGATCTCCACGCCCAGTGCCTCGGCCTGCTCGCCCAGCCAGCGGGCCACGGCGCCGAGGCTGATCACATAGTTTCCGTGGTTGTGGAAGCAGCCCGGGATCAGCGCCTGGGGCACGGCCTGGTGGCCTTCGGCGTCCAGCATCAGCACCTGATCGGCGCTCACGGGCTGGTTCAGCGGCGCGCCGCGTTCCTTCCAGTCGGGCAGCAGCTCGGTCAGCGCGATGGGGTCCATCACGGCGCCGCTGAGGATGTGCGCACCCGGCTCGGACCCCTTCTCCAGCACCAGCACGGACAGCGCCGCGTCCAGCTGCTTCAGCCGGATGGCGGCGCTCAGACCGGCGGGACCGCCGCCGACGATGACCACGTCGTAGTCCATGGCCTCGCGCGGGCCGTAGGTGGCCAGGATGTCCTGGGGTGTCATGTCGGGATCTCCTCGGGCACGGCGCAGCAGGCGCCGGCGAATGCGGGTCTTGTGCGCGGATTCTAGGGATCTGGCCTTCGCGTTGCCTCCTGGCACTCTAGAGCGCGGCGCCCAAAGCCGGCTGGCGGGCTGGCAGCACGGATACGCCCGGCACCGTCATTCCCGCCACAGAAAAGCCCGCTACTGCAGCGGCAGCTCCAGGGCCCGCATCACTTCTTCGGCCAGTGCCATCGAGGAGGTCAGGCCGGGGGACTCGATGCCGAACAGGTGCACCAGCCCTTCGCAGCCATGATCGCGCGGGCCGCTCAGCTGGAAGTCCGCCGCAGGCTGCCCCGGGCCGCTGAGCTTGGGGCGCACCCCGGTGTAGGCCGGCTGCAGCGAGCCCGCCGGCAGCTGCGGCCAGTAGCGGCGGATATCGGCTTCGAAGTTGGCAGCGCGTGTGCTGTCCACCGCGTAGTCCAGATCGGCTTCGCGCGTGCCCTCCGGCAACCACTGCACATCCGGGCCAAAGCGCGCCTGGCCGCCCAGATCCAGCGTCAGGTGCACGCCAAGACCGCCGTCCACCGGCACGGGGTAGATCAGGTGCGAAAACGGCGAGCGCCCGGCCAGCGAGAAATAGTGCCCCTTGGCGACAAACTGGCGCGGAATTGCCTGGGCCGGGAAGCCGTCGATCGCAGCCGCCACCGATTGCGCGGCCAGCCCGCCGCAATTGACGATCAGGCGTGCCGCCATCTCGAAGGGCTCTTCGCCGGCCGTGCGCAGCACCCAGCGCCCGCTTTCGCGCCGTGCGCCCGCAAAAGGGCTCTTCAGCGCCAGCATGGCGCCATGCTCCTCAGCCTGGCCCAGCAGCGCGGTCATCAGGCCGTGGCTGTCGACGATGCCGGTGCGCGGCGAATGCAGAGCGCCCACGCAGTGCAGCGCCGGCTCCAGGGCGAGCGCTTCATCGCGGCTGATCAGGCGCAGGTCCTCCACGCCGTTGACCTGGCCGCGCTGCAGGAGGTTCTGCAGCTTGGGCAGCTCGGCCGGCGTGGTGGCCACCACCAGCTTGCCGCAGACCTGGTGCGCGATGCCGCGCTCGGCGCAATAGGCCATCAGGCGGTGGCGGCCACGCACGCACAGCCGCGCCTTGAGGCTGCCGGCGTCGTAGTAGTGGCCGGCGTGGATCACTTCGCTGTTGCGCGAGGACACGCCGCTGCCGATGGCCGACTCGCGCTCCACGATCACCACCTCCAGGCCATTCAAGGCCAAGGCCCGCGCCACGGCCAGGCCCACCACGCCCGCACCCACCACCACCGCGTCGATCTGATCCATGCGGCGGCATTGTGCCGGCCGGTCCGCCCGGCCCCGGCTGCGTCGGCCCCCAAGGTCTTGGGAGCGCCCGAAGCCGCGTGGAGCCCGTGCTATCTTCCCGCGCTGTGTGTTGACCAACGGAGGGCGTGGTGGCCTACGAGATCGATCTGTCCGGGCGCGTGGCGCTCGTCACCGGGGCCTCCAGCGGCTTGGGCGCGCAGTTTGCGCGCGTGCTGTGCCGCTCCGGCGCCGGCGTCGTGCTGGCCGCGCGACGCCTGGAGCGCCTGAAGGACCTGCGCGCCGAACTCGAAGCCGAAGGCGGCGATGCGCATGTGGTGGAGCTGGACGTCACGGACGTGGACAGCATCAAGGCGGCCGTCGCGCATGCCGAGACCGAGATGGGCACGATCGACATCCTGGTCAACAACTCCGGGGTCAGCACGACGCAGAAGCTGGTGGACGTCAAGCCCGACGACTACGACTTCATGATGAACACCAACACGCGCGGCGCCTTCTTCGTCGCGCAGGAGGTGGGGCGCCGCATGATCGCGCGCAGCCGCGGCGCAGCTCCCGGCACCTTCACCGGCGGACGCATCGTCAACGTGGCCTCGATTGCCGGGCTGCGCGTGCTGTCGCAGATCGGCGTCTATGCGATGAGCAAGGCCGCGGTCGTGCACATGACCAAGGCCATGGCACTGGAGTGGGGCCGCTTCGGCATCAACGTCAATGCCCTGTGCCCGGGCTATGTCGATACCGAGATCAACCACCACCACTGGCAGACCGAAGCCGGGCAGAAGCTGGTGCAGATGCTGCCGCGCAAGCGCGTGGGCCAGCCGCGCGATCTGGATGCCGTGCTGATGATGCTGTGCGCCAACGAGAGCCACTTCGTCAACGGCGCCGTCATCGCCGCGGACGATGGCTTCGGCGTCTGAGACCGGCTGACGCTTGAACGCATGAGACACCTGAGCCCGCTCGAAGCGCGCGTGCTGGGCGTGCTGGTCGAGAAGCAGCACACCGTCCCTGACACCTACCCGCTGTCGTTGAATGCGCTGGTGGCGGGCTGCAACCAGAAGACGGCGCGCGTGCCGGTGATCGAGGCCACGGATGCCGAGGTGCTGGGCGCCGTCGAAGGCCTGAAGAGCCTGAGCCTGGTGTTTGAAGGCAGCGGCAGCCGCGTGGTGAAGTTCGAGCACAACATGGGGCGCGTGATGGGCCTGCCTTCGCAGGCGGTGGCGCTGCTGACGGTGCTGATGCTGCGCGGGCCGCAGACTTCGGCCGAGCTGCGGCTGAACTGCGAGCGCCTGCACCGCTTCGCCGACATCTCCTCGGTGGAAGGCTTTCTGGAGGAGCTGGCCGGCAAGGATCCCGCCCGTGTGGTGAAGCTGCTGCGTGCGCCCGGCGAGCGCGAATCCCGCTGGGCGCAGCTGCTGTGTGGCGATGTGGCGCTGCCCGCGGCGACGGCCGGCGTGGCGGCACTGGCCGATCTGAGCGCCGGCATCCCGGCTGCCGAACTGTCGGCCCTGAAGGCCGAGCAGGCGCGCCTGGCGCAGGAGGTGGATGCGCTGAAGGCCCTGGTGCAGCGCATGGCGCGCGAGCTGGGCATGGACGGCGGCGCATGAGATTCACCGTACCGCAGCACAAGCGGCTGACGCACGAAATGATCATCCCCATCCGCTGGGGCGACATGGACATGATGGGCCACGTCAACAACACGGTCTATTTCCGCTACATGGAAGTGGCGCGCCTGGAGTGGCTCTACCGCATCGGCGGGCCGCCGGATCCGCAAGGCTGCGGCACCGTGATCGTGAATGCCTTCTGCAACTTCATCCGGCAACTGGAGTTTCCCGGCGACGTGCTCGCGCGGCACTATGTGGCCAACCCGGGCCGCAGCAGCTTCGACACCTTCATCACGCTGGAACGCACCGACGAGCCAGGCGTGCTCTATGCCGAAGGCGGCAGCACCTCGGTCTGGACCGACTTCCAGGCGCAGAAGTCCGTGCCGATGCCGGACTGGCTGCGGGCCCTGGTGAGTTCCTGAGTTCCTGAGACGCCAAACCCGGCGGCCCGCGCAGGCTGATCAGCGCGACAGCAGCTTGTTCACCAGTTCGGGCGTGGTCGCGGCCTCGGTCTTGCGCATCAGCCGGGCGCGGTAGACATCCACGGTGCGCGGGCTGATGCCCAGGCGCTTGCCGATCATCTTGCTCGTCAGCCCTTCGATCAGCAGCGCGGCGATCTCGCGTTCACGGCCGGTGAACTCGACCTTCAGCACGCGGCGCGAAGAGAGATCCTCGAACGCCCAGATGCCGGCCGCGTGGGGCTGCAGCGGGTCGAGCGAGCGGCCGCTGACGTGACACCAGAAGAGCTCGCCGTTCATGCGCTTCATGACGCGGTCATCGGCGTAGCGGCCGTCCTGATCCAGCTGCGCGACGATGCGCTCGCCGGTGCGCTCGAACTCGTCGGCCGAGGGGTACAGCACGGCAAAGGAACGGCCGACGAGTTCGTCCTGCTGCGCGCGGAACATGCTCAGCAGCTGGCGGTTGCAATCGACGATCAGACGCTGGCGCGACAGCACCAGCCCGATGGGCGCCTGCTCGAACGCGGTGCGGTAGTCGATGCTGCTCTCCGCGTTGGCGTTACAGGAAGGCGTAGGTGGTGGTGGCCTGGGCCGCGAGCTTGCCGTCCGGCAGCGTGATGTCGATGCTGCCGAAGGCCAGGGTCTTGCCGCGCCGCAGCACGGTGCAGCTCAGCGTCAACTCGGGGGTGTCAGCCGGCACCGGGCGCAGGAAGCTGCAGTTCAGCTGCACGGTGGTCATGGGCTTGAAACCGCCCAGCACCGCGCTCAAGGCCAGGACCATCGCCGTATCGGCGGCGGCCAGCAAGGATTGCCCGCAGACCACGCCGCCGCCGTGAACCAGCGCCGGCGTGACAGGCAGGCTGATCGTCACGCGATCGCCCTCGTGGCCGGTCACCCGCAGCTGCAGCGCCTTCACGTAGGGTGCTGCCACCTGGTCCAGTTGGGCCTGCACCAGGGCCACGCTGTCTGCGCTCATGGTTGTTCTCCTTGTCTGCCAGGCGCGCGGCGCCCTGGGTGCGTGCCGGCCCACCTCTGCCGACCGCCCGCGCGTTGCGCCCCGCCCCAGCGGGCCAAGCTGTCATCAACGCGGCGCGATGTTCCCGCGGAACAGACCCCGCGTGCCCCTGGGGCTTGTCTTAATTGATTCTACGTAACGACTACGTAATGCATTAAGCAGTACGCTTCGCGCCCAGCCGGAACTGCAACGCCGGCACAAGGAGCTTTTCCCGATGAACAAGATCTACCCCAGCGCCTCCGCTGCGCTCGCGGGCATCGTGCGCGACAACCAGCTGCTGGCTGTCGGCGGCTTTGGCTTGTGCGGCATCCCCGAGGCGCTGATCGGCGCGCTGCGCGACACTGGCGCCAAGGGCCTGACCGTCATTTCCAACAACGCCGGCGTGGATGGTTTCGGCTTGGGCCAGCTGCTGGAAACGCGGCAGATCCGCAAGATGATTTCCAGCTACGTGGGCGAAAACAAGGAGTTCGAGCGCCAGTTCCTGGCCGGCGAACTCGAACTCGAATTCACTCCGCAGGGCACCCTGGCGGAGAAGCTGCGCGCCGGCGGCGCCGGCATCCCGGCGTTCTTCACGCGCACCGGTGTCGGCACGATGGTGGCCGAAGGCAAGGAAACGCGCGATTTCGACGGCCACACCTACGTGATGGAGCGCGCGCTGCAGCCGGAGGTCTCTCTGGGCAAGGCCTGGAAGGCCGACAAGAGCGGCAACCTCATCTTCCGGCGCACGGCACGCAACTTCAACCCGGCCGTGATCATGGCGGGCAAGCTCAGCGTGGTGGAGGTCGAGGAGATCGTGGAGACCGGCAGCTTCGACCCCGATGCGATCCACCTGCCCGGCATCTATGTGCACCGGCTGGTGGTGAACGCCAGCCCCGAGAAGCGCATCGAAAAGCGCACCACGCAACAGAACCCGAAGGGAGCCTGACATGCCCTGGACCCACGATCAGATGGCCGCGCGCGCAGCCCAGGAACTGCAGGACGGCTTCTACGTCAATCTCGGCATCGGGCTGCCCACGCTGGTGGCCAACTTCGTCGATCCGAAGATCGAGGTGTGGCTGCAGAGCGAGAACGGCATGCTGGGCATCGGCCCGTTTCCCGATGAGAGCCAGGTGGACGCCGATCTCATCAACGCCGGCAAGCAGACCGTGACCACGCTGCCCGGCAGCAGCATCTTCGGCAGCCACGAAAGCTTCGGCATGATCCGTGGCGGCAAGATCAACCTGTCGATCCTGGGCGCCATGCAGATCAGCGAGAAGGGCGATCTGGCCAACTGGATGATTCCCGGCAAGATGGTCAAGGGCATGGGCGGCGCGATGGATCTGGTGGCCGGCGTGAAGAGCGTGGTCGTGCTGATGGAGCACGTGGCGCGCCGCAAGGATGGTGGCTTCGATCTGAAGATCCTGCCGCACTGCACGCTGCCGCTCACGGGCGTTGGCGTGGTGGACCGCATCATCACGGATCTGGCGGTGCTGGATGTCACGCCGCACGGCCTGAAGGTCGTGGAAATGGCGCCTGGCGTCACCCGCGAGGAACTGCAGTCCAAGACCGGCGTCGCGCTGCAGTGAGGCCTTGGGGCTTGTCCGGCCCGGCCGGCGGCCCCGCCCTCAGCGGATATAGCCCCAGGCCTTGAGCCGCTGCTGCGAATAGCTGGCGGCGTCGCCCGTGGCGCCCATGCGCAGGAACTGCGCGAAGTGCTCGGCCGCGGGGCGCTGCTGGCCCATGGCCTCGTAGGCCGTGCCTTTCAGGAAGACGGTGCCGGGGTCTCCGGGCAGCAGGCGGTCGAAGGCATTGAGATCGGCCAGCGCGCCGCCCGGATCGCGCAGCGCGAGCTTCAAGGTGGCGCCCAGCTTCACCGCCTGCGCTTCCTGCGGATAGATGTCCCGCGCGGCCTGGGCATAGCGCCGTGCTTCCGGCAGCCGGCCCATGGCCTGCTGGGTCTGCGCCATGCGCAGGTTGGCGGCGTAGTCGCCGGGTGTCATGCGGATGGCGTTGGCCAGATGGCGCTCGGCTTCGGTCCACTGCTTGCGTGACATCGCCGTCTCGCCGGCCTGGCAGGCTGCGATCGTGGGCTGGATGCGACGCAGCGAGCTGATGCTGTCCATGTAGCGCTCGCGTCCTGCCGGGCGGCCGGTGGTGTCGGCATAGGTGGTTTCTGCCTGTCGTGCGGCGTTGTCGCGACGCTCCTGGCTCAGCGGATGCGACGAGAACATGGTCTCCAGCACGCCCGGCTTGGCGCGCTCTTCGGTCAGCAGCATCTCGTGAAGCTGGGTCATGCCCTGCGCCGGATAACCGGCAGCGACCATGTAGCGCTGGCCCAGCGCATCGGCTTCGCGCTCGTTGTCGCGCGAGTAGCGGGCCAGCAGCGCGCTGGCGCCGATCTGCGCGCCGATCCCCACCAGCGGGCTCCAGCGGTTGTCTCCCATCGCCACCGCCACGGCTGTGAGGGCCAGGGTGGCGAACAGGGCCTGACCCTGGCGCTGCGTGGTGTGCCGCGCGTTGACGTGGCCCATCTCATGGCCCAGCAGGGCGGCGAGCTGGGCCTCGTCCTTCATGTCCACCATGATGCCGCGCGTGATGCCCATGCTGCCGGCCGGAAAGGTATACGCATTCACGTAGTTGGCGTTGAGCACGCGCGCCGTGTAGGGCATGTCCTTGCGGTGGGCATGGGGCTGCATGCGCTGCAGCACACCGGCCACGTAGCCGTTCACTGCCGGATCCTGCACGGCGCCCAGATCGGCCGAGAACTGATGCGGCGCGTGCTGCTGATCGGCCGCCCGCTCCGCGGCCGGCGACATGCCTTCGGGGATCATCTTGCCGGTCACGGGGGAGACGGCGCAGCCGGAGGCGCCCAGGCCCGAAGTGGCCGCCGCAAAGAGCCACAGCGAGTCGCGCCGCGTCAGGCGGCCGCGCGCCAGGCGCCCGGAAAGATCGGGCAAGCGCGCGCGGGCGGTGTCGGCCGCATCAGGTGCCGAGCGGCTGGCGGGGAAGGGGGCCTGGAGCGTCTTTCGGGACATGGAAACCTCTTCAAGGTCGGGCGCCGCCTGAAGCATCGGCGCGCGGCGCCCCGCCGTCAACTGGCGGGTTGAGCCTGGAGTGCCAAGGCCGCTTCGCGCACCAGCGCCGGCCCGCGGTAGATCAGGCCGGTGTAGATCTGCACGAGATCCGCGCCGGCCTCGATCTTGCCGAGTGCCTGCGCGCCCGACATCACGCCACCCACGCCGATGATGGGCACATCCGGCCCGAGCGCGGCGCGCAACAGGCGGATCACGGCGTTGCTGGCTTCATACACCGGCTGGCCGCTCAGGCCACCCGTTTCCTGGGCATGCGGCAGGCCCGCCACGGCCTCGCGGGCGATGGTGGTGTTGGTGGCGATCACGCCGTCGATGCCATTGCGGCTGACGGTGGCGGCGATCACCCGCACCTGAGCGGCATCCAGATCCGGCGCGATCTTCAGGAACAGCGGCACCGTGCGGCGGTGCTGGCGCTGCAGCTCCGCGCGGCGCTGCTGCAATGCGCCCAGCAGGGCGTCCAGCGCCTCATCGCTCTGCAGCGAACGCAGGTTCTGGGTGTTGGGGCTGCTGATGTTGACCGTCACGTAATCGGCATGCGGATAGACGCCGGACAGGCCCAGCAGGTAATCGTCGGCCGCGCGCTCGATCGGCGTGGCCGCGTTCTTGCCGATGTTCAGGCCCAGGATGCCGCCGCCCGCGCGAAAGCTGCGCGCGCGCTGGACGTTGGACAGGAAGGCGTCCAGCCCATCGTTGTTGAAGCCCAGGCGGTTGATCAGGGCCTGCGCATCGGGCAGCCGGAACATGCGCGGCTTGGGGTTGCCCGGCTGGGCCTTGGGCGTGACCGTGCCGACCTCGATGAAGCCGAATCCCATGGCGCCCAGGCCATCGATGCAGCGGCCGTTCTTGTCCAGCCCGGCCGCCAGGCCCACGCGGTTGGGAAAGCGCAGGCCGGCCAGCTGGACCGGATCGGCCACGCGGGCCTGCTGCCAGGCGCACTGCAGCGGGGTGTTCTGCAGTCGGGCCAGAGCCTCCAGCGTGAGATCGTGGGCCTGTTCCGGGTCAAGACCGAACAGGAAAGGGCGCGTCAGCGCATAGGGGACGAGGGCCATAATGAGCCGATTGTCCCAAAGCCCTCGGCGCGCCTGGCCGAGCAGACCGCGCACCCTCGATGAACAGCACGCCACCCGCAGCCAAGCCCAGCCCCACGCCGATCCTGCTGTCGCAGGATGAACTCAAGGCCGCGGTCGGGCGCGCGGCCGTGGCGCATGTGCAGGCAGGCAGCGTCGTCGGCGTGGGCACGGGTTCCACCGTGAACTGCTTCATCGATGCGCTGGCCGCGAGCGGGCTGCCGCTGGCGGGCGCGGTGTCCAGCTCGCAAGCCAGCTCCCAGCGCCTGCAAAGCCACGGCATCCCGGTGATCGAGGCCAGCCAGGTGCAGCGTCTGGGCGTCTATGTCGACGGCGCCGACGAGATCGACGGCCGCGGCTGCATGATCAAGGGCGGTGGCGCGGCGCTCACGCGCGAGAAGATCGTGGCCGATCTGGCCGAGCGCTTCATCTGCATCGCCGATCAGAGCAAGCGTGTGGCGGTGCTGGGCCGATTTCCGCTGCCCGTGGAGGTGATCCCGATGGCCGTGGCCCAGATCACGCGCCGCTTTCAGGCGATGGGCGGGCAGGCTCGGCTGCGCCCGGGCGTGCTGACCGACAACGGCCTGCCGATCCTGGACGTGCTGGGCCTGCAGATCGACGACCCGCCCGGGCTGGAAGCCGAGATCAACCAGTGGCCCGGGGTGGTGACGGTGGGCATCTTCGCGCGCCACCGTGCCCATCTCTGCCTGCTGGGCACGCCCCAGGGCGTGCAGACCCTTCACTACTGATCCGCGCAGACGACTGCCGTTCGCCCAACTTCCAAAGGACCGCCGTGGCCAAACCGAACTACGCCTACGAGAAGCGCCAGCGCGAACTCGCCAAGAAGCAGAAGAAGGAAGAGAAGGCGCGCGAGAAGGCCGGGCGCAAGACGCAGCCCGAGCCCGGCGATGGCTCCGGCCCGCCGCAGGACAACGACGCCACGGACGCCGGCGGTGGCTCGGGTGACGGGGGCGGTGGTGGCGGTGACTGAACCGGGCCGGTAAGGAGTCCTAGGGCGAGCGTCGCGCCTCGCGCACCAGCGCGCGCGCCGGATCCACGGCGTCCAGCAGATCGCTTTCCAGCGGCATCGGTGCGCCGGTGATCCAGCTGGCGACGATCTCAGCGGCCAAAGGTGCCCAGGTCAGCCCGCGTGAGGCCAGGCCCAGCACCGCGTAGGCGCCTGGCAGTCGCGGCACGTAGCGGCACTGATCCAGCCGCGTTCCCGGCGGCAGCTGGCTGGCGTGCAACGGCAGCGCGCCGATGAGCGGCAGGCGATCGGCCGCGACGGCCCGGAAACCCACGCGACCTTCGGTCGGGCCGGCCGGCTCGAAGGCGCGGCCCAGCAGCGAGGCCAGGCGTGCCCGGTTGTGCCCGTGATCCTGCGCCCGCTCTGCGGGGTCGTCTTCATCCGCCTGGGACGTCGCGCCGAAGAGCCAGCGGCCATCCTCCAGCTGCAGCACATAGCCATGTCCGGCCAGCGGCCGCTTGAGCGACCAGCCCGGCGCCGGCCTGGCGCAACTGACCTGACCGCGAACGCGGGCCAGCGCGGGCAGCGCCGCTTCGGCTTGTGGCCCCATGGGCGGCAGCTCGGCCGCGCCGACCGCCAGCACCACCACGGGCGCGCTGGCCAGACAGCGGCCTTGTTCGTCCCAGGCCTGCCATTCCTCGCCCATTCTCAAGATGCGAGCGGTGCGCGCACCGCCCTGGAACACGATGCCCGGAGCGGCAAGCCAATGGCGGCACAGCGGGCCAGGCGCGATCCAGCCACCGCCCGCATAGAGCCAGGCAGGCCCCGGCAGGGGCAGGCCCGCTGCGTCGGCGGCCTCCGTGGATGTCAAGAGTTTGACGTACGCTTCAGGCCCCGCAGGCACCGCCGTCGCCGGACGCAGGCGCAGCAGGCCTTGCGCCCGGCCGGCAACCCGGCCTGCTTCGATCAAGGCGCGGTAGCGGGCGGCGGCCAGCAGGGCCGCGGCGCGCGTGAAGCGCGCGTGCGGGCCGTCGTCTGCGTGCTCGGTGCCGTGGAACAAGCCCGCGGCGTTGCCGGACGCTTCCTGCGCCGGCGCGGCGTGGCGGTCCAGCACCGTACAGCGCCAGCCCTGGCGCGCCAGGGCATCGGCCACGGCGGCGCCGGCCAGGCCCGCGCCGATGATGAGGGCGTGGCGTGACGCCTCGCTCGTGTCGAGCAGCGCCTCGGCCGCGGCCGGTCTGCGCGAAGGGGGCCGCCGTGGCACGAAGGCCGGTGCGTAACGCGCCTGGCATTGCTGCCGCTTGCCGCCGCTGCCGGCCACCCGTTCGACCTCGAAGCCGGCGCTGCGCAGGCCCTCGCGCACCTCGCGCGCCACGCTCCAGGTCGCCGCGGTGGCATCGGGCGCCGCCCTTCGGCCCAAGGCGGCCATCACCGGTCTCGACCACATCGCCGGGTTGCACGCGGGTGCAAAGCCATCCAGGTAGAAGGCATCGGCCTGCAGTTCCAGGGCTGGCAGGAGGCGGGTCACCTCGCCCAGGGCCAGCAGCAGGCGCACGCGGCCGCCTTCCAGATCGATCAGGTGCACGCCGGGCGTCAAGGGCGGCCAGGCCGCCAGCAGCTGCTCCGCCAGGGCCGACAGCGGCGAGCCCTGCTGCGCGCGTGCCAGATCGTCTGCCGAGGGCGGGTGCTTCTCGATCGCCACGTGGACCAACTGCCCGGGCCGCTGGGGGTCATCGCGCCAGGCCTGCCAGGTGGCGAGGAAATTGTTGCCCAGGCCGAAGCCGGTCTCCAGGATCACGAAGCGCCTTCGTCCGCGCCAGCGCGAGGGCAGGCCGTTGCCCGCCAGGAAGACCTGGCGAGCTTGATCCAGTGCGCCTGAACGTGGGTGGTAGATATCGCCGAACAACTCGGAGCGCGGCGGACCGTCGGCTTCGAAGACCAGCCGGGCCGGGACGATGGGCTCGGTCTTCACCCGCCGCGCTCGGCCCCAGCCGGGCCGGCGGGCTGCGCCCGGCCGGAGAGCCAGGCCAGCAAGGCCGGGCGAACCTCGCGCAGGCCGCGGTAGCTGATCACCTCATCGCTCATGGAGGCGAGGGCGTCGTGCACCTGACGCGCGCGCTGCGCATCGGCCAGCGCCTCACGCAGCGGCGTGACGGCAATGCGGATGGTGAAGACCGCGTGCCCGGGCAGCGCAGGCAGCGGAATGAAGGACTGGCGTTCCGTGCGCCACCAGGCCAGGCCGGACAAGGCTTCGGGATCGGCGGCACCGGCAAAGCGCTGCGGATCGACACGATCCGGATGGGCGTGCAGCCGGGGATGGCCGGTGATGGTCCAGACAAAACGCTCCCAGCGTTCGCCCGAGGTGACCAGACGCATCAGCGAATCCGAGGCCGCCAGCAGCAGGCGGTTGTCGGCCACCGGGGCATGCACGGCGGCGAAGTGGCGGCCGATCTTCTCTTCCGGTGCCCAGTGGGATGGCAGGGCCACGGCCAGCCAGGGGATGCTGGCATCGGCGCCCCGCACCAGCGCCAGATCGTCTTCGAAGGCCAGCGCAAGCAGGCCCGCCAGGCGCCAGCGGGGGGGCAATCCCGCCAGGCATCGGCCCACCTCGTCGCCCTGGCCGAAGCGGCCGGGCTGCAAGGTCTGGATCTCAGCTTGAGGGCCGATGCAAACGCCCAGGGCCGTGGCGGATCGGCCGTCCCACTGCAGGGTCTGCGGATGCTCGGTGGCTGCGTGGGCGAGCAAGGCGTGCAAGGCGGCGGTCTCATCGAAGCCGCCGTGCACCAGCAGGGCCTGAGGCCAGAACCGCGACAGCACCGCCAGCTTTTCGCGCTGGTGGCGCGAGCCCGGTGCTGCCGGTGTGAGATGGGGTACGCCGTCCGCCAGGCGCCGCAGCCCCGGCTGCATGCGAAAGGGCGCCTGCACGGCGGCATCAAAATCGAAGCTCATGGCGCGATCATGCACAAATCGGGCCGCCAGAGACGATCAGGGCACTGGCGTGCCCTGAGTCACCGGTGAATCAGACGCGCTTGCGGTATTCGTGCGTGCGGGTGTCGATTTCGACGCGGTCGCCGTTTTCCACGAAGATCGGCACGCTGATCTCGAAGCCCGTGCCCTTGAGCTTGGCCGGCTTCAGCACCTTGCCGGAGGTATCGCCCTTGACGGCGGGATCGGTCTCGATTTCGCGCACCACGGTGGTCGGCAGTTCCACGCTGATCGCCTTGCCGTCATAGAAGGTCACTTCGACCTGCATGCCGTCTTCCAGGTACTGGATGGCATCGCCCATGTTCTCGGCTTCCACCTCGTACTGGTTGTACTCGGTGTCCATGAACACGTACATCGGATCGGCGAAGTACGAATACGTGCACTCGCGCTTGTCCAGGATGATCTGGTCCATCTTGTCGTCGGCCTTGAAGACCACTTCGGCACCGCCGCCGTTGAGCAGGTTCTTCATCTTCATGCGCACCGTGGCGGCGCCGCGGCCGCCGCGGCTGTACTCGGTCTTGAGGACGACCATCGGGTCCTTGCCCTGCATGATGACGTTGCCGGCGCGGATTTCTTGAGCGAGTTTCATGGGCTGTGGCCTGGACTTCAGGCTTCCGGTGAAGGGGCGCGCGGCCTCGTGTGGGGGTGGGCCTGGCCTGTGGGGCGGCAAGGCGCGGCGCGCAAAGCCCGCGATTCTAGCTTTTGGACGGGCAGTTTCAGGCTGAATGGCTGTTCACGAAGCCCTGCAGCCGGGTGACCAGATCGGCCTGGGCGCCCAGTCGCTGCTGCAGCCGGGCGGCCTGGGCTTGCCAGGCCGTCTCTTCGGGCAGGCGAAGCGCGGCGCGTGGCGAATGGCCGTGCAGGCCGTTGTACTGCCGGTAGACCTTGCCCAGGGGCGCCGCCAGCGCGGCATCCTGCGTATCGGCCAGCGCCGTCTTCAGCCAGGCCTCGAGCTTGACCGATCGCACCTCAGGCTCCTGCGGATACAGCTGCCACAGCAGCGGCGCGCCGGCCCAGATCGCCCGCACCAGCGAGTCCTCGCCGCGCACGAGGTTCAGGTCGCTGCTCCACAGTGCCTGGTCGAATTCCGGCTGCGTCAGCCAGGGCAGGCTGTCAAAGCGCAGCAGCCGGGGCAAGCGGGGCGCGAGATCGTGCACCTGCTTCTGGGCCGGGCCGGGTGTCAGCAGCAGCAGCGTGGGCCGATCCGCCAGCGCAAACAGCAGCGATTCGAGCGCCGGGTTGGTGTAGCAGAAGACCAGCACCACGCGCTCCTGCGCCAGCAGGCGGATGCCCTGGCGGCCCAGCCAGGCTTCGCGATCGAAGGCGCCGCGGGCCTGCAGCAGGCCGGTCTCGCGCAGCAGCCCGCCGGTGTGCAAACTGAAGCCGGGATAGAAGAACCACTTCGGCAGGCCGTTGCGCTGCGGCGAGGGCAGGGCATGGCTGCGCTCGACGAAGTCTTCCGCGCTCAGGTACTCCAGGTTCAGCCAGACGGGCGGCAGGCGACGCTCGGCCATCGCCTGCACGAAGCCGGCCGGCAGCTCGCAGCCGAAGGTCTCGATGACCACGTCGCCCGGCTCGGGCCAGATCGCCTGCGTGTCCTGTGCGGGCCAGGCATGCACCTCCACGCCCGGCGCGCCATGCGGCGCCATGAAGTTCAGCGGTGCGCGGTCATCCACCCAGAGGCGCACACGCTCGCCGCGGGCCGCCAGATCGCAGGCCAGGCGCCAGCTCACGCCCACGTCACCCAGGTTGTCCACCAGCCGGCAGAACAGATCCCAGGTGCGTGCTGTGCTTGGCGCCATCGCCCGATTATGGACAGCTGTAACAATGCGCTTCGATGAGCAAGCGGCAAGACAGCGCACCCGACGGGGCCGAAGCAGCAGGCGCAGACGAGGCGCGCGCCCGGCTGCTGGCCGAGGTGGCGCGCCTGCCGGGCCTGCCTGGCGTCTACCGCTACTTCGATGCCCAGGACCAGCTGCTCTATGTGGGCAAGGCGCGCCACCTGAAGAAGCGCGTGAGCAGCTATTTCCAGAAGGATCACGACGGCACGCGCATCGGCTCCATGGTGTCGCGCATCGTGCGGCTGGAGACCACCGTGGTGCGCACGGAAGCCGAAGCCTTGCTGCTGGAAAACAACCTCATCAAGACGCTGAACCCCCGGTTCAACATCCTCTTTCGCGACGACAAGAGCTACCCGTACCTGCGGCTGGTCACGCACCCGTTCCCGCGCGTGGCCTACTACCGCGGTGCCGTGGACCGCAAGCACCGCTACTTCGGGCCGTACCCGGGGGCCTGGGCCGTGAAGGAGACCATCCTGCTGATCCAGAAGGTCTTCCGCCTGCGCACCTGCGAGGACACGGTCTACGCGCACCGCACGCGGCCCTGCCTGCTGTATCAGATCCAGCGCTGCTCGGGCCCCTGCGTGGGCTTCGTGGCCGCGGCAGACTACGCCCGTGATGTCAAGGATGCAGAGGCCTTTCTGCTGGGCGACACCGAGCAGGTTCTGGCCGATCTGCAGCAGCGCATGATGGCGCACGCCGAGGTGCTGGAGTTCGAGAAGGCGGCGCAGCTGCGCAATCGCATCTCGGCCCTGTCGCGCGTGCTGCACCAGCAGTCGGTGGATGTCAGCAGCCTCACGGCGGCCGATCGCGACGTGGACGTGCTGGCGGCCAAGGTGCAGGGTGGGCGCGCCTGCGTCAACCTGGCGATGGTGCGCGGCGGTCGCCACCTGGGCGACCGTGCCTACTTTCCGCGCCATGTGGAAGATGCCACCACCTGGGATGCGGCGCTGGCCGAGCCGCGGGCCGCTGACCGTTCACCCGAGCAGCAGGTGCTGGAGGCCTTCATCGTGCAGCACTACGTGGGCCAGCCCGTGCCGCCGGCGCTGCTGGTCAGCCACGAGGTGGATGCGGCCCTGATCGAGGCCGTCGGCCAGGCGGCCGGGCTGAAGGTGCGCGCCCAGCACCAGCCGCGCGAGCAGCGGCGCATCTGGCTGGACATGGCGATCAAGGGCGCCGAGATCGCGCTGGCGCGCCTGCTGAGCGAAGAAGGCTCGCAGCGCCAGCGCACCCGGGCCCTGGTCGAAGCGCTGGACATCGAGGTGGCGGATCTGGACGGCTTTCGCGTGGAGTGCTTCGACATCAGCCACACGGCCGGAGAGGCCACGCAGGCCTCCTGCGTGGTGTATGAGAACCACGCGATGCGCAACGACCAGTACCGTCGCTACAACATCGACGGCATCACCGGTGGCGATGATTACGCGGCGATGCGCCAGGTGCTGACGCGGCGCTATGCCAAGCTGGCGCAGGCGCTGGCCGAGGCGACGCGCGAGGGCATCGAGCCCGCTGCCGATGCCCGCCAGCGGCTCCCCGATCTGGTGCTGGTGGATGGCGGCAAGGGCCAGGTGGCGATGGCGCGCGAGGTCTTCGAGGAGCTGGGCCTCGATCTCGGGCTCATTGCCGGCGTCGAAAAAGGCGAGGGACGCAAGGTGGGCCTGGAGGAACTGGTTTTTGCCGACGGGCGCGAGAAGGTGCATCTCGGGCATGATTCGGCTGCGCTGATGCTGGTGGCGCAGATCCGGGACGAAGCGCACCGGTTCGCGATCACCGGCATGCGTGCCCGGCGTGCGAGCGTGCGCACCGGGGGCAGCCGCCTGGAAGAGATTCCCGGCGTCGGCCCCAAGAAGCGCGCTCGCCTGCTGCAACGGTTTGGGGGCGTCCGCGGAGTCGCGGGCGCCAGTGTTGAAGAGCTGGCCGGTGTCGAAGGCATTTCGCACGAGCTGGCCGAGGAGATCTACCGTGCCCTGCACTGATCCACATGGCGGCGAGCTCAGGCCCTTGGCCGCAGCCGCCTGCGCGCCGGCCAGCGAGGTGGCCGCCGTCCTGCAACCCCTGGCCGGCAAAACGGCCAACGATCGACGTTGGTTGCTGGGCCGCACCGCCGGGCTCGGGCTGAGTGGCCTGGCGGGCCTGGCCGGGCTGGCTGCGCTGGGCGGCTGCGCCACGCGCAAGCCTGCGCCGCCGCCTCCGCCCCGCGCGCCGATGCCCTCTGCGGTGCCCCCGCCGCCGGTAGCCCAGCGGCCGCTACCGCCCCCGGCTGCCGCACCCGCGCCGCCGCCGCCCATCACCCGCGAAGCCAGAAACTGGACCGAGTACCGCACGCTGGCCGCGCGGCGCCTGGTGCAGGCCAATCCGGACATGACCTACATGGGCACGCCACCCGAGCCGCTGCTGGCGATCCCGATCCTGGAGATCGAGCTCTATGTGGACGGCAGCATCCAGAACATCCGCGTGCAGCGTCAGCCCCGTCAGGCGGTGGACACGGTGCAGCTGGCGATCAACGCCGTGCGGCGCGCGGCGCCCTTTCCGCCGGTCGGGCATCTGCCCAGGCCCTGGCGTTTCACCGAAGTCTTCCTCTTCGACGACCAGCGGCGTTTCAAGCCCCGCACGCTGGACGTCTGAGCGCCGAGCCCGAGAGCCCTTCTGGACAATGCCGCGATGTTCCTGACCCTGCCGACCCTGCTGACCTGGGCACGCATCGTGGCCATCCCGCTGATCGTGGGGACGTTCTACCTGCCGCTGGATGCGGACCAGCGCAACCTGCTCGCCACCGTGCTCTTCGTGGCCGTGGCCTTCACCGATTGGCTGGATGGCTGGCTGGCGCGCAAGCTCAACCAGACCTCGGCCTTCGGTGCCTTCCTGGATCCGGTGGCCGACAAGTTCCTCATCTGCGCGGCGTTGCTGATCCTGCTGCAGCTCGATCGCATCAACGCCTTCGTGGCCTTCGTGATCATCGGCCGCGAGATCGCCATCTCGGCGCTGCGCGAATGGATGGCGCAGATCGGCGCCTCGCGCAGCGTGGCGGTGCACATGCTGGGCAAGGTGAAGACGGCTGTGCAGATGGTGGCGATACCCTTCCTGCTGTTTGATGGGCCGCTCTTTCGCGTCATCGACACGCGCGTCTGGGGCACGGTGCTGATCTACGCCGCGGCTGTGCTGACCATCTGGTCGATGATCTACTACCTGCGCAAGGCCCTGCCCGAGATCCGCGCCAAGGTCAAATGACCGCGCCGGGCGGCACGCCGCCTGCCGCGCAGGCGGACTGGACACGCGCCGCGCCCGCGCTGTTCGTGCTCATTTGGAGCACCGGCTTCGTGGTGGCCAAGTTCGGCATGCCGCATGCGCCGCCGTTCAGCTTTCTCTGCTGGCGCTTTGCCTTGTCGATCCTGGCCTTTGTGGTGTGGATGCACTGGTCGGGCGCCCGCTGGCCGCAGGACCGGCGGCAGTGGCTGCACCTGGCCGTCGTGGGCCTGCTGATGCAGACCGGCTATCTGGGTGGGGTCTGGGCGGCGGTGAAGGCCGGCATGTCGGCGGGCATGGCGGCGCTGATCGTCGGTCTGCAGCCGCTGTTGACCGCGCTGTGGATGGCGCGCAGCGGGGCCGCTTCAGGCCCGGCCATCGGCGGCCGGCAATGGCTGGGCCTGGCGCTGGGTCTGGCGGGGCTGGTGATGGTGGTGTGGCGCAAGCTGGGCGTGGGCGAGGCCAGTGCCGCCACGCTGGCGATGGCGGTGACGGCGTTGCTGTGCATCACCGCCGGCACGCTGTACCAGAAGCGTTTCGTTCAGCCGGGCGACGTGCGCGGCGCGACCGCGGTGCAGATGGTGGCCGCCCTCGTGACCACGCTGCCGCTGGCCTTGCTGGAAAGCGAACCCATGCGCTGGAATGCGGCCCTGATCGGTGCCATGGCCTGGTCGGTGCTGGCGCTGTCGCTGGGGGCCAGTTCGCTGCTGGTGCTGCTGATCCAGCGCGGCGCGGCCACGCGCGTGGCGAGCCTGATGTACCTCGTGCCGCCGTGCACGGCGGTGCTGGCCTGGCTGCTCTTCGGGGAATCGCTGACGCCGCTGGTGCTGGCTGGCATGGCCTTGTCGGCGCTCGGCGTGGCCCTCGTGGTGCGCCAGCCCGCGGCACGCGCCTGAGCCGCGGTGATCGGCTCCGTCGGGCCCGCGGCCGACAGCCCGGACCGGGTCTTTCCCTCTGCGGAGCAGCCGGGTGAACGGGCATAGAATGCCGCCTCTGCGCGGAAGCCGGGGTCCAGACGTTGGGGTCTGTTTTCGCAGCAGCCCAAGAGCGGAAACTGAGAATCCGAGACACCTTTTCTGTAGAGGGGGCCCTTCGTGAACAAGTCTGAACTCATCGAGCACATTGCCAAGCAGGCAGACATCTCCAAGGCCGCCGCCTCGCGCGCCCTGGAGGCGGTGATTGCCGGTGTGCGCACCACCTTGAAGAAGAACGGCAGCGTGTCCATCGTGGGCTTCGGCACCTTTGCGGTCACCAAGCGCGCGGCGCGCACCGGCCGCAATCCGCGCACCGGTGGCACGATCAAGATCAAGGCGGCCAAGGTGCCCAAGTTCCGCCCGGGCAAGGCCTTGAAGGATGCCCTGAACTGAAGGCTGCGCGGGCCGGTTGGGGCCCGTCCGGCACCCTGGGTGCTTAGCTCAGCTGGCAGAGCGGCGCCCTTACAAGGCGTAGGTCGGCGGTTCGATCCCGTCAGCACCCACCAGATGATGAGAACAAGGCGAACGCAGGTTCGCCTTTGTCGTTTTGTGCCGAACCGGGAACCCCGACGGGCGGCAGGCAACCAAGGCTGCGAGGCCGTACTTCATCGCACTTCATGTTTGACTTCTTCCGCACGCATACCCGCTGGGTCCTGGGCTTCGTGGTGCTGCTCATCATCCCGTCGTTCGTCTTCTTCGGCGTGGAGGGCTATACGCAGTTCCGCGAGGCGGGCAATCGCAAGGTGGCCGAGGTCGAAGGCCAGGCGATCACGCAGGCCGAGTGGGATGCGGCGCACCAGCGCAACATCGATCGGCTGCGCCGCCAGATGCCCAACATCGACGTGAAGCTGCTCGATACGCCCGAGGCCCGCAAGGAGACGCTGGAAGGCATGATGCGCGAGCGTGTGCTGATGGCCGCAGCGCAGAAGCAGCATCTCTTCCCGACCGATCAGCGCCTGCAGCGTCTGTTCCTGAGCGACCCGCAGTTCGCGCCCTTGCGCAACGCCGACGGCTCGGTCAACAAGGACATCCTGGCCGCGCAGGGCATGAGTTCCGAGATGTTCGCGCAACAGCTGCGCACGGATATCGGCGTGCGCCAGGTGCTGGCCGGCATCGCAGCCACCGCGACGGCACCCAAGGCATCGGTGGATGCCGCGGTGCAGGCCGTGATGCAGCGGCGGGAAGTGCAGGCCCGGCTCTTCGGGGCCAAGGAGTTCGAGGCCAAGGTCAACCCGAGCGAGGCGGACATCGAGGCCTACTACAAGGCCAACGAAGGCCCCTTCAGATTGCCTGAGCAGGCCGAGGTGGAATACGTGCTGCTGGATCTCGAGGGCTTGAAGAAGTCCCTCAGCGTGTCGGAAGACGAGCTGCGCAAGTACTACGCCGAGAACGCCAGCCGCTACACCGCGGCCGAAGAGCGCCGTGCCAGCCACATCCTGATCAAGGCCGACAAGGCCGCCCCGGCGCCTGAGAAGCAGAAGGCCAAGGCGCGTGCCGAAGAGTTGCTGGCCCAGCTGCGCAAGGCCCCGGCCAGCTTTGCCGACGTGGCACGCAAGAACTCCGAGGACGTGGGCTCGGCCGAGCGCGGCGGCGATCTGGACTTCTTCGGCCGCGGCGCCATGGTCAAGCCCTTCGAGGATGCGGTCTTCGGCATGAAGCCCGGCGAGATCAGCCCGGTGATCGAATCCGACTTCGGCTACCACGTCATTCGCCTGGATGCGGTGCGCGGCGGCGAGAAGAAGCCCTTCGAGGCCGTTCGTGCGGAGATCGACAGTGAGGTCAAGCGTCAGCTGGCACAGCGCCGCTACGCTGAGGCGGCCGAGCAGTTCACCAATACGGTCTACGAGCAGGCCGACAGCCTGCAGCCGGTGGTCGACAAGCTCAAGCTGGACAAGCGCACGGCGACGGTGCTTCGCAACCCGGTGCCGGGGGCCGCGGGCCCGATGAGCAACCCCAAGCTGCTGGAAGCCCTGTTCAGCACCGATTCGATCACCAACAAGCGCAATACCGACGCTGTCGACCTGGGCAACAGCCAGCTGGTGTCCGCCCGCATCGTGAAGCACCAGCCAGCCCGCCTGCCGCCCATCGCGGACGTGCGCGACAAGGTGCGCCAGGCCGTGGTCCGCAAGCAGGCCGCCGAGATGGCGCGCAAGGAGGGTGAAGCCCTGCTGGCCTCGATCACGCAGAAGCCAGGAACCCCGCTGGGTGGTGTGCAGGTGGTTTCCCGCTCCGCGGGTGGCCTGCCCCCCGAAGTGATCGATGCCGTGCTGAGGATGGACGCCGACAAGCTGCCCGCGCCCGTGGGCGTCAGTCTGGGCGAGCAGGGCTACTGGGTGGGGCTGGTCCAGAAAGTGTTGCCGGCTGACCCCGAAGCGCTGGCTAACCCGGCCATCCCGCAACAGTTCGCCCGAGCCTGGGCGGCGGCCGAAAGCGAGGCCTACTACCTGGCGCTCAAGAAACGCCACAAGGCCGAATTGAAGGCGCCCGAGGCCGCCGCGTCGGCAGCCCGCTGAGGGCCCGCAGCCGACGGCGGCCGCGCCGCCAGCCTATAATCTGCGGCTCTACGGTGGCTGTAGCTCAGTTGGTAGAGTCCCAGATTGTGATTCTGGTCGTCGTGGGTTCGAGTCCCATCAGCCACCCCAGGTAACACCGGGCACAGCCCTTTCAGCGGCCCCCCATCGCAAGGTGAGGGGCCGTTGTCGTTTGAGGCGCGATTCGAGGCGGATGATCTGGGTTGTCGGCGAAGTCGTCGCGTCGAAACGGCGGCATCGTCATGGGGCCTTCAACATCAGCGGTAGGTCTCTCGGCGTGCGCCTGGCGGCAGCCCAGCACTCGAAACAGGCTGCGGGCGTCTCACGAGACCAGCCTGGTCCACGGGTCGATCAACCCAACCTTGCAGTTCCGGAAGTCGTCGGTGTTCCGGGTGGCCAGTCGGGCGCCAGCCCGCCTCGCGATGGCCGCGATCTGCGCGTCGAACTGGGAGATGGGCCGACCGATCTCCCGTCGCCCACTGATGATCTCGACATAGGCATCGACCGCTGCCGAGTCGAAGGGCAGGATCCTGCCGGCAAAGTCCTCGGAGAACATCGCCACGAGCGCCGTCTCCAGGGCCTTGCGTCGCTTTCCGGCTGGCAGCAGCCGGGCGCCGAGCATCATTTCCGCTTGCGTGACGGCGCTGACAAACAGGCTTTCGGGCGGCTGCTCGGCGAACCAAGCCAGCACGGAAGGCGCCGGCTGGCTTCTGAGAAGTTCGGACAGCACGTTCGTGTCCAGCAGCGTGCTCATCGACGAACCGCTCCAGGCTTGCGGACCTTGGGGCGTTGTGCGGGTGGCGAGTCCTCGAACCCCGGTGGCTCGTTCGGCGGTTCACGGGGCTCGAGGGCGAGTTGAATGTCGCCCAATGCGGCGAAGCGGGAGCGGATCCTGCTGCCCAGATCTTCGGTCGGCGCAACGTTCTCCTGAAGCGCGGCGCGCAGGATCTGGCGCGCCTCCTCTTCCATGGATCGATTGCGGGCCGCGGCACGCAGTCTCAGGCGGCTCTTAAGCGGATCCTCCAGGTTGCGAATCGTGAGCGTTCCCACAGGGATTTCTGTTGCTGGCGAAGACAGCAATGATAGCAATGACAGCACTCGATCAGTCGGGGGCAAGGCGCGAGGTGGTCCATTGCATGCCGGCTTGAGGCGGCCGTCGACGTTGCCGGTTCGACGCATGGCGTGCCGCTGGCGAGCGCCTGGCAGACGCTGGTCGGCCTGGAGGCGGGCGCGCTGAGCGATCTGGAATTCAACCGGGTGGCCCAGGTGCTGGCCGTGCTGGGGCTGGATCTCGATCCGCCCCAGCCGGACGGCGCGCGCCCGGAAGCGGGGCCTGTGGATAGCGGCGAAGAACGCCAGCGTGAGCTACGTCCAAGAGGTACCGCCCGGCACGCTCGGCCACGCGCTGGTGAGCGGCAGCGAGCCGAGGGGCTACGCGGCCCAGTCTGTGCCATCTGGCGACGGAGATGCTGTTCCCGCGAGCGTGGTGCGGTGGTTGGCTCAACGCAGCTGTTCACAGACATGTATGCTATTGTCATACGCCTCTTGGGAGAGTCCTCATGCCATCCGCATCCGCCGCTGTTCTGAGTGTTCGCGTCAGTGCCGGCGAACGTGCCTTGTTGGAGGCCGCGGCCGAACAAGCCAGTACCAGTCTCAGTGACTTCGTGAGGCGGCGCGCTCTCGAAGCCGCCGAGACCGATCTGCTCAATCGCCGCATCGTGACGATCGCGGCGAAGGACTGGGCCCGGTTCGAGGCCTGGGCCAGTGCGCCTGCGAGAGCAGTCCCGGCGCTTCGAAAGCTTTCCAAGACTCGCCCGGTCTGGCAGAAGTGAGTTCAGACACGACTGCCGCCTTCACGCCGCCGCGACCTCTGGCGGCCGATGACGACACCGCGGCGTTCGATTGCGGGCGCGACGCATTGAACCACTGGTTCCGCCGCCACGCCTGGCGCAACCAGGAACTGGGAGTCTCGCGGACGACCGTGATCTGCGATGCGAAAGCTGGAGGCATCGTCGGCTACGTGAGTCTGTCGACGGCGCAGGTCGAGCGAGCCTGGTTGCCCAAGGCGCAGCAGCGCAATCGACCCGACCCGTTGCCAGCCATCCTGCTGGGCCAGTTGGCGGTCGACTTGCGGTGGCAAGGGCAGGGCATTGCGCGATCGCTCATGTTCTATGCGCTGACCACCGCCGTGCGCCTGTCCGACCAGGTCGGTTGCTTCTGCGTGCTGACGCATCCGCTGGATGACGATGTCCGGGCGCTCCATGCGGCGTTCGGATTCGAGGACCTTCCGTTCGATCCTGGACGCAGCATGGCGGTTCGGATCGCCGATCTGGTCCGCAGCGGCTTTGGGGCAGCCGCGCTGCTGCGGCGCTGAGGGGCCGGGCATCCCGCGACGCGCGGGTCGCGGTTCAAGGCGCCACCGTCCCCCGGCACTCCCCCAGCCCGATGCGCGCCCGGCCGGGCGCCTCGCACCAGGCGCGCAGCACCACCGTGTCGCCGTCCTGCAGGAAGCTGCGCTGCTCGCCGTTGTCCAGCGTCACCGGCTCGCGGCCACCGCGCGTCAGCTCGAGCAGGCAGCCTTGTTCGCCGGTGCCGGGGCCCGACTGCGTGCCGGTGCCGAACAGGTCGCCCGGGCGCATCGCGCAGCCGCCTTCGGTGTGGTGCGCGAGCATCTGCGCCACCGACCAGTAGCCGTGGCGGAAGCTGCTGCGCGAGAGTACGAACTCGCGCGCGCCGCCGGCTGCGGTGAGCAGCGAGGCCTGCAGCTGGATGTCGTAGCCCTGGCGGCCGGCCGACTCCGGCGGCTGCAGGTGGGGCAGTGTCGGCGGGTCGGAGGCATCGCGGGGCAGCGCGCAGCGGTACGGCTCCAGCGCGTCGAACGTGACGATCCACGGCGACACCGAGGTCAGGAAGTTCTTCGCGAGGAACGGGCCCAGCGGCATCGATTCCCAGGCCTGCACGTCGCGCGCCGACCAGTCGTTCAGCAGGCACAGTCCGAACAGGTGCTCACCGGCCACGGCGATGTCGATCGGCTCGCCGCGGCGGTTGCCCGGCCCGACCCACACGCCCAGCTCCAGCTCGTAGTCCAGCCGGCGCGTAGGTGCGAAGGCCGGCACCTCCGCGCCCGGCGCGCGCGACTGCCCCTGCGGGCGGCGCACCGTCGCGCCGCTGACCTCCACGGTGGAGGCTCGCCCGTGGTAGGCGATCGGCAGCCAGCGGAAGTTCGGCAGCGGCGGCGCTTCGGGGTTGAAGATGCGCCCTGCGTTGAGCATGTGGTGCCACGAGGTGAAGAAGTCGGTGTAGTCGCCGATGCGCGCAGGCAGCGCGTGCTCGGCCTGCGCCTGCGGCACCAGGCACTCGCGCAGCCGCGCTGCCTCGGGCGCGCCGGCGCGCAGCACGCGCTGCAGTTCCGCGCGCAGCGCCCGCCAGGCCGGCCGGCCGAGTGCCATCAGCCCGTTGAGGTGGTCGCATCGCGCGGCCGCCAGCGTCGTCTCGACCTGCGCCCCGAACACGCCGGCCGACGACGCCAGCACGAGGTCGAGGATCTGGTCGCCGATCGCCACGCCGCCGCGGAACGCATGGCCCGAGCCGGCGCGGCGGAACACGCCGAACGGCAGGTTCTGGATCGGGAAGTCGCAGCCTGGCGACTGGGCGCTGTCCACCCAGCTGCGCAGCGCTGGGTCGTGCGTGGCGTCGATCATCGTGGGGCCTTGCGGGGAGCAGGATCGGAAGGGGGGCCGTGCAGCACAGCGCGGAAGCCCGCGACGATGAAGCGCACGAGCAGCGCGGCGGCGGCCGGATCGGCGCTGCGGTTCTCGCCGCCCGACAGGCGCTCGACGCGCTGGTCGGTCAGGTGGTGCAGCAGCGCACCGAGCATGAACTGGTAGCACCAGGCCACGCCCCCGCGCGTGGCGCCGGGGGCGCAGGTCATCAGCGCGTCGATGAAGGCATGCGCCATCGGGTCGAAGAACTGGCGCTGGGCACGGTCGGCCTCGGGCGTGGGCGCGGCGAGGTCGCGCGCGGCCATCAGCGCCCAGTACTGGCCTTCCGGGTGGCCGTGCATCGCCACCACCGGCATCACGAAGGCCTCGACGACGCGATCGAGCCTGCGCGACAGGTCGGCGACGTCGCAGGCGGCGCGCAGCCCGTCGAGCCGCGTGGCGACGAGGCCGCCCCACGACTCGAAGATCGCGTGGTACAGCTCGTGCTTCGCGCCGTAGTAGTAGCCCACCAGCGCAAGCGGTACGCCGGCCTCGGCGGCGATGTCGCGGATCGACACCGCGTGGTAGCCGCGCTGGGCGAACAGCTTCTCCGCGGCGAGCAGGATGTTCAGCCGCCGGTCGGGCTGCGCCTCGCGGCGGGCCGGCATGCGGCGCGCGGGCAGCGGCGCAGGCGCGACCGAGGCGGCGACGGGGCCGTGCGGCGGCGGCGGCGTGGCGGCGCGGGCGGGCATGTCGCTAGCGGAAGATCAGCCGGGCCGGATCGATCGCCGTGCGCAGCATGTCCTGGCGGCGCATCTCGTCGATCCACCACGTGAGCTGCGCCGGCGTCAGCACCGCATCGGAGGGCGTGATGTTCATGGCCGCCAGCACCGGCGGCGGCACGCGCACGTACTTGCCGATGTGCGCGCGTGCGGCCTCGGTGTTGGCGCGCGTGTACGCCGCACCCTCGGCGATGGCCTCCGCGAACGCCTTCGCGGTGGCGGCGTTCTTCTGCGCCCACTCGCGCGTGGCCATGTACACGCCGAAGGTCTGCCCCGGCGGCACGCCGCGGCCGAAGGGCAGCAGCAGGCGGCCGACGCCACCGCGGATGATGTTGTCCTTCAGCGGCCCGGCGCTGATCACGGCATCCACCGAGCCGCCGCGCAGCAGGTCGCCCATCTGCGGCAGCGGCGCCTCGATGAACGTGACCTGCCTGTGGTCGACGCCGTTGTCGAGCATCCAGCGGCGCAGCAGCACGTGCAGCAGCGCGTTGAGCCCCGGCACGCCGACGCGCTTGCCGGCCAGTTCGCGGGCGTCCTTGATCGGGCTGTCGGCCCGCACCAGCAGCGCCGACTCGCCGTCGTCGGGCGGGCTCACCGCGGCGTTGGCCAGCGCCACCACGTCCAGGCCGCCGTCCACGGCCTGCAGCATCACCGACGGCGTCGGCGCGCCCACCTGCACCGAGCCCGACATCACCGCCGACGGGATCGTCGAACTCGACGGCAGCAGCACCAGCGAGACATCGAGCCCGCGCTTGGCGAAGGAGCCTTCCTCCTTCGCCACGAAGGCCGACGCGAACACCGCCACCGGCGTGTAGCCGAGCTTGATCGCGGTCTGCGCGCGGGCCGGCGCGACAGGGGCGGCGAGCAGCGCCGCCGTCGCGCAGGCCGCCAGCTGCCGGCGCGTCAGCGCGGCGCGCAGGCCCGGCGGTCTGGGTTCGATCGTCATCGTGGTGTCTCCTCGGTGGGTTGGTCTGGTCAGGCGAACAGCCTGTCGTCGAAAATCGCCACCGCGCGCGTCCAGCCCGCCGAGGCGCCGCGGATCTTGTGCGGGAAGCAGCTGACGTAGAAGCCGTGCGGCGGCAGCGCCTCGAGGTTGTGCAGCTTCTCGATGTGGCAGTAGCCGATGTCGCGCCCGGCCTTGTGGCCTTCCCAGATCAGGGTCGCGTCCTTCGACTCGGTGTACTTCCTGGCCGTGTGCACGAACGGCGCGTCCCAGCTCCACGCGTCGGT